>NZ_BAABJP010000008.1:0-548960 GCF_039543365.1 Actinospineispora eucalypti
CGCCGAGCAAGTTCGCCGGTCGTTCGGTCACCGACAGGTTCCTCAACAGCTACCACAACCAGCGCGGTGAGCGGATCGCCACCATCCGGTGGAACGTGATCAACTACGAGCGCGGCCGGCGGCTGGCCCGGCGCGGCGCCGACAACGGGGCGCAGCCGGGCCCGGAGCTGCCGCACCGCTGGGATCCCGCCGAGGTGGCCGAGATCGAGGCCCGGATCCTGGCCGAGCGCCCCCGGGGCGCGGAACCCCGGTACTGGGAGGACGTGCGGGAGGGCGAGGAGCTGGACGTGGTCACCAAGGGCCCGATCGGGCTGACCGACGAGATCGCCTTCGTCGCCGGCGGCGGCACGCCGATTCCCCGGCTGAAGGCGCACGCGGCCTCGCTGCACGACTACCGGGCCCACCCGGCGTGGGCGTTCCGGGACCCGATCACCGGTGCCCAGGAGCCGATCTACTCGGTGCACTACAACTACCAGGCCGCCCAGGCGATGGGCGTGGCGTTCCAGTACGACGTCGGTTTCCAGCGGCAGTGCTGGCAGATCCACCAGCTCACCCACTGGGCCGGTGACCACGCCTGGATCAAGGAGTGCCGGGCGGAGTACCGCAAGTTCGTCTACCTGTCCGACGTGGTCGAACTGCGCGGCGAGGTCATCGGCAAGCGCGTCGACGAGGACGGCGACCACGTCGTGGACGTGGAGACCAGGGCGGTGAACCAGCGGGGCGAGACGACTATGCCGGGCAGCGCGGTGATCGCCCTGCCCACCAGGGGCGAGGCCGGGTCGCCGGCCGGGCGGCGAGCGAGGGAGCGGTAGATGACGGTCGAGGAGCTCGCCGCCGAGGCGGAGCGGTACCTGGCCGCGCACTATCCGAAGGCGGCCGGGGACGAGCGGAGCAAGCGGTTCGTCTGGGGCGAGGGCGACGACGAGGTCCGGGTGTTCCAGGAGCCGGACCCGGAGACCGAGGCCGACGCGATGCCGGCCATCCGGGCCTGGCGGCGGGGCCTCTGGGAGGCCGGCCTCGGCTGGATCACCGGGCCGCCCGAGTACGGCGGGCGCGGCCTCTCCGGCGCCCACCAGTGGGCCTTCGAGCGGGTGGTGCGCCGCTACCAGGTGCCCGGCGACTCCTCCCTCACGATCAGCCTCGGCATGATCGCGCCGACCATCCTGCGGCACGGCTCCGAGGAGCAGAAGCGGCACTACCTGCCCAAGCTGTACTCCGGCGAGCTGATCTCCTGCCAGCTGTTCTCGGAGCCGGGAGCCGGCTCCGACCTGGCCTCGCTGAGCACCAGGGCGGTGCGCGGGGAGGACGGGGACTGGCGGGTCTCCGGGCAGAAGGTGTGGACCTCCGGCGCTCACCTCTCGGACATCGGCGAGATCATCTGCAGGACGGCCGACGGGCCACGCCACCGCAACCTCACCGCGTTCCTGGTCGACATGCGCGCGCCGGGTGTCACCGTGCGGCCGCTGCGCCAGATGACCGGCGGAGCCGCGTTCAACGAGGTGTTCCTGGACGACGTGGTGGTGCCGGACTCGGCCCGGCTGGGCGCCGAGGGGGAGGGCTGGCCGGTTGCCCTGACCACCCTGTCCAACGAGCGCAACGCGATGGGGCACAGCTCGTTCGGCGGCGCCGGGATCCTGTCCACCGAACGGCTGGCCGAGCTGGTCCGGCACACGCCGGGCGCGGCGGAGGACCCGGTGGTGCGGCGGGCGTTCGGCGAGTTGCAGGTGCAGCTGCGGGTGGCCCGCTATGCGCAGCAGGTGGCCGGGGCGCGGGCCCGGGCCGGTGACAGCCCCGGCCCGGAGGCCGCGCTGCACAAGATCGCGCTGTCCGACAACATCGCCCGGCTGGGCCGGTTCGTGGCCGAGGTGCTCGGCCCGAAGGCGGCCGCCGACACCGGGGAGTGGGGTACCTACGCCTGGACCTCGGTGATCCTCGGCGCCCCCGGCTACCGGCTGGGTGGCGGCACCGACGAGGTGCTCAAGAACGTGATCGCGCAGCGGGTGCTCGGCCTGCCCCGCCCAAACTGAGGAAATCGTCATGGTGAGCCAAACCGCACTGGTCGACACGACCGAGCAGCGTCAGCTGCGGGACACCGTGCGCCGCCTGCTGGCCGACAAGGCCCCCCTGGACGCCCTGCGCACCGAGGGCCAGGGCTTCGACCGGGCACTCTGGCGCCAGCTGGCCGCCGAGATGGGCTTGGCCGCGCTGGCCGTGCCCGAGAAGTACGACGGCCTCGGGCAGACCGTGCTGGAGACGCACATCGTCTTCGAGGAGATGGGTCGCGCGCTGTATCGGGGGCCTTACCTGGCCACCGTCGGCGCCGCCGTCCCGGTGCTGCTGGCCAGCGGCGACGAGTCCGCGCGGGCCGAGCTGCTGCCGCCGATCGCGGCCGGCGAGTGCATCGCCACGCTGGCCGCGGCCGAGGCGGACGGCGGCTGGCTGGCGCCGCGCACCACCGCGACCCGGCGGGACGGCGAGTGGCGGCTGACCGGGGCGAAGAGCTTCGTGCTGGACGGTGCCGACGCCGACCTGCTGCTGGTCACCGCCGGCGACGAGGACGGGAACGCCACCCTGTTCGCCGTGCACGCCGGCGCGCCCGGGCTCACCCGCACCCCGATGACCTCGCTCGACCTCGCCCGCTCGATCGCCGGCGTGGAGCTGGCGGACACCCCGGCGCGGCCGGTCGGCATCCCGGGCCAGGCCCCGGAGCTGGTCGCCGGTGCCCTGGACCAGCTGCTGGTGGCGGTGGCCGCCGAGCAGGCCGGCGGAATGGCCGCGTGCCTGGACATGGCGGTGGAGTACGCCAAGACCCGCCGGCAGTTCGGCCAGGTGATCGGGTCGTTCCAGGCGGTCGCGCACCGGTGTGTGGACATGCTGCGGCAGGTGGAGTTCGGCCGGTCCACCGCGCGCTACGCCGCCGCCGCGCTCGCCGAAGGGGACGCCGAGGCTCCGGTCGCCGCCCGGGTGGCCGCCGCCTACTGCGGCGAGGCGTTCCGCGACGTCACCGTGGAGACCGTCCAGGTCCACGGCGGCATCGGGTTCACCTGGGAGCACGACACACACCTCTACTACCGGCGCGCCTGGTCCAGCCAGCAGCTGTTCGGCGGGCTCGACCACCACTACCTCGAGGTCACCGACCGCATCGGCCTCTAACCCTCCCCGCGAGTCGTCGCTCTCAGTACACCGGTGTGGCGCGGTGCGACGTTTCCGATGCATAGTTGCGGAACTGGGTAGTTGCGGGACACAGCGGGGCCGAGTGTGAGGGGATGCGATGCGCGCTCGCGGGCCGGGCGGTCAGGGCCGCGCGCTGCCCGGCGGCTCCCCGGCGCCGGTCGAGTTCGACGCGGTGAGCACCGAGGCCGGCGGTCGCCGGGTCCTGGACCGGGTCAACCTGCTGGTGCCGGCTGGCCGCACGACTGCGGTCATGGGACAGAGCGGCTCCGGCAAGACGGTGCTGGCCCGCCACCTGGCGGGGGACCTGAAACCGACGACGGGGGAGATCCGGGTCGGCGGGCGACCGCTGTGGGAGGGCGACCGGCTGGCCGCCGCCGCGCGCGGGTTCGGGCTGCTGTTCGGCGCCAACCGCAGCTACGACCACTTCATCGACCGATCGAGCACCGTGCTGGAGAACCTCGCCGGAGTGCTCCGGCCCGATCGCGCGGACGCCGCCGAACGGGCCGCCGCCCATGCCCGTGACTGGCACCTGAGCGAGGTGGCGGACCGGCCGGCCGCCGAGGTGGACAGCGTCACGCGGCACCGGTTGTGCCTGGCCCAGGCGTTCGTCGGGGACCCGGCGCTGGTCATTGTCGACGACCCGAGCTGGGCGGTGGACATCAACCACGTGGATGCCGAGGTCACCGCCATCCGGGCGTGGCAGCGGCGGACCGGCGGCACGATCCTGCTCACCACGCACAGCATCATGTTCGCCCGCGCCCTGGCCGACCAGGTCGTGGTGCTGGAGGCCGGGGCGGTCCGGGCGGCCGGTTCGACCGCCGACGTGCTGCGCGGCGTGGTGGACGACGTGAGCTTCGAGCGCCGGTTCGGCGCCCGGCTGAGCGTGCGCGAGTCCGACGTGGAGCGATTGCGCGCGCTGGGCACGGACCGGACACGTTGGGGCGGGGGCTACTACCTGGACATGCTGCGGCCGACCGGCCGGAACGACACCCCGTACCGCCGGCGTACCGCGGTCCGCTGAGCGTCTGACGCAACCGTGCGCCCCCGGCCGGGGTTCCGCCGGTATGAGTACCTCCGCACGCCTGGATGTCGATGCCACCCACCGCACGCTGCGCGCGGCCCGTTACGCCCGCCGGGCCTACCCGGGGCCGATCGGGGAACTGGTGGAGCGCGAGCTGCGCGCCTACGTGGAAACCGGTTACCTCGCCCCGGCCGACGCGCTCCCGGCCCGGCTGGTCACGCTGCTGACCGAGGCGCAGGTCGCCGAGGCGGCGTCGGCCGAGCCCGAGGCGCTCCCCGCGCGGTACCGCCCGGGGTCGCCCCTGCACTGGGACTACCCGGAGAAAGTGACTGAACCACCGTGCTGAAGTGACCGAACCACCGTGCTGAACTGACTGAATCACCCTGCTGAAGTGACTGAATCACCGTGCTGAAGTGACTGAATCGGGTGGGGGGAACGGGTGGGGTCAGGGTGGGCCGAAGGCGGTGAGGAAGTGGTCGCGGAAGGCGTCCATCCGCCAGACCGGGGCGTCCGGGTGGGGGCGGAGGCCCGCCTGCCAGTGCCAGCCGGAGATCCGGTCCAGCAGGGCGCGGTCGCGGGTGACGATGGTGATCGGCACGTCCCGGCCGGCGCCCTCACCGGTGACGATCGGGGACGGCTGGTGGTCGCCGAGGAACACCAGCACCAGCCGGTCGTCGCCGTAGGTCTCCACGTAGGAGATCAGGCTGTTGAGCGAGTACTCGATCGAGGCGCGGTAGTCGGCGCGCACGCGGGCCGGGTCCCTGGTCAGGATCGCGTTGGGTTCGGCGCCCGGAGCGTTCATCGAGTTGAACACCTGGCCGTCGCCCACGTCGTGCCAGGCCACCAGCCGGGGCAGCGGCGACCACGGCGCGTGGCTGGACACCAGCGGGATCTCCGCCATGACCGGCGGGCGTCCCGGCGCCGAGCGCTCCAGTTGCTGGAAGGTGTTCAGCGTGTACTGGTCGGGCATGGTGGCCCAGCTGAACTTGGGGCCCCGGTAACCCAGCTGCCCGGCGTCGTAGATCCGGTTGTACTGGTAGAAGCCCGCCTCCGGCCACGGCGAGGTGACCCCCGGCATGACCCCGACAGTGCGCCACCCGGCCCGGCGGAACGCACTGCTGAGGGTCCCCCGGTCGCTCGCCTCCAGGTCCCGGTAGCGCTGCTGGTTGTCGATCCACAGGCCGGACAGCAGCGTCGCGTGCGCCAACCAGCTGCCGCCGCCGGACGTGGAGGAGGTGAGGAACGCGCTGCGGGAGGCGAACCCGGCCGCGTCCAGCCGGCGGGTGCCCTCGTCCAGCAGGGGAGCGACCGCCGGGGCGAACTCCGGCCCCTCCACGGCCGAACGCCCGTAGCTCTCCAGCACGGCCAGCACCACGTCCTTGCCCCGCAGCGCGGTGAGCAGGCGGTCGGCCGGGATGTCCCGGTACGGGTCGGCGACCAGCTGCCGGGCGAACTCGTCGCGGTCGTGCAGCGAGGTCCGCACCCCGACGGCGTGGGTGTAGGCGGCGCCGGCGGTGTTCGCGGCGGCCACCGGCAGGCCGGGGACCAGCTGCGCGCCGAGCACCGCGCAGGTCAGCCAGACCACGCCGAGCGCCGCCGCCGTTCGGGCCGCCGCGGCCCGGTGCCGGACCACGACCCGGGAAAGACGCAGCACGGCCAGCGTCAGGAGCAGGAGCACGGCGCCGGCCAGCAACCCCGCGCCGACGACGGCGGCGATCGCGCCGGTCCGGCCCATCGATGCGCTGAGGAACTCCACGCCGGAGCCGATGAGGCTCCAGTCCACCACCGGGTCGAACGGCCGTGAGAGGACCGTGGCGAATCCCAGGTCCACGATCTTCAGGATGGTCAGCAGCCCGAGGAGCAGGCCGCCGAGCGCGGCGACCACCCGGCCCGCCCGCACCGGTAGCACCAGCACGAGCGCGACCCCGAGCAGCGCCTCGACCGGGATGCGCAGGAACGCGGCGGGATCCAGGCCGTTGGTCTCGCTCGGCAGGAGCAGGGCGAACAGCACGAGCAGCCCGGCCAGGACGGTGGTCGCCCTCCTCACGTCGCCCCCCGTGGGCGGGCGGCCGGGGCGTTGCGCCACAGCCACGCGACGTCCCGCCCGAACGACCAGGTCAGCAACGCCAATGCCGAGGAGACCACGGCAACCGAGGCCGGAACGGGGAGCACCTGGCCGGCGGCCACGGTGAGCACCACCCCCTGCAGGGCGGCCACCACCTTGGCGGAGTACCGGGGCGGCAGCTCGGCCCGCATCCACGGGGTGAACCAGCCGGCCACCACGAACGCGTAGCGCATGGCGCCGATGGCCAGCACCCACGGCCCGAGCAGCTGGGCAACCCACACGCTCAGCACCAGCAGGAGGAACGCGTCCACCTCCATGTCGAACCGGGCGCCGAGCGCGGACGCCGTGCCGCTGCGCCGGGCCACCCGGCCGTCCACCGCGTCCAACACCAGTGCAACGGTAGTGATCACCACCAGCGGCGCGAGGGCCGCGTCGCCGCTGTGCAGCCCGCCCGCCACCAGCGCGGTGACCCCGCCGACCAGCACGGCCCTGGTCAGCGTGACCAGGTTGGCCGGTCCGAGCGCGGTGACCGAGGCACGCCGGGCGGCGGCGGTGAGCAGGGTGAGCAGGGCGGCGGCGTACCCGGCCCCGGCCACCCAGCCGACCGGCCCCAGGCCGGCGCCGGCGGAGAGCGCGCCGAGCAGCACCAACTGCCCGGCCGCCGCCGCGGCCAGCTGCCCGGCCCGGGGCGGGACTTGCGGGACTATGGTCGCCACCGGACCACTATGCACGGTCCCCGCACGGAGTAGGACGAGCCGGCCGTTCGGCCCGGGTTGGAGGGACCAGGTGGAGCACAGCGCGAGCGCCTTCTGGCTCCGCGCTCCGGGCCAAGGGGAGATCCGCCGGGTGGCGGTACCCGCGTCCGGCCGCGACGAGGTGCGGGTCCGCACGCTCTACTCGGGGGTCAGCCGGGGCACCGAGACGCTGGTCTTCCGGGGTGGCGTGCCGGAGAGCCAGTTCACCCGGATGCGGGCGCCCTTCCAGGACGGCGAGTTCCCGGCGCCGGTCAAGTACGGGTACCTGAACGTCGGCGTCGTCGAGCACGGTCCGCCCGAGCTGCTCGGCCGCGCGGTGTTCTGCCTCTACCCGCACCAGACCCGGTACGTGGTTCCGGCCGCCTCGGTCACCCCGGTTCCGGAGGACGTGCCGGCGGCGCGCGCGGTGCTGGCCGGCACCGTGGAGACCGCGGTGAACGCGCTGTGGGACGCGGCCCCGCTGGTCGGCGACCGGATTGCGGTGGTCGGCGGCGGGATGGTCGGCTGCTGCGTCGCGGCCGTGCTCGGCCGGTTCCCCGGGGTCCGGGTCGAGCTGGTCGACGTGGACCCGGGGCGGGCGGCGGTGGCCGAGGCGCTCGGAGTGGGTTTCGCCCCGCCCGAGGGCGCGGCGGGGGAGTGTGACCTGGTGGTGCACGCCAGCGCCACCGAGGCCGGGCTGGCCCGGTCCCTGGAGCTGCTCGCCGACGAGGGCGAGGTGATCGAGCTGAGCTGGTACGGGGACCGGCCGGTGCGCATTCCGCTCGGCGAGGCGTTCCACTCGCGCCGGCTGTCGGTGCGGGCCAGCCAGGTCGGGATGGTGGCGCCGGCCCGCCGCTCCCGGCGGACCTATGGCGACCGGCTGGCCCTGGCCCTGCGGCTGCTCGCCGACCCGGTGTTCGACGCGCTGATCACCGACGAGTGCCCGTTCGACGACCTGCCCCGGCTGCTGCCCCGGCTCGCTTCGGGTGAACAGCCGGCCCTGTGTGTGCGTGTGGTCTATCCCGAGGAGTAGATCTTGTTCAGCATCACCGTTCGTGATCACGTCATGATTGCTCACAGTTTCCGCGGCGAGGTGTTCGGCCCGGCGCAGCGGCTGCACGGCGCCACCTACGTCGTGGATGCGACGTTCCGGCGGGCCGAGCTGGACGCCGACGGCATCGTGGTGGACATCGGGCTGGCCACCGAGGAGCTGGGCGCGGTCCTGGCCGGCCTCAACTACCGGAACCTGGACGACGAGCCGGCCTTCGCCGGGGTGAACACGTCCACCGAGTTCCTGGCCAAGTTCATCGCCGACCGGCTCGCGGAGAAGGTGGCCGCCGGGGCGCTGGGCGAGGGCGCGCACGGCCTGGCCGGGATCGCGGTCGCGCTGCACGAGTCGCACGTAGCGTGGGCGAGCTACGAACGCACCCTGTGACCGCTGCCCCTTCGGTGCACGTGATCGTGCCCGGGGACATCGACGACCCGGCGCTGCCCAGCGGGGGCAACGCCTACGACCGCCGGATCTGCCGGGACCTGCACGCATCCGGGTGGAGGGTGCACGAGTCGGCGGTGCCCGGGTCGTGGCCGCGACCGTCTCCCGCCGACCGGGACTTGCTGGCCCGGACACTGGCGGCCGTGCCGGACGGGGCGGCCGTGCTCATCGACGGGCTGGTGGCCTGCGGGGTCCCGGACGTCCTGGCCGCGCCGGCGAGCCGGTTGGCGCTGGTCGTCTTGGTGCACCTGCCGCTCGGCGACGAGCTGGGGGCGCCGCCCGGGCTGGCCGCGCGCGAGCGGGAGGCCCTGCGCCTGGCCGGTGCGGTGGTGGCCACCAGCAACTGGTCGGCGGACCGGTTGCTCGCGGGTCACGGGCTCGCCCCGGAGCGGGTGCACGTCGTTCCGCCCGGCGTGGACCCCGCGCCGCTGGCCGCCGGCGCGGACGGGGCGAGCCGCCTGCTGTGCGTGGGTTCGGTGACCCCGACCAAGGGGCAGGACCTGCTGGTGTCGGCCCTCGCCGAGATGCCCGGCGAGCCCTGGCACTGTGACCTGGTCGGGCCGCTGGGTCGCCGGCCCGAGTTCGTGGCCTCGGTGCGGGCGGCGATCGGGCGCAACGGGCTGGCCGACCGGCTGCGCCTCACCGGGCCCCGGATCGGCGCGCAAATGGCCGAGGCGTTCGACGCGGCCGACCTGTTGGTGCTGCCGTCGCGCGTGGAGTCCTACGGCATGGTCGCGACGGAAGCGCTGGCCCGGGGCATTCCGGTGCTCGCGGCGGACGTCGGCGGTGTGCGGGAGGCCCTCGGCGACGACCCGGAAGGCGGGGTGCCGGGCATCCTGGTGCCGCCGAACGACGCATCGGCGCTGGCCGCCGCACTGCGCAGCTGGTTCGCCCGCCCGGCGCAGCGTGCGGGGGTCCGTGCATCGGCCCGGAGGCGGCGCGGCAGGCTGGACGGGTGGGAAGTGACCTTGCGGCGCCTGATCGGGGTGCTGGAACGGCTGCCTGGGACGCGCGGCTGAGCGTGCCCGGGTCCCCGGTGTGCACGCCGGAGTGGCTGACCCTGCGGGAGGGCGCCGACGCGTCGGCCCGGGCCCCGGAGCTGGTCGAGCCCCTGCGCGCCCGGCTGAGCGGGCCCCTGGTGATCAGGGACCTCGGGTGCGGCTCCGGTTCGATGGGCCGCTGGCTGGCCGGCCGGCTGCCCGGACCGCAGCACTGGGTGCTCTGCGACCGCGACCCCGGATTGCTGGCCCGCGCGAGCGCCGGCCTGCCGTCGGCGGCCGCCCACGGCGAACCGGTGACCACCGAAACCGTGTTGGGGGACGCCACCGGTCTGGACGCCGGTGACCTGGCCGGCACATCGCTGGTGACCGCGTCCGCCCTGCTCGATCTGCTCACCCGGGAAGAGGTGGACCGGCTGGCCGGCGCCTGCGTCGGCGCGGGCTGTGCGGCACTGTTCACCCTGACCGTGAGCGGCGGCGCACGGCTCGAACCGGCCGAGCCGCTGGACGCCGAGTTCGCGGCCGCATTCGACGCCCACCAGCGGCGGCGGACCGGCGGCCGCCGGCTGCTCGGGCCGGACGCCGGCCGGGCCGCCGTCGACGCATTCGCGCGACTGGGCGCCAAGGTGCGAACCGCGCCCAGCCCGTGGCGCCTCGACGCCGACCGGGCGGAGCTGCTGGAGGAGTGGCTGCGGGGCTGGCTCGCTGCCGCCTGCGAACAACGACCGGACCTGCGGCGGCACGCCGACGGGTACCTGCGCCGCCGGCTGGGCGCCGCTGACCTGGAGGCCGTGGTCGGCCACCTGGACGTGCTCGCGCTGCCGGGCGGTGCCGGGTGAGGCGGCGGGTGCTGGCGCCCTGGCTGCGGGCGCTGGTCGGGATCGGCATCCTGGTTGCGCTGGTGGCCCGGTTGGGCACCGGTGCGGTGCTCGACGGTGTGCGGGCCATCGACGCCGGCTCGGTGTTCGCCGCGCTCGCCATCGGCCTGCTGACCACCGTGCTCAGCGCGTGGCGGTGGTGTCTGGTGGCGCGGGGACTGGGGCTGCGGCTGCCGCTCGCGGCGGCGGTGGCGGCCTGCTACCGGTCGGTGTTCCTCAACTCGGTGCTGCCCTCGGGAGTGCTCGGTGACCTGCACCGGGGGGTCAGCCACGGCCGCAGCTCCGGCGACCTGGGCCGAGGTGTCCGCGCGGTGGTCTACGAGCGGTCGGCCGGCCTGCTGGTGCTGATGGTGGTCGGGGTCGGCGTGCTGCTAGCCCGGCCGCCCCTGCCGGTGGCCTTCGACCTCTCCCCGGCGTGGTTTGCGCTCCTTGCCGCCCTGGCGGTGGTGCTTGCGGTCGTGCTGCCGCGGTCCGGGCGGCTGCGCCGCGCGCTGCGGACGGCGCTCGAGGACGCCCGCACCGGGCTGTGCTCCCTGGGCACCTGGCCGTGGGTGGTGCTGCTCTCGGCGGCCACCCTGGCCGGGTACCTCGCGCTGTTCGTGATCGCCGCCCGGGAGGCGGGCTCGACGGCCGCGCTCGGCGAGCTGCTCCCGTTGCTGCTCCTGGCGCTGTTCGCAATGGGCCTGCCGCTGAGCGTGGGCGGCTGGGGCCCGCGCGAGGCGGTCGCCACAGCGGCCTTCGGGGCGGTGGGCCTGGGGGCGCAACAGGGGCTGACAGTAGCCGTGGTCTACGGCACGCTCAGCCTGATCGCCTGCCTGCCCGGGCTGGGGATGCTGCTGCTACCGGCGCCCGTTCAGCCGGTGCCTCCCGCTGGCGACACCCACTAGAGTGAAAGAATGCTGATCCTCGTGCGGCATGGCCAGACCGATGCCAACGCCCGGGGGCTGCTGCTGGGACGGGCCGACCCGCCGCTGAACCAGACCGGGTACCACCAGGCGTGTGCCCTAGCCGCCTCGTTGCCGAAACCCGACCGGATCGTCTCCAGCCCCCTGACCCGCGCCCGGCACACCGCCGCGGTGCTGGCCGGCGCCCGGCCCGGCGTCGTCGACGTCGACCAGGTGGAGCTGGACGAGCGCTGGATCGAGATGGACTACGGTGCACTGGACGGCCGGCCGGCATCGGCGCTGGACGACGGGGAGTGGCTGACCTGGCGGGAGGATCCGGACTTCGTGCCGGCCGGCGGCGAGTCGCTCACCGAGGTGTGCGCCCGGGTGCACGAGGCCTGCGAGGAGCTGGCCGAGGATGCCGCGCGCCGGGACGTGGTGGTGGTCAGCCACGTGTCGCCGATCAAGGCGGCGGTCACCTGGGCGTTGGGCGTGGACCACGAGGTGGGCTGGCGGATGTTCCTGATCGACGCGGCCGTGTGCCGCATCGACACCAGCGGCCGGGTCCCGCTGCTGCTCGCGTTCAACGGCGCCTGCTCGGCGGGGGAGGCGAATCAGCTGGTGGGCCGGCGGGCGTAGACGTCCCCGGAGCGGCCCAGCGGGCGGAACCGGTCCAGCAACCGGGCCAGCTCCGCCGCGTCCAGCCAGCGGTCGCCGGCCAGCCGCATGGTCTCGATCGGCGAGTAGTTGAACTCGTACGGCCCGAGCTTCTCGACCAGGCCAAGTGCGGCGAGCGCCGCGTCGTGCGCCGGCGGCAGGTACTCGAAGGACAGCCCGCGCAGGGGCCGGCTGAGCCCGGCGAGCACGTCGGTCTCGAACCCTTCGACGTCGATCTTGCAGAAGGCCGGCTCGCCGTGCGCCCGGATGAGGTCGTCCAGGGTCACCACCCGGACCTCGACCGAGCGGTCCCATCGCACGCGGGAGAAGCCGCTGTCCCCGGACACCGAGTCGATCCACCCCGGTGACATCGAGGAGACCGTCGGGGTGGTGGTGGATACGCCGAGCCGGGCCTGGCCGGCCACCGCGCCGACCGCCACCGGCTCGATGGTGACCTCCGGGTCGCGGCCGAAGAACAGGCGCAGCACGCGCAGGCAGTCGGGCTGCGGTTCCACCGCGACCACCCGCGCGCCCAGCCGCCGCCAGGCGCGCACCCGGCTGCCCACGTGGGCGCCGATGTCGAAGGCCAGGTCCCCGGGCCCGAGGAACTGGCGGTAGAAGCGGGCCATCCGCCGGTACCGGCCCGGAATGCCGTGGTACATGGCCAGGGACCGCCCGATCCCCCAGGCACGACCGAACATCCGCCGACCGTACCGCGCGGCCGGGCGACCGGCGCACTACCTCCGACGGCGGCTAGGGGCCAGCGGGTCGTTGTCGCTACGATATTGATCCGCGCTGGTCGGTCTCGGCTTTGTCCGAGAAACGGGGGAGCTGTGACCACTGGTACTAGGGAGCCGCCCTGGGGCCCTTCACTCGGTGACGGCACCCAGCCCGGTGGCCCGACCGTACTGCGGTTGATGTTGGGCGCGCAGCTGCGCCGCCTGCGCGAGCTGAAGGGCATGTCCCGCCAGCACGCGGGTGAAATGATCCATGCCTCGGAGGCGAAGATCAGCCGCCTCGAGCTGGGGCGGATCGGTCAGCAGACGCGCGAGGTCGCGGACCTGCTGACCCTCTACGGCGTCCAGAACGGCCGCCAGCGCGACGCGCTGCTGAGCCTGGCCCGCCAGGCCACGACACCGGACTGGTGGAACCGGTACAGCGACGTGCTGCCGGCGTGGTTCGAGACCTACATCGGGCTGGAGCAGGCGGCCTCCACGATCCGCAGCTACCAGGTGCACTGCGTGCCCGGGCTGTTCCAGACCGCCGACTACGCCCGCGCGGTGATCAGGCTCGGCTACCCGAACGCCTCCATGGACGAGATCGACCAGCGGGTGGACCTGCGGCTGGCCCGGCAGGACATCCTCACCTCGGCGCAGGGACCGATGGTGTGGATGGTGGTGGACGAGGTCGCGCTCCGCCGGCCGTTCGGCGACCCGAGCGTGATGCAGGCACAGCTCGGGCACCTGCTGGACCTGAGCGAGCTGCCGAACGTGACGCTGCAGACCGTGCCGTTCCACGCGGGCGGGTACGCCGCCGCCGGAGGCCCGTTCATCGTGCTCCGGTTCGCCGACCCCGACGTGGCCGACATCGTTTACCTGGAGCAGCTGACCAGCGCGCTCTACCTGGACAAACCCGTGGACGTGGACATCTACGCCATGGTGATCGACCGAATCAGCGCGGCCGCGATCTCGGCCGCCGAGACCCGCAGCCTCCTGGTGAAGCTCATCGAGGAGCAGTAGCTCCGGGAAGTCCGGGAGTTTCTTGTTCACCCTTTGGGGTAACCCGGAAGAGTGACCAGGAACGAGAGCACGCTGCAGCGCGCGGACCGGAACTTCGGCGAGCTGTTGCAGGAGCTGCGCGTGGCGCAGACCGGTGTGCAGATCCTGTTCGCATTCCTGCTGAGCCTGTCCTTCATGGAGCGGTTCGAGCACGTCACCCCCTTCCAGCGCGACGTGTACGTGATCACCCTGGTCTCCTGCGCGGTCACCACGGCCCTGCTCATCGCACCCGTGGCGGCGCACCGGTTGCAGTTTCAGGTCGGCCTGAAGGTGCAGCTGGTGCGCATGGTGCACTGGTGCGTGCTCGCGGGACTGGGCGCCTTGCTGTTCACCGTGGCCGGCGCCCTGTTGCTGGTGCTCGACGTCGTGATCGGCGCACCCATCGCCGAGACGATCGCGGCCTTCGTGGCCTGCTTCTTCCTGTTCATGTGGTTCGCGCTGCCGGCCATGCTGCGCTTCGCGGGCCGGCGGAACAGTGATCGGTAGCCCGCTCAGTCGGCGACCCCGTGACGCTGGTCGACCACGGTCTGCCGGTCCGGGGTGATCTTCAGCAGCACCCGCTCCGAGCGGATGTTCCCGGGCGGGTAGGGGCCGCCGGTGTACTTCCGGGCCAACTCGTCGATGTGCGCCCGGGCCGCGTCGCCCCGCACCGTCTCCACGACGTGCCCGCGCACCTCGGCGTAGTGGTACGGGTCCTGCTCGTCCCGGATCAGCACGGTGACCTTCGGGTCCCGGCGCAGGTTGTGGAACTTGGCGCGGTGCGCCTCGGTGTTGAGCACCAGCGCTCCGTCCTCGGTGTGCACCCAGATCATCTGGGTCTGCACGCGACCGTCGGGCAGCACGGTGGATACGGCGGCGAAGTTCTTCCCGTTGGCCAGCCGGGCCGTGTCCGGCAGCAGGATCGGGCCGTCGGCGGTCTTGACCGTCATCCTCATCCTCCTCGTCGTCGGTGTACCTGCCGGTAGGGAAGGACTACCCGCTGAGCGACCGCCAAACCGGGCGGTGTCCAGCGGGGAGTGATGTTTCCGATCCGCCGACGCTCAGAGATCCTCGGCGTAGGGCACCCGCTCGCCGAGCCCGTGCGACCGGAAGTGCTCGTTCAGCACGACCGCCAGCCGGTCGTGCTCGAGCCGAGAGATCGGCGCCCCGGTCCGCAGCGTTTCCTCGAGCTGGTTGCGGGCGAGCTCGCCGCCGACCGCGATGTAGTCGATCCACAGCTGCTCGTAGGTCAGGTCACTCAGCGCGAACCCCTCACCAAGGGTGCCCGGAGCCGAGTCCGGGCACTGATCGCGGCGGTCGTCCCGGTCGGAGCCCATAGGTCGGGGCTACCCGGACGCGCGCGGTTTTAGTCGTTCCCTCATGCCCCGTCCTGCCGAACCGCCCGGTCCAGCACGCCAAGTCTCATCCCTCTCGGCTACCCGCTGGCCGGGCGGCAAACCGCGCTCGAGCCGTGGCGGTGGCCGTCCGTCCGTGCCACGATCGTTTGTATCCACGTCGGGCGGGCCAAGTCGAGGAGTGAGCGGTGGCTGAGGTGCGCTGGGCCGCGCTGGCGACCGACCTGGCCGAGCTGGCGCGCGACCTGCTCGCGCAGGAGTCGGTGCAGGCCACCCTCGACACCATCGTGAACTCGGTGGTGCGGATGGTGGACGGGTGCGACGCCGCCGGAATCCTCGAGGTGCGCGACGGCCGGGTGCACACCCTGGCCACGACCGACAACGTCGTGGTGGCTTCGGACCGGCTGCAGGACCGGTTCCGCGAGGGGCCGTGCTTCGACGCGGAGCGCAACAAGGAGGAGGTCTACCGGATCGAGGACCTCTCCGACAGCGCCGAACGCTGGCCCCGGTATGCGCCGGAGGCCCGCGAGCTCGGTATCGGGTCGATCATGGGGTTCCTGCTCTACACCCGGGAGCACGAGCTGGGTGCGCTGGACATGTACTCCTCCCGGCCGGGGGCGTTCACCGCCGAGTTCGAGCACGTGGGGTGGGTGCTCGCGGCGCACAGCGCGGTGGCGCTGTCCGCCGCCCGCTACGAGCGGCACCTGCAGGTGGCGCTGGAGTCGCGGCGAACGATCGGGGAGGCGACCGGCATCGTCATGGCCCACAGCGGGCTGTCCGAGGAGGCGGCCTTCGCCAAGATCGTGAAGCTGTCCCAGGACCACAACGTCAAGGTCCGCGACCTGGCCGAGCGGATCACCGACCTGGGCGGCCTGCCCGAGCTCGGCTGAGTCGGGCGCTCAGGCCGGGCGCAGCCGCTGGCGGAGCTGACCGAGGGTCTGGCCGAGCAGCCGGGAGACGTGCATCTGGGACAGCCCGATGCGCTCGGCGATCTGCGTCTGGGTCAGGTTGGCGTAGAACCGCATCAGGAGGATCCGGCGTTCCCTCGCGGGCAGCTCGGCCAGCATCGGGCGCAGGGCCTGGACGTCCTCCACCAGTTCCAGGTCGGGGTCCTCGGCGCCGAGCATGTCGCCGAGTCTCTGGTTGTCACCGTCGGTCTCGCCCAGCGTCTTGTCCAGCGAGTCGCAACGGTAGGCCTGGGCCGCGTCCAGGCACTCGATCACCTCGTCGACCGGCACGTCCAGTCGCTCGGCGATCTCGCTGGGCCGAGGGGCCCGGCCCAGGTCCTGGGACAGCTCGCCGAGGACCGAGTGCACCGACACGTGCAGGTCCTTGATCCGGCGGGGCACGCGCATCGCCCACCCCCGGTCCCGGAAGTGCCGCCGAAGCTCGCCCCGGATGGTCGGCACGGCATAGGCCAGGAAGCCGGTGCCGCGCTCCGGCTCGAAGTGGTCGATCGCCTGCACCAGGCCCAGCAGCGCCACCTGCCGCAGGTCCTCCAGGGACTCGCCGCGGTTGGCGTAGCGGCGGGCCAGGTTGCCGGCCAGCGGCCAGTACCCGGTCACCAGGTGGTGACGCAGGTCGTCCCGGCGCGAGTCGCCGTCGGGGATGGTGGCCAGCTCGGCCAGCAGTGGCACCAGGTGTTGGTACGCGCCGTCGTCGCGGCGGTGGTTCGCGGTGGT
The DNA here is from genome assembly GCF_039543365.1 of Actinospineispora eucalypti. Taxonomy (NCBI): domain Bacteria; kingdom Bacillati; phylum Actinomycetota; class Actinomycetes; order Pseudonocardiales; family Pseudonocardiaceae; genus Actinospineispora; species Actinospineispora eucalypti. The sequence continues at coordinate 16,698 of NZ_BAABJP010000008.1, forward strand.
CCGGGCGGGGTTCTGGTCGAGCGTGGACGCAGTCATCCAGCGGGTTTCCTCACGGAGCGGATCGAGTGATCGGTCTCTGGTGGCCGCTGGTTTCAGCCTGCGAGTGCGCGGGCATCGTTGACCCGCGCAAGCACTTGGGTACCCGTGGCCCGCCGCTCCTACACCCCGCTCAGCGGCCGGCGGCCGAAGTCGGTCGCGACCAGGTGGTCCACCCAGGCGTCCAGTGCGGCCGGCAGGGGCGGTTGCCGCAGGCCGGCCCGGTCGGCCATGGCCCGCGCCGAGGCGGTGGGGTAGGTGTCGCTGGACAGGAAGCTCAGTGTCTCCGGGTCGGCGCCGGTCAACCGCGGCGGAAGCACCCGCAGCAGCCCGGTGGGCACCCGGAACCGGGGTGCCCGGACCCCGAGGCGGTGGGCGAACCGCCTGATCAGTTCGGGCAGGTACGGGGTGCTCTCGTCCAGCGGCCACAGTTCGGCGCGGTCCGGTGCGTGCTCGGGGACGGCGGCGAGGAAGCGCGCCAGGTAGTCCGAGGTGACCACCGGCACCCAGGTTTCCCGCCCACCGGGCAGCGCCGGGAGCCTGCCCCGGTGGAGGTCGCGCACCATCGAGGCGAGCCCGACGTACTGGGTGGTCTCGCCGGTCGCCGAGTCGCCGATCACCGTCGGCGGGTTCACCACGGTGACCGGCACGCCCAGTTCGGCGGTGAGCGCGAGGACCGCACGGTGCGCCTCCACCTTGCTCGCCTCGTAGGCGCCCCGCCGGTAGTCGGGCGCGGCGAGGTGGTTCGAGCCGACGCGGTAGCCGCTGATGTGCACGAACCGGCGCGGCGCGGGCAGCCCGGCGGTCCAGCGCACCGCCTCCAGCACGCCCTGCACGTTGGTGCGCCGGGCCTCGTCGGGGTCCAGGCCGAACGCGTAGCGGGCGCCGAGGCTGTATACGTCCCGGACCCCGGTCAGCTCGGCGGCCAGCCCGAGCCCGGGCCGGGTCAGGTCCCCGTCGACCACGACCAGTAGCGCGGGGTCGCCGCCGTGTCCGACCACCCATCCGCGCAGCTCGTCGGCCCGGTCCTCCGCGTTGCGCAGCAGCGCGGCGACCGTGCGGCCCCGCCGGGTCAGCTCCGGCAGCAGCCACCGCCCGATCAGCCCGCTCCCGCCGATGACCAGCGTGTCGGGGGTGCTCACGCGCGCTCCAGCAGCGTGCGCACCGCACCGGCGGCGGCATCCATCGGCGCCCGGGAGCGGCGGACCCGGCCCAGCAGCAACCCGCCCTCGACCACCGCGAGGACCTGGGTGGCCAGTGCGCCCGGGTCCCGGTGCCCGCCGGCCCGCAGCAGCTCGGCCAGGGCCGCCTCCCAGGAGGCGTAGAGCTCGGCGCAGACCTGGCCGATCGGCGATTCGGCCGCGCTGTCCAGGGCGACCGAGGCCACCGGGCAGCCCCGCAGGAAGTCGGCGTCGGCCTGCCGCCGGGCCAGCGCGTCGATCAGCCGGCCCAGCACGGCCGCGGCTCCGCCGCCTTCGGCGACGGCGGCGGCGATGGACTGCTCCACCTGGCCGGCGGCGTGCCGCAGCGCGGCCTCGACCAGCTCGTCCTTGCCCCCGGGGAAGTGGAAGTAGAGCGAGCCCCTGGGCGTCTCGCTGGCCCGCAACACCTCGGTGATGCCGAACCCCGAAGGGCCGTGTTCCTCCATGATCCCGGCGGTGTAGTCGATCATCTTCCGCCGGGTTCGCTCGCCTTTGCTCACCCGTCCCATAATAGACCGGTCTGCATATTTAGCAAGACGCTACGGGCGCCCACGCGTCCAGCCTGGACACGGCCCGGGTTCAAAGACATCGCCTGGGCGGCGCGGCGTGGGAGATCTGCCGCGGCCGCGGTCGCCTGGTGCGTGCGATTCGGAGCGCCGTTCTCGGCCGCTAGAACCGCCCTGATTGCCTGATGATCATCGAATACATCGCAGCATGACATCAGGGCCGTTCCGGAGGGGCCGACCCGACCACCAGGTCATGCTGACCATGAGCCCAGGCCGCGCCGTCCCCGACAAGCGCCGTCACCACAGAGACGGACTTCGAAACGGGTACTAGTGGGCTCAGGGCCGCAGGGCGTTGACGATGCGGTCGGTGGTGGGAGCGTCGGCGCCCTGCTGGGCCAGCACCTGGCGCAGCTTGCCCAGCCCCGGGTCCTCGGCGGGGTAGGGGCGGTTCCGCAGCACAACCTGCGCCCAGTACTCCGGCTCCGCGACCCCGTTGGCCCTTAGGCCAGCCGCCACGTCCTGCTGCGACGCGGTGCCGATCGAGGTGCGCTGGTCCGCGCCCTGAGGCCCCGGTGCCGCGCTCGGCGGCAGATGGACCCCGACGGCGTTGGAGCCGCCGCGCCCGCCGCCCTCGACGGAGCAGGCGGACACGGCGGCCGCGACCACCAGTGCGGCGGCCACTACGCGTGCGCGTCTCATTGCTCGACCAGTTCCTTGGCCAGGGCGTTGATGCGGCCCTGGGCCGCCGTGGTAACCCCGGCGCGGTCCTTGTGCGCCTGCTCGTAGCGGAGCACCACGCGCACCTCCTCGGCCTCGCCCAGGTCCTTGATCCGCCGGATCGCGTCCTGCTGGTTCAGCCCGTCGAAGTCGCGGATCGGCAGCTCGGACGGCTCGAGTGAACCGAGGCCGCGCCGGGTGTCGTGCACCGCCCGCGCGGTGCCCGCGGCGCCTTCCCGCTGGGCGACCCGCTCGGCGCTGCGCAGCGACGCGTCCCGGCCGCTGCCCGCCACCTCGCGCGCGGCGCCACCCAGGCGCAGCACCTGGTTGGTGGCCGAGGTGGCCGCGTCGAACGCCATGGTCGTGAGACCCTGCGCGCCGTTGACCGCCCGGTTCACCCCTTCCCACGTGAACCGGACCGGCAGCGCGAACGCGCGGGTCACCGTGCCGGCGGTGCGCTGCAACGCGGTCGCGCGCAGGGTCGCCGGGCCGCCCAAGGCTTCCTCGGCCAACGTGGTGTGGATGCGCTCGGCGGCCTCCGTGTGCGCCTCCTCGAGCCGCTCGGCCAGCTCGCGGACCGAACGCTCGTCGGCCGCCTCGGCCAGTACCCGCAGGTAGCGGGCGCGGGCCACCAGCTGCTGCTGGAGCACCAGGTCGTGCAGCAGCGCCTCGTCGAAGGGCTCGGTCTGCTCGACGGCACCCTTCACCACGGCGGTGAGCCGGCCGATGACCGGGGTCACGGCATCGGGGACGCCGCCCAGGGCGCGCAGCCGGGCCGAGACCGTGCGGGCGCGCTGCTCGGCCTGGCCGGCCCGCCGCTCGAGCTCGCGGCGGACTTCGTCGCTGCGCGCCTGCGCGGTGCGCATCCGGGTGGTCTGTACCTCGGCCTCGGTGAGCTGCAGGATCGCCCGCAGCTGGCGGGTGAGGGTGGTGCTGGCGGTCATGGCTGGGAAACTCCGTCCTGGTCGCTTTCTCTGCCTACCCCGGCCGCCTACCCGGCTGGCGGCGCTCCAAAGATGCCGGTGGCGGATCGGGGCGGTGAGGGCCACCACAACGGTCGAGTGGCCCGGCCGATCGTTTGACGAGAAGGTAGGTCGGCACGCGCAACCGCACCCGGGAGGAACCGTGAACTCGTCCGCGCCGATCGTGTTGCTGCACGGCTTCTGGCACGGCAGCTGGTGCTGGTCGCCGCTGGTGGAGGAACTGGCGGTACGCGGCATCGGCTCGGTCGCCGTCGACATGGAGGGCCATGGCCTGAACGGCGGCTGGCCGGGCGAGCGGTGGGCCCGCCCGTTCGACGCCGGCGCCTACTCCTCGGCGCCCTCACCCTCCGCCTCCGTCACCGCCTCCTCGGCGGCGGCCCGGCTCGGGGCACAGCTGCGCCGGATCGGCGGCGGGCGGCCGTGCCTGGTGGTCGCCCACAGCATGGGCGGCACCGTGGCCACCCTGCTGGCCGAGCGAGAGCCGGAGCTGGTGGCCGGGGTGGTCTACCTGGCCGCGTTCGCCCCGACCGGGGGCCGGGCGGCGGTGGACTACATCGGCGTCGAGGAGAACCAGGGGGAGATGGTCGGCGCGCTCCTGGTCGCGGATCCCGCCGCGGTCGGCGCGCTGCGCATGGACCCGGCGGACGCGGCCAGGCATGCCGCGATCCGGGAGGCGTTCTACGGCGATGTCGAGCCCGGCCTGGCGAATGCGGCCATATCGCTGCTCACCCCGGACGCCCCGGCCGGGATTCCCGGTGAGCCGATCACACCGACGCCGGAGCGGTTCGGCCGGGTGCCGCACACGTACGTCGTGTGCAGCCAGGACAACGCCCTCCGCCCGGCGCTGCAGCGCCGGTTCATCCGGGAGATCGACGCCCTCTCCGCCGCCCCGACCGAGGTCGTCGAACTGGACGCGTCGCACTCCCCGTTCTTCTCCCAACCGGACAAGCTGGCGGAGGCGGTCGCGGCCGCGCACCGGGCGGCGGTGACCCGATGAGGGCGGTGAGCTGCAGCCAGGGCCGGCTGGAGGTCGTCGAGCTGCCCACCCCGCTGCCCGGGCGCGGACAGCTGCTCATCGACGTGCGGCGTTGCGGCATCTGCGGCTCCGACCTGCACGCCCGCCAACACGGCGACCAGATGGCCGACCTGGCGCGGGAGATCGGCTACGACGGGCTGATGCGCGCGGACCAGCGGGTCGTGCTGGGCCACGAGTTCTGCGGGGAGATCGTCGAGCACGGCCCCGGCTGCCGGAAGAAGCTCAAACCGGGCACCCCGGTGGTGGCCCTGCCGCTGTTGCGCGGGGGCGCCGAGGTGCACCCGATCGGCCTGTCCGCCGCCGCCCCCGGCGGCTACGCCGAGCGGATGCTGGTGCAGGAGTCGCTGACGTTCCCGATCCCCAACGGGCTGCCCCCGGACACGGCCGCGCTGACCGAGCCGCTGGCCGTCGCCTGGCACGCGGTCCGCCGGGGCGACGTCAACAAGCGGACCGTGGCGGTCGTCATCGGCTGCGGGCCGATCGGGCTCGCGGTGATCTGCCTGCTCAAGGCCTCGGGTGTGCGCACCGTGGTGGCCAGTGACCTGTCCGCCGGCCGGCGCGCGCTGGCCACCGCCTGCGGCGCCGACGTGGTGGTCGACCCGGCGGTGGAGTCCCCGTACGCCTCGGCCGAGGACCACGGCCACCTGGTGTCCGCCGCCGCCGCGTTCGAGCTCGCGGTCGGTGCGATGGACAAGCTGCGCCGGCTGCCTTTGCCCTGGGAGCACGTGTGGCGCGTCGCCGAGAAGGCCGGAGCGGCCACCCCGAAACACCCGGTGATCTTCGAGTGCGTCGGGGTGCCCGGCATCCTGGACCAGGTGATCGCCGGCGCTCCGCTGTTCTCCCGGGTCGTCGTGGTCGGCGTGTGCATGGAGCCCGACCGGATCCGGCCGGCCATGGCGATCAACAAGGAGATCGACCTGCGGTTCGTGCTCGGCTACACCCCGCTGGAGTTCCGGGACACGCTGCACATGCTGGCCGAAGGCAAGGTCGATCCGACTCCGCTGGTCACCGGACAGGTCGGGCTGGACGGCGTGGACGGCGCATTCACCGCCCTCGGCAACCCGGAGAAGCACGCGAAGATCCTGATCGACCCCCGGGCCGCCGCCACCACGCCGTAGCCGGGTTCACCAGGAGGCGTCGGGCGTGGTGTGCTCCGGGACGAGGTCCAGGAAGGCGTGCGCGGCGCGGGAGAGGCGCCGGCCGTGCGCGCTGATCACCGACAGGGTCCAGTTCAGCTCGACGCCGGCGAGGGGGAGCGCGCGGACCGGCAGGTCGGTGTCGGCGGCGAACCCGTCCGGCAGCAACGCCACCCCCATGCCGTGCGCGACGTAGAGGGGAATGGCCGCCAGGTCCATCACCTCGACGGCGATCTCCCGGCGCAGCCCGTGGCCGGCGAAGGCGCGGTCGACCACCTCCCGCTGGGCGAACCCGATCGGCAGGTCCACGAACGGTTCGCCGGCCAGTGTGGCCAGGTCCACGTTCCGCCGCCGGGCCAGCGGGTGGGAGCCGGCGACGAACACGGCCAGCCGGAACGAGCGGATCGGGCGGACGTCCAGCTCGGGGTCGCCCTCCGCGTCGCCGACGATGGCGAGATCGAGGAACCCGGACTTGATCCGCTCGACGTGGCCGGCCGCCCCGCGCGGGGAGATCTCGATGCGGCACTTCACCGACGGATAGCGGCGGTGGAAGTCCCCGGCCAGCTCGGGCACGTTCACGGTGGTCAGGCTGCTCAGCGTGCCGACGGCGAGGCTGCCCCGCAGCCCGGCGCTCATCGGCTCCACGCTGGCCCTCGCCCGGTCGATCGCCTCGATCGCGGCCCGCGCCTCCGGCAGGAAGGTCGCCCCCGCCTCGGTGAGCGAGACCGAGCGGGTGGTGCGGGCCAGCAGGGAGGCGCCCAGCTCCTGTTCCAGGGCGCGGATGGTGGCCGACACCGTCGACTGCGTGGCGTACAGCCGCTGGGAGGCCCGGGTGAAGTTGAGCTCCTCGGCAACGGCGACGAAGTAGCGGAGCTTGCGGTCGTCCACCCGCGCAGTCTATTGAGCGGGTTCAGCGATGACGCATGCGGCTTTCATCGTTGGACTTGGATGACCCGGTACGGAATGTTGGTAGTTGCAGACGTCGATTGTTTCCAGCGGTACCCGCGCTTCGCTCCCCGAGGAGACGGCCCTTAATGCGCATCTTCCTGACCGGCGCCACCGGTTTCATCGGCTCGGCCGTGCTGCGCCGCCTGGTCGCGGGCGGGCACACGGTCACCGCACTGGTGCGTTCCGCGCAGCAGGCGGCGGACATCTGGGACACGGCGGTGACCCCGGTGATCGGCGACCTGGAGCAGCCGCAGCGGTTCGCCGCGCACATCGCCGACGCCGACGGGTTGATCCACGCCGGCTCGCCGGGGCACTACAGCCTCTCGCTGGTGGACGACGTGTTCGTCTCGACCGTGCTCATGGTGCTGGCCGGCAGCGGCAAGCCGTTCGTGACCACCAGCGGGGTGTGGCTGTACGGGGACGGCCGCGACCTGCGCGAGGACCAGCGGTACGCCCCGCCGACGCTGGTGTGCTGGCGCCCGGCGCTGGCCGAACGGGTGCGGCGCGCCGTCGGGGTGCGCGGCATCGTGATCGCCCCCGGGATCGTGCACGACCGGGGCCGGGGCATGCACACCCTGATCGCCGCCCAGCGGGTGGACCGGCGCGGCTCGGCCCTGCGGACCATCGGCAGCGGGGACCAGCACTGGACCTGCGTGGACCGCCGCGACCTCGCCGACCTCTACGTGCGGGCCTTCGAGAGCGCCCCGGCCGGGTCCACATTCATCGGGGCGGCCGGGGACAACCCGACGGTGCGGGAGATCACCGTCGCGCTCAGCCACAAGCTCGGCTTCGGCGGCCGGACCGTGACGGAGACCGACCAGGCGGCGATCACCCGGCTCGGCCACCTGGGCGAGGCGATGCTCCTCGACCAGCGGGCGTCGGGCGGGCACGCCCGCGCGGCCCTCGACTGGACGCCCGTGGGGCCGACGCTGCTCGAGGACATCGCCTCGGCCGGCGTGATGCTGGAGCGCCCGGCCACCGTCACCGCATAGATCGCGCCCGGACTACGCCCGCAGCTTCTCCAGTTCCTGGGTCACCAGTGCCACGACGCGGTCCGGCGGAAGTCGGGAGGGCTCGCTGACGGCGTGCAGCGCCAGGCCGTCGACCAGCGCGCACAGCAGGTCGCACTGGGCGGCGGGCTCGAAGTCGGCCCGGAACGCACCGCTGCGCTGGCCGGCGGCCAGCAGCGACTGCACGCCGTCCCGGAAGGCGCCGTAGCGCTGGCGGAACGCCTCCGCGAAGGCCGGCTCGGTCTCGGCGCTGGCCAGCACCTGCGCGTAGATGCGCGGAATGACCTGCTTGGCCCGGGTGGTGGGCAACGGGAGCACGCACATGCGGCGGAGCCCCTCGAACGCGTCATCCATGCGGGAGGCCTCCGCGAGCAGTTCCTCGAACGGGCCGAAGACCGCTTCGGCCGCCGCCACCAGCAGTTGTTCCTTGTCGCGGAAGTAGTGCATCACCACGCCCGTGGTGTAGCCGATCTCCCGCGCGATCGTGCGCAGCGAAGCGCCGGAGAGCCCGTCCCGGGCGATCACCCGCACCGTGGCATCGACGATCTCGCCCTGCCGGGCGGCCGGATCGGTCTTTCTCGCGGACATCCGACCACCCCGGGGTTGACGAGCGGGTTCCATGGGCCGTAGAACATAACATCTGTTAGGACATAACAGTCGTTATGCGGCTCACCCGGGAGGACCGTGCCATGCGTGTGACCGAGGAGATGAAGCGGAGCCTGGCCAGTGACGGCGCCATCGCCGTCCGGGGCCTGTTCACGGCCGAGCAGCTCGACCGGGTGCGCGAGTGTTTCGACTACGGGATCGAGCACCCCAGCCCGATGGCCAAGCGGGTCTATGCGGGCACCAGCGACGAGCACTTCAACGAGTACGGCAACCCGGAGAACGTCGACCGGTACCTCCCGATGATCAGGGAGCTCGGCCTGGACGATTTCGTGGCGTCGCTGTGGGACTCGGAGAACGTCTGGTTTCTCGGCGAGGAGCTGTTCATCAAGTCCGGCGGGAGGACGGGCCGGTCGCCCTGGCACCAGGACACCTCGTACCTGCCGGCGAACGGGCCGCACCTGCTCAACATCTGGATCAGCTTCGAGCGGCTGCCCCGGAAGAACGCGCTGGAGATCGTCCGGGGCTCGCACCTCGGCACCCAGTACGACGGCACCTCCTACACCGACCCGAAGGACGTCACGAAGCCGCTCTGGGGCGAGCCCAACTTTCCCCGGCTGCCGGACATCGAGGCGGAGCGCGCGGCGGACCCGGGCTCGTGGGACGTCGTCTCGTGGGACCTCGAGCCGGGTGACGCCCTGGTGTTCCACTCCGGAACCCTGCACGGCGGCGCCCCGGTGACGCCGGACTGCCCGGTGCGCCATACGCTGGTTCTGCGGTTCTTCGGTGACCGCCTGTTCTACCGGCCCTTCCCGACCTCGGCGCCGGACTTCCCGCACGACATCCGTGAGTTCGACGACCGGTCGCTGACCCCGGGCGCGCCGTACCGGTCCCCGTACTTCGCCCAGCTGCGCTGACCGGAGGAGTAGCCATGAAGGAAGTCATTCCGTCCTGGATGCAACCGATCTACGACGGCTTCCACTTCGCGCCGGCGGTGATCGACGGCGATTACCTGCGGTGCTCGGGGATGATCGGGCTGCGCCCCGACCTGAGCGTTCCGGAGGACCCGAAGGAGCAGTTCACCCTGGCGTTCGAGAACCTGCGCGGGCTGCTGACGGAGGCGGGTCTCACCTTCGCCGACGTGGTCGAGATGAGCAGCTACCACGTGGGCCTGCGGGCGCACATGCAGGCGTTCGGCGAGGTCAAGGACGGGTTCATGTCCGCGCCGCACGCGGCGTGGACCGCCGTCGGGGTCTCCGAGCTGGCCGTTCCGGGCGCCTTGGTCGAGATCCAGGTGACGGCCCGGGTCCCCCGGTAGCGCGGGTCAGGCGACCGAACGGTCCAGGGCGTCCAGCAACCAGGTGTGCGTGACGCCCATCGGTGCGGGTTCGCCGGTGATCTCCCCGGCCAGCGACCAGTACCGGCGCATCCGGGGATGCCGGTCGGCGGCGGTCCGCCGGTTCAACGCGCGGCGGAACCGCGGGGAGTCGGCGGTGCCGAGCGCCGTGGCGTGCGCCCCGACGAACCCGTCCAGCGCCGGTCCCGGTGCGGGGGGCGCTCCGGCCGCGACCTGGGGGAATGCCAGCTCGCAGGCCGCGCCGACGGCGGCGTGCAGGCCGCCCAGGTCGGAGATCCGCTCGTGGTTCACCAGCGTGCTGGCCCGCAGCTGGGCGGACAGTGCGCGATCGGCGGCGAGCAGCACCAGCTCGGCGTACGCGACGACCTGGGCCGGGGTCGGCCGCTCCGGCGGCCGTGGTGCGCTGATGTCGAGAAACATCCGCACGGTGTCCGGCGGGATCGGTGCGGCGGTCATCGGCCGCCAGAGGCGGACCAGGGTGGCCTGGGCCGCGAACCCGTCCTGCACCCAGGAGAGCAGCTCCAGCCGGGCGGCCCGCTCGGCCGGCGGCGCCTCCTCGACCGCGCGCAGGGCCGAGTGCCGCCAGGCCAGCGTGGCCATCTCCCGGTCCAGCGCGGCCCGCTCCGCGCTCACCGCCTCGGCCAGTGAACACCGGCCGGCGAGCACATCGGTGATCGAGCGGAGGCCCAGCCCGAGCCCGCGCAGCCGCCGCACCAGGTTCAGCCGGTCCACCGTGGCCGCGTCGAACCGGCGGTGCCCGCCGGCGCTGCGCACCGGTTCCAACAGGCCCTCGTCGCAGTAGAAGCGGATCGTCCGGACGGGCACGCCGGTCCGCCGCGCCAGGTCGCCGATCGCGAGTGTGTCTCCGGTCACCGTCGGTTGAACCTCCAGCCGGGTGGAGCTCCTACGGTACGGCCCATGGATGTCGCACGACTTGTGGACGGGCTGCACCAGAGCACCGCCGGGTTCGCCGAGGCGGTGGCCGGTGCCGACCCGGACGCCCGGGTGCCCACGTGCCCGGAATGGCCGCTGCGCGTGCTGGCCGGGCACATCGGCCAGGCGCACCGATGGGCGGCGGGCATCGTCCGGTCCGGGCCGTCCCCGGTGCCGGACCCGTTCGACGCCGACCCCGGCCGGCCGGGGGAGTGGCCCGACTGGCTGCACCGGGGCGCCGAGGAACTAGCCGAGGCGGTGCTGGCCGCCGGCGAGCGGCCGGTGTGGACGTTCTTCGGCGACCGGCCGGCGTCGTTCTGGCTGCGCCGGATGCTGCACGACACCACCGTGCACCGGGCGGACGCGGCGATCGCCACCGGCGCCGCGTTCCGGGTGGCGCCGGACCTCGCGGCCGACGCGATCAGCGAGTGGCTGGAGATCCTCGCCGACCCGGCCACCCCGACGCTCAAACCGGCCCTCGCCGAGCTGCGCGGTACCGGCCAGACCCTCCAGCTCCGCCCCGAGGCCGGCCCGGGCTGGCTGATCACCCGCACGCCCGGCGGGGTGCGGTGGGCACGCGCCGCGGACACCGCCGACGTGACGTTGGCGGGCCCCGTCGAGGACCTGCTGCTGGTGTTCACCCGGCGGCTGCCGCTCGGGCGGGTGACCGTCACCGGCGACCGGGCACTGGCCGAGCACTGGCTCGCCCACACCGCGGCTTGAGAGATACGCGTCCCCGGGCCGGACGGACCGGTCACGTTCCGGCCCACCGGTAACGGCGCTCCGGGCGGCCGGTGCCGCCGTAGCGCAGGCGGACCGTCACCGTGCCGCCGGCCACGAAGTGCTCCAGGTAGCGCCGGGCGCTGACCCGGGACAGCCGCGCGAGCTCCGCGCACTCGGCGGCGGAGAGGTCGCCGTCGTGCTCGCGCAGCACCTGTGCGACCAGCTCGGCGGTGGGCCGGGTCAGGCCCTTGGGCATCGGTCCGTCCCGGCCGCCGAAGATCCGGTCGATCGCGTTCTGGGTGAGCTCGCCGCCGCCGGCCCGGTCCAGGCCGGCGAGCTGCCCGCGCAGCTGCCGCACCCGGTCCACCTGGGCCCGCAGCGCCCGTGACTCGAAGGGCTTGACCAGGTAGTGCGTCGCCCCGCCGTGCAGGGCGGCGGCCACGGTGGCCGCGTCGTCGGCGGCGGTGATCAGCAGGACGAACGGGTCGGCCGGCTCGCCGGTGCGCAGCCGGCGCAGCACGTCCAGCCCGGACATGTCCGGCAGGTACACGTCCAGCAGGACCAGGTCGGGCCGCAGTTCGGCGGCGAGCGTGATCGCGTCCGCCCCGGTGTGCGCCACCCCGACCACCTCGCAGTCCGGGATCCCCCGGACGTAGCCGCTGTGCACCTTGGCCACCATGAAGTCGTCGTCGACCACCAGTACCCGCATCACTCGGCCACCACCCCGGCCACCGGCAGCTCGGCGGCGAACACGGCGCCGCCCCCGTCGCGCGCCGTGAGCAGCAGCGATCCACCCCGGCGCAGGCACACCTGCCGGGACAGGGCCAGCCCGAGCCCTCGCCCGTGCGCCCCGTTGGAGCCGGCCTTGGTGCTGAACCCGCGCTCGAACACCGCGTCCGCCAGCTCCACCGGCACACCCGGCCCGGAGTCCGCGACCGTCACCGCGACCACCTCCCGTCCGCCCTCGCCCCGCACACCCAGGGCCACCTCCACCCAGTGCGGCCCGGGCGGGCCGACCACGGCGTCCAGGGCGTTGTCCACCAGGTTGCCCAGCACGGTCACCAGGTCGGTGGACAGCGCCGGGTCGGCGGCCCGGGCCGGCAGTTCAGAACCGGCGGCCAGGCGCAGCTCCACGCCGCGCTCCGCCGCCAGCGAGGCCTTGGCCACCAGCAGCGCGGCGCAGGCCGCGTCCCGCACCTTGGACGTGACCTCCACCCGCCATTCGTCCGATGCGCTCACCAGGCCGGCGACGAACCGCCGCACCTCGTCGTACTCGCCCAGCTCGGTCAGCCCGGCAATGGTGTGCAGCCGGTTGGTGAACTCGTGGGCCTGCGCGCGCAAGGTGTCGGTCAGGTGCCGCGACGCGTCCAGCCGGTGTTCCAGGTTGGCCAGTTCGGTGCGGTCGCGCAGGGTCACCACCACGCCCACCGGCTCGCCGTCGGTGCCGACCGGCATCCGGTTGAGCACCAGCAGCCGGGAGCCGCGGGCGACCACCTGGTCCTCGCCCTCGACCTGCCCGGTCAGCACGTCGCGCAGTGGTCCGTCCAGCCCGAGCGCGTCGACCGGCATCCCGGGCCGAGCGTCCGGCACGTCCAGCAGCTCGCGGGCCACCTGGTTGAGCAGGGTGATCCGGTGTTCGGCGTCCATGCCGACCACCCCCTCCTTCACCCCGAGCAGCATCGCCTCCCGCCGGTGCACCAGCTCCACGATCTCCGCCGGCTCCAGCCCGAGCGTCTGCCGGCGCACCCTCCGGGCCAGCAGCAGCGAGCCGACCACCCCGATCACCAGCGCCGCGGCCAGCAGCGCGGCGGTCTGGCCCGGCGCGTTGGCGATCCCGGTGAGCAGCGACGGCGCCCGCACCCGGGCGGCGACCACCCCTGTCACCACGCCCCGGTCGCCCATCACCGGGACCTCGGCAACCACGGTCCGCCAGTCCGGGTGGTAGACCGCCGAGTGGCCGTCCAGCGCGGTCCCGAGGAGCAACCCGTCCGGCCCGAGCGGCGCGGCCACCTGGTCCGGGTCGGGGGAGGCGCGCACGGTTCGCCCGGCGTCCACGATGACAATCTCGTCGGCGCCGGACAGGTTTCGCGCGGTGGTGGCGAACACCGGGAGCGGGCCGAAGCGGCGGTCGGCCAACGCCTGGCGCACCCCCTGGGACGCGGCGACGTCCTCGGCGACGGTGAGCATCCGCCGCCCCTGGGTGTCGCGGAACGCCGCGTTCGACTGGACCACGGCCAGCCCGGCGACGGCGACCAGCAGCACGGCCACGATGCCCAGTTGCCAGGTGAGGAACTGGCGGGCCAGTGTGCGTCGCGTCACGACCGGGAGCGTAACCGCGCATCACCACCGGGAGCCCGTGACCGAAAAGACCACAACGACCATTGCGGCGAAAAGCAGACGGCGCGGTCGCCGCTGGGCACACTCCTTCGCAACCAGCACGCTCATCGGGGAGTGGATGCCCATGCGGAACCGGACCTTACTCGTCGTCGCGGCCGCGATAGCCGCGCTGCTCCTGGTCCCGCCGCTGGTCGGCGGCCTGACCGGGGGACAGGAAGGCGGCCAGCTGCGCGGGCTGCGCCTGCTGGTGCCCAACGCCCCCGGCGGTGGCTACGACATCACCGCCCGGACAGCGGCCAAGGCCATGGAGCGCAGCGGCGTGGCCGGTGTAGTCGAGGTGTTCAACCTGCCCGGAGCGGGCGGCACGGTCGGGCTGGGCCGCACGGTCAACGAGAGCGGCAACGACCGCCTGGTCATGTCCATGGGGCTCGGCGTGGTCGGCGCGGTGTACACCAACTCGGCGCCCGCCACGCTGGCCGACACCACGCCGATCGCCCGGCTCACCCAGGAGACCGAGATCATCGTGGTGGACAAGGACTCCCCGTACCGGTCCATCGGCGAACTGATGGCGGCCTGGAAGGCCAACCCCGGCGGCCTGCCGGTGGGCGGCGGCTCCGCGCCGGGCGGCCCGGACCACCTGGCGCCGATGCTCACCGCGAAGGCGATCGGCCTGGCCCCGCGCCAGGTCAACTACATCCCCTACGACGGCGGCGGCGAGCTGCTCGCGGCGGTGCTCGGCAACAAGATCGCGTTCGGGGTCTCCGGCCTCTCCGAGTTCGCCGACCAGGCCGAGGCCGGCGAGCTGCGGGTGCTCGCGGTGACCGCGCCGGAACGGATTCCCGGGTTCGACGCGCCCACGCTGCGCGAGTCCGGGGTGGACGTGTCGTTCACCAACTGGCGGGGCATGGTCGCGCCGCCCGGGCTGTCCGGTGAGGGCGCCGGCGAGCTGCAGGCCGCATTCCGCCGCCTGCACGACAGCCCGGAGTGGAAGGACGCGCTGGCCCGCAACAGCTGGCAGGACGCCTACCTCCCGGCGGAGGAGTTCCGCGCCTTCCTGGCGGCGGAGAACGAACGGGTGGCCGGCGTGCTGCGCGAGTTGGGACTGGCGTCATGAGCGCACCGGAGACGACCAGGGCGCCGGAGCGGCGGTCCTGGCTGCGCGAGCACTCCGAGCTGGGGATCTCGCTGTTGCTGCTGGTCACGGGTGTCCTGGTGTTGACCGACACCGCGTTGGAGACCCGAGGGGGCGGAGGAGGCGCGGACCCGCTGGGTCCGCACGCCGTCCCGCTGGTCGTCGGCATCGGGCTGCTGGTGCTGGCCGCGGTTCTCACCGTGGACGTGCTGCGCGGCGGGCACGGCGAGGCGGAGCTGGGTGAGGACATCGACCTGTCCACCCCGCCGGACGTGCGCACCCTGGGCATGCTGGCCGGGGTCCTGGTGGCCACCGCCGCGCTGATCCCGATCGTGGGCTGGCCCCTCGCCGGCTTCGTGCTGTTCTGGGGCACCAGCTACGCGCTGGGCTCGCGCCACCCCCGCCGCGACCCGCTGATCGCGGCCGGAGTGTCGCTGACCACCTGGATCGTGTTCGACGCGCTGCTCGGGGTGGAGCTGCCGGGCGGGCCGCTGATGGGGGTTTTCGGATGAACTCGATCAACCTGTTGATGGAGGGTTTCGGGCACGCACTAAGCCCGCAGAACCTGCTGTTCGCGGCGATCGGCGTGCTGCTGGGCACCGCGATCGGCGTGCTGCCCGGGATCGGCCCGGCGATGGCGGTGGCCCTGCTGCTGCCGGTGACCTACGCGTTCGACCCGACCGGGGCGTTCATCCTGTTCGCCGGCATCTACTTCGGCGCGATGTTCGGCGGCTCGACGACCTCGATCCTGCTCAACACGCCGGGGGAGAGCGCGGCGGTGGTCACGGCGATCGAGGGCAACCCGATGGCCCGGTCGGGGCGGGGCGCGCAGGCCCTGGGCGCCGCCGCGATCGGGCACTTCGTGGGCGGCATGGTCGGCACCACACTGCTGGTGCTGCTGGCCCCGCTGGTGGCCTCGGTCGCCGTGGATCTCGGGGCACCCGACTACTTCGCGGTGATGGTGCTGGCCTTCGCGGCGGTGACCACGGTGCTGGGCAGCTCCCGGGTGCGCGGGTTCGCCGCGCTGGGCATCGGGCTGGCCATCGGCCTGGTCGGGCTGGACCCGTTGACCGGCGCGCAACGGCTCACCTTCGGGGTGCCGCAGCTGGCCGACGGCATCGACGTGGTGATCGTCGCGGTCGGCCTGTTCGCGGTCGGCGAGGCGCTCTGGGTGGCGGCGCACCTGCGCCGGCGCCCGGCCGAGATCATCCCGGTGGGCAACGCCTGGCTGGGCGGTGACGACGTGCGCCGCACCTGGCGGCCCTGGCTGCGCGGCTCGGTGATCGGCTTCCCGTTCGGCGCCATTCCGGCCGGCGGGGCGGAGATCCCCACGTTTCTTTCCTACGTCACCGAGCGGCGGTTGTCCGGGCGGCGCTCGGCCGGCCGGTCCGAGTTCGGCTCCGGCGCCATCGAGGGCGTGGCCGGGCCGGAGGCGGCGGCCAGTGCGTCGTCGGCCGGCACGCTCACCACGATGCTCACCCTGGGACTGCCCACCACGGCGATCGCGGCGGTGATGCTGGCCGCGTTCCAGCAGTTCGGCATCCAGCCCGGTCCGCTGCTGTTCCAGCGGGAGTCCACCCTGGTGTGGACGCTGATCGCCAGCCTGTTCATCGGCCTGGTGCTGCTGCTGGTGCTGAACCTGCCGCTGGCCCCGGTGTGGGCGAAGCTGCTGCGCATTCCCCGCCCGTACCTGTACGCCGGCATCCTGTTCTTCGCCTGCGTCGGGGCGTACGCGGTCAGCGGACAGCCGGTGGACCTGCTGGTGCTACTGGCCATCGGGGCCGTCGGGTTCCTGATGCGGCGCTACGGGCTGCCCGTGCTGCCGACCATCCTCGGGGTGATCCTGGGACCGGATGCGGAGCTGCAACTGCGCCGGGCACTGCAGATCGCCGACGGCGACCCGACCACGCTGGTCTCCACCCCGCTGTCCGTGGTGGTGTACGTGGTGATCGTGCTGATCCTCGCGGTGCCACTGCTGCGGCGGGTGTTCAACCGGGAGAAGGTGCCGGCCGGCGGTTCATGACCGGGCCCGTATCGCCCGGGAGACGGCCCGGCTGACCGCGACCACGGCCGGCCGGGCCGTCGCCGGGTCGAAGGTGCCGGTCGGCGCGAGCACCGACAGCGCCGCAACCACCGAACCGTCCGGCCCGGTCACCGGCGCGGCGACCGAGGACATCGGTTCGGGCAGTTCCCGGGTGTTCGTGGCGGTGCCCTCGCGGCGGATGGCCGCGATGCGCCGGCGCAGCTCGTCCGGCCCGACCCGTGGTGCCCCGGGCTCGATGGTGAGCGGGCCTTCCAGCACCCGCTCGCGCACGTCCAGCGGCGCGA
Organism: Actinospineispora eucalypti; assembly: GCF_039543365.1. NCBI lineage: Bacteria > Bacillati > Actinomycetota > Actinomycetes > Pseudonocardiales > Pseudonocardiaceae > Actinospineispora > Actinospineispora eucalypti. Next base: position 33,685 of record NZ_BAABJP010000008.1, read on the forward strand.
AGGCCAGCAGGATGAGGCCGACGCCCGTCGAGTGCAGCGGCAGCCGGCCGCCGACGTGATAGGCGGCCCGCCCCGCGCGGTGCGCGGACAGCCGCTCCACCAGCACCGCCTCCGCGCCGTCCCGCACGGCCAGGAGCACGTGTTGGCCGGTGGCGTGGTGCAGGTCCTCCAGGAACGGCATCGCGGCCGCCCGCAGCCCGTGACCCCTCGGCGCCAACGAGGCCACCTCCAGCAGCCGCAGGCCGATTACGAACTGGCCGCCGTCGGTCCGTTCCAGCGCGCCCCAGTCGAGCAGGTGACGGGCCAGCCGCAGCGCGGTGCTCTTGGACAACCGCGCCCGCGCGGCCAGCGAGGTCAGGGACAGCGCCTCCTGAGGCTCCTGGAATGCGTCCAGAAGCCGCAGCGCCCGGGCGATCACCGGCTCGCCCTGCGCGGGTCGGCGCCCGCGCGGCGGCCCGGACCGATGAGCCGCCATCGTTCTCCCTGACCTGTGCCGACCAATGAAACCGCCGTGTACGGGCCCGGCCATCCTCGCGCACTCTGCGGCGACGTGGGGTCCCACTCACTCCCCACCCCGAGCCAAGGAGATCGACATGGTCGTCGAAACCCGGAGGCGGGGCGGCCCGGTGCTGCTCCTCGGCGTGCTGCTGTTGATGGTCGACGGGTACGACCTGTTCGTGCTCGGCACCGTCGGCCCGGCGTTGCTGCGGTACGCCCCGTGGGGCGTGACGCCGGCCGTGTTGGGCCTGCTCGGCGGGGTGACCGCGTTCGGTGCGGCGGTGGGCGCGGTGGTCGCCGGCTGGGCCGGGGACGTGCTGGGCCGCCGGCTCCCGCTGGCGGTGAGCCTGGTCTGGGTGGCCGGCTGGATGGCCCTGTCCGCCGTCGTCCCCACGGTGGAGCTGTTCGCCGTCACCCGCTTCTTCACCGGTACCGGGCTGGGCGCGCTCATCCCGCTGGTCGTCGCGGTGGTCACCGAGGCCGCGCCGGTGGCCCGGCGCAGCCTGTTCGTCGGCGCCGCGATGGCCGGCGTGGCGGTCGGCGGCCTGGCGTCGGCGTTCGCCGGGCGGATCCTGCTCGGGCAGGTGTCGTTCCGGATGCTGTTCCTCATCGGTGCGTTGGCGCTGGTCCTGCTCCCGGCCGTGTGGTGGCTGGTGCCGGCGGGCATCCCCGCCGCGCAACCGCCGGACGCGCCGGGCCGTGCGGGCGTCCTGCTGAACGCCGGCCACCGGCGGGCCACCCTGCTCTTCTGGGCCAGCACCTTCCTCGGCCTGGTCGTGGTCTACGGCGCCAGCACCTGGCTGCCGGCCCTCATGGTCTCGGCGGGGTACGACCAGGGCTCGGCCCTGGAGTTCCTGATCGCGTTCAACCTGGGGGCGATCGTCGGCACCCTGGCCGTGACGGCGCTGGCCGACCGGGTTCGCATCAAGGCCGTGACCATTGCCTGCGCGCTGGTCGCCTCGGGGGCCATGCTGGTGCTGTCCACCCCACAGGCCCGCTGGTTGCTCCTGGTCATGGCGGCCGCGGCCGGCCTCGGTGCGCTGGGCACGCAGAACCTGGTCAACGCCTACGTGTCCCGCTACCACGAGCCCCGCGTGCGTGGCACCGCGCTCGGCCTGTGCCTCGGCGTCGGGCGGCTCGGCGCCATCGCCGGCCCGGTCTATCTCTCGCTGGTGACCGTGCTGTCCGCGTCACCGAAGGCGGGCTTCTACGCCTTCGTCGTGCCGGCGGTCCTGGAGGCCGCGCTGATCGCGGCGATCCCGCGCCGCCGGCCCTCGGTGGCGCCGGCCGCCACGAGGGTGGCGGCGTGACTGACCCCGAGGTCACCGAGACCGATGTGATCGTGGTGGGTGGCGGGCCGGCCGGCCTCACCCTGGCCCACGAGCTCGGCGCCCGGGGGATAGGCGTCGTGCTCGTCGAACCCCTCCGCGAACCGGACACCTCGTCGCCGAGGTGCAAGCAGGTGAACCCCCGCTCGATGGAGCACTTCCGGCGGCTCGGCCTGGCCGGCGCGGTCCGGGCCCACGCGCCGCTGCCCGGCGGCTGGTCGGACCGCACCGTGTTCTGCACCAGCCTCGCCGGCCCCCGGGTGGCCCGGTTCGACGGGGTGTTCGCGCTGGCCGACCTGCCCCGGGCCGAGCTGCCCGAGCCCGGGCAGTGGACCGCCCAGTACCGGCTCGAGGACGCGCTGCGGGCCGAGCTTCCCCGGCGGGCGTCGGTCACCGCGCTCTGGGGTAGCCGGGTCGTCGACGTGCACCAGACCGGGACCGGTGTGACGGCCACGGTCGACGACGGAGAGAGCGCGCCGATACCGGTGCGGGGGCGCTACCTCGCCGCAGCCGACGGCGGCCGGGGGATCGTGCGCAAGCGGCTGGGCATCCCGATGCGTGGGGACAGCCACGGGATCCGCAACCTGCAGGTCACCTTCTCCGCCCCGGGCCTGGCCGAGCGGCACTGCCACGGCCCGGCCGTCCAGTACTGGGTGCTGGGCTCCGGGGTCGGCGGGCTGCTCGGCCGGCTGGACCCGGCCGACCGGTGGTGGGCGATCATCATCAACGCCCCGGCGGACGCCCCGACCGCCTGGGTGGAGTCGGCCCTGCAGACCATGATCGGCGCCGACCTGCCAATCCGGGTGACGTCCCGGGACCCGTGGACCGCCCGCATGCTGGTCGCCGAGCGCTACCGGGAGGGCCGCTGCTTCCTGCTCGGCGACGCGGCCCACCTCAATCCGCCCTGGGGCGGGTTCGGGGCGAACACCGGCATCGGTGACGCGGTCGACCTCGGCTGGAAGCTCGCCGCCGTCCTGAACGGGTGGGCCGGCGCGGCAATGCTGGACTCGTACCAGGCCGAACGGCGCCCGATCGCCGAAAGGGCCATCGCCGAGGCCCGGGCCAACATGGCCGTGCTGACCCCCGAGCTCAGCCGTCCCGGCCTCGCCGATGCCGACGCGGCCGGAGAGCTCGCCCGCGCCGAGGCCGCCGAGGCGGTCCGCCGGGCCAAGACGGCCGAGTTCTACACCCTCGGCTTCGTGCTGGGCACCGGCTGCCCCGGGTCACCGGTGGTCGTCGCCGACGGCCGCCCGGCGCCGGCATCCAGCACGTCGGTCTACCGGCCTTCGGCTGCGCCGGGGATGCGCCTGCCCCACCTGTGGCTGGACGGCCGCACGTCGCTCTACGACGAGCTCGGCCCCGGCCTGACCCTGCTCGAGGTGGGCGCCGCCCCCGTGCCGAGCGGCTGGACCGAGGCCGCCCAGGCGCGCGGAGTCCCGTGGCGGACCGTCACCCTGCACCGCCCCGACGCGCGGGAGTTGTTCGGCGCCCGCTACGTCCTGGTCCGCCCGGACCACCTCGTGGCCTGGCGCGGAGATAACCTTCCACCCGACCCCGGATCGCTGTTCGACCACGTCCTCGGAGTGTGCATGACCAACGAGCCAACGCCGTTCGAGGTCCACGAGTCGGGGGCCTTGTTCCACGGCACGAAGGCCGACCTGAAGGTGGGGGACCTGCTCGAGCCCGGCCGCCGCTCGAACTACGAGGACGGGAGGACCGCCAACCACGTCTACGTGTCCGCCACCCTCGACGCGGCGACCTGGGGAGCGGAGCTCGCGCTGGGTGAGGGCCGGGGGCGGATCTACATCGTCGAGCCGACCGGCGCCCTGGAGGACGATCCCAACGTGACCGACCGGAAGTTCCCGGGCAACCCGACCAGGTCCTATCGGACCCGGGAGCCCGTGCGCATCGTCGGAGAGCTGGCCGACTGGGTCGGACACTCGCCCGAGAAGCTCAAGGCCATGCGTGACCACCTCGACGAGCTGAAGCGCACGGGCACCGCCGACATCGACGACTGACGATGCCCGCGCCCCTAGCCGGCGGCTTTCTTCGCGGCGATGCGGGCGCGGACCTCGGGGCGGCGCAGGGGCGGCAGGGTGGTCGGCGGCTGGCGGCGTTCGGGCAGCTCGGAGAGCACCCGGGCGGTCACCGCCGCGATCTCGGCGACGGCCGCCTCGAACGGGGCCCGGGTCGCGTCGGTGAGCGTCTGCACACCGCTGACCTTGCGCACGTACTGGCGCGCGGCCGCCTCGATCTCCTCGGTGGTCGCCGACGGCTCCAGGCCGCGCAGCGTAGTGATGTTCCGGCACATGCCCTCAGGCTAATTCGACTGCGGCCCGCCGGGCACGGCTGGCAGTGTGTGCGCCGTGAAAATCCTGTTCGCGGTGGCCCCCGGCCACGGGTTGATGCTGCCGGTGGTCCCGTTGGTCTGGGCGGCGCGGGCGGCCGGGCACGAGGTGCTGGTCGCCACCTCCTCGGAGATGGTGGAGGTCGGCGCACACAGCGGCCTGCCGATGTACGACGTGCAGCCCGACCGGGACGTGTGGGACGAGCTGATGCGGGCGATCACCGGCGATCTCCAGCTGAAGGACGCCGACGCGTCCGAGGAGATGCGGCTGGCCGTCAAGGACCGCAACCCGTTCGGCCTGTTCCTGCTGACCATGACCGAGGGCACCGTCGCCGCCGCCCGCGCCTTCGGCGCCGACCTGGTGGTCTACACCTCGGACCACGTGCTCGGCGCGCTGACGGCGATCGCGCTGGGCGTGCCGGGCCTGGAGGTGGGCAACCGGGTCACCTGGTCCATGCGGGACGTGGCGTTCCAGCACGACCACGACCCGTTGGGCGGGAACGAGCTGGTCGCCCGGATGCGGGCCAAGCTGGGCCTGCCCGAAGGACCGCCCGAGCTGATCGCCCGGATCGACCCGCGAGCGCCCAGCATGGGCGGCATCCACGGCGACGAGCCGGACCCGAGGGACGGCGTGCCGTGGTGGCCGATGCGCTTCGTGCCGTACAACGGCGGCGCCGCCGTGCCGGATTGGGCGCTGCGCCGGCCGGAGCGGCCGAGGGTGTGCGTGACTCTGGGCACCGTGGTCCCCACGATGATGGGCACCGGCTCGCTGGAGGTGATGCTGGCCGCGCTCGGCGAGCTGGACGTCGAGGTGGTGCTGGCCGCGCGGCCGGCCGACCTGGCCTCACTCGGCGCGCCCATTCCGGACAACGTGCGGTCGGTGGGCTTCCTGGCGCTGTCCGCGTTCCTGCCCAGCTGCTCGCTGATCGTGCACCACGGAGGCTCCGGAACCACCGCCGCGCCGCTGGGCTACGGCGTGCCCCAGCTGGTCCTGCCCGGCTTCGCCGACAACTCGATGGCGGCGGAGCGGGTGGCCGACCGGGGTGTGGGGCTGTCCGCCGATCCGGCGACCGCTACCGTGTCCTCCGTCCGCGAGCTGGTGGACCGGTTGCTCACCGAGCCGGCGTTCGCGGCGGCGGCGCGGGAGGTCAGCGCCGAGATGGCGGCACAGCCGAGCCCGGCGTCCGTCGTGGAACGGGTGGCGGCGGCCATGGCCACCGGGACGCTGGGAGGACGCACGCGTGGTGGTTGAGCAGTGGTTACACGCCATCCCGCCGCTGGCGATCGTCGCGGTGGTCGGCGTCGTGATCGGGCTGGAGAGCCTGGGCATCCCGTTGCCGGGGGAGATCGTGCTGGTCAGCGCCGCACTCCTGGCGGCGCAGCACGTGGTGCCGCCGCTCTGGGTTGCGGTCGCGGCGAGCACCGGTGCCATCGTCGGGGACACCATCGGCTACACCATCGGGCGCCGGGGCGGCCGGCCGCTGCTGGAACGCCTGGGCCGACGGTTCCCCAAGCACCTCGGGCCGGCGCACCTGGCGGCCGCCGAGCGGTCGTTCCAGCGGTGGGGCGTGTGGGCGGTGTTCTTCGGCCGGTTCATCGCGCTGCTGCGCATCCTGGCCGGGCCGCTGGCCGGGGCGCTGCGCATGCGCTACGGCCGGTTCCTGGTGGCCAACGCCACCGGCGGCATCGTGTGGGCCGGCGGCACCACGGCGGTGATCTACTACCTGGGGATCGTGGCCGAGCAGTGGCTGAAGCGGTTCTCCTGGGTGGGCCTGGTCGCGGCGGTGGTGTGCGGGCTGGTCTCGGTCAGCTACGTGAAGCGCCGGGCCAGCCGGCGGGCGTCAGCCCTTGACCGCCCCGCCGAGGGTGAAGGCCCCGCTCAGCCGGCGGGAGAGCACGAGGTAGAGCAGCACCGCGGGTAGCGCGTACAGCAGCGAGAACGCCGCCAGCTGCCCGTAGGCCACCTGCGCGTACTGGGTGAAGAACGTGTAGATGGTGACCGAGGCCGGGAAGTGGTCGTTCGAGAGCAGCAGCACGAACGGCACGAAGAAGTTCCCCCACAGCCCGATGAACGTGTACAGCGCGACCACGGCCAAGCCGGGCCACATCAGCGGCAGTACCACCCGGTACAACGCCTGCATGCGGGACGAGCCGTCCGTCCACGCCGCTTCCTCCAGCTCGAGGGGCACCGCGTCCATGAAGTTCTTGGCCAGCCAGATGGCGATGGGCAGCGCCGTGGTGGCCATGAACAGGATCGTGCCGAGCAGCGTGTCGATCAGGTTGACCTGCACGAACAGGCCGTACACCGGCACCATGATGGCGGTGATCGGCAGCCCGGTCATGAACAGCACGGTGAGCAGGAAGGGTCGCTTGAGCCGCGAGCGGTAGCGGGACAGCGGATAGGCGGCCAGGACCGAGCAGACCAGGGTGATCACCGTGGCGGCGCCGCACAGCAGCAGCCCGTTCAGCATCGGGCGGTAGGTGATTTCCGGGGTCAGGATGGCCCGGAAATTGTCCAGCGACCACGGCTCGGGCCAGGCGATGGCCGTCCCGGCGGTCCGGTTGAACGCCGACACCAGCAACCAGGCCAGCGGCAGCAGGTAGCCGGCCGCGATCAGCACCAGCGAGGCGTTCACCGCGCCCCGGGGCCGCCTCATGCCGGACCGTCCTCGACCCGCAGGGTGCGCAGGTAGATCACCGAGAACACCCCGCCGACCAGCAACAACAACAGTGCCAGCGCGGTGCCGTAGCCGAGCTGGGAGAACTGGAACGCCTGCTGATAGGCGAACACCGGCATGGTGGCGCTGCGGTTGCTCGGCCCGCCCTTGGTCATCGTCCAGATCAGGCCGAACACGGACAGCGTCTGCAGCGTGATCAACATCAGGTTGGTGGCGATGGACCGGCGCACCATGGGCAGCGTGACGAAGACCAGCTTCCGCCAGCGGCCCGCCCCGTCCATCACGGCGGCTTCCTCGATCTCCCGGGGAACCTCGGACAGCGCGGCCGAGTAGACCAGCATGGAGAACGCGGTGCCACGCCAGATGTTGGCGATCGAGACGGCCAGGATGGGCGTGGTGAACAGCAGGCTCTGCTCGGGCAGGCCCAGCGCGCCGAGCAGCTGGTTGAGCGTGCCGTCGGCGCCGAAGAAGGCCAGCCAGACGTACCCGGCGACCACCTCCGGCAGCACCCAGGCGCCGATCACCACCGCGCTCACCAGCGCCCGCGCGACCCGGTTCCCGTCCCGCATGAGCAGCGCCAGCGCCATGCCGAGCACGTTCTGCCCGATGATCGCGGAGACCACGGTGAAGAACACCGTGTAGAGCACCGAGTTGCCGAAGTCCACGCTGGTGAAGGCCCGGGTGAAGTTGTCCAGCCCGACGAACCCGACGCCGGAGGCGCCGGTCAGCGCCATGTCGGTGAACGCCGAGTAGACGCAGTACAGGATCGGGCCGACCAGGAACGCGGCGATCAGCAGCAGCGCCGGCAGCAGGGGCAGCCCGCGCAGCAGGCTTGCCGCGGGCGAGCGGGGCCGCGCCGTCCCGGCACCCGCTCGGACCGCGAGAGTGGTCACGACCCGGATGCGGTCCGCACCGCGTCGCCGGCGATCACCTTCACCTGGTTGTCGTAGTTGCGCGCGGCGGTGGCCACGTCGGCGGTCCCGGTGACGATCGCCTCGGTAGCCACCTGGATCTCGTTGGAGATGCGGGGATACAGCGGGTAGGCCGGTCGGTAGTGGGTGATCGGCACCAGCGAGGCGAAGAACCCGTTGGTCGGGTTGGCGCTCGTGTAGGCCGGATCCGCCGCCACGTCGGTGCGCACCGGAATCTGCACATTGATGATGCACCAGTCCAGATGATGCCGCTGCTCGCTGAGCAGTTTCACGAGCTCCCACGCCTTGTCCGGGTTGCCGGCGTTGCGCGGGATCGCCCAGGTCCACCCGCCGGACATGCTGACCCGCCCGGGCGCCTGCCCATGCTGCGTGGGCATCGCGGCGGTGCCCAGGACCCTCGACCAATCGGGCCAGGGCGCCGCGCCACTGGGCAGCCAGTTGAGGGACACCCAGGATCCGTCCAGGCTGATCGCCACCTCGCCCTTGGGCATCAGCCGTTGGGCGACCTGGTAGCGCCAGTTGGGCTCCAACACCTGCTGTGGGGTGGGGCCGAGGCCCTCCCCGTAAACCGTCTTGAGGAACTGGAGCGACTCCGTGAAGCCCCGGCTACCCACCAGCCACTTCTTGCTGGCCTGGTCGTAGAGGGTGTCGCCGGTGCCGGCGAGCAGCATCTGGAAGCCCTCGATGGAGGAGGACTCGCCGACCTTGCCGGCGTAGACGTTCAGTGGGATCACCCCGGGCACCTTGGCCTTGATCGTCCGGGCGGCGGCCAACACGTCGTCCCAGCTCTTGGGCTGCCAGTCGGTGGGCAGCCCGGCGCGCGCGAAGATCTCCTTGTTGAACCACAGCCCCCGGGTGTCCGTGCCGTCCGGCACGCCGTAGGTCCTGCCGTCCGACGCCTTGCCGGCCCCCTTCGCGGTCTCCGCGAACCTGGCCCAGTCCGGCCAGGCCGCCAGCCGGTCGTCCAGCGGCGACAGGTAGCCGGCCTCGATGTCCGAGTTGATCTGGAAGGTGTCCTCGTAGACCAGGTCGGGGGAGGTGCGCGGGGAGCGCATCTGCAGCTGCAGCCGGGTCAGGTAGTCGGCATCCGAGGCGGTGATCGGCTGCAGATCCACGGTGACCCCGGGGTTGGCCCGCTCGAACTCGGTCTTCCGGGCGAGGAGGAACTGCCGGTACACCGGGTTGCCGCCGAACTCCTTGTACACCACGACGACCTTGTTCGGGTCGCGCTCCGGTGAACCGCCACAGGCGGCCAGCACGGCGGCCAACAGGCCGGCGAGCAGGACCGCGAGGGCGCGCCGAGAGGTGCTCATCTCGCCTCCGTCCGGGAGAACCGCAGGGTGAGGATCTGGAACGGCCGCAGCGACAGCGCCACGCCGTCCTCGGCCAGCGACAGCGCCGGGGCGTCCGGCAGCGGGCGTTCCAGCAGGTCGGTGACCACCACGCCGTCGGTGGCGAAGCCGGGCCGGAGCCGGGCCTCGGCGCGGTTGCCCAGCGCTTCGTACAGGCGCACCACCACGTCGCCGGAGCCGTCATCGGCCAGCTTCACCGCCGACACCGGTACGCCGTCGTGGTCCACCCGGACCAGGGGCCGGACGGCCGCGTCGCCGGGCAGCCGCCGCTCCAGCAGGTTGAGCCGGTAGCCCTCGCGGGTCGCCTCGTCCAGCGTTGCCCCGGGTACCAGGGAGAACGACATCTCGTGGCGGCCCTGGTCGGTCTCCGGATCGGGAAACCGGGGCGCGCGCAGCAGCGACAGCCGAACGGTCGTGGTGGTGCCGCCGTCCGGGTGCACCGAGCGGGTGACGTCGTGTCCGTAGGTGGCGTCGTTGACCACCGCGATGCCGTAGTTCGGCTCGGAGACGTGTAGGAACCGGTGCGCACAGATCTCGAACTTGGCCGCTTCCCAGCTGGTGTTGGTGTCGGTGGCCCGGTACACGTACCCGAACTGGGTCTCCGCCGCCGACCGTTCGGCCCGCAGGTCCAGCGGGAACGCCACCTTGAGGAAGGTCTCCGACTCGTGCCAGTCCACCTCGGTGCGGATGTCCACCCGGGCCACGCCGGGGGGCAACGAGATGACCTGGGTGACGCTGGAGGCACCGAACCGGCGGACCACCCGGACCGCGGCTTCTTCCTCGGACAGCTTCTCCAGGCCGGTGAGGTCGGTGACCGTGCGCCGGTAGGTGTGGTCCACGTCCCAGGCGTCCCAGTCGGCCGGCAGGTCCGGGTGCAGCTGGAGCAGGTTGCCGGCCGAGCCGGGGGCCAGTGCCTCGCGGTTGGCCCGCAGGTCGCGGACGGAGGTGAGCAGGCCGCGCGAGTCCACCACGGCCCGCACCAGGCCGTTGTCCAGCACGTACCCGCCGTCGCCCGGGTTGCACGCGGCCGGTGCCGGCGCGGGGCCCGCCGGCCGGGCACCGTGGGCGGGGATGCCGTCGCGGTGGTGCGGCGCGGCGTTGAACACCACCTCACCGCCGGTCGGATCGCCGGCCAGCGCCCGCTGCGCGGCGGTCACGATGGCGTCGAGCTCGTCGAACAGCCGCAGGTAGGTGGCCCGGCTCTCCCGGTGCACCCAGGCGATGGAGGACCCGGGCAGGATGTCGTGGAACTGGTGCAGGAGCACCGTCTTCCAGATCCGGTCCAGCTCGCGGTAGGGGTAGGGGTGGCCGGTGCGCACCGCCGCCGTGGCCGCCCAGAGCTCGGCCTCGTAGAGCAGGTGCTCGCACCGCCGGTTGCCGTGCTTGTTCTTGGCCTGGCTGGTGTAGGTGCCCCGGTGCAGCTCCAGGTACAGCTCACCCACCCAGACCGGCGCCTCCGGGTAGTCCTGGTGCGCCTTCTCGAAGAACTCGGCCGGTGACTCGATCTCCACCCGGGGCGAGCTCTCGAGGTCGCCCAGCCGGGCGGCACGGGCCAGCATCTCGCGGGTCGGCCCGCCGCCGCCGTCGCCGAAGCCGAACGGCACCAGCGATCGGTTGGCCAGCCCCTTGTCGGCGAAGTTGCGCACCGCGTGCGCCAGCTCGGCGCCGGACAGCTCGGAGTTGTAGGTGTCCACCGGCGGGAAGTGGGTGAACACCCGCGTGCCGTCCAGGCCCTCCCACCAGAAGGTGTGGTGCGGGAACTTGTTGAACTGGCTCCAGGAGATCTTCTGGGTGAGGAACCAGCGGGTGCCGGACAGCCGGACCAGCTGCGGCAGCGCGGCGGTGTAGCCGAACGAGTCGGGCAGCCACACCTCGTCGGTCTCCACACCCAGCTGGTCGATGAAGTACCGCTTGCCGTGCACCAGCTGACGGGCCAGCGCCTCGCCGCCCGGCATGTTGGTGTCCGACTCGACCCACATGCCGCCGACCGGCAGGAACTGCCCGGCCTCGACCTTCTCCCGCATGCGCGCCCACACATCGGGGCGGTGCTTCTCCATCCACGCCCACTGCTGCGCCGAGGACATGGCGAACTTGAACCCGGGATGGGTGTCCATCAGCGCGGTCACGTTGGCGGCGGTGCGGGCCACCTTGCGGACCGTTTCACGCAGCGGCCACAGCCAGGCCGAGTCGATGTGCGCGTGCCCGATGGCGGTGACCCGGTGGGCGCTGGCGTTCGCCGGCGCGGCCAGCTGGGGCGCGAGGACCGCACGGGCGGCCTCGGCGGTGCCGGAGATGTCCTGGCGGTCCAGGGTGTCGTCCAGCGCGCGCTGCAGGGCGCGCAGCAGGTTCCACCGGCGCGGGTTGCCCAGGTCCAGCTCGTGCATGAGCTGCCACAGCACCTCGACGTCCTGCACCAGCTCCCACACCGGGCGGTCGAACACGGCTAGCGCGATGGTGCGCACCCGGTACAGCGGGGTGTCGTCGGCGGTGCGCACGTCGCCCAGCCGGGTTCCCACGCCCTCGATCACCGGGTTGGCCGCCGCCTCGACGTACAGGTCGACCGGCTCGCCGCCACCGGCCGGGTCCGCGACGGGCACCCAGATGTTGCGCGGGTTCAGGCCCTTGACCGCGGTGCCGTCCGACCGGTGCACCAGACCCTCGGCGGAGAAGCCGGCGCGGTCCGGGGCGAACCCGAGGTCGACGATCGCCTCCACCACCTGCCCCGCCCACCCCTCGGGGACGGTGCCGGTGATGTGGAACCAACTCGTGCCCCACGCCGGGCCCCACCGTTCGTCCCCCGACGACGGGCGGTAGTTGGCGTGCAGCGCGTCGGCGACCCCGGGCGGCTCCCCGGCGGGGTGCCAGACCTCCACCTCCAGCGGAGCGGTCTCCCGATATACCGCAGGGTGGAGCCGCTCGCGCAGGATCCGCGCGATCCGCCGCTCGACCAGCACACGATCGTCGTGCAATGCGGTCTCCTCGTTGAGGCCTGGTGCGGCCGACCGTATATTCAACGTTTTAATGCGTCAATACTTCGAGCTGAGGGGCGGAAGGGAGCGCGCGAGGTGGACCGGCCGATCTCGCCACCGGCGGGCGTGAGCTTGTTCGAATGGGTCAAGCGGGAGCTTCGTGGCGCCATCACCAGGGGTGACTTCTCCCCGGACCAGCCGTTCGTCACCCAGCGGGAGATCGTCGAACGGTACGGGGTCTCCACTACCACGGCGGTGCGTGCACTGAACGAGCTGGTGGCCGACGGGCTGGTGGTGCGGAGGCGGGGCAAGGGCACCTTCGTTGCGGAGCGCTCCGCGCCGGCCGCCACCGACGCCCGGCTGCTCACCTTCATCAACCCGGGTCCCTGCGGCTGGCACGAGACCGAGATGCTGGGCGGCCTGGTGACGGCCAGCGGCGCGCTGGGCTACCGGCTGGCCATCGAGCGGAGCGAGACCGTGGCCCACGAGGAGGAGCTGCTGCGCCGGGCGGCGGACGGCGGCTCGGCGGGCGTGGTGCTCTACCCCAGGGACGGGTCGGTGGCCGCCGACGGGGTGGAGCGGCTGCGCCGGGCCGGGGTGGCCGTGGTGCTGGTGGACCGGTACCTGCCCGGCCTGCCGACCGACGCGGTGATCTTCGACGACTTCCTGGTCGGCTACGACGTGACCTCGGCGATGCTGGACCGCGGCCACCGGGCGCCCGGCGTGCTGTGGAGCGAGACGGAGGTGACCAGTGTCCGGGACCGGCAGGCCGGCCACTACCGGGCGCTGCGCGAGCGCGGCCTGCCCGAGCTGCCGGAGCGCACCGCGCTGCGGGTGTACGACCAGCTGGAGCCGGCGGCCCGCCGCGCGCGGTTGCGCGCTATGCTCGACTCCGCCGAACCCCTGACCGCGCTGATCTGCGGCAACGCCCCAACCCTCGAGCTGGTGGTGTCGGACCTGCTGGAGATGGAAGCGGGCTTTCCCGGGACGTTGGAGCTGGCCGCGATGGACCAGTCGACACCGCACGGGGTCTCCCCGTTGGCGGTGGCCTCGGCGCGGTTGCCGACGCGCGAGCTGGGCGAGCGGGCGGCGCGGCTGATCCACCGGCGGATCAGCGGTGACACCGGCCCGATCCGGCACGAGGTCCTGCGGGCGACGGTGCAGGTGGCGGAGCGGGGGCCGAACACCCTCGGCGTGATCGGCGCCGCGGTCCGGGCCTGATACGCCGGCCGGCGGACTGTTCGGGTTCAGCGGCCGTAGAGGGTGTGCCAGACCATGGTGGCCAGGCTGTCCGCGAGGCGGTCGCGCTCGGCCGCGTCGCCGTTCGCTACCAGCTGGGACATGCCGCGTTCGGCCATCCAGGTGATCCAGGCGGCCGTCTGGGCCGGGTGCACCTCGGCCCGCACGAACCCGGCGCGTTGCCCCTCCGCGATGTGCCGGCCGATGGTCTGGTGCACCTCGGCGAACCCCTGGTGGAAGCGGGCGCGAATGGCCGGGTCCGAGTAGGAGATCTCCACCAGCGCGTTGAGCAGCGGAATGTGCGGCCGGTAGATGTCGAAGTTGCGCCGCAGGTCGGCGCTCAGCTCGGCCAGCGTGGGCGCCGACCCCCGGTCGAACGGGTGGGTGGCGGCCACCCGGACGTCCTCGAGCACCGGGTCGATCAGCGCCAGCAGCAGCTCGTTCTTGTCCTTGAAGTAGCGGTAGAAGGTGGACTTGGCCAGCGAGGCGCCGTGCAGGATCCGGTCCAACTTCAGGTTCAGGTAGCTGCCGTCCTCGCCGAGGCCCTGCTCCACCACCGGCAGCACCCGCTCCACGATCTCCCGTTTGCGCGCGGCGAACCGCCGGGCCTCGATGTCCTCCGGGCTCAGTGGCACTTGACCCTCCTTGGTACTCACAATACCGTTGGTCGCACTTTGAGTCTCGCTTGTGGGACTTCAGGTCCCAGAGAGGTCGGGTCCCCGAATGGCGTTGGCCGTCCACGAGCCGGAGACGGACCTGATCGGCGTCACGCCGGGCGGCGGCCCGTGGGAGCCGGCCACCGTGCACACCCACTACTTCGGCTTCCAGGTGCCCGAGGCGGGCATCGGCGCGTTCACCTACCTTCGCTACCAGCCGTTCTTCCCGCTGACCCAGGGCAGCGTGATCATCTTCCAGGGCCTGGACAACTCGGCCCACCTGGACGTGGAGTTCCTGGACTGGCAGATGGCCATGCCGTACCCGGAGGTCAGCGGGCAGACGATCACCGCCGCCAACGGGTTCCGCATCGAGTTCCTCGAGCTGGGGCACAAGGCGCGCACCACCTACCGGTCCGACGACGGCGACACCTCGTTCGACCTGCTGCACACGGCGGTGACCCCGCTGGTCGCCCGGGGCGCGGTCATCCCCGGGGAGAACCTGCACGCCGGTGACCAGCCCGGGGGCAGCGAGCAGTTCATGCACTGCGTCGGCGAGCTGACGCTGCGCGGGCGGCGCTACGACGTGGACTGCCACATGCCGCGCGACCGCTCCTGGCGGCAGAGCCGCACCGAGCAACGCGGCGGCCGGCACAGCCCGCCGATCGCCTGGACACCGGTGTACTTCCCGGGCCGGCGGTTGGCGTTCAACCAGGTCGGCTTCGAGGCTCCGGACAGCTCGCCGGTGTGGCAGCCCGAGCTGTCCCCGCCGGCCGGCGCGCCCGGCCACCACTTCGCCTGGGTCTGCGTGGACGGCGAGCTGCGCGAGCTGACCCGGGTGTGGCGGCGGGTGGACGAGCTGCACCCGGTGGTGCCCGCGCCCGTGCGGCAGACCATCGAGGCCACCGACGAGACCGGCGTGGCCTACCGGTTCACCGGCGAGGCGCTGGGCCTGGCCGCCATCCCGTCCTGGCCGAACGCCGGCACCTGGGACAGCGTGGTCCGGTGGACCGACGCCGACGGCGCCGTCGGTTATGGCCCCTGCCAGGGCATCTGGTACGACGAGTTCGCCCGGCTGATGAAGCAGCGGCGCAATGGCCGGTGAGTCGTGGGACATCCTGCACCGGCCGGGGGCACCCGACCAGCACTGGTCCACGGACAACGTGGGGGAGGCCGCGCCGGGCGTGCTGAGCCCGCTGAGCTGGAGCATGTGGGGCGCCACCGGGGACCGGATGCCCCGCGAGGTGGCCTTCCTGATGGGCATGTTCTCCGCCCGTGACCGGCGGGACTTCCCGCTGATCGTGCGCCCGTTCCACGGCCGGATCGCCATCCGCATGGAGTACCTGGCGTCCATCGGCGACCGGATGCCCGGCACCAGCGGGCCGGACGTGGTGGCGAACATGTTCGGCCGGGTGCCGGAGACCATGGCATTCGCGCCGACCAGGCGCCGCTATCCGGTGATCGCCTACAAGCTGCCCCGGTCCGTACTGATCGCGCCCGGCCGGGTGCGCCGGCGCGCGCCGGAGATCGACGCCTGGTGGCGGGCCAGCATCGCGCGGCTGCCCTCGCTGGACGCGGGCGCCTGCGTCGAGTTGCTCCGCGACGCGGTCCGCCGGTTCGACGACTCGCTGACCTGGCACTCGCTCGCGCTGCTCGCGGCCGTCCAGCCCACGCTGGTCGCGCTGACCAAGCTGGTCGAGCGGGCCGGGGTTGGCGACGTCGGCGCGCTCAGCGGCACCGGCGGGGCCGAGATGGCCATCGTGACCGACCTCTGGCAGGCGTCGCGGGGAGCCGGGACGGTGGACCAGGTGGTGGCCAACCACGGCTTCCACGGCCCGCTGGAGGGCGAGGCGTCCAGCCACGTCTGGCGGGAGGACCCGGCCCCGGTGACCCGGATGATCGCCGAGTACGCCGAGCGCCCCGACTCGGACAGCCCGGTGCTGCGCGAGCAGCGCGCCCGCGAGCGGCTGCCCGACCTGCGGCGCCAGGTGCTGGCCGCGCTCCCGCCGGCCCAGCGGCCGGCCGCCCGACTGTTGCTGCGGTACGCGGAACGCACCATCCCGCTGCGCGGCGTCGGCAAGCGGTCGTTCCTGCAGTCGCTGGACGTGGCCAGGGGAGCCGTGCGGCGGTTGGGCGAGCACCTCGCCGCCGACGGCCGGTTGGACGCCCCGGACGACGCCTTCCAGCTCACCGTCGCCGAGCTGGCCGACGGGCCGCCCGGCGACGCGCGCGAGCTGGTGACCAGGCGGCGGGACCGGGGCCGGGAGTACGCGGCGCTGCGGCTGCCGGGCAACTGGCAGGGCGTCCCGGCCACCACCCCGGCCGGCGGCGCGGGCGGGTCGGACGATGCGGACGAGGAGACGGTGCACGGCATCGGGGTGAGCGCCGGAGTGGCCGAAGGCCTGGTCCGGGTGGTGCACGACCCGTCGTTCACCGACGTCGAGCCGGGCGAGGTGCTTGTCACGCCGACCACCGACCCGAGCTGGGCGGCGATCATGTTCCTGTCCGGCGCGCTGGTGGTGGACATCGGCGGCCAGCTCAGCCACGCCGCCGTGGTTGCCCGCGAGCTGGGCATTCCCTGCGTGGTGAACACCCGCACCGGCAGTCACCGGCTGCGCACCGGCGACCGGGTCCGGGTGGACGGCACCGCCGGCACGGTCGAGCTGCTGAAACGTGCGCCGAGCGAAGGGACCGCGCCATGACCGCACTCGACCCGGCGGTGCTGGAGGAGCCGTGGGAGTTCTTCCGAGGGCTGCGCGACCACGCCCCGGCGTTCGAGGTCCCGGGCATGAACGCGTACCTGGTGACCCGGTACGAGGACGTGAGCCGGATCGTGCTCGACCCCCAGACCTTCTCCAGCGAGCTGGAGTTCGGCACCGGGCTGTCCTTCCTGCCCGCCACGCCGGAGAAGGAGGCCGCGCTGGCCGAGGGCGGTTACCGCTGGGTGCCGACGCTCGGGTTCACCGACCCGCCGGTGCACCGGCGGGTACGAACGGCGGTGCAGAAGGGCTTCTCCGTGCGCCGGGTGCGCCAGCTGGAGGGCGTGGTGCAGCGGCTGTGCGACGAGATCATGGACGGGCTGGACCCCACCGGCGTGATCGACTACGCCCAACAGGTGGCGTTGCAGCTGCCGGTCATGGTGATCGGCGAGTCGCTCGGCGTGGCCCGGGAGGACCGGGCGCGGTTCAACGGGTGGTCCGACGCGGTGCTCGCGCGGCTGGGCGAGCAGGTCACCGAGGAACAGGACCTGGAGCTGATCGGCCAGTACGTGGACGCCGAGCGGTACTTCGAGGCGCAGATCGCCCAGCGGCGGGAACGGCGCACCGACGACCTGCTCTCCGACCTGGTACAGGCGCAGCGGGACGCCGAGGACCCCATCGCCGACGAGGAGCTGATGTCCATCGTGAGCTTCCTGCCGGTGGCCGGTTCCCGCACCAGCGCCGGGCTGATCGGCACGACCATGCACCACCTGCTGGCCCACCCGGAGGACCTGGCCGGGGCGCGCGCCGACGATGCCTTCCTGGATGCGGTGATCGAGGAGACGCTGCGCATGCAGAGCCCGATCCAGGCCTGGTTCCGGCGTACCACCCGGGAGGTGGAGCTGGGCGGCGTGACCATCCCGGCGAACACCCGGCTGCTGGTGGCGTTCGCCTCCGCGAACCGGGACGAGCGCCGGTTCGGCTGCCCCGGCGATTTCCGGGCCGGGCGGGAGAACATCAAGGAGCATCTGGCGTTCGGCCGGGGACCGCACCTCTGCCCCGGCGCCACCCTGGCCAGGGCGGAGACGCGCATCGCCACGCGGACCTTCCTGCGCCGCTTCCCCGAGGTCCGACCGGCGCCGGGGGAGCGCCCCCGGTTCCACCCGAACCTGGTGCACCGCATGCTGGACACCCTGCCGGTGGTGGTCACGCCTCGTTGAGGAACCCCTCCCGTGCGTCCGGCACCCAGGCTGAGTTACCGGTGCGCCACAACCGGAACGGCCCAAGCCGGGTCGTCCACCGCGAAACGGTTCGCCAAGGGTTCGCCAAGTGGAGGCCGGGATGGACGGGCGCGGCGTCGTGCGATGGGTGTTGTGCGGGTGCGTTGTGGCGATGTTCCAGGCCGGCTGCACGCCGGCCGAGGACTCGGTCCAGGTGGTGCGGGGCCTGGAAGCGGGGGTGCAGGTCAGCACCTACGTCGACCGGCTCGGCGGGCCGCTGGCCAAGCGTCCCGTGCCGGGCGGCGAGTTCGTCGAATGGGTCTGGCGACGCCCGGAGTTCGTGGTGCAGGCCGTGGTTGACCACGCCGGCCAGGTGGACATTTACACCGTGACCAGCACGGACCCCACGTTCGACGCGCCGATCCCGTACACCGACGGTCTCCGGCTGGGCCGGTCCAACTTCGCCGACCTGCGGTTCGACCTGGTCTCCGGGGTGTACACGGGCTATCCGGCCAGCGCCAAGTACGAGTACTCGGAGGAGGTCGGACCGGCGGGCGCCACCCACGGGCGGACCCTCATCCTGACCAAGAGCTGGGACGGCACCGGCACGCCCCGCCCCGCCGACGACGCGATCGATCTGCTCGCCCGCAACGACCTGAGCTGCGGGCGCCCGGACGACACGGCCGGCCGGCCCTGTGAAGCCGTCCCGGAGCGGGACAGGCTGCGCGCCGGCCTGCGGATCAGCGGCTTCACCCTGACCGCCCGTGACTTCGACCCAAGCCCGGTCCCGGTGAACCGGTCGCCGTGGTTGCAGGACTCCGCCTGCGACATCCCCGGCGAATGCCGATGACCCGCGCGCGGTGGTTTCTGATCACCGTGGGCCTGCTGGTGGCCGCCGGATGCAACTCGCCCGCCGGCGGCCCGATCCCCGAGCAACCGGCGGACTGGGCGCTCGCCGAGTTCGACCCGTGCGCCCCGCTCCATGGCGAGCCGGGTTCGGTCCGGCTGAGCCGCCCACATACCTGCGAGCTGGAGCGCCCCGCCGGCCGGCTCACCGTGCGGGTGGCCGCGCCGTTCGGCACCGCCACCCGGCTGGCCTCGGCTCCGGTCGCGGTCGCGGGGCTGGTCGGCTACCAGCGCCGCTTCGGTGGCCGGCCGAGCTGCCGGGTCGACCTGCCGATCTCCGCCACCAGGGCGATCGAGATGGCCGCGCCGGATCCGACCGGAGGATGCGCCGAGGCTCGCGCGCTGGCCGAGCGTGCGGCCCGCATGATGCGGCGGCCGGCCACCGCGAGCCGACGCGGCCCGGCGGACGGGCTGGCCCGGCGCACCGCGTGCGACCTGTTGCGAACGGTGCCGGGTGTCGAGGTCTGGGAGCCCACCGGCGGGCGGGAGGACGAGCCGGCGGGCGCCGACTCGTGCGCCGGGAAGCTCGCCGACCAGCTCGGCTACCTCAGCCTGGAGACCAGCTACGCCCCGGCGCCGGACACCGCGGAACGGCTGGGCGAGGGCGACCCGTCCTGCACGGTGGCGGACGGCGGGGTCGTGCTCACCATCGGCAACGGCGGCTGCGAGGAGGCCCGCCGGGCCATGGACCACGTCCGCCGGGCGCTGTTCCAACCGGCCCCGCCGGCGCCCCCCGCGCCGCCCCGGCTCGGCATCACACTCGGCGATCCGGACGACGTGCGCCCGCTCGCCTGCGGCGTCCAACCCACCGACCTCGCTCGCTGCCGCGCGCCCCGGCCGGTGGCCGCTCCGGTTGGCCGGGAGGCTCTGCTCGCCACGGCGGCCCATCCGTCGCCCGAGGCGGCCGACCAGGTCTGCGCGATGTTGCGCGACGCCCCCTCGGACCTGTTCGGCTCGCCCCCGACCTTTGCCGCCGCGCCGTCCGGGGCGTGCCTGGTGGCTACCGACGCGGGCCTGCGCTACTCGCTGCGGTTCGAGTCCGTGGGCGATGCGCGGTGCCAGCCCGGGTCGGAGGGCGTCCAGGTCGCCGGCCGCCCGGGGTGCCGGGCCGTCGGGGCGATCGAGACCCTCCGGCTAACCGCCCACGAGCCGGTGAGCCTGGTCGTCGAGGCGGGGATCCAGCTCCGGGGGGAGCCGGACGCGCCGCCGGACCGCGCCCGGCTGGCCGGCCTGGTCGACCGCATCACGGCCCACGTGGTCAGGGTTCACCTTCGCGCTTGACCTAGAGCGCACTCTAAATTCTAGCTTCGAGGTATGACAACGATTCTGATCACCGGGGCCAACAAGGGCCTCGGCTTCGAGGCCGCCCGCCAGCTCGTCGCCGTGGGCCACCAGGTCTACCTCGGCAGCCGGGACGCCGAGCGAGGGGAGCGGGCCGCCGCGCTGGTGGGCGCGCGGGCGGTTCAGCTGGACGTCACCGACGACGCATCGGTGGCCGCCGCGGCCAAGCTGGTGGAGGCCGGGGGAGGACTGGACGTCCTGGTCAACAACGCCGGCATCGCACCGGAGTGGACCGACGACAACACGGTCATCGGCGCGGCGGACCTGACCGCCGAGCTGATGCGCAGCACCCTCGACACCAATGTGATCGGCATGGTGCGGGTACTGCACGCGTTCCTGCCGTTGCTGCGGCGGTCCGCCGCGCCGGTCGTGGTGAACGTGAGCAGCGGATTGGCCTCGGTGAGCCGCGTGGCCACCCCGGGCGTCCGGGCCTACAACTACGAGGGTGTCGCGTATCCGGCGTCCAAGGCGGCGGTCAACATGCTCACCGTGCAGTACGCCAAGGCGTTCCCGGACATTCGGGTCAACGCGGTGGAGCCCGGGTTCACCGGCACCGACCTGAACCGGGGGTCAGGCGCACAAACCGTCCAACAGGGCGCCGAGATCATCGTCCGGATGGCGCAGATCGGCCCCGACGGCCCGACCGGCACCTGCTTCGACGCCCGGGGCACGCTCGCCTGGTAACCGGCTGATTTCGCCAAACCGCTCACGCGAACCGACCCGGCCGGCAACGATGGGGTTCCGCGGCGGGCCGGCCGGCCATCCGCGTGGCCGCGAGACCAGGGAGAGCAATCAGTCGTGAGCGACGACTACATGATCGGGCCGGGCCAGCACGAGGTGGTTGCGCACCAGAACCTGAACGCCAACCTTCCCGCCGCCGCGCAGGTGCGAGCGTTACTGGCCATCGCCTCGGCGATCAACCGTGTCGCGGAGCAGCTCGAAGAACTCGTCGACCACGACTCACCCTCGGCGATCAATGCGTTGGTGCCGGGACAGGGCACCAAGTAGGTCCACTACCGGGCTACTTGACATAATGTAGATTATCGGGCCGAACGTCAATCCCGCGAGTCGGCGGTTCTGGCACATCGTTGGTTGTGCTCAGACTGTCGACTCGCGGGTGGGGTCGGGCGGTCAGGCGCCTGGGTGTACGTAGTCGGCCAGGTGTTGGGCGGTCAGGGTTTCGCGCGCCGTGACCAATGCGGCGGGTGTGCCCTGGAAGATGATCTGACCGCCGTCGTGGCCGGCGCCCGGTCCCAGGTCGATAATCCAGTCGGCGTGCGCCATCACCGCCTGGTGGTGCTCCACGACGATCACCGACTTGCCGGCGTCCACCAGGCGGTCCAGCAGACCGAGCAGTTGTTCGACATCGGCCAGGTGTAGACCGGTGGTCGGTTCGTCCAGGACATATATGCCACCCTTTTCCGCCATGTGGGTGGCCAGCTTGAGCCGTTGCCGCTCGCCGCCGGACAGCGTGGTCAGCGGCTGACCGATGGTCAGATAGCCCAGCCCGACCGAGACCAGGCGCTCCAGGACGGCGTGGGCGGCCGGTGTGCGGGTCTCCCCCGCGCCGAAGAACGCCTCGGCCTCGGTCACCGACATGGCCAGCACCTCGCTGATGTCCCGGCCGCCGAACTTGTACTCCAGCACCGAGGCCTCGAACCGCCGCCCCTCGCACTCCTCGCAAGTGGTGGCGACGCCGGCCATCATGGCCAGGTCGGTGTAGATCACGCCGGCGCCGTTGCAGGTCGGGCAGGCACCCTCGGAGTTGGCGCTGAACAGCGCCGGCTTCACTCCGTTGGCCTTGGCGAACGCCTTGCGGATCGGTTCCAGCAGGCCGGTGTAGGTCGCCGGATTGCTCCTCCGCGAGCCTCGGATCGGGGTCTGGTCGATGGACACCACGCCCGCACCGCCCGGGATGGACCCGTGCACCAGCGAGCTCTTGCCCGACCCGGCCACCCCGGTGACCACGACCAGCACGCCGAGCGGGATGTCCACGTCCACGTCGCGCAGGTTGTGCGCCGTCGCGCCCCGGATCTCCAGCGCACCGGTCGCGGTGCGCACCTTCTCCTTCAAGCTGGCCCGGTCGTCGAAGTGCCGGCCGGTGACGGTGCCGCTGGCCCGCAGCGCATCCACGGTTCCCTCGAAGCAGACCGTGCCGCCCGCCACGCCCGCGCCCGGGCCGAGGTCGACGACGTGGTCAGCGATGGCGATCGTCTCCGGCTCGTGCTCCACGACCAGCACGGTGTTGCCCTTGTCCCGCAGGCGCAGCAGCAGGTTGTTCATCCGCTGGATGTCGTGCGGGTGCAGGCCGGTGGTGGGCTCGTCGAAGACGTAGGTGGCGTCGGTCAGCGAGGAACCGAGATGTCGGACCATCTTGGTGCGCTGCGCCTCGCCGCCGGACAGCGTGCCGGCCGGCCGGTCCAGCGAGAGGTAGCCGAGCCCGATCTCCACGAACGAGTCGAGGGTGTGCCCGAGCTTGGCCAGCAGCGGCGCGACGGAGGGTTCGGTCAGGTCGCGGAGCCACTCGGCCAGGTCGCTGATCTGCATCGCGCACGCGTCGGCGATGCTCAGTCCGTTGATCTTGGAGGACCGGGCCAGCTCGGACAGCCGGGTACCGCCGCAGTCGGGACAGGCGGTGAACGTGGCGACCCGCTCCACGAAGGCGCGGATGTGCGGCTGCATCGCCTCGATGTCCTTGGACAGGTACGACTTCTGGATCTGCGGCACCAGCCCGAGGTAGGTCAGGTTGACCCCGTCCACCTTGATCTTGGTGGCCTCCTTGTGCAGGAGGTCGTGCAGTTCCGTCTCGCTGAACTCGCGGACCGGCTTGTCCGGGTCGAACCAGCCGCAGCCCCGGTAGATTCGGCCGTACCAGCCCTCCATGCTGTAGCCGGGGATGGTGATCGCTCCCCCGTTGATCGACTTGTTCTCGTCGTAGATCTGGGTCAGGTCGAGGTCGTTGACCGAGCCCCGGCCCTCGCACCGCACGCACATGCCACCGGTGACGCTGAAGCTGCGCCGCTCCTTGACGGTCTTCCCGCCCTTCTCGAACTTGACCGCCCCGGCGCCGCTGATGGAGGCGACGTTGAAGGAGTAGGCCTGGGGCGAGCCGATGTGGGGCTGCCCCAGGCGGCTGAACAGGATCCGCAGCATCGCGTTGGCGTCGGTCGCGGTGCCGACCGTGGACCGGGGGTCGGCGCCCATCCGCTGCTGG
Organism: Actinospineispora eucalypti; assembly: GCF_039543365.1. Taxonomy (NCBI): domain Bacteria; kingdom Bacillati; phylum Actinomycetota; class Actinomycetes; order Pseudonocardiales; family Pseudonocardiaceae; genus Actinospineispora; species Actinospineispora eucalypti. The sequence goes on from NZ_BAABJP010000008.1 coordinate 57,061, forward strand.
TCCACGGTGATCGCGGTGGTCAGGCCCTCGAGCACATCGACGTCGGGCCGGGCCAGGTTCGGCATGAAACCCTGGATGAACGCGCTGTAGGTCTCATTGATCAGCCGCTGCGACTCGGCGGCGATCGTGCCGAACACCAGCGAGCTCTTGCCCGAGCCGGACACCCCGGTGAACACCGTCAGCCGTCGCTTCGGGAGCTCGACGCTGACATCCTTCAGGTTGTTCTCCCGTGCGCCGTGCACCCGGATCAGGTCGTGCGTGTCGGCGATGTGGGGCGCCGGCGACCGGGTGTCCGTGCTCGTGGCGATGCTCAAGAGTTCTCCATCCAGGAACGGGTCAGGCAGGGTTCAGCGCAGGTGCTCGATGCGGATGTGGTTGCCGAAGGGGTCGCGGAAGGCGCAGTCGCGGGCGCCGTACGGCTGCTCGGTCGGCTCCTGGACGACCTCGGCGCCGGCGGCCTGCAGCCGGTCGAAGACGCTGTCGAGGTCCTTGGTGGCCAGGCTGATGCTGCCGAAGGTGCCCTTGGCCATCATCTCGGAGATGGTCTTCCGCTCGTCGTCGGTGAGCCCCGGAGTCGCCTCCGGCGGGAACAGCACGATGGCGGTGTCCTGGCCGGCCGGGCCGACCGTGATCCAGTGCATGCCGTTGTAACCGACGTTGTTGCGCACCTCGAAGCCGAGAATGTCCCGGTAGAAGTTGAGGGCGGAGTCCGGGTCGGTGTGCGGCAGGAAGCTCGCGTGAATCGTGATATCCATGGCGGTCACGCTATCGACGGCCCGGTGACGGGTGCTTCTCGATTCCTGATCGGTCTGGTGACCTGTTTCGCCACGCACGCCGGCATCCCGGCCGTGGCGCGAGCCTGCTGCTCCCGGTAGACGCTGGGCGGCACGCCGACCAGCTCGGTGAACCGGGTGCTGAAGGTGCCCAGGGAGGAACAACCGACGGCGAAGCACACCTCGGTGACGCTGAGGCCGCCCCGGCGCAGCAATGCCATGGCCCGTTCGATGCGCCGGGTCATCAGGTAGCTGTAGGGGGACTCGCCGTAGGCCAGCCGGAACTGCCGGCTGAGGTGCCCGGCCGACATGTGCGCGCCCCGGGCCAGCGCCTCCACGTCGAGCGGCTGGGCGTACTCGCGGTCGATCCGGTCGCGGACGCGGCGCAGCCGCGCGAGGTCACGCAGGTGCTGCTCCCGATCCGATCCGTTGGCCACCCGGGAAATCGTGCCATGCGGCGATACTGATGTCGCGCACCAGCCACTCCCCTTCCTCGGCATCTCCCTCACGCGAAACGGCCGGCTCCCCCGGTTGTGCGGGGGAACCGGCCGTTGGCCGTGCCTGGTCGATCAGGTGTGGACGATGTCCGTGTCGTGGCTGTCGTAGTCGCGCACCTCGTTGTGCGAGCCGACGTCGTCGTGGCTGTCGCTGCGCGAGTTGTCCTCGTAGTTCGAGTAGTCGCTGTTGTCGGTGTGGCTCTGGTCCACGCCCTGGTCGGCGTAGCCGTGGTCGCCGGCAACGTTCACCGCGGTGTCCCCGTCGCCGGAGTTGTGCACCGAGGTGTTGGTGTCGTTGTCGCTGTTGTAGCCGTGCGAGTCGCCACCGACCGACATCGAGCCGCCGTCGCCGAAGCTGGCGTGGCCGATGTTGGAGCTGGTCGCGTCGCCGGAGCCGAACGAGCTGGTGTTGTCGTCGCCGGTGACGGCCTGGTTGTTGTCGCCGACCACGTTGCCGTTGCCGGTGGTCACCGTGCTGTCCCGGATGTCGCCGCCGGCGGCCACCGCACCGTCGCCCGAGGCCACCACCGGGTCGTTGTCGATGACCTGGTTGAAGTCGCCACCGTCGGTGTCGATGTTCTGGTGGATCGAGTTGTCGATGTTGGTGCTGTGGTCCTCGATGGTGGTGTAGTTGTTGTTGACGTAGCTCTTCAGGTACGTCGCACCATCGTGGTCGTCGCCGTCGTGGTCGTAGTGCCTCGGCGCCGGGTAGTGCCCGTGGTCGTTATCCGCGATCAGGCACAGGGCGTCGTACACGTCGGCGCCGCTGAGGTTGTGGAACCCGTGGTCGGCGGCGTAGCCGTTCGGGTCGTCCAGGAACGCGTCACGGGCGTCCGGGTCGTCCAGCAGGTCGCGGATCCATTCGAGGAGGCTCTGGGCCATCTCAGTCAACTCCTAAGTCTTGGTTGGGGAGCGATGTACGTCCTTGACGTTGATGCAAAGACTATGGCAGGCATCGGGACAGGTAATCGGGGAACCCACCTGGTTCCCCTAATGGCCGATCCAGGAGCCGGGCGCTGCTCCGATTAGGGGCATAGGGGACTCGCGAAAGGGCCGCAAGGCGCCGGAAAGGCAGCTTGCGGCCCTGTGGGTCGGGGTGGGTGGCTCAGCCGAGCACCTCGGCCAGCGGCGTGAACGGCAGCTCGTGTGCGGTGGCCACGGCCTCGGTGATGAGCTGGCCCCGGTGGGTGCTCAGGCCCTCGGCCAGCGCGGCGTCGGCCCGCAGCGCCTCCCGCCAGCCCTGCTGGGCGAGCTTGCGCACGTAGGGCAGCGTGGCGTTGGTCAGCGCGTGGGTGGAGGTGTGCGGCACGGCGCCGGGCATGTTGGCCACGCAGTAGAACACCGTGTCGTGCACCGGGTAGGTCGGGTTGGCGTGCGTGGTCGGGCGGGAGTCGGCGAAGCAACCGCCCTGGTCGATCGCGATGTCCACCAGCACGGCGCCCTTCTTCATCCGGGCGACCAGTTCGTTGGACACCAGCCGGGGAGCCCGGGCGCCGGGCACCAGGACCGCGCCGATGACCAGGTCGGCCTGGAGTACCTCCTGCTCGAGCGCGTACGCGGTGGAGTACACGGTGCGGATCCGGCCGTGGTACTGGGCGTCGATGTCGCGCAGCTTGTCCAGATCCAGGTCCAGCACGGTCACCTGGGCACCCATGCCGACCGCGATGGCGGCCGCGTTCTGCCCGGACACGCCACCGCCAATGATCACCACGCGAGCCCCGGGAGCGCCGGGGACGCCGCCGGGCAACATGCCGCGCCCGCCGGCGGAGCGCATCAGGTGATACGCGCCGACCTGCGGGGCCAGCCGGCCGGCGACCTCGCTCATCGGGGCGAGCAGCGGCAGCCGGCCGTCGGCGGTGCGCACGGTCTCGTAGGCGATGGACGTGGTGCCGGCGGACAGCAGCGCGTCGGTGCACGGCCGGGACGCGGCCAGGTGCAGGTAGGTGAACAGGGTCAGGTCCGACCGGAGGTGGTGGTACTCGGACTCGATCGGCTCCTTGACCTTGAGCAGCAGCTCCGCGCTGGCCCACACCGAGGCGGCGTCGCCGAGGATCTGCGCACCCGCGGCCTTGTACTCCTCGTCGAGGATCGCGGAACCCGCGCCGGCATCCTGCTCGACGATCACCTCATGCCCGCGGCTGACCAACTCGTGCACCCCGGCGGGGGTGAGGGCAACCCGGAACTCGTTGTCCTTGACCTCGCGGGGAACGGCGATCCTCATGACATCTCCTTGTCGCAAGCCGGATGCGACTATGATGAAGATATAGCGGGATTCTGCCAATGAATCTGCAGATAATTCTGTGAGGTAGGGCGATGAGTGCAGATAGCGCGCGAAAGGGTCCTCACGTGGGGTCCCGGCCGCAGGATCCGCGGCCCGTCACACTGGACCCGGTCGACCGGGAGCTGCTGCACCACCTGGAGCGTGACGCCCGGATCACCAACAACGCACTGGCCGAGCTGGTCGGCATCGCCCCGTCCACCTGCCTCGGGCGAGTACGCGCGTTGCGCGCGCGCGGGGTGATCCGGGGGTACCACGCCGACATCGACCCGGCGTCCACCGGTCATCCGCTGCAGGCGATGATCTCGGTCCGCCTGCACAGCGACGCGCGCAACCATCTCAACCAGTTCGTGAGCCGGGTCTCCGGGCGGCCCGAGGTGCGGGACATCTACTTCCTGGCCGGCGTGGACGACTACCTGCTGCACGTCGCCACGGCGGGCACGGCCGCGCTGCGCGACCTGGTGCTCAACCTGAACGGCGACTCGGACGTCGCGGGCACCCAGACCAGCCTCATATTCGACCACGTCCGGGTACCGCTGACGTACTGAATAAAATCACCCGACCGGCCCAGTCGAATTTCGGATTAGTCCGAGCGACTGGGCCGATCTTGCTATCGCGTTGACACAAACATTTACCCGTGCTTACGATCGATTGCGGATCCGGACGGAATAGTCCTCGCGAGCATTGTCGTCTCCGACTTGGGGAAGCAAATGGATCATAACGTCGTGCGGGATAAGTCTGCCACTTATCAGGATTTCGATCATAATGATCAGGGGATACCCGCGGAAGTCTGGTTTGAACGGTATGCCGAACTCCGCCGGGAGTGCCCGGTCGGAAAGAGTGCGCGATATGGCGGGTACTGGCTGGTCACCGGCTATCCGGAGGCCGCCGCGGTCATTCAGGACACCGATACCTTTTCCTCCCGCGTGGTGACCATCCCGCCACACCCACAGGCCGCGCCGATGATCCCGGAGGAGATCGACCCGCCGGAGCACCGTCGCTACCGGGACGTGGTGAACCGGGTCTTCTCGGCCCAGGTCGCCCAGGAGCGGCACGCCGAGCCGATCCGGGCCGCGGTGACCGGGCTGATCGACGATTTCATCGAGGCCGGACACTGTGACGCGTTCCGCTCCGTGGCGGTGCCATTACCGGCGTTTGTGCTGACCAGGCTGCTGGGCCTGCCGGCGGGCGATACCCGGACGCTGTGCGACTGGGTGGAACGGATCGTGCACGGCTCGGCGACCAACCCCGAGTCGGCCTTCGCCGCCGCCATGGAGCAGTACGGATATTTCACCGAGCGGCTGGCCGAGCGGCGGCGGGCCGGCGCCGGGGGCGACGACGTGCTGTCCGTGCTGCTGCGCGCCGAACCCGACGGCGTACCGCTCAGCCAGGAGGAGCTGCTGGGGTACTGTCTGACCCTGTTGGTGGCCGGTGTGGACACTACGCAGAAGATCATTGGTTCGATTATTCACCATCTCGCCGAGGACGCCGACCTACGCCGGAAGCTGGCGGCGGATTCCCGTCTGTTGCCCCGGGCGGTGGAGGAGTTCGTGCGGCTCTGGACGCCTGTGCAGCTCGGCCGGCAGATCACCCGGGACACCGAAATAGCCGGCTGTCCGATGAAGGCCGGTGATTCCTTGTTGGTACTCACCGGCGCGACAAATCGGGATGAGCGCGAATTCTCCGACGCAACGACATTTCGACTGGATCGGTCGCCCAATCGACACTTCGGTTTCGGTGCACATGTGCACCGGTGCCTGGGTGCGCATATCGCCCGGCTGGAACTGCGGATCCTGCTGGAGGAACTGCTGCGCCGCATCCCGGAGTTCGGGATCGACCGGGAGATCGGTTCGACCTGGCTGGCCAGCCAGGTGCAGGGCATGGTCCGGGTGCCCATCAGGTTCCCGCCGGGGAAGCGCCTCGGACCGCCGATGCCCGAGCTGGTCGGGCTGCCCAGGCCGAGGGCGCCTCAGGCCTAGTTGCCCAGCCGGCGAGGGCCGAGCGGGCACTGCGCGACCTGGCCGAGCAGCAGCGCCTTCTCCCCCTTCTCCGGGTGGACCCGACCACCGCGTGCTCGGTGCGGTAGACGGTGGAGATGAACTCGCCCCGGTTCTTCCGCTGCTGGTCGGTAAGTTCGGTCACGTCGTGGCTGGTGCGTAGTCGTAGTCGTTGGTGTGCTCGGATCCCGGTGACGCTGATTCAGTCACCTGGGCAGGGTGGTTCAGTCACTTCGGGATGCCAGATCGGCCGTATGTGGCGGGCAAGCTGGCGTTCAGATGTTGCGGGTGATCGACATCAACCTCAGGTACCTCTGAGTCCGGCGAAACGTGCGTCAGGTTGATGTCGATCTTCAGGCTGAAGTTGCGCGGGTTGGCTCCACCGAGCTTGTCCGCGGAGCAATGATCAAAACCTGTGGACCGCCTCCGGGAAGGGCGAACCCCCGGGGATGAACAGATAACTGCTTCTCGCCGTGGCGATGAGGCTTGCCCTCCGGTGCAGTCTGAACTACATGGGCAGACTCATCTATGGCTTCAACGTGTCGGTGGACGGGTACATCGCCGATGCACAGGGCAACATCGACTGGAGCGATCCGAGCGAAGAACTGCACCAGTACTGGAACGACTTCGAGCGGGAGACCGCCCTGTCGTTCTACGGGCGGCGGCTCTACGAACTGATGTCCGCGTACTGGCCGACCGCCGACAAGGCCCCGGACGCCACCCCGATGATCGTCGACTTCGCCCGCATCTGGTGCGACATGCCCAAGGTGGTGTTCTCGCGCACCCTGGAGTCGGTCGCCTGGAACTCTCGCCTGGAACGCGGCGACCCGGTCGAGGTGGTGACAAAGCTGAAAGCCGAAACCGACGGCCGGCTGGAGGTGGCGGGCGCGACGCTGGCCGCGCCGATCGTGCGGGCCGGACTGGTGGACGAGTACCGGATCGTGGTCGCGCCAACCGCCGTGGGCGGCGGCACCCCGTTCTTCCCGACACTGCCGTCATGGATCTCGCTGCGGCTGTTGGAGAACCGCACCTTCCCGGGCGGCACCGTCCTGCTGCGCTACGAGGCGAAACACGACTGAGACGCGCTAGCGGGGGGCGTCGGTGGTCAGCAGGGCGGGGCCGGCGCGCTGGACGAACTCGCGCAGCGCGCGCACTGGAGGGCTCAGCGCCCGGCCGCGCATCCACAGCAGGCCGACCACCCGGGTGGCGCGGGGCGAGGTGACCGCCAGCTCGACCACGCCGGCCGGCAGCGGGTGCGGCGAGGAGGGCAGCAGGGACACCCCGAGTCCGGCGCTGACCAGGCCGCGCAGGGTCTCCACGTCGCCGCCCTCGAAGGCCAGCCGGGGCAGGAACCCGGCCGCCCGGCAGAAGTCGTCCACGGTGGTGCGCAGCCCGAACCCGGGCAGGAAGCCGACGAACGGCTCCTCGGCGATCTCGGCCAGCGGCACCCCAGTGGAAACACCGTCGGGGTGCCGGGCGAGGCGGTGTCCGGCGGGGACGGTGAGCCGGAGCTCCTGCTCGCCCAGGGGTTGCCCGACGATGCCCGGCTCCGGGCGGACGGGTGAGGTGAGCGCCAGGTCGGCGGCGCCGTCCCGCAGCCGGTCCAGCACCTCGGTGTGACCGCCCTGGACCAGGTCGAACCGGATGTTCGGGTGCTCGGCGTGGAAGTCCCGCAGCAACCTGGGTACCACCTCGGCCCCGAGCGTGGTGAGGAATCCCAGGGCCACCCGCCCGTGCATGCCGTGGGTGTCACCGGCCAGCTCCCGGGCGGCCACGGCCAGCTCGGTGAGTGCCCGGTCCGCGTGCTGCAACAGCGCCCGGCCTTCCCGGGTGAGGCGCAGCGACCGGCCGGTGCGCAGGAACAGGGTGATGCCCAGCTCGGCCTCCAGTCGGGCGATGGCCCGGCTCAGCGTGGGCTGCGGCACGCCGATCTGGTCGGCCGCGCGGGTCAGGTGCTCCGCACGGGCGACCGCCACGAACTGGCGCAACCTGGGGGCCAGCGCGGCGAGCGCCTCGGCCTCGCCCAGTCGCTCATGCACAAGTGCATCGTAGGAGATGCAAACATGCATTGGACGCATGGAAATCCGCGACCTAGCGTGGACCTACGTGACCTCCACGGCATCCCCCGAGGCCAGTCCGATCGCCGGCCACGAGCGCGGTGCCCGTGCGTACCGGCGGCTCGGCGCCGCGCTGTGGTGTGCCGGCCTGGCCACGTTCGTGCTGGTCTACTGCGCCCAGGCGCTGCTGCCGACACTCGCGGAGGAGTTCCGGCTGTCCGCGTCCACGGCCAGCCTGGCGCTGTCCGCGACCACCGGGGCACTGGCGCTGGCGATCGTCCCGCTGTCCGTCGTGGCCGAGTCGTGGGGGCGGGCCCGGGTGATGACCTGGGCACTCGCCCTTTCGGCAATCCTCGGCCTGCTCGCCCCGCTGGCGCCGTCGTTCGGCGCGCTGGTCGCGGTGCGCGCCGCGCAGGGGGTGGCGCTCGCGGCGCTGCCCGCGATGGCCATGGCCCACGTGACCCGCGAGGTGGCGCCCCGCTGGCTGGGCGGCGCGATGGGCCTGCTGATCGCCGGGAACACGCTGGGCGGCTTGTCCGGGCGGCTGGTCACCGGGGTGGTCGCCGACCTGGGCGGCTGGCGGCTCGCGCTGGCGGTGATCGGTGTGGTGTCGCTGCTGTGCACCGTGGCGTTCCGGCTGCTGCTGCCCCCGCCGGTGGCCCCGGACCCGCCGCGCACCCGGTTGCGCGACATCGCCGGTCCGCTGCGCACGCACCTGGCCGACCCGGCGCTGCGCTGCCTGTTCGGCATCGGCTTCCTGCTGATGGGCTCGTTCGTGACCGTCTACAACTACCTGGGCTTCCGGCTCCTCGCCCCGCCGTTCCGGCTGCCCGGCACGTTGGTCGGGCTGATCTTCCTCGGCTACCTGGCCGGGACCTGGGCCTCCACCGGGGGCGGCCGGATGGGTGACCGGTTCGGCCGCCGCCGGGTGCTCTGGGCCGCCGTGCTGGTGGCCATCGCCGGGGTGTGGGTGGGCGCGCCGGCCTGGCTGCCCGCCGTGCTGGCCGGCCTGCTGCTCACCACCCTCGGCTTCTTCGCCGCCCACTCGGTGGCCAGCGGTTTCGTCGGCCGCCGCGCGTCACTGCTGCCCGGTGGCGCGCCGGCCCAGGCGGCGGCGCTCTACCTGTTCGCCTACTACGCGGGCAGCAGCGTCGGCGGATCACTCGGCGGCGTGGCCTACGACCACCTGGGCTGGCCGGGCGTCACCGGTTACCTGACCGTGCTGCTCAGCGGCGCGCTGGTGCTGGCTCTGCGGCTCCGGACGGTGCCGCCGGTGCCGGTGCCCCCGGCGCGGGCGAGCTGAACCGGATGCCCGCGTCCTGGATCGAACCCCGGCGCATCAGCAGCACGTCGCGCGTGTAGTTCTGGTGCAGCCGCCACGGGGCCACCGCGCCCTGCTGGGGCATGCTCCCCACGCTGCGCAGCACGTACCCGGACTGGAGGTCGATCAGCGGCCGCAGCGGCTGGCCCTCGGGCGGCGGCAGCGGCGTGACCACCCGCTTGCCGGTGGCGTCCAGGTGGTTGAGCAGCCGGCACACGTACTCGGCAACCAGGTCGGCCTTGAGCGTCCAGGAGGCGTTGGTGTAGCCGATGGTGAGCGCGAAGTTGGGCACCCCGGAGAGCATCATGCCCTTGTAGGCCACGGTCTTGCCGGGCTCCAGATCCTCGCCGTCCACGGTCAGGTTCATCCCGCCCATGGCCTGTACGTTCAGCCCGGTGGCGGTGATCACGATGTCCGCCTCCAGCTCGCGGCCGGAGCGCAGCCGCAGGCCGGTGGGGGTGAACGTGTCGATGTGGTCGGTGACCACGTCCGCCCGGCCGTCCCGGATGGTGCGGAACAGGTCGCCGTCGGGGATCAGGCAGAGCCGCTGGTCCCACGGGTCGTAGCTGGGCTTGAAGTGGGCGTCGACGTCGTAGCCGGCCGGCAGCGCGTCCTTCACGCCCTTGCGCAGGATCGCCTTCATCAGCCCGGGGAACTTGCGGCTGAGCTGGTAGCTCAGCGTCATCAGGCCGACGTTCTTCCAGCGCAGCAGCGGGTAGGCCAGGCGGGTCGGGAGCCGGTCGCGCAGCAGGTCGGCCAGCGGGTCGCGGGCCGGCATGGACACGATGTAGGTGGGCGAGCGCTGCAGCATGGTGACGTGCGCGGCCTTCTCGGCCATCGCCGGCACCAGGGTCACCGCCGTCGCGCCGCTGCCGATGACCACCACCCGCTTGCCGGCGTAGTCCAGGTCCTCCGGCCAGTGCTGGGGGTGGATGAGCGTGCCGGTGTAGTCGGCGACGCCGGGGAATTCCGGCGTGTAGCCCTGGTCGTAGCGGTAGTAGCCCGCGTTCACGAACAGGAACGAGCAGGTGAAGGTGACCGGCTCGGAGTTCCCGTCCGGGTCCTCGCGCTCCGCGCGTACCGTCCAGGTGGCGTCCGCGCTGGACCAGTCGGCGCCGAGCACCCGGTGCCGGAAGCGGATGTGCTGGTCCACGCCGTAGCGGGCGGCGGTGTCCCGCACGTAGTCGCGGATGGAGTCCCCGTCGGCGATGGCCTTGGGCTCGGTCCACGGCGAGAACGAGTAGCCGAGCGTGTACATGTCGGAGTCCGAACGGATCCCCGGGTAGCGGAACAGGTCCCAGGTGCCGCCGATCGCGTCCCTCGCCTCGAGGATCGCGAACGTCTTGCCCGGGCACTGCCGACGCAGGTGGCAGGCGGCGCCGATGCCGGACAGCCCGGCCCCGACGATCAGTACATCGACGTGTTCTTCGGCCATGCCGCGAGCTTATTGACAAATTGTCTACTAAGTCAACACCCTGTCGAGCGGGTCGACACCAAAGCTACGTACGGTAGGTCACACTCGGCGCCGCCGACTGCGGAGAGCCGGAACAGTCGCTTCGGGGCACTTGAGGCGGCCGCATTGGCATGTTGCCCATGGCATCGGTGATCAGACCAGCGCAACAGGCGCCACCCAGGTCCGCTCGGGTGCGGGGTGGGGCGTTCAGTGATGGATACGCACGGTGACGACTGCCAGGAACGGCGATCACCCCACGGTTCTCGCCAAGGCGGAACGACCGGGGCCCGCCACTCGACCCACAGCTAGCAACGCTCCGTGACTAATAACCAGACGGTAAGCAGCGATGCCCTACCGGTGCCCCGACACGAGACGTTCGGCGGGCGGCTTCGTGCCGGGCTTGGGATCATCCACGGCATGCGCTCGAAACCTGCCGTGCACGAGCTGGGTGGCGCCGGCTCCTTGGTGTTGTTCGGCCACGCGGCCGGGATGCACGGGCGGGTCTGGGCGCCGATCGCGGCCCGGCTGGCCGACAGGGTGCGGGCGGTGGCGGTGGACCTGCGCGGACACGGCGACACCCCGGCCGGGCAGGGGCCGCTGAGCTGGCAGTGGTTCGGCGACGACATGCGGGTGGCCGCCACGGACCTGGGCGGCCCGCTGATCGGCGTCGGCCACTCGTTCGGCGCCACCTCGATGCTGATCGCCGAGCACGACCGGCCGGGCACGTTCGCAGGTCTGGTGCTGTACGAGCCGGCGCTGGTCGAGCGGGTGGAGGAGGCGGACGAGCAGCGCCGCGCGCTGATGGTGCGCAGCACCCGGCGACGGCGGGTCCGGTTCGCCGACCTGGCCGAGGCGCGGGAGCACGCCACCGCCAAGCCGCCGACCAACGTGCTGCACCCGGAGGTGCTGGACGCCTACCTCGCGCACGGGTTCACCGCCCAGCCGGACGGCTCGGTGGTCAGCAAGTGCGCACCGGAGCTGGAGGCCGACGTGTACGCGACGGCCAACCCGGAGTGGTGGCCGTACGTGCGGCCGGTGGGCTGCCCGGTCACCGTGGTGGTCGGCGGCGAGTCCGAACCGAGGCACCGGCGGACCACCCGGCGGGCGGCGGAGCGGATCGGCGCCTCGTTGCACGTGATGCCCGACGTCGGCCACTTCGGCCCGCTGCAGGAGCCGGACCGGTTCGCCGAACTGGTGCGCGGGGCTATCGGACGCTGAACCCGGCGTCCACCGGCAGGGTCACGCCGGTGACGTAGCGGGCCGCGTCGGACACCAGCCAGGCCACCGCGTTGCTGATGTCCACCGGCTCCACGATCTCCACGGGCAGCAGGTTGGTCATCGCGGCGATCATGCTGGGGTGCTCCTCCGCGTGCCGGCGCATCGCGTCGTTGTGCACCATCGGGGTGTTCACGCCGGTGGGGTGCACGGTGTTGACCCGGATCCGGTGCGGCGCCAGCCAGTTCGCCCAGCTGCGCATCAGGCCGACCACCGCGTGCTTGCTGGCGCAGTAGGCCTCCAGCGCGGGCGACCCGTCGCCGCCCCGGCCGCTGAGCCCCTGGGTGGAACTGGTCAGCACGATCGCCCCTCCCCTGCCCTGCTCGATCATGAATGGCGCGGCGGCGTGCACGGTGTGCCACACCCCGGTCAGGTTCACGTCGAGCGTGGCCTGGAAGATCCGCGAGGCGTCGTCCGAGTTGTTGCCCAGCGAGGCGATGGCGGCGTTGGCCAGCACGATGTCCACCCCGCCCAGCTCGGCGACGCCCTCGTCGACCGCCGCGCGCAGCGCCTCGCCGTCTCGCACGTCCACCTCGGCCGCCACGATCCGCCGGTCCAAGGCCTCCACCTCGGCGACGGTCTGGGCCAGGTCCTCCTTGGTCGCCATCGGGTAAGCGACGGTGTCGATCTGCGCGCAGATGTCCACCGCGATCACGTCGGCGCCCAGCCCGGCCAGGGTGACCGCATGGCTGCGGCCCTGACCCCGGGCCGCCCCGGTGATCAGTGCAACCTTGCCGTCCAACCGTTCGGTCATCCGGTTCCCCTCCTCGTTCGATAAGGCTTCCCGGTCGAAAACTAGCGGCCGTTGATGTTGGCCGCTCGCCAATGGTTCAGGTTTTGGACTGGTCGGGCACCCGTGCGCGGGGCGAGACTGCGGGCGGGCCAGTTCACGAATCTCTGGAGGGCCGGTGGAAGCGGCGGACCTGGAGCGGATCTTCAACGCCATTCCCGGGCAGTACGCGGCGTACGACCTCGACTGGAACATCGTCGCGATCACCGACGGGCTTCTCGCGGCGGTCGGCCGATCCCGCGACGAGGTGCTGGGAAAGAACCAGTTCGAAGCGTTCCCGGACAACCCCGACGACCCGGATGCCTCGGGCAACGCGGTCATGCTCGCCGGCTTCGAGCGCGTCCTGTCCGAGAAGAAGGGCCATCGCCTGCCGATCGTGCGATACGACATCGCGGACGCGGACGGCGTCTTCCGGGAGCGTTACTGGAGGCCGCTGAACGAGCCGGTGTTCGACGCCGAGGGGAACGTGCGGTACATCATTCATGGAGTGGAGGACGTGACCGCCTCAGCAGTGGAGTAGCCGTGACCTTCGAAGCGCGATCCCCGTCCGAGATCCTCGAGCCCGGTTTGCCGCCGAACGCGGACTACTGCGAGGTCTCGACCGCCATCCGCCTGCTCGGGGACCGTTGGTCACTGCTCATCGTCCGTGAGCTCGGCGTGGGCAACACGCGATTCGGGGAGATCCGGGACGCTCTGCCCGGTCTCTCGCGGAGCCTGCTCGCGTCCCGTCTGCGGTATCTCGAGCGGCTCGGCATCGTGGACCGGAAAGGTATCGCCGACACCGACGGCCGGGCGAAGCACGCGTACGCACTGACCGACGCCGGCCGGGGCCTGGAACCGGTGCTCCGGGCGCTGGGTGACTGGGCGCTGACGTGGCGGCTCTCGTCCGACCCGGACGACCGGAGCAGCGCGTTCTCGTTTCTGCGGAGCGCACAGGGCAGCATCGAGCGTTCGCTGCTCCCCGACGGGAAGATTAGCATCCAGTTCTTCTCCGACTCCGAGGAGCGCTCGGCCTGGCTGCGGGTCGACCGGACCGGTGTCCGGGCCTGCCTCGGCAGCGAGCTGGGCTGCTCGGACCTGGTCGTGCGGTCGTCGCCGGCGATCCTCAGCGACCTGCACTGGGGCCGGCGCACCTGCCGTGACGCCATCGCCCGCCGCGACATCACCTTCGAAGGACCCGTGGAGTACGCCCGGCGGTTCCCGACCTGGTTCCCCAACCGCCCGGCGGTCCGCGGTCCGGGACCGGTTCAAAGCTAGAACTTTCCCGGTGCCCCGCGCCGAGGTTGTATCGGAGGCATGACCTCGACCGTTCCCATCACCTTGATCGGCGGGCCTACCGCGTTGATCGAGTACGCCGGGCTGCGCATCCTCACCGATCCCACGTTCGACGGGCCGACGTCCTACGGCCCGGACCGGACCGGCCACGAGGGTGTGACGCTGGTCAAGACCACATCGCCGGCCATCGAGCCCGCACAGCTCGGTGAGGTCCACGTGGTGCTCGCCTCCCACGAGCACTGGGACAACCTGGACGCGGCCGGCCGGGAGTTCGCCGCGCGGGTCCCGCACGTCTTCACCACCGACGTCGTGGCGGCGATCATCCCCGGGGCCCAGGCGCTGGCGGAGTGGGAGTCCCGCACCGTGACCTCGCCCGACGGCCGGGTCGTCACGGTCACCGCGGTTCCGGCGCACCACGGTCCCGAGGGGGTCTGGCAGGCCATCGGCCCGGTCATCGGCTTCGTGATCGAGTCCCCCGGCGAGAAGACGATCTACGTGTCCGGTGACAACTCCGACGTGGAGATCGTCCGAGAGGTCGCCGGGCGGTTCCCGCACATCGAGATCGCGCTGTTGTTCGCCGGCGGGCCGAGCTTCCCCGTGCTCGGTCCCGACTACGTCACCTTCAGCGACGAGACGGCCACCGAGGCCGCCGAGGTCCTGGCCGGGGCGACGATCGTGCCGGTCCATGCGGACTCATGGGCCCACTTCTCCCAGACCACGAAGAGCATGAAGGCTTTCGCCGAGGGCCGGGGCGTCGGTGACCGGGTCATCGCGCTCACCCCGGGCCAGTCCGCCGCGGTGTGAACGTCAGGTCGGCTCGGGGGCGCGGCGGCCGGTGCCGGCGTCGGCGAGGAACCGGGTGAGGCCGCCGCGGGTGGCGACCACCAGCAGCCGGTCGCCGCCGGCCACCTCGTAGCCCGCCGGCGGGGGCAGCTCGAGCGGCATGTCCCCGCCGCGTTGCAGGCCCAGCACGCGCACCACGGTGGGTTCGCTCAGCTCGCCCAGCGGCTTGCCGACCATCGTGGCGCCGGGCAGCACCGGCAGGTCTGACAACAGCAGCACCCGCCGGCCGATCGGGATGGTGGCCAGCACCTCCCGCTGCATCATGGCCGCCGCGAACGCCGGCGCGGCGAGGAAGGACACGCTGTGTGATGCGGCGATGCCGAAGTCCCGCACCCGCTCCGCCAGGTCGTCGTCGAACAGCCGCAGCACCACGCGCAGGTCCTTGCGCATGGCCAGGCCGTGCAGCGCCGCCTCCAGGTTGATCACGTCGTCGTTGGTCACCGCGACCAGCGCGCGGCTGGTCTGCACCTGGGCCTCGCGCAGGATCTCCCACTGGCTGGCGTTGCCCAGCACCACCGGTATGTCGAGTGCGCGGGCGGCGCGCACGCCCACCGCCTCCTCCCGCAGCTCCACGCCCACCACGGGCACGCCGAGGTCGTGCAGCGCGCCGGTGATCCGGGAGCCCACGTTGCCCAGCCCGACCACGACGACGTGACCGGCCATCGGACCCGGCCGCCCGGACGCCAGTGAGAGCCGGGCCCGCACCACGCTGTCCACCACGGCGGCGGTGGCCACCGGGACCACCGCGATGCCGATCACCGTGATGGCCGCCTGGATGATCTTCTCCACCGCGCTCAGCCGCAGCTCCGGATCAGCCGCGCCGGCCACGTCCAGCACGGTCAGGTACACCGAGTTGGCCCAGGAGTGCCCGGCCAGCCCGGCGAACAGGGCGGTGCCGACCACCAGCAGGCCGATCATCAGCAGGGTGGCCATCACCAGGCTGCGGTTGAGCACCACCTTCAGCCAGGCCCAGGTGGTGGTCAGCAGGTCGCGGGCTCGCCGCCGGACCCGCCACCGGCGCGAAGGGTCCGCGCCCTCGCCCAGGGCCAGGACCAGGTCGGCGGCGCCTTCGTCGGCGGGCAGCCGGACCGGGTCGGCCTCGCCGTCGGTGATGGCCAGGCCGCAGATCACCCGCTTGGCCGGCACCTCGGCCCGGCGGGCCACGTACGCCGTGCGCACCGGCCGGCCGGGCAGCCGGGCGTGGCTGGGGGCCACCTCGCCCAGCGCGGCGGCGACCAGGAACGGCGCCGCGGTGGCCGAGTCGGACAGCACCACGCTGCCCTTGAACAGCGCGCGGATCCGGTAGCCCAGGCCCATGTTGAAGAACCGGATGACCAGGCGCAGGTTCGGGTTCAGCTCCTGGGCCTGCAGCGCGGCGTGGATGTTGCCGACGTCGTCCTGGTCCACCAGGGCCAGCGCGTCGGCGTGCTCTACCCCGGCGGCCCGCAGCGCGTTGGCCGAGAGCTTGGGCTGCTCGATCAGCCTGACCGGCAGCTCGGCGATCCGGGTGCTCACCTCGGTGCCCCGGTTGCGCACGACCACGGTCACCTCGGCGCCCCGTTGCTCCGCCAACGCGGCGGCCAGCCGGAACGCCAACGGGTTCTCCCCGCACACCACGAAACGCGAGCGTTGCCGGTCACTCTCAGCCATCACCCGATCACCTTAGTGAGCCGGCGGGCGCCTATGCTCCGGAACGGGAGGCGGCGTGATGAAGATCGTGATCACCGGGGCCAGCGGCATGATCGGGCGGGCGCTGTGCGCGGACTTCCGGCGGGACGGCCACACGGTCACCCGGCTGGTCCGGCGGGCCCCGGCCGCCCCCGACGAGCGCCGCTGGGACCCGACCGGCGGTGCCGACCCCGATCTGGTCAGCGGCGCGGACCTGGTGATCAACCTGGCCGGGGCCGGCCTCGCCGACCGCCGCTGGACCGCGGGCTACAAGCGCCAGGTGATGGACAGCCGGGTCGGCTCGGCGCGCACCCTGGCCGAGATGATCACCGCCGCCGAACGCCCGCCGGGTCGCCTGCTGGCCATGTCCGGCATCCGCTACTACGGGGTGGACCGGGGTGACACCGAGCTGGACGAGGACGCCGAGCCCGGTCACGACGGGTTCCTGCCCGAGGTGACGCACGCCTGGGACCGGGAGACCGAGGGCCTGCCCATCCCGGTCGGCCGGCTGAGGGTCGGCCTGGTGTTGTCCCGCCAGGGCGGGTTGCTCCCGCCGTTGTTGTCCCAGTTCCGGTTCGGCCTCGGTGGGCCGCTCGGCAGCGGGCGGGAGTTCTGGAGCTGTGTGACGCTCACCGACGTGGTCCGGGCCGTCCGGTTCCTGGCCGAGCTGCCCGATGCGGGCGGCCCGTACAACGTGGTCGCCCCGGCTCCGGCGCGCAGCGGCGACTTCGCCCGGGAGCTGGCCGCCGCACTGCACCGCCCGGCCGCCCTGCGCTATCCGACTCCGTTGTTGCGGCTGCTCATGGGCCAGATGGCGGCGGAGGTGCTGGCCAGCCTGCGCGTGGTGCCGAGGCGCCTGCTGGACGCGGGTTTCCGGTTCGAGCACCCGGACCTGCCCACCTCGGTGCGCCACGCCCTCAACGACGGGTGACCGCCGCTCAGGAGGCGACGCGCGCCGTCCGGCGGCGGAAGAACAGCGCGTAGACCGCGCCGACCAGCAGCAGGAACGGCACCCCGACCAGACAGGCGATCCGCATGTCGGACACGTACAGCCCGGTGGCGTACACCGACAGCAGCGCCAGGATGGCCAGCACCGGGGTGACCGGGCCGCCCCGCAGCCGGGTGCTGGACTTGCCCCGGTCCGGGTCGCGCCGGAACACCAGCAGCGTGGCCAGGCTGATCAGCCACACCGCGATCACGGTGAACCCGGCCAGCGAGATGAGCACCCCGAACACCCCGGACGGCGAGTACGCGGCGAACCCCGCCGCGACCAGCAGCCCGGCCGCCGAGGCGAGCGCCGCCCGGCGCGGCTGGCCGGCCGCCGTCACCGCGCTCAACCCACTCGGCGCCAGCCGGTCGTGGCCGAGCGAGTGCAGCATCCGGGTCGCCGCGTACAGGTTGGCGTTGGCGGCCGACAGTGCGGTGAGCAGCACGACGAAGTTGGTGATCGTGGCGGCGGCCGGGATGCCGGCGGCGGCGAACATGGCGACGAACGGGCTGGCCCGCACGCCGTGCGCCTGGCTCAGCTCGGTCCACGGCCGCACCGCCAGCATGACCGCGACGGCCAGCAGGTAGAACAGGCCCAGCCGGATCATCATGGACCGCATCGCCGCGCGGACCGCCGGCCCGGGCTCGCGGGCCTCGGCGGCACTGATCGCGACCAGCTCGATGCCCGCGTAGCTGAACAGCACCACCGCCATGACCAGCCAGATGGCCGAGGCGCCGAACGGCAGGAAGCCGCCGTGCGCGGTCCAGTTGGCCACCCCGGTCGGGGCCTGGCCCGGCAGCCCGAACACGATCAGCAGCAGGCCGATCACGATGAACACCAGCACCGCCAGGACCTTGACCCCGGCCAGCACCGCCTCGGTGGTGCCGAAGGTGCGCACGTTGGTCAGGTTCACCGCCACGATCAGCGCGGAGAAGACCAGGACACCCAGCCACACCGGCACCGCCGGCCACCAGAACCGCAGGTAGATGGCGGCCGCGACGACCTCACTGCCGATGGCCACCACGGTGGCGAACCAGTAGATCCAGCGCACCGAGAAGCCGGCGAACGGCCCGAGGTAACGCGCCGCGACGGTGCCGAACGTGCCGCGCACCGGCTGGGCGCTGACCATCTCGGCCAGCGCGAACGCGACCGCCGAGGCGAGCAGCCCGCCGACCAGGTAGCTCAGGATCACCGCGGGCCCGGCGATGGCGATGGACGAGCCGGCGCCCAGGAACAGCCCGGTGCCCAGCGCCGAGCCCAGCCCGAGCATCACCATCTGCCGCCTGCTCAGCGATCTGTGCAGGTCGGAATCCCCACTCATGCGTCCCCCTCCAACCACGCCCCGTGGGCGTGTCACTTCCCCTTCGGCATCGCCAGGTTGCCCGCCTTGACCAGCAGCCGCCGGGCGCGGGCACCGGCGCCCTCGGCCACCGGCCGGTGCCGGGGCGGGCGCAGCTCCAGCCGGTCGCCCTCGGCGATCCGGCCGGGTTTGCCGACCGTGCCGTACACGCCGAGACAACGCCGGGCATGTCGGGACACGGACCGGGTCACCTCGGGGTCGCGGGGCAGCCCGGGCTGCTCGAGGGTCGGCATCACGCAGCGGATGGTGGGGACGTCGGCGGTCAGCTCGGCGTGGGGCGAAACCAGCGTGCCGCCGCACCATTCCCACTCCGGGAACTCGCCGTCGCCGACCGCCTCCACGACCACCGTCGGGCGGAACCGCCGCACGTCGAAGTCGGTGCCCGGGCTTCGGCGCGCCATGGTGCGCAGGCTGGCGAAGGTCATCAGGTGCACCGGGTACACGTCGGCGTAGCTGCCCACCGGCGTCACGTACCGGGACAGTTCGGCGAGCTTGCGCACCGGGAACATGGAGATGTCGGGCAGCGGCTCGCCGGGGTCGACGCCCATCATGCGACGAGCGTCCGCCCTGGTCAGCATCGGGCCTCGGTACTGCTTGCGGTCGCTCACCGGGGGCAGCGGGCACAGCCGCACTTCTCGCTGGACGAACTCGGACAGCCGCGCGTGCACGGACGGGTCGGAGCTGGAGACCTCTTCGCCGCACGGCAGCGCGATGACCACTTCGGGCGCGTTGGCGGGGCCGGCGCCGCGGGGCGGCTCGGCGGTGAACCGCGCAGTGCAGCGGAGCAGCGCGGGCAGGCGCTTCGCGCCGGTGGTGGCGCCCAACTCCAGATCGCGCACGGCCCACATGCGGTCGGCGTGCAGGCCCAGCGGGCCGACGTCGGAGGCGGTGATGCGCTCGCCGGTCATGGACTTGACCGGGTAGCGCCAGATCTGCGCTATTCGCCCAACCGCTGGTTCCACCTCGGCCATGCCGGAGACGCTACGCGGTCGGCGCCGAACCGTCCCGGCGGTTCAGCCGCCCGGGCCGGGAGGTTCAGCCACCCCGGCGGTCGGACCGGGTGTGGTCGAACGGTCAGTAGCGGGGGCCGTGGTCGGCGCGCACGGCCCGGGGGGCTCCGTCGGCCAGCCGGCGGCGGTTCGGGTCGGGTACGTAGCCGGGGTTCGCCTGGCGGGCTCCGGGGGGCGGAACCGAACGCATCGGCCGCTGCTGGCGGGGACGGTCCATACCCAGCGGGTCGCGACCCGGGCGGTGGCCACCGAGCCGCTCGGCGTCCGAGGCGATCTGGAAGACCTCGCACGGCCACCGGGCGTCGCGGCACTCACGGCAGTAGCCGTCACGGTCCGCGGTGTGGTCGTACTGCACTCGGGACAGCAGGTCTGGCATCTGAGCCAGCATGGTGGCCATCAGCATGGCGCGGGTGCCTCCGTGAAGTAGGCGGACGTACGTGATCGATGGTGCGCATGGTGTTCAACACTCGACCGATGGGTTAGGTAACGGGGAATCCGAAAGAAAATCGCGTATCAGTGAGTGGTCCACCCGTTCGAGTGAGCTGGCTGCCCTTCACTCGAATGTCGCAATGGCATCAGAAATTACCGTGTGCAATCACGAACCTATTAAATGACAACCTTTGCTCGACCGGCGCAATCTTGTCAGACGTGGGGTGCCAATGACAAATTGAACCCCGTTCGGTTAGAGTGTGTACTCACTCTCCTGCTTGGCGAAGGGTGCGGTGCCGATGTACCAGGTCTCGGATGTGCTGCGCACCGTCGACGAGCACCTCGCGGTGGTCCTGGTGCTGGTCATGTTCGGCTGGATCGGCGGGTTCGTGCAGATCATCGAGGCGCTGCGGTTGGGCTTCCGGAAGCGGGTCGCCGGGCAGCCGATCGCCACCACGGTCATCATGCTGGCCCACGACCTGACGTTCTCGTTCAGCTATCACCACTATTTCCACGAAATAGACCACTCTTTCTTCAAGTGGTTCTGGGTCGGGATGGTGGTCTCGAATTTCATCGAGTTCGTGCTGCTCTACCACTGGGTCAAATACCGGAGCGCGTCGTTCGGCGGCGGGTTGTCCACCCCGGCGGTGGTGGGGCTGCTGCTGGTATTCCAGGTGGCCGCGTTCGCGCTCTGGTGGTGGGTGCGGTCGATGGTGTCCGACCCGTTGGATCTGGTCGGGCTGACCGTGGTCCAGGTCGGTGCGGTGGTCTTCGGTGTGCCGATGCTGCTGGGCCGGGGCACCGCGCGCGGGCAGTCCCGGATCTTCGTGTGGGCCACCCTGCTCGGCCCCGGCTCGCTGGGCTTCCTGTTCATCCCGTACCTGTCGCCGGAGTTCGCCAACCGCTGGCAGTGGTGGGCGGTGGTCGGCGCCGCGACGGCCTGCGCGGTCAGCTTCCTGCTGCTGTACGAGCACCTGCGGCGGCGGGACGCAGCAGCAGCCGGGCCGGTGGCGCCGAAGCCGGCGGTGGCAACCGGAGCGGCCGCGCCCCCGGCGTGATCCGGCCGGCCACGGTCGGGTGCCGTGCGCCGGTCGCGGCCCACGCGGTGGCCGCGACGCCGTGCCAGGACAGGAAGCCGAGCAGCGCGAACAGGTAGGCCTCTTTCGCCTCGGCCGGAACACCCAGCGCGTCGCTGGTGGTCAGCACCGCCGGCGCCAGGTGCCGGCGCAGCGCGGCGAGCAGGGCCGGGTTGCGCACCCCGCCACCGGAGGCGATCACCTCGGTCACCCGGTACGCGGCGCAGGCGTCGGCGACGGTCCGGGCGGTCAACTCGGTGAGCGTGGCGACCAGGTCGTCGGGGCCCAGCCGGTCGGCCGGGGGCAGGTAGCCGGGGTGGAACAGCTCCTTGCCGGTGCTCTTCGGCGGGGCGGCCGAGTAGTACGGCTCGGCGAGCAGCTCGGTCAGGAGGGCGGGGGCGACGGTGCCGCGCAGCGCCCGCTGGCCGCCGGCGTCGTAGCTCTCCGCTCCCCCGGTGGCGCGGCGCACCGCGGCGTCGATCAGCGCGTTCCCCGGGCCGGTGTCGAAGGCGACCGGGGGTTCGCCCGGGCGGACCACGGTGACGTTGGCGATGCCGCCGATGTTCAGCGCGGCACTCACCCCGGGTCGCCCACCGAGCAGCAGGACGTCCAGCACGCTGGCCAGCGGGGCGCCCTGGCCACCGGCGGCGATGTCGTTGGACCGCACGTCGGACACCACGGGCAGGCCGGTGGCCTCGGCGATCCACGCCGGCTGGCCCAGCTGCAGGCCGCCCAGCGCCCGGCCGTCGGAGACCCAGTGGAACACCGTCTGGCCGTGGCTGACCACCAGCTCGGCCGCTCCCCCGGCCAGCTCGCTGTTGGCCCGGGCGGCCGCCGAGGCGAACTCCCGGCCGATGCCGGTGTCGATCCGGGTGATCGCCTCGACCGTGGTCGCGGCCGGGGGCAGCGCGGCCAGGATCTCGCCGCGCAGCCCCGCCGAGTACGCCACCTCCCGGTGACCGAGCGGCCGCAGCCACACCTGCTTGCCGTCCAGCTCCAGGTCGGCGGCGGCCACGTCGATGCCATCCACCGAGGTGCCGGAGCTGAGCCCCAGGACGATCACCGCGCGGCGCGCACTCCCCGGCGGACCAGTGCCAGGTAGACCACCGCGCCGACCACCAGCCCGGTCAACCAGCTGTAGTCGTAGAACGGCTGGAACAGCGGGATCAGCCCGTCCGCCGGGAACGGCCCCTCACCGGGTTTGGAGTAGGCACCGCCGACCGCGACCAGCGCGCCCAGCAGGGTGGCCACCACCGCCTGCCAGTTCCACCCGGCGTTGAACCAGTACCGCCCCTCCGGCCGGTAGAGGTCGGCCAGGTCGATCTGGGTTCGCCCGACCAGCCAGTAACCGGCGATGAGCACGCCGGCCACCGAGGCGAGCACTCCGCCGTAGAAGCCCAGCCAGGTGAAGATGTAGGTGTGCGGGTCGGACACCAGCCGCCACGGCTGGATGACGACGCCGATGACCCCGGTGGTCAGCCCGGCGGTGCGGAAGTTCAGCCACCGGGGCAGGGCGTTGGAGAAGTCGTAGGACGGGCTGACCACGTTCGCCGCCACGTTGCAGGACATGGTGGCCAGCACCGCCATGACCAGGCCGATCACCACGGCGACCGGGCTCTCGAACCGGCTGGCCACCTCCACCGGGTCCCAGATGGCCTCGCCGTAGAGCACGATGGTGCCCGAGGTGACCACGATGGAGATCATCGAGATGAATGCCATGGTGGTCGGCAGGCCGTAGATCTGGCCGAGCAGCTGCTTGCGCTGGCTGCCGCCGAACCGGGTGAAGTCCGGCATGTTGAGCGACAGCGTCGCCCAGAACGCGATCATGCCCATCAGGGAGGGCGCGAACACCGCCCAGAACTCCGCGCCCCAGCCCAGCTTGGACGGCTGGGTGAAGATCGGCCCCAGGCCGCCGACCTGCATCACGATCCACGCCATCAACCCCAGGAAGGCCACGCTGACCAGCGGCGCCGCCCAGTTCTCGAACCGCCGCAGCGCCTCGATGCCCCGCCAGATGAGCAGCATCTGGAAGGCCCAGAACACCGCGAACGACAGCCACATGGTCCACGGATGGCCGCCGTACTCGCCCGCCCGCAGCCATGGGTCGCCGGCCAGCTTGCCCATGATCACGAAGATCGCCTGGCCGCCCACCCAGGTCTGGATGCCGAACCAGCCGCAGGCGATGAACGCCCGCAGCAGGGCGGCCAGGTTGGCCCCGCGCAGCCCGTAGTAGGCCCGCGCGAACACCGGGAACGGAATGCCGTACTTGGTGCCCGCGTGGCTGTTGAGCAACATGGGAACCAGCACGATGACGTTGGCCAGCGTGATGGTGATAAACCCCTGCAGCCAGTCCATGCCGAGTGCGATCAACCCGGACGCGAGCAGATAGCTGGGAATGTTGTGCGCCATTCCCATCCACAGCGCGAAATAGTTGTAGGTCGTCCACTTGCGCTCGGCCAGCGGTGTGGGTAGCAGTTCCTCGTTGGCGTACGGGCTGCCGGTGACCGAGGACCGGTCGACCAGGTCGACCCGGCCTTCCGCGTCGGTGGTCTGCGAACTGCGCTCGGGGGTTGTGGTCATGTCTAGAGAACCCTCACGTGAACCGGCGTTAGCCGATGGCTGGAATGATCTGCTCTCCGTAGGCGTCGATTGTTCCGTCTATCGCGTCGTGCATGTTGTACACCGCGAATTGGTTTACACCGAGTTCGCGAAGCCGCTGGAGCTTCTCGATGTGCGCCTGGGCCGGGCCGACCAGACAGAACCGGTCCACGATCGCGTCCGGCACGAAGTCGGTGCTCGGGTTGCCGGCCCGGCCGTGGTGGCTGTAGTCGTAGCTGGCCCGCTCCTTGATGTACGTGGTGAGCTCCTTCGGCACCAGGTCGGAGCTCTCCCCGTAGCGGGTGACCAGGTCGGCCACGTGGTTGCCCACCATGCCGCCGAACCAGCGGCACTGGTCGCGGGCGTGCGCCACGTCGTCCGAGACGTAGGCCGGCGCGGCCACGCAGATGATCACGTCGTCCGGGTTGCGGCCCGCCTCGGCGGCGGCGTCCCGCACGTGCTTGACCATCCACTCGGTCAGGTACTCGTCGGCCAGCTGCAGGATGAACCCGTCCGCCTGGGCGCCGGCCATGGCCAGCGCCTTCGGCCCGTAGGCGCCCATCCACACCGGCAGCTGGCCGTCCACCACCCAGGGCAGCCGCACCGGGGTGCCGTTCAGAGAGACCTCGCGGCCCTCGGCCAGCTCCTTGATCGCGTGCATGGCCTGGCCCAGGGTGGCCAGCGTGGTGGGTTTGCCGCCGGTCACCCGGACCGCCGAGTCACCGCGCCCGATGCCGCACACCGTGCGGTTGCCGAACATCTCGTTCAGCGTGGCGAACCCGGAGGCGGTGACCGTCCAGTCCCGGGTGGCCGGGTTGGTCACCATCGAGCCCACCCGCAGCGACTCGGTGTGCTCCAGGATCTGGGAGAAGATGGTGAACGGTTCCTGCCAGAGCACGCAGGAGTCGAAGGTCCAGCCGTAGCCGAAGCCGGCCTGCTCGGAAACGCCCATCCGGCGCACCAGCTCCTTGGCCGGCGGGTCGGTCTGCAACACCATGCCGAAGTCCATCGGGTACTCCTAACCGGTTTCGGTTACAGCCGTCATTCAGAGGTGGGGAAGGCCAGGTCCAGGCCGCGCGGCCGGCCCCACCGGCTGGTGACGACCTTGCCCCGGGTGTAGAAGTGCACGCCGTCGGTGCCGTAGATGTGGCTGTCGCCGAACAGCGACGCCTTCCAGCCGCCGAACGAGTGGTAGGCCACCGGCACCGGGATCGGCACGTTCACCCCGACCATTCCGGCCCGCACCTCCCGCTCGAACCGCCGCGCCGCCGCCCCGTCCGAGGTGAACACCGCCGCGCCGTTGCCCCAGGGGCTGCCGTTGACCAGCTCCATCGCGTCGGCGTAGGTCTCCGCGCGAACCACGGACAGCACCGGCCCGAAGATCTCGTCGGCGTAGGCGGCCATCTCCGGGGTGACCCGGTCCAGCAGGCTCACCCCGAGGAAATATCCATTGGCGGCACCGCCGCCGTGGCCGTCGCCACCCGGGCCGTTCTCGGAACCGTCGAGCACCACCTCGGCACCCTGCTCGCGGGCCTGCGGCAGATAGCCGGCCACCCGGTCCCGGTGCTCGGCGGTGATCAGCGGCCCCATGTCGGAGGCCGGGTCGCCGCCCGGGCCGATGCGCAGCGCGCGGGCCCGTTCGGCGATCTTGGCGACCAGCTCGTCACCGACCCCGCCGACCGCGACCACCACGGAGATCGCCATGCACCGCTCGCCGGCCGAGCCGTAGCCGGCGGACACGGCGGCGTCGGCCGCGCCGTCCAGGTCGGCGTCCGGCAGCACCACCATGTGGTTCTTCGCCCCGGCCAGCGCCTGAACCCGCTTGCCGGCCCGGGTGCCCGTCTCGTAGACGTACCTGGCGATCGGGGTGGAGCCGACGAAGGAAACGGCCGCCACGTCCGGGTGCTCGAGCAGCCGGTCCACCGCCACCTTGTCGCCGTTCACCACGTTCAGCACGCCCGGCGGCAACCCCGCCTCGGCCATCAGCTCGGCCACCCGCATCGCCGCGCTGGGGTCCTTCTCGCTGGGCTTGAGCACGAACGAGTTTCCGCAGGCGATGGCGATCGGGAACATCCACAGCGGCACCATGGCCGGGAAGTTGAACGGCGTGACGCCGGCGACCACGCCCAGGGGCTGGCGCAGCTCCCGCACGTCCACCCCGGTGGACACGTCGTGCGAGGCGGCGCCCTTGAGCAGCTGCGGGATGCCGCAGGCGAACTCCACCACCTCGATGCCCCGGGCCACCTCGCCCAGCGCGTCGGAGTGCACCTTGCCGTGCTCGGCGGTGATCAGCTTCGCCAGCTCGTCGCGGGAGCGGTCCAGCAGCTCCCGGTAGCGGAACATCACCTGGGTGCGGGTGGCCAGCGAGGAGCGTTCCCACTCCGCGCCGGCCTCCGCGGCCGCCGCCACCGCCTGGTCGACCTCTTCCCGCGAGGCCAGGGCCAGCTCGGCGGTGCGCTCCCCGGTGGCCGGGTCGGTGACCGGAGAGGTCCGACCCGAGGCGCCGTCCGTGTGCTTGCCGCCGATCCAATGTCCGAGAGACTTCATCCTCACCCCAAGTAGTCGCAGGTCGCGCGGCGCAGGTACTGCCCCCGGCCGGGCCGGCCGGAGTACTCGCCGCCGGACACGATCACCTCGCCCCGGGACAGCACGGTGTGCACCCGCCCGGTGATCTTCTTGCCCTCGTAGGCCGAGTAGTCCACGTTCATGTGATGGGTGGCCGCCGAGATGACCTGCTCGGCGGCCGGGTCGTAGACCACGATGTCGGCGTCCGAACCGGGCGCGATGGCGCCCTTGCGCGGGTGCAGCCCGAACATCCGGGCCGGCGCCGTCGCGGCCAGCTCCACCCAGCGGCGGCGGGAGATCCGTCCCTCCACCACGGCCTGGTGCAGCAGGTCCATCCGGTTCTCCACCCCGGGCATGCCGTTGGGGATCTTGGAGAAATCGCCCCGGCCCAGCTCCTTCTGCCCCTTGAAGCAGAACGGGCAGTGGTCGGTGGACACCACGTTCAGGTCGTCGGTGCGCAGGGCCTGCCACAGTGCGTCCTGGTGCTCCTGGGGCCGCAGTGGCGTGGAGCAGACGTACTTGGCGCCCTCGAAGTCCGGCTCGGCCAGTTTGTCCACGGTGAGGAACAGGTACTGCGGGCAGGTCTCGGCGAACACCGGCAGCCCGTCGTTGCGCGCCGCCGCCAGCTGCTGGACCGCCTGCTGGGCGGACACGTGCACCACGTACAGCGGTGACCCGGCGACCTTGGCCAGCTGGATGGCCCGGTGGGTGGCCTCGGCCTCGAGCAGGGCGTGCCGGACGTCGCCGTGGTAACGCGGGTCGGTCTGCCCGCGCTCCAGCGCCTGCTGCACCAGCAGGTCGATGGCGATGCCGTTCTCCGCGTGCATCATGGTCAGCGCGCCGTTGGCCGCGCCCTGCTGCATGGCCCGCAGGATCTTCGCGTCGTCGGAGTAGAACACCCCGGGGTAGGCCATGAACATCTTGAAGCTGGTCACGCCCTCGCCCACCAGCACGTCCATCTCCTTCATGGACTGCTCGTGCACGTCGGCGATGATCATGTGGAAGCCGTAGTCGATGGCGCAGTTGCCCTCGGCCTTGGCGTGCCAGGCGTCCAGGCCTTCCCGCAGGCTCTTGCCCATGGACTGGATGGCGAAGTCGATGATCGTGGTGGTGCCGCCCCAGGCGGCGGCCGCCGTGCCGGTCTCGAAGGTGTCGCTGGCGTAGGTGCCGCCGAACGGCATCTCCATGTGGGTGTGCGCGTCCACCCCACCCGGGATCACGTACTTGCCGGTGGCATCGATCACTCGGTCGGCGGAGTCGGCGAGGCCGGAGCCGGGGGCGAGCAGGCCGGCCACCCGCTCGCCGTCCACCAGCACGTCGGCGGTGACCTCGGCGGTCGCCGAGATCACCAGCCCGCCCTTGATCAGCGTGGTACTCACGACGCGACCGCCGCGAACGCCGCTGCCAGCACCGCGGCCCCGTGCTCGGCCTCGTCCTCGGTCAGGCTCAGTGGCGGCGCGATCCGCAGCACGTTGCCGTGCAGGCCGCCCTTGCCGATCAGCACGCCGTGCGCCTTGGTGTGCTCCAGCACCTGGCTGGCGGCGGCCGCCGACGGGTTGCCCTGACCGTCGACCAGCTCGACGCCCAGCATCAGGCCCTTGCCGCGCACCTCGCCGACCACCGGGAACCGGGCGGCGGCCTCGTCCAGCCGCTGGCGCAGCAGCGCGCCGACCCGCTTGGCGTTGCCCTGCAGGTCGTGTTCGAGGGCGTAGCGCAGGTTGGCCAGCGCGCCGGCGGTGGTGATCGGGCTGCCGCCGAAGGTGGAGATCGAGTTGGCCGCGACGCTGTCCATGATCTCCGCGCGGGCCACCACGCCGCCGATGGAAAGGCCGTTGCCAAGGCCCTTGGCGAACGTGATCATGTCCGGCTTGGCGCCGTCCTGGCCGTGCGCCTGCCAGCCCCAGTAGTGCTCGCCGGTGCGGCCCCAGCCGGTCTGCACCTCGTCGGAGATCCACAGGATGCCGTGCCGGTCCAGCACCTTCTTGAACTCGGCGAACAGCCCGTCCGGCGGCATGGCGAACCCGCCGACGCCCTGGATCGGCTCGGCGATGAAGCAGGCCACGTTGTCCTTCACCTGGGACAGCACGTCCTCCAGGTCGGAGACGCAGGCGTCGATGAACGCGGTGTCGGACAGGTCGGCGAACGGGGTGCCCCGCCGGCGGCTGCCGTGCACGTAGTACGTCTGCACCGGGGAGAGGCTGGTCGGCGCCCAGCCCGAGTTGCCGGTGATGGCGATCGAGGAGAACGACCGCCCGTGGTAGGCGTTGCGCAGCGCCAGCACCTGGTTGGAGGACCGGAAGCCGGTGGCCAGCAGCAGCGCGGTGTCGTTGGCCTCGGTGCCGCTGGAGGTGAAGAACACCCGCGGGTCGTCCAGCCCGGACAGCTCGGCCACCCGCTCGGCCAGCTCGATCATCGGCCGGTTCAGGTACAGCGTGGAGCTGTGCAGGATCTTGCCCGCCTGCTCGGTGATCGCGGCGGTCACCTCGGGCACCGCGTGCCCGGTCATGGTTGTCAGAATGCCGCCGAAGAAGTCCAGGTAGCTGGTGCCCTCGGCGTCGAAGACGTGCCGGTCCTTGCCGTACTCGATCTCGATCGGCTCGTCGTAGTAGAGCGACAGCCAGGACGGCATGACCGCCTGGCGGCGCTTCAGCAGATCCGCGTGCGTACCCATGTTGGTGACTCCCCCTTTACGGCTGGACCAGCGAGCCGTAGGCGTCCGGCCGGCGGTCGCGGTAGAACTGCCACTGCTGGCGCACCTGGTCGATCAGGTCGAAGTCCAGGTCGCGCACCACCAGCTCCTCGGAGTCGCCGCTGGCCACGTCGCCGACGAACTGGCCGCGCGGGTCCACGAAGTAGCTGGTGCCGTAGAAGTCGTTGTCGCCGTACTCCTCGACGCCGACCCGGTTGATCGCGGCCACGAAGTACTCGTTGGCCACGGCGGCCGCCGGCTGCTCCAGCTTCCACAGGTAGGACGACAGCCCCCGGCTGGTCGCCGACGGGTTGTAGACCAGCTGCGCGCCGGCCAGCCCGAGCGCCCGCCAGCCCTCCGGGAAGTGCCGGTCGTAGCAGATGTAGACGCCGACCTTGCCGACGGCGGTGTCGAAGATCGGCCAGCCCAGGTTGCCCGGGCGGAAGTAGAACTTCTCCCAGAAGCCGGGCAGCTGCGGCAGGTGGTGCTTTCGGTACTTGCCCAGGTAACGGCCGTCCGCGTCGATCACGGCAGCGGTGTTGTAGTAGAAGCCGGAGCCCTCGATCTCGTAGATCGGCACGACGATGACCATGCCGAGCTCCTTGGCCAGCGAGCACATCCGCTGCACGGTGGGCCCGTCCGGCACCTCCTCGGCCCAGCGGTAGTGCTCCGCCTCCTGCACCTGGCAGAAGTACGGGGCGTTGAACACCTCCTGGAACCCGATGACCTTGGCGCCCTGTGCGGCGGCCGCCCGAGCGTGCTGCTCATGGGCGTCGACCATGGATCCGGTGTCGCCGGTCCACTTGGCTTGCACCAGAGCGGCGCGGACGATGTTCGGCATGCCAACTCTCCCGATCGAGACTTT
Source organism: Actinospineispora eucalypti (assembly GCF_039543365.1). Taxonomy (NCBI): domain Bacteria; kingdom Bacillati; phylum Actinomycetota; class Actinomycetes; order Pseudonocardiales; family Pseudonocardiaceae; genus Actinospineispora; species Actinospineispora eucalypti. The sequence continues at coordinate 86,868 of NZ_BAABJP010000008.1, forward strand.
GCGATTGTGAGCTGGACGATATTGTTCAGGTCATACTGTGGCAATAGACCTTTTGTTACAGGACAAAGTCACCTTGATCGGAGCAGTCGGATGGAGCCGGAGATCGCCCGAATAGCGGAGGCGGTACAGGACCGTTCGGCCGCCGGCATCGCGGCGGCGGTGAACCGGTTGATCAAGGCCGGTGAGCTGCCGGCCGGGTGCCGGCTGCCCACGGTGCGGGCACTGGCCAGGGCGCTGGGCACCAGCCCGACCACGGTGAACGAGGCATGGCGCTCGCTGGTGCGGGTCGGCACGGTGCGCACGCACGGGCGGGGCGGGTCGTTCGTGGCGGAGAACCACCGGGCCGGGTGGCCCAGCCGGTTCTGGCGGATCGCCAGCGCGGCCGGCGAGTTCGCCATGGACCTGTCCGCCGGGGTGCCCGACCCGACCCTGCTGCCCCCCATCCACGACGTGCTGAGCAGCATCGGCCGGGGCCCGCAGCCGACCGGCTACCTGGACCCGCCGGTGCTGCCCGAGCTGGAGCGGGCCATCCGGGGCGCGTGGCGGGACCTGCACGACCCCGAGTGCCTGACCGTGGTGGACGGGTCCCTGGACGCGGTGGACCGGGTGCTCACCAGTCTCCTGCGGCTCGGCGACCGGGTGCTGGTGGAGAACCCGACCTTCCCGCCGTTCCTGGACCTGCTGGAGCTGATCGGTGCGCAGCCGGTCGCCGTCGGCATCGACGCCGACGGGATGCTGCCCGACGAGCTGGCGGCGGCGCTCGCGTCCGGCGACGAACCGGCCGTGCTGCTGGTGCAGCCCCGCGCGCACAACCCGACCGGGGCCAGCATGACCCCGGAACGGGCCCGCGAGCTGGCGTCGGTGCTGCGTTCGCGCACCGAGTCGTGCGTGGTCGTGGAGGACGACCACGTCGGGGAGATCGCGGTGGCCGAGCCGGTGAGCCTGGCCGCGCACCTTCCCACGCGCACGGTGAGCATCCGCAGTTTCTCCAAGTCCCACGGCCCCGACCTGCGGCTGGCCGCCGTGGCCGGCCCGAGCGAGCTGATCGAGCCGGTCATCGCCCGGCGGAACCTGGGGCCGGCCTGGTCCTCCCGGCTGCTGCAGCAGCTGCTCGCCGGCATGCTCACCGACCGGGCCTGCGCGGACGCGGTGGCGCTGGCCCGGAGCACCTACGTGCTGCGCCGGGAGGCGCTGACCCACTCGCTGGCCCACCGCGGCATCGAGGTGATCGCCCGGGACGGCTTCAACGTGTGGGTGCCGGTGGCCAACGAGCGGGACGCGCTGGTGCTGCTGGCCGCGCAGGGCATCGGCGCGGCGCCGGGCCGGCCGTTCGTGGCCGCCCAACGCAGCGGCGACCACCTGCGGCTGACCACCGCCCTGCTGCCCACCCGGGAGGCCGACCGGGTGGCCGGCGCACTGGCCAACGCGGCCACCCCGCGCGGATCCGGGATGCACCGGTGAACGCGCCGCCCTGGGTCACCGTGACCACCGACTACGGCACCCGCGACGGGTTCGTTGCCGCCGTGCACGGGGTGATCGCGCGGATCGCGGCGGCCGCGCGGGTGCTGGACGTGACGCACGAGATCCCGCCCGGCGACGTGCGCTGGGCCTCGGTGGTGCTCGCCGACACGGCTCCCTACCTGCCGGTGGGTGTGCACGTCGCGGTGGTCGATCCAGGAGTCGGAACGTCCCGCCGCGCCGTGGCGGTGGTCGCCCCGGCTGGGGTACTGATCGGGCCGGACAACGGGCTGTTGATCGAGCCGGCCGAGGCGCTGGGCGGAGTGGTCGCGGCCTATGAACTGGCCGATCCGGCCTACCGGCTGCCGACGGTGAGCCGCACCTTCCACGGCCGGGACATCTTCGCGCCGGCCGCCGCGCACCTGGCGAACGGTGTCGACCCGCGCCGGCTGGGGCCCGAGCTGGACCCGGTGGGGCTGGTCCGGCTGCCCGAGCCGGTGTCAGCTGTCTCGGCGGGCCGGGTGCGCGCAGAGGTGCTCGGCGCCGACCGGTTCGGCAACCTCACTCTGTCGGCACGCGCCCGCGACCTGGCCGCGGCCGGGCTGGCGACGGGCGCATCGGCAACGCTGAGCTGGCTCTCGGGCGAGGGTGACCAGACGGCCGAAGCGGTCGTCGCGGCGACGTTCGCGGATGCCGGAGCGGGCGGGCTGGTCGTGCTTCCCGACTCCGCCGGGCGGGTGGCTGTCGCGCGACGCGACGGCTCGGCGGTGGAGCTACTCGGCGTCGGCCGTGGGGTCGAGCTGACCATCGCGGCCGGCGGTCGCGGCCATAAAAGATCTTCAAGAAGTTCCGAGGGACCTGTCGAACAACGTGGAGCCGGTTCGACGCCAGGGTGAGAGACCGGCAGCGGGCCGGTCGGCCATCCACCGGAGGCACCCCATGACCGCCAGCTACACCTTTGACATCTTCTCCAGCCTCGACGGCTATGGCTCCTGTGGGGCCGACGGCGACTGGGGCGGCTACTGGGGCAAGCAAGGCCCCGAGCTGCTCGAACACCGCCTCGCCTCGTTCGACACGGAGCAGCGGATGGTCTTCGGGGCCACCACGTTCCGGCAGTTCGTGCAAATGCTGGCCTCGAGCACCGAGGAGTCCGAGGTGCGTGACCCGTGGGTTACCCGGATGCGGAGCATGCCGGCCACGGTGGTGTCGTCCACGCTGGAAGGGCCCCTGGACTGGCCGGACGCGACAGTCGTGAGCGGTGATGCCGTCGAGGTCGTCGCCCGGCTCAAGGAGGAGTCCGGGGTGCCGTTGCGCTCGCACGGCAGCCTGTCGCTGAACTGGGCGCTGATGGCCGCCGGCCTGGTCGACCGCGTCCAGATCACGATCTTTCCCGTGATCACCGGTAGGACCGGAACGGACCCGGTCCTCGGGGGTGCGGCCGACTTCGACCTAGAGCTGCTCGAGCACCGGACACTCGACGGCGATATCCAGGAGCTCGTCTACCGGCCCACCCTGCACGCCGGCCGTCACTGACCCGAACGATCGATCGTGCCCACGTCGGCGGGGGTGATCAGTCGGGTTACCACGGCGACCATGGCGGCGCCGCAGAGCAGGCTGGCGGTGACCTCCACCAGGTCGTGCTTCAGGTAGAGCTGGCTGGTCGCCACCGCGAGGATCATGGTCAGCGCGAACAACCACACGGCCACCCGGGTAGCGCCGGTGAACTCGCCGCCGAGCAGGAGGCCGGTGAGCAGCCCGACGGCCGCCACCGTGGTGGCCGGGCCGGAGAGCACCGAGGAGCTCCACTCCAGCCGCTCGATGTTCAGCGCGTCGCCGATCTTGCCCTTCCCCACCACGATGACCACGAACACCAGGCCCAGGGTGGCGCCGGCCCGCAGCAACGGCAGCCAGTTCCACCGGCGGGCGGACAGCCAGACCGCCACCGTGAGCAGGCCGAGCACGGCCACGGTGTTGCCGGAGCGGGACACCACGTGCACCAGCGGCTGGTTCACCACCAGGTGCAGCCAGGTGGGCATGTCGGCCGGGAACAGCCGGCGCGCCTTGGCCCCACCGGCCAGCGCGTCGACCCGGGCCAGCTGAACCAGCAGCGCGGTGGAGAAGAGCACGAAGAACACCGACCAGGCCCAGGCCAGTCGGCGGATCAGGGCTTCCACGCGGGGGCTGACGGTGTCCGGAACAGACGCGGTGAGCACCCGGACATTGTGGCTTGCCCGCCCGGCGGACCGGTCAGCCGACCCGCGCTCGGATGCCTTCGAAGTGCTCGTTGACGGCGGCGCGCAGCGCCGGCTCGTCCCGGGAGCGCAGCGCGTCCAGGATCCGCCGGTGCCAGCCGGCCGTGGTCTCGGGGCCGTGCCGGGCCTCCGGCAGCTGGCCGTCCAGCGTGTTGAACACCCGCCAGAACACCTCCAGCAGCTCCAGCACCAGCTCGTTGCCCAGCGGCCGATAGAGCGTCTCGTGGAACGCCCAGTCCCGCTCCGGGGCCCACTGCCCCCGAGCCGCTTCGGACTCCATGGCGGTGACGATCTCCTCCAGCGCGCCGAAGTCGATCTCGTCGTGCGCCGCGAGCACCCGGCCGACCAGGCCGGTCTCCAACACCTCGCGGACCTCGAGCAGGTTGCGGATGTCGGCGAAGTCGCCGCGCACGGACAGGGCGCCCCGGAACGCCAGCCCGGCCTCCAGCCCGGACAGCGGTACCGAGCCGACGTAGGTGCCGTAGCCGTGCCGGATGTCCACGATCCCGATCGCCTGCAGCGCCTTCATCGCCTCGCGCAGCGGGTGTCGGCTGACCCCCAGCTCCTCGGCCAGCTCCGGTTCGGTGGGCAACGGCGCGCCGGGCTCGAGGCCGCGCTGCACGATCAGCCGCTTGATCGCGTCCTGCAGCGCCCGTTGGTTCGCCCTGGCGCCGCCCGCCCTGCTCACCGGGGTGCTCACGGGCGGGGAGTCTATGCGCCGCATGCCGGGGGCTCCTCGAACAGCTCGGGTACCACGCGCCGGGCCACGCGGCGCAGCCCCGGTACCTCCGACTCGTCCAACCAGCGGTACGGCCAGCGCAGCCGGGTGCCGATCGGGGCCCAGCCGCCCACCGCGGCCAGGGTCTTGTCCAGCGCCGGGTCGCTGTAGCCGGCCGCCGCCAGCGGCGCGATGTGCCGGTCCAGGAACCGGCGCAGCCGCGACTCGAGGTCCAGCGCGGCCTCCGGGTCGTCGTCCATCAGCCGGTACCAGCGCACCGCGCCGGCCGGGTTGAGGCAGGCGACGTTGGAGTACGACCCGGCGGCGCCCAGCCGGCGGCCGCTGGCCAGCGTGTGCCCGGCGACGAACACCGCCAGGCGGTCGCCGAGGGCCGCCGCCATCCGGGCGTACCAGTGCTGGTCGCCGCCCGGCACCTTGATCCCGGTCAGCCCCGGCACCCGCTCGGCCAGCCGGGCGAACAGCTCCGGTCCGACCTGGGTCTTCGCGTACGGCGGGTTGTAGAGCACCAGCGGGACGTCCCCGGCCACCTCGGCCATCCGGGCCAGCGCGTCCACCGCCTCGTCGTCGCGCAGGGGCAGCCAGTCCGGCAGCACCACCTGGATGGCACCCGGCCGCAGCGCCGCCGCGCGGCGGATCCGGGACAGCGAGAGCTGGCCGCTGGGGTGGCCGGCGCCGAGCTGGTACGCCATCCCGGCGTCGGTGCACCGGCCGGCGACCAGCTCGTGCAGCGCGTCGTACTCGGCGTCGGAGAGCGTGTGGAACTCGCCGGCCGTGCCGTTGGTGTAGATGCCGTGGAGGCCGGAGCCGAGCATCTGGTCCAGGGCGCGCTCCAGCCGGGCCATGTCGATGGCGTCGTCGGTACCGATGGGCAGCAGCACGCTGGCCCAGGTCCCGCGCAGCTGGGCCACGGTCAAGGGTTGCATTCGCCGGCTTCGTTTCCTATCTTGCGTATCTGGACATAGGACATCCTATGTCTGATCGAAGCGAAAGGCCACGGCCATGGCAGCGAGCGCCGAACCCGCCCCCCGGTCCTTCCGGCAGCTGTCCGGCCAGCAGCGCAAGGCGTTCTTCGCGGCCTGGCTGGGGTACCTGCTGGACGGGTTCGACTTCGTCCTGATCACCCTGGTGCTCACCCAGATCGCCGCCGAGTTCGGCCTCACCCGGACGCATGCCGCCACCCTGGTCTCGGCGGCCTTCGTGACCCGCTGGCTGGGCGGCCTGGTGCTCGGGGCGATCGCCGACCGGTTCGGGCGCAAGCCGGCGATGATCCTGGCCATCGCGTGTTTCGCGGTGGGCAGCGCGCTGTGCGGGTTCGCCTGGGACTACTGGTCGATGTTCGTGTTCCGGGCGGTGGTGGGCATCGGCATGGCCGGCGAGTACGGCTCCAGTGCCACCTACGTGATGGAGTCCTGGCCGAAGAACATGCGCAACCGGGCCACCGGCTTCCTGCTCTCCGCCTACCCGATCGGCACGGTGGTCGCCGCGCTGGCCTACCTGGCCATCGTGCCGAACGCCGGCTGGCGCTGGCTGTTCTACGCCGGCATCCTGCCCATCGCCCTGACCCTGTACCTGCGCCGGACGCTGCCCGAGGCGGAGGAGTGGCAGGCCGAGGTCGGCTCGCGCAAGGACGTCAGCACGTCGTCGACGCTGTTCGGGCCGCGTCGGCGGATACCCAACGCGCTGCTCGCGGCCGCCCTCTCCGCGGTGCTGGTGCTGATCTTCAGCCAGAGCGGCGGCGGGTTCACGCCGTTGCTGATCGTGCTCGCGCTGGCCGGGTTCGTGGTGTTCGCCGTGCAGGTGGCCGAGCGGCTGTGGCCGGTGATGTTGGCCATCATGGTCACCGTCTTCTGCGCGTTCCTGTACTCCTGGCCCATCCAGTCGCTGCTGCCCACCTACCTGAAGACCGAGGTCGGCTACCAGGACGTGCAGGTGACCACCGCGCTCACCTGGGCCGGGCTCGGCTATGCGGCGGGCAGCTGCCTCGCCGGCGTGGTCGCCGACCGGTGGGGAACCCGGCGCACCTACGTCATCGGGCTGTTCGTGTCGCTGGGGTTCGTCTACCCGGTGTTCGCGCTGCCCGAGGGCAACGTGGTGCTGCTCTGGGTGCTGCTGTTCGGCATGCTGGCCACCAGCCAGGGCATCTCGGGACTGCTGCCCAAGTACATCGGCGAGCACTTCCCCACCCGGCTGCGCGCGGCCGGGCTCGGCTTCAGCTACAACGTGGGCGCGCTGGGCGGCGCGGTGGCGCCGCTGGCCGGTTCGGCGATCGCCGACCGGATCGGCAGCCTCGGCGCCTCGCTGGCGCTGCTCGCCATCACCCTCACCGTGGTCGTCGCCCTGATCATCGGCTTCGACCTGCCGGCGCGGATCGGGCGCGCCCTCGGCGCCGACCCCGAACCCCTGGAGAATCGGAGCACCCATGCCTGACCTGTCCGCCCGCCTGCGCGGGGTCATCCCGCCGCTGGTCACGCCCCTGGACGAGACCGGGGAGGTGGACCGCGACTCGCTGCGCCGCCTGATCGGCTACCAGCTGGAAGCCGGGGTGCACGGGGTGTTCCTCGGCGGGTCCAGCGGGGAGATCGCCCTGCTGGACGACGGGCAGCGGCGGACCGTGGTGGAGATCGCGGTGGCCGAGGTGGCCGGGGCGGTCCCGGTGCTGGTGGGCGCCATCGACACCGGCACCCGGCGGGTGGTCGAGCAGGCCAGGCGGGCGGCGGCGCTCGGCGCCGACGCGGCGGTGGTGACCGCGCCGTTCTACGTGCGGCCGCACGCCGACGAGATCGTCGAGCACTTCCGGCTGGTGCACGCCGCGGTCGACCTGCCCCTGGTCGCCTACGACATCCCGCCGGCGGTGTCCGTGCGGCTCACCCCGGACGTGGTCGAGGCGATCGCCGAGGCCGGTTTCGTGGTCGGCCTGAAGGACTCCAGCGGGGACCTGAGCAACTTCCGGGAGAACCTGCGCCGGCTGCCGGAGTTTCCCATCCTCACCGGCTCCGAGCTGTTCGCCGACCTGGCCGTGCGGCTGGGCGCGGCCGGCATCGTGCCCGGGCTGGGCAACGTCGACCCGCACGGCTACCTGCGCCTCTACCAGGCCGCCTCGGCGGGCCGGCTGGCCGAGGCCACGGCCGAGCAGGACCGGTTGGCTCAGCTGTTCACCATCACCGAGGTCGCCGACCGGGGCCGGATCGGGTCCACCGCCGGGGCGCTCGGTGCGTTCAAGGCGGCGATGGCGGCGCGGGGAATGATCGCGCACGGCCGCACCAACCAGCCGCTGCTGCCGCTGGACGAGGCCGAGATCAAGACCATCGCGGAGATCCTCCGCGAGGTCGGGCTGGACGCCGCTATCGTCGCCGGGTGACCCGACCCGCCGCGCTGCCCGCCGAGCGCCTCCGGCCGTTGCTGGACACCGCCGCTCGCGAGTTCGCGGAATTCGGTTATGCGGCCGCCTCGTTGAATCGCGTCATCGGCGCGTGCGGAATGAGCAAGAGCTCGTTCTACTACTACTTCGCCTCGAAAGAAGCGCTGTTCGAGGCGGTGGTCGCGGACCTGGGTGGCGCGCTGGTCGACCGGGCGGGTGTGCCGGAACCCGAAGGCCTGGCCGGGGCCGCCTTCTGGCCGGAGGTGGAGCAGCTGTTCGGCCGCCTGCTGGGACTGGCCGAACGGGACCCCCGGTTCGCGGACATCGGCCGGATCTTCTACCTTCCGGACCTGCCGACCAGCGATGACTCCCCCGTCCGCCGGGCGGTGGCGCGGATCAACCGGTGGTTGGAGGCCCTGCTGGCCGCCGGGCGGTCGTGTGGCGAGGTACGCACCGACCTGCCCGCGTCGTTGCAGGCGGAGATCACTCTCGGCGCCCTGTGGGCGATGGACAAATGGGCCGTGCGGCACCTCGACGAACTGCCCCCGGAAAGCCTGGCCGAATTGGCCGAAGCACAGTTCAAGACCCTCCGGAGAATTCTCGCCACATAGGTGTGGACCAGGTGGTCCACACGCGTGTTACCCTCGCCGACATGCTGACCGAACAGCTCGACGCGGTACGCGCCGACTCGTTGCGGGTGCTGGTGGTGGGCGCCGGCGTGGCCGGCCGGACGCTGGCCGGGCTGCTGCGGCGCGCCGGCTTGCACCCGGTGGTGGTGGACCGCTCCGCGCCGGACGCGGGCACCGGCTACATGCTGGCCATGATGCCGCTGGTGGACCCGGTGCTCGCCGACCTCGGAGTCACCGACACCTACGTCGAGCGCAGTGTTCCGCTGCGCCGCTACCGGATCCGGGACCGCGCGGGCCGGCCGGCGCGGGAGTACCCGATGGGCGAGCTGCTGGACCGTTTCGGCGACTACCGAGGTCTGAGCCGAGGCGCACTGCTGGACGTGCTCGGCGCGGCCGGCGGGCCGGTCGGCCACCGGATCGTGCCCCGCGTGATCGACCAGGACGGGGCGGTCGTGCGGGCGGCGCTGGCCGACCACGGGGAGGCGGTCGAGTTCGACCTGGTCGTCGCGGCGGACGGAATGCACTCGGCTACCCGGGCCATGGTGTTGCCGGAAGAGCGCGTACAGGAGTTCGACACCGGCTGGAGCTCCTGGGTGAACTGGCTGGACCCGGACCCGGAGTTCGCCGATCTCGGCGAAGAGCTGTGGGGAGACGGGTTCTTCATCGGCACCTACCCGGTGCGGGACGCGCTGGGCGTGATCGTCTGCGCGCCCCGCGCGCGGATCGACCAGGGACCGGAGCGGCTGACCGGCTGGATCCGGTCCCGGCTGCGCCGGCCCGGCGGGCACCTGGAGCGGGTGCTGGCGGAGACCACCCTCGGTGCGGGCTACCGGTGGGACCTGGTGGACCGCCGGGCGGCGGACTGGTCGGTGGGGCGGGTGGCGCTGCTCGGCGACGCCGCCGCCGGCTTCCTGCCCACGGCGGGCATCGGCGCCTGCATGGCGATGGAGTCGGCGTGGATGCTGGCCGGACACCTGCGCGGGATACCCCGCGAGCGGGTGCCGGAGGCGTTGCGGGCCTACGAGCGGGCGCAGCGCCCCCGCGTGGAGGCGGCGCAGCGCAACTCCCGCCAGCTGGCCCGGCTGGTGTTCGGTGAAGGGTGGTGGTTGCCGGTGGTGCGGGACACGGCGACCAGGGTGTTGCCCGTGCGGGCGGCGCTGGGGCCGATCCGCAAGCTGCTCAACACCCGGCCGCCGGTTCCCGTCCCTCTCTCTGGTTAGTAGGTCGCCGGCGAGTGGCTGGTCGTCTCGTTGGTGACCCCGGTCGGCTCCTCCGCGCGCTGCGACGGCGGAGCGGGCGGAGGCGCGGCCTGCTGGGCCGGCACCGGGCCGGTGTCCGGGTCCTTCTGGTGCGCCCGGGCCCGCGCGGCCTCCTGCTCGGCGGCCACCAGCCAGCGATCCCAACGCTGCCGCATCGGCACGATCAGACCGCCGCCGATGCCCACGATGGCGATGCCGCCGACCGTGGCCAGCACGGTGATCAGCACCGGCAGGGTCACGGTGACCGCGATGCCCATCTGGTTCAGCGCGGCGATCACGGCCAGCCCGATGATGGCCACCTGGGCCACCACGGCCATGACCCGGCCGCTGCTCAGGCCGCCCATGGCGCCGCGGATCAGGTCGGCCACCGCGCCGGCGATGGCCGCGCCGATCACCACGATGAGCAGGGCGATGAACAGCTTGGGCAGGAAGGCGATGATGCCGGTGATCAGCTCCGACACCGCGTTCGGCCCGAACACGCCGAACGCCAGCTGCAGCGTGAACAGCAGCACCGCGTAGTAGACGAGCAACGCCGCGAGGTCACTCGGGTCGTACTTGCTTCCGCTCATGGCCCGTCCGATACCGCCGCGCTCCACCGCGCGGTCGAAACCGACCCGCTCGAGGATCTTGTCGACGACCTTCCGGAGCACCTTCGCGACCAGCCATCCCACCACCAGGATGACCAGGAAGAGCGCTAGTTGTGGGACGAACTTGACCACTGAGGCCACGCCGTCTTGCAGCCACTGGGGCATCGCTACTCTCTCCTCCCGCTACCCGTCCGCCGCCGTCCGACGTGCGGAGATCGTGCACTGCAATTCGAGTACCCGATGATCACCTGGCGGAACCGGATTCCCCCAAAGGAACTACGCTGAATCACGCAGAGTGCTCGAGTAATTTCACTGTGCAATCATCGCGCTGACCAGCGAACATTGTTGTTCACCGAGCCCTCTCTTTAAGCCCCGGCCCTCGACCGAGCGGTGCGGGCCGGGCGGACCCCGGTCGCCGGCAGCGTCCGCCAACCCCGAGTGAACGGCGAGGGCAGCCGGGCGCCTCGCGCCGCGTCCACGCCGATCTCCGGCTGGGCGGCGAGCAGCTCCTCGAACGCCACGCGGGCCTGCAGCCGGGCCAGGTGGGAACCGACGCAGAAGTGCGGACCGCTGGAGAAGGCCAACTGGCGGCGGATCTCCCGGGTGACGTCCAGCCGGTCGGCGGTGGGACCGAACTCCCGCTCGTCCCGGTTGGCCGCGCCGTAGACCATCAGCACCTTCTCCCCCGCAGGGATCCGCTCGCCGTGCAGGGTGACCGGGCGGGTCGTGGTGCGGGCCAGCGCCTGCACCGAGCTCTCCAGGCGGAGGAACTCGATCAGTGCCCCGGGGATCAGCTCCGGCCGGGCGCAAAGTACCTCGCGCTGCGCATGGTCGCCGTCCAGCAGTTGCACGCCGTGCGAGACCAGGTTCCCCGTGGTGTCGTTCCCGCCGGCGACCATCACGAAGCAGAAGCCCAGGATGTCCCAGTCGGAGAGTCCATCGACGCCGGTCAACGCGCTGATCAGGTCGTCCTCCGGTTCCCGGCGCCGGGCGGCGATGACGTCGGAGAAGTAGCCGAACATCTCCGCGACGGCGTCGACGGCGGCTCCCTCGGCGAACCGGAACCCGTTGTCCTGCAGCCCGACCAGGGCGGCCACCCACGGGTCGAACCGGGCCCGTTCGGCCTCCGGAACGCCCAGCAGATGGGCCAGCACGAAGGTCGGCAGCGGCGAGGAGAAGTCCCGGTGCAGGTCCACCGGCTCGCAGTCGGCCGCCTTGCGGGCCATCTGGTCCAGCCGGTGCCGGGCGAACCGGCGGATCAACCCCTCCAGGTCGGCCACCCGCCGCGCGGTGAGCCCCTTGCTGATCAGCGCACGGAGCTGGCCGTGCCGGGGCGGGTCGAGCATCACGATCGTCGGCGCCAGGCCCAGCGTGCCGATCTCGTCCGGGTAGAACGTGAGGCCGCGCGCCGAGGAGAACGTCTCGTGGTCGCGCACCGCCTGCCATACGTCGTCGAACCTGGTCAGCGCCCAGAACGGCGGGTCGGTGTGGCGGTGTGCCGGGTCGTGGTCCCGCATGGCCCGGTAGACCGGGTAGGGATCCCGCTGGAACTCCGGGTCGAACGGGTCGTAGGTCATCGGGCCGCCCCTCGATTTAACGGCTGGCGTTAGTAACGGGCTCCGTTAGTATTACCCGATGCCGAGGGACGGGACAAGCACCAGGGAGCGGCTGCTCCGCGCCGGGGCGCGCCTGCTCGCCCGCGACGGCGTGCACGGGGCGTTGACCAGGGACATCGTCCGGGCCGCCGGTCAGAGCAACGACTCCGCCGTGCAGTACCACTTCGGGTCCCGGCAGGGGCTGCTGGTGGAGATCCTGGACCGGCACGTGCGGGCCATGGAGGAGCAGCGCAAGCCGGCCCTGGACGCGCTGGGTCCCTCACCCGGGCTGCCCGAGGCGCTGGCCGCCGTGGTGGAGCCGGTGGCGGAGGAGCTGGTCACCGAGGAGGGCCGCGACTTCCTGCGGATCATCGCCCAGCTGGCCGGCCAGGCCGGTACGCGGACCGGGTCGGTGCCCGACCCGCTGGTCGGCACCGCACTGGCCGCCCAGCTCGAGCTGTTGGAGCGGGCGGTGCGCGCCCGGCTGCCCGAGCCCCTCGCGGTGGAGCGGGTCGCGCTGGTGATCACCATGCTCACCGCCGCGCTCGCCGACCGGGCCAGGCGGATCGACGACGAACTGCCGGTCCTGCTGGAACACCGCGAGTTCGTGGCCAACCTGGTCGCCATGCTGACCGCGGCAGTTGGCGCCCCGGAGGGTCGAGGTCCCGATTTCCAGCCGACGGGCCGGGCGGTGTCGGGGTAGCGTCAGCGGGTGCCCCTAGATCCCCAGTTCCGCGCCATGCTGGACCAACTGATCGCGGCGGGGGCCATCCCGCTCGCCAAGGGAACCGCCCAGGAGAGCCGGGCGCACTACCGGCAGCTGTCCATGGCCCGGCGCGGCGGCGAAGGCTACCGCCCGGAGCCGATCGGCTCGGTCGAGGACCGGACCATCCCCGGGCCCGGCGGGCCGCTGCCCGTCCGGATCTTCACCCCGACCGAGGACCTCGGCCGGGTGGTCACCTACCTGCACGGCGGCGGCTGGGTGCTCGGGGACCTGGACACGCACGACCCGGTCACCCGCCGGGTGGCCAACGGGCTGGGTGCCACCGTGGTCTCGGTGGACTACCGGCTGGCCCCGGAGCACCCGTTCCCGGCGGCACTCGAGGACACCCTGGCCGCACTGGCCTGGACCGCCGACGTGTTCCCCGGCCGGCCGCACGTGGTGGCCGGGGACAGCGCGGGCGCCAGCCTGGCCGCCGGGGCGGCACTGCGGGCGCGGGACGCCGGCGGCCCGGAGCTGGCCGCCCAGCTGCTCATCTACCCGGCCACCGACCCCACGATGAGCCGGCCCTCGGTCCGGGAGAACGGCGAGGGCTACTTCCTCACCGGCCGGGACATGGGCTGGTTCTTCGATCTCTACCTGCCGGAGGAGCACCGGGCCGACCCGGCCGTCGACCTGCTCAACGCCAAGCTGGCCGGGCTGCCGCCCACGGTGGTCACCACCGCCGAGTTCGACCCGCTGCGCGACGACGGCGACGAGTACGCGGGGCGGCTGGCCGAGGCCGGTGTGCGGGTGACGCACCTGCCGGCCGCCGGCCTGATCCACGGGTACTTCGGCTTCTTCGGCGTGGTGGACGCGGCCGGGCGCCAGGTTACCCAGGTGCTGGATGCGGTGGCCGAGCTGCTCCCCTGAGTCAGCCTCTGAAGGTCCGGCGATAGGCCAGCGGCGCGACCCCGATGGCGGCATGCAGATGCTGGCGCATCGACGCGGTGGTGCCGAACCCGGCGGCCGTGGCCACCCGCTCCACCGGCAGGTCGGTGGACTCCAGCATGGCCCGCGCCCGGGACAGCCGTTGCCGCAGCAACCACTGCGCGGGGCTCTGGCCGGTCTCCGCGCGGAACCGCCGGGTGAACGTGCGCACGCTCATCCGGGCGTGTTCGGCCAGCTCGGTCAGGGACAGCGGCTCGTCCAGCCGGCCGAGCGCCCAAGCCCGGGTCGGGCCGGTGCCCGACTCGGCCACCTCGGGCAGCGGCTGCTCCACGAACTGGGACTGGCCGCCCTCGCGGAACGGGGACACCACGCTGCGCCGGGCCACCCGGGCCGCCACCTCGGCGCCGTGGTCGCGCCGCACCAGGTGCAGGCACAGGTCGATGCCGGCGGCGTTGCCGGCCGAGGTGAGGACGTCACCGTTGTCCACGAACAGCACGTCCGGGTCGAACACCACCCGGGGGAACAACCGCCGGAACGCCCCGCTGTGCAGCCAGTGCGTGGTGGCCCGCTGGCCGTCCAGCAGCCCGGCGGCGGCCAGCACGAACGCGCTGGTGCAGATGGACACCAGCCGGGCCCGCCCGGCCAGCTCGCCGATCGCCGCGGCCAGGTCCGGTTCCAGCTCCCCCGCCGCCAGCGCGCGGCCGGCCTGGATGCCCGGCAGCACCACGGTGTCCGCCCGCCACAGGATGGACGCGTCGTGCTCCGGCGCGGCGTGGTAGCCGGCCGAGGTGGGCACCGGGCGGCCGTCCAGCGTGCAGGTCTCCACCTGGTACAGGCGCCGGCCCTGGGCGTCCGTGGCACCGCCGATGAACTTGTGCGGCAGGCCCAGCTCGAAGGACACCACGCTGGGCAGCGCCAGTACCGCCACCCGGTGCGGTTCGGGTGCTTCCGGGACAGCCATGGCCGAATTCTTGCACATATTGTCCTTTCGGCCACTACCGAAGTGGCCGGCCGGGACGCAAGCTGGATGCCGTGACCGAACTCGACGTCGCCCGCTCCCCCGTGCCCGAACCATCCCGCCCGGCCCGTCGCATACACCCGGCCTGGTGGGTCGCTGTCGTCACCTTCCTCGCACTGGTCGGCGCGGCCGCGTTCCGTGCGGTGCCCGGCCTGCTCATCGACCCGCTGCACGCCGAGTTCGGCTGGTCGGTCGGCACGATCTCCTCGGCGGTCGCGGTGAACATGGCGCTGTACGGCCTCACCTCGCCGTTCGCGGCGGCGCTGATGGAGCGGTTCGGGGTGCGGCGAGTGGTGGTCGTCGCGCTCACCGTGGTGGCCGCCGGCAGCGGGCTGACCGTGTTCATGACCGCCTCCTGGCAGCTGGTGTTCTGCTGGGGCCTGCTGGTCGGGCTGGGCACCGGCTCGATGGCCATGTCTCTGGTCGCCACGGTGACCGGCCGGTGGTTCGTGGCCCGCCGGGGCCTGGTTTCCGGGGTGCTCACCGCCGGTGGCGCGGCCGGCCAGCTGGTGTTCCTCCCGCTGGTCGCCGTGGTTTCCGGGCAGTACGGCTGGCGGGCGGCCGCACTGGGCGTTGCCGGGGCGGCGCTGGCGGTGGTGCCGCTGGTCGCCTGGCTGCTCCGGGACCGCCCCAGCGACGTCGGTGCCGCCCCTTACGGCGGCACCGAGGCCGACGAGCCCGCGGTGGTCCGCCGGGGGGCGGCCCGGCTGGCCCTGCGCGCGCTGCGGGACGCGGCCCGGGTGCGCTCGTTCTGGTTCCTGGCCGGCGGCTTCATGATCTGTGGGGCGACCACGGCCGGGTTGATCCAGCCGCACTTCGTGCCGGCGGCCCACGACCACGGAATGCCGCACACGGTGGCGGCCGGCCTGCTCGCCGTGGTGGGCATCTTCGACATCGTCGGAACGGTGGCCTCGGGCTGGCTCACCGACCGCTTCGACTCCCGCTACCTGCTGCTGGTCTACTACGTGCTGCGCGGGGTCTCCCTGCTGATGCTGCCGCCGCTGTTCGGCCCCGAGCTCAAGCCCAACATGCTGGCCTTCGTGATCTTCTACGGGCTGGACTGGGTGGCCACCGTGCCCCCGACCCTGGCGCTGTGCCGGATGATCTTCGGTGACGTGGCGCCGGTGGTGTTCGGCTGGGTCTTCGCCTCGCACCAGGTCGGTGCGGCCCTGGCCGCGTTCGTGGCCGGTGTGGTCCGGGACCGGCTGGGCAGCTACGACCTGGCGTGGTACGGCGGCGGCGTGCTGTCCATCCTGGCCGGCGGGCTGTCCATGCTGGTGGTCGCCTCGGCCACTCGGCGGCGCGCCCCCTGACGCCCTAGCCTCGGCCACATGCGAATCGGCGAACTGGCCGAGCGCACCGACACGTCCCGCCGCCTGCTGCGCTACTACGAGGAGCAGGGGCTGATCGTCTCGGTGCGCTGCGCCAACGGCTACCGCGACTACGCGCCGTCCGACGTGGACCGGGTCATGCAGATCCGGGGGCTGCTCGACTCGGGCCTGCCCACCCGGATCATCAAGCAGATCCTGCCCTGCCTGGACCAGCCCCGGGCCATACACATCGCCGACGCCACGCCGGAGATGCTGGAAACCCTGGAACAGGAGCGGGACCGGATGACCAGGCGCATCCGGTTCCTCACCCGCAACCGGGACGCCATTGCCGAGTACCTGGGCGCGGTGCGGGCGAGGATCGGCTCAGCGCCGGGGGGCGAAGACCCCCTCGGCCGGGAAGCAGCCGGCGGCCACTAGCGCCCGGGACAGGCCGGTGGCGAGCTCGGCCAGGCGCGCGGAGTCCGCCTCGCCGAGGGCCTTCCAGGGCTGGGTGGCGGACCGGTCGGTGTCGGCCTCCAGCCGCTCCCGCAGCTCGTTGCCCCGCTCGGTGAGCGTGCCGGCGTGGTCCAGTAGGCCGAGGTCGCGCAGCTCGGCCGAGGCGTCGTCCCACTGCCGCTCGCTCCACCCCCGGCTGGCCAGCGCGAACGCCACCAGGAAGCCCCGGCCGCTCGCGGTGTGGGTGATCAGCGCCTGCAGGCCGGTGAGGCCGGCGCCGACCAGCGCGGACACGTGCCCGTCGCCCCGGTACTCGCGCAGGATGGACGCCGCGTGCCAGAGCATTAGGTGCGGCTCGGCCGGCCAGTCCTGCTCCAGGTGGCCGGCGGCCAGCGGGCGCCCCTCGGGCCGGCAGGCCAGGGCCGCCCGCCTGGCCAGCTCGGCGGCCTCGGCCAGCTCCGGGGACGCCAGCGCCTCGTCGCCGAGCAGTCGCCGCAGCGCGGTGTCGGCGGCCGCCATCCGGGCCGACAACAGGCTCGCCGGTTCGGCCAGCGACCAAGCGGCCGGCACGTGCCGGGCGACCTGCTCCGGGTTGAAGTTGTAGAACGTCGCCGCGACCACCCCGGCGGACACCGCCCCCATCGGCGCGGAGCGGCTGGCGAAGTAGCCCATCCGGCCCGGTTTCAGCCCGGCCCGGGTGTACTCCCGTTCGGCCTCCGGCGCGAAGTAGACCATCGCGTGGATCGGTTCGAGGCCGCGCGCGAGGCGGCGGATCAGCGTGGCGTCCACGCAGCGGACGCTACCGCGCGATCACCGATCGCGCGCGGCGCACGGGCGTTCGTGGTATGCACTCCATTACTGGAGTGAGCGACGACTTCATCAGGAGGAACGCCATGACCAGCGCCACCGACCTCACCGAACGCAACCGCGCCGTCGTGCGGGGCCTGTACGACGCGGCCATCTCCGGCGACCTGCCGGGCGCCCTGGAGGTGCTGGCCGACGACATCGTGGTCCACGAGCCGGAGTTCCTGCCCTACGGCGGGGTCTACCGGGGCAAGCAGGAGTTCGCGGAGCTGTTCGGCAAGATCGCCCAGTTCCTGGACCTGAGCAGGGTCACCGTGCACTACTACGTCGCGGACGGCGAGCGGGTCATCGCGGTGCTCGGCATTCCCGACCTCGGCACGGGCGAGCTGACCCATTTCGCCGAGCAGTCCACGGTGCGCGACGGCCGGATCGCCGAGATGCGGCTGTTCTACTACGACCCGCAGTCCATGATCGACGCCCCCAAGCTGGACTGAGCGGCGGGCATCACCCGAACGGGCCACCCGCAAGCCCCTCAACCGAGACTTGACAGTTTCTTTGGACGGGCAACGCCGCTGAGTGAACCGGGTCCCCTAACAGCTCCCCAGCCGTCTTCCCGAGGGCCACAGTTAGTGATTGTTCTAACTGGTTTGAACTCGCAATAGGATGATTGACCTGGGGAAATGCTCCCTCTTCTAGGTTAGGGGGCACCCAGCACCCAGTGCTGTCGGTTCTCTCACCACACATTCGGCGCGTCAAAAGGTTACGCTATCGGCCGCTGCGTGGCCCGGGGAATTCGGCTGGTCAACCGGACTTTCCAGGCCTTTGCGTACCGCCGCCGCCTACGAGGTCGCGCCTGTCTCGCCCCGGCTCCACATGCCGAGCGAGCAGCGACCCGGCCTGGTTCAAGACGACGAGAGGTGCCCGTGACTGCTACCGACCTGCCCAAGGGGGCGAACCGTCGACACGCTGGACATCCGGCAGAGGGCCTGTACGACCCGGCCTACGAGCATGACGCATGTGGCGTCGCGTTCGTCGCCGACCTGGCCGGCCGGCGTGATCACGACATCGTGCAAAAGGCACTCACCGCGCTGCGGAACCTGGAGCATCGAGGCGCCCGGGGCGCCGAGCCGGACGTCGGTGACGGCGCCGGGATCCTGATCCAGCTGCCGGACGAGTTCTTCCGCGGGGTCGTGGAGTTCGAGCTTCCCGAGGCGGGCAGCTACGCGGCGGGTACCGCGTTCCTGCCGGACGACGACGAGGCCGAGGCCGGCGCGATCGCCCGCATCGACGAGATCGTCGCCGACGAGGGCATGCGGCTGCTCGGCTGGCGCGAGGTGCCGGTGAACCCGGAGGGCGTCGGCGAGACGGCGCGCGCGGTGATGCCCCGGTTCCGGCAGCTGTTCATCGCCGGCCCCGGCGGCGAGTCCGGCCTCGAGCTGGAGCGGCTGGTCTACTGCGTGCGCCGGCGCGCCGAGCGCGAGGCCGGCGTCTACTTCCCCAGCCTTTCCGGGCGCACCATCGTCTACAAGGGCATGCTCACCGAGGAGCAGCTGGCCACGCTCTACCCGGACCTCTCCGACGAGCGGGTGACCAGCTCGCTGGGCCTGGTGCACTCCCGGTTCTCCACGAACACCTTCCCGGCCTGGCCGCTGGCCCACCCGTACCGGATGGTGGCGCACAACGGCGAGATCAACACCGTGCGGGGCAACCGCAACTGGATGCGCGCGCGGGAGAGCCAGCTGGCCACCGACCTCATTCCCGGTGACCTGAACCGGCTGTTCCCCATCGTCACCGAGGACGCCAGCGACTCCGCCTCGTTCGACGAGGTGCTCGAGCTGCTGCACCTGGGCGGGCGGTCCATGCCGCACGCGGTGCTGATGATGATCCCGGAGGCCTGGGAGAACCACGCCGAGATGGACCCGGCCCGCCGGGCCTTCTACCAGTTCCACTCCACGCTGATGGAGCCGTGGGACGGGCCGGCGCTGGTCGCGTTCACCGACGGTTCGGTGATCGGCGCGGTGCTGGACCGCAACGGCCTGCGCCCGGCCCGCTACTGGGTGACCGAGGACGGCCTGGTCGTGCTGGCCAGCGAGGTCGGCGTGCTGGACATCGACCCGACCACCGTGGTGCGCAAGGGCCGGCTGGAGCCGGGCCGGATGTTCCTGGCCGACCTGAACGCCGGCCGGATCGTGGACGACGACGAGATCAAGGGCCAGCTGGCCGCCGAGCACCCCTACGCCGAGTGGGTCGACCGGGCCGTCATCAAGCTGGGCGACCTGCCCGAGCGGGAGCGCGAGGTGTTCTCGCACGCCTCGCTGGTGCGCCGGCAGCAGGCCATCGGGTACACCCAGGAAGAGCTGGAGGTGCTGCTCGCACCGATGGCGGTCACCGGCGCCGAGCCGATCGGCTCGATGGGCAACGACGCCCCGCTGGCCCCGTTCTCCGAGGGCCCCCGGCCGATGTTCGACTACTTCACCCAGCTGTTCGCGCAGGTCACCAACCCGCCGCTGGACGCGATCCGGGAGGAGCTGGTCACCTCGCTGCAGGCGCAGGTCGGCGCGGAGCCGAACCTGCTGGAGGCGCACGCGGACTCCTGTCACCGGATCATCCTGCCGTTCCCGGTGCTGGACAACGACGAGCTGGCCAAGATCGTGCACATCGACGACGACGGCTCGCAGCCCGACTACCAGTCGGTCACCGTGCGCGGCGTCTACAAGGTGCACGGCGGCGGCGCGGAGCTGCGCCGGCGGCTGAACCAGATCTGCGTAGAGATCGCCGAGGCGGTCGAGGACGGCGCGCGGCTGGTCGTGCTGTCCAACCGGGGGGTGGACGCGGAGCACGCGCCGATCCCGTCGCTGCTGCTCACCGGCGCGGTGCACCACCACCTGGTGCGGCAGAAGACGCGCACCCAGGTTGGCCTGGTGGTGGAGGCCGCCGACGCCCGCGAGGTGCACCACATCGCGCTGCTGATCGGGTACGGCGCGGCCGCGGTCAACCCGTACCTGGCCATGGCCACCGTGGAGGACATGGCCGAGCGGGGCATCCTCGGCGACGTCGACGCCAAGACGGCCACCCGGAACCTGATCAAGGCGCTGGGCAAGGGCGTGCGCAAGACCATGTCCAAGATGGGCGTGTCCACCGTCGCCTCCTACACCGGTGCGCAGATCTTCGAGGCCATCGGCCTGGGCGCCGAGGTCATCGACACCTGCTTCACCGGGACCACCTCCCGGCTGGGCGGGGTCGGCTTCGACACCCTGGCCGACGAGGTCGCCGTCAGCCACCGCAAGGCCTTCCCCGCCGACGGCGTGCACGCCGCGCACCGGGACCTGGCCACCGGCGGCGACTACCAGTGGCGCCGCGACGGCGAGCCGCACCTGTTCAACCCGGCCACGGTGTTCAAGCTGCAGCACTCCACCCGCTCCGGGCGGTACGAGGTGTTCAAGGAGTACACCAAGCTGGTCGACGACCAGACCAAGCGGCTGCTCACCCTGCGCGGGTTGTTCGCCTTCAAGGAGGGCGTGCGGGAGCCGGTGCCGATCGACGAGGTCGAGCCGGTTTCGGAGATCGTGAAGCGGTTCGCCACCGGCGCCATCTCCTACGGGTCGATCTCCCAGGAGATGCACCAGACCCTGGCCATCGCCATGAACCGGTTGGGCGGCAAGTCCAACACCGGTGAGGGCGGCGAGGACTCCGACCGGTTCACCCCGGACCCGAACGGCGACTCCCGCCGCTCGTCGATCAAGCAGGTGGCCTCCGGGCGGTTCGGCGTGACCAGCGAGTACCTGGTCAACGCCGACGACCTGCAGATCAAGATCTCGCAGGGCGCGAAGCCCGGTGAGGGCGGCCAGCTGCCGGGCACCAAGGTGTACCCGTGGATCGCGGCCACCCGGCACTCCACGCCGGGCGTCGGGCTGATCTCCCCGCCGCCGCACCACGACATCTACTCCATCGAGGACATCAAGCAGCTCATCCACGACCTGAAGAACGCCAACCCCCGGGCGCGGGTGCACGTGAAGCTGGTGTCCGAGGTGGGCGTCGGCACGGTCGCGGCCGGCGTGGCGAAGGCCTACTCCGACGTGGTGCTGATCTCCGGGCACGACGGCGGCACGGGCGCGTCCCCGCTGTCCTCGATCAAGCACGCCGGTACCCCGTGGGAGCTGGGCCTGGCCGAGACCCAGCAGACGCTGATCGCCAACAAGCTGCGCGACCGGATCGTGGTGCAGGCCGACGGCCAGCTGAAGACCGGCCGCGACGTGGTGATCGCGGCGCTGCTCGGGGCCGAGGAGTTCGGCTTCGCCACCGCCCCGCTGGTGGTCTCGGGCTGCATCATGATGCGGGTCTGCCACCTGGATACCTGTCCGGTCGGCGTGGCCACGCAAAACCCCAGGCTGCGGGCCAAGTTCAGCGGCAAGGCCGACTACGTGGTGAACTTCATGGAGTTCGTCGCGCAGGAGGTGCGGGAGTACCTGGCCGAGCTCGGATTCCGCAGCATCGCCGAGGCGGTCGGGCGTACCGAGGTGCTGGACACCCGGCCGGCCATCGCGCACTGGAAGGCCTCCGGGCTGGACCTGACGCCGATCCTGCACGTGCCCGCTGAGGCCGAGGAAACCGCCCGGCACTGCATCCGGGAGCAGGACCACGGGTTGGACAAGGCGCTCGACAACACGCTGATCCAGCTGGCCGAGGGCGCACTGGCCGATGGTCAGCCGGTGCGGCTGGACCTGCCGGTGCGCAACGTGAACCGGACCGTGGGCACCATGCTGGGCCACCACCTGACCAAGCGGTGGGGTGGCAAGGGCTTGCCCGACGACACCATCGACATCACCCTGAACGGCACCGCCGGGCAGTCGTTCGGCGCGTTCCTGCCGAGCGGCATCACCCTGCGGCTGGTCGGCGACGCCAACGACTACGTGGGCAAGGGCCTGTCCGGCGGGCGGATCACCGTGCGCCCGCACCCGGGTTCCCAGTTCGTCGCCGAGCAGAACATCATCGCCGGGAACGTGATCCTCTACGGGGCCACCTCGGGCGAGCTGTTCATCCGGGGCAAGGTGGGCGAGCGGTTCTGCGTGCGCAACTCCGGCGCGCTGGCCGTCGTCGAGGGCGTCGGTGACCACGGCTGCGAGTACATGACCGGTGGCCGGGTCGTGGTGCTCGGGCCGACCGGGCGCAACTTCGCGGCCGGCATGTCCGGTGGCATCGCGTACGTGCTCGACCTCAACGTGGGCCGGGTCAACCACGAGATGGTGGACCTGGACCCGCTGTCCGAGCAGGACCAGGCCTTCCTCGCCGACGTGGTCAACCGGCACCACGCGGAGACCGGGTCCGCGGTGGCCCACGCCCTGCTCACCGACTGGGACACGTCGCTCGGGCGGTTCAGCAAGATCATGCCCAAGGACTACAAGCGGGTCCTCGCCGCGCAGGCCGCCGCCGAGCGGGACGGCCGCGACATCAACGAAGCGATCATGGAGGCCGCTCATGGCTGACCCCAAGGGCTTCATGAACGTCCGTCGCGAAGGTCCCACGCGGCGGCCGGTGGACCTGCGCCTGATGGACTGGCGCGAGGTCTACGAGGACTTCGGCAAGGAGAAGCTGGAGTCGCAGGCCAGCCGGTGTATGGACTGCGGCATCCCGTTCTGCCACCAGGGCTGCCCGCTGGGCAACCTGATCCCGGAGTGGAACACCCTGGTCTGGCGCAAGGACTGGGTGGACGCCATCGAGCGGCTGCACGCCACGAACAACTTCCCGGAGTTCACCGGCACGCTCTGCCCCGCGCCCTGCGAGGCGGCCTGTGTGCTGGGGATCAACGACGACCCGGTCACCATCAAGCAGGTGGAGATCGAGATCATCGACCGGGCCTGGGACGAGGGCTGGGTGCGGCCGAGGCCGCCGGAGATCCGGACCGGCAAGCGGGTCGCGGTGGTGGGCTCCGGCCCGGCCGGGCTGGCCGCCGCCCAGCAGCTCACCCGGGTCGGCCACGACGTGGTGGTGTTCGAGCGGGCGGACCGGATCGGCGGCCTGCTCCGCTACGGCATCCCCGAGTTCAAGATGGCCAAGCACCGGCTGGACCGGCGGCTGGAGCAGATGCGGGCCGAGGGCACCGTGTTCCGGCCGAACGTGGAGGTCGGCGTGGACCTCAGCACCGAGGACCTGCGCGCGGAGTACGACGCGGTGGTCCTGGCGGGCGGGGCGACCGCCTGGCGGGACCTGCCGGTGCCCGGGCGCGAGCTGACCGGCATCTACCAGGCCATGGAGTACCTGCCGCCGGCCAACCGGGTGCAGGAGGGCGACCTGGAGCGGTCCCCGATCCACGCCGAGGACAAGCACGTGGTGATCATCGGCGGCGGTGACACCGGGGCCGACTGCCTGGGCACCGCGCACCGTCAGGGCGCGGCCTCGGTGACCCAGCTGGAGATCATGCCGATGCCGCCCGAGCACCGCTCGGCGGCGCACCCCTGGCCCACCTACCCGATGATCTACCGGGTGTCCTCGGCGCACGAGGAGGGCGGCGACCGGATCTACGCCGTGAGCACCACCGAGTTCGTCGGCAACGACGAAGGCCAGGTGCGGGCGCTGCGGCTGTCCGAGGTGGCCATGGAGGGCGGCAAGTTCGTGCCGGTGCCGGGCACCGAGCGGGAGCTGCCCTGCGACCTGGCCTTCCTGGCCATGGGCTTCGTCGGCCCGGAGAAGGGCAAGCTGCTCGAGGGCCTCGGCGTGGAGTACGACGCCCGGGGCAACGTGGCCCGCGACGAGTCCTTCATGACCAACGTCCCCGGCGTGTTCAGCGCCGGCGACATGGGCCGGGGCCAGTCGCTGATCGTCTGGGCCATCGCCGAAGGCCGCGCCGCCGCCGCCGGGGTGGACAAGTTCCTCACCGGGCGGGATGTGCTGCCGGCTCCGATCGTCCCCACCGATCGGCCTATGGTCTGACGTTCCGTCAGACCCCGTGAGTGGCGAGTGACGCTATAGCGCTACTCGCCACTCACGGGCGCGTCAGCGCAGGTAGCGGCCGAACCAGTCCAGCCAGGCGTCATAGGCCTGCTGGGCGGCGGTGGCGTTGTAGCGGGCGCCGGTGTCGTTGAAGAAGGCGTGGTCGGCGCCGTCGAAGGTGCGCACCTGGTAGGTCAGGCCGGCGGCGCGCAGGGCGTTCTCCGCGCGCTCCCGGCTGGCGTTCACCCGGGCGTCCAGGGCGGCGTAGACGGCCAGCACGGCGGTGGTCTTGGCCCGGCTGAAGTCGGGCTGGTCGGGCGCCGGGCCGTAGCACGGGATCGCGACGGCCAGACGGGTCTCCCCGGCCTGCAGCAGCTGCCAGGTGAGGCCGCCGCCAAAGCAGAACCCGAGGGCGCCGAGCTTGTGTCCCGGCACCCGGCGGGCCAGCTCGTCCAGGCCCGCGCGCAGGTCCCCGACCAGCGCCGGGGCCGGTTTGCCGGCCAGCGTGGCCGGCGCCTGGGCGGGGTCGGTGAGCGCGGCGGTCCCGCCCTGGGCGGAGAGCAGGTCCACGCAGAGCGCGGCGTACCCGGCCCCGGCGAGCCGGCCGACCAGGTCGTAGAAGTGCGCGGTGAGGCCACGGTTCTCGTGCAGCACCAGCACACCGCCGCGGGTCGCACCATCGGCCGGCGCGGCCCACGCGGCGCGCAGCTCGCCGGCCGGGCCGGCGAACCGGACCTCTTCTCCCGGTCGTACCCCGGCACCTCGGCCGGGCGGGGCGGCCGCGCCGGTCGGCGGGGCAGGTGGCGCCGGTGCGGAAGGCGCCGGCTCGGCGCAGGCCGCGAGCAGTGAGCTCGCCGCCGCCACGCTCAGCCCGAGCAGACCGAGTCGCCGTAGCGCCTCCCTGCGGCCGAGCAACCCGTCGGAGAAGTCCTCGGCAATCTCGCCGGCCAGGTAGTCCCGCATCGCCACGCCGCCGAATCTAGCCGCCGGCGGTCGTCCGGCCTACCCCCTCCGTCACCGCCCCGGCCCGCCAAGGCCGTTCAGCTAGCTCCACCGCCGAGTTTCAAGGGGCCGAGCCGTCAAGGGGTGGGTGCGTCAGCCGCCGACGTACTCCTCGAGCAGCTGGTGGAAGTGGCGGATTCGGGACTCCTGGTACACACCGAGGTTGACGCCGGTGCGCTTGGTGGCCCGCAGGCCCTTCCGCAAGGCGATCAGGTTGCTCTCGTCCTGCTCCATCAGCAGGCTGAAACCGGCGAGCTCGGGGGCGTTGGCCCAGGGCTCGTCGGGGGCCAGCTCGCGCAGCGGCGCTTTCGGCGGCCGGGGTGCGCCGGGCGGAATCGGGTACATCATCCGGACGTCGAAGATGCAGCTGTCCGGGTCGTCGCCGTTGGGCCGGAACCGGTACTGCAGCGCGTTGGCCAGCCCGCTCCACGGGCACCAGTTGGGGAACACGAAGTACTGCGCCGCGTCCACCACCTCGGCGACCGACTTGCCCGACCAGTCCAGCCCGAGCATGCCCTTCATCAGGCCACGCGTGTACTCGGCCAGCGCCGCCCGGGCGTCGGCGTCGTCCGGCAGCTCCCGGCTCAGCCCGTCGACCGGCACGTCCGGCACGAACCCCATGGCGGCGTCGAAGATCTGCTCCTGGTCGACCTCGCCCAGGTGCGGGCTGGGCACGCCGAACAGGGTGAACAGCCGGCTGGTGCGCTCCCACACGTCGTACTGGGAGTTCGCGTCGGCGAAGCACTCCATGATCTGCGGGTGGGTGGCCACCTCGTGGTACGCCTCCAGGAAGGCCTCCATGCAGACCTTCCAGTTGGCCGGCATCACCTTCTGCACGTGCGCGGCGGTGTACTTGTCGTCCAGCGGGTAGTGCGCGAAATGCTCGGGCAGCACGTCCAGCGAGTCGCGCAGCGGCGCCGCGTCGTCGTCGAAGTTCACGAACACGAACTGCGACCAGGTCTCGCAGCGCACCTCGGGCAGCCGGTTCTCCTCGTCGGCGATCTGCGGGAAGTCCCACCGGCAGGGGATGCGGTCCAGCGAACCGTCCAGGTTCCAGGACCAGCCGTGGAACCCGCAGACGAACTTCGCGCAGTTGCCGGATTCGGTCTTCAGCGCCCGCCCCCGGTGCAGGCAGGCGTTGT
This sequence comes from Actinospineispora eucalypti, assembly GCF_039543365.1. Classification (NCBI taxonomy): domain Bacteria; kingdom Bacillati; phylum Actinomycetota; class Actinomycetes; order Pseudonocardiales; family Pseudonocardiaceae; genus Actinospineispora; species Actinospineispora eucalypti. The sequence goes on from NZ_BAABJP010000008.1 coordinate 113,055, forward strand.
AGTACGCCTTGATCTGGTCCTCGGCCACCCGCACCACCAGTGCGGACCGGTCACCGATGTCGTAGACGACGTGGTCGCCGACGTTCGGGATGTCCTCCGTGTTGCACGCCCACTGCCACACCCGTGACCACAACCGCTCGTACTCCAGCTTCAGGTACTCGGAGCTGGTGTAACGGGCCACCGGGATCTGACCGGTGCCCAGGTCACGCGGGTGGTGCTCCAGGTACGGCGCGGGTGGTGTGGCGCCGCGGTCGGCGGCGAAGATCTCCTGCACGGTGCGCATGGACTCGCGGCTGAACTCAACCGTCATGGCTGGCCCCCAGGCTGGATAGCGAATGCTATCTTTAGCAGCGCGCGGCCGAGGCGTCAAGGGAACGGCCGCGCATAGGATGGGGTGGTGACCGGCAAATTATTCGCCACCAGTGACCTGCATCTGCGACACGGCGACAATCGGGAAATCGTCGAGCGAATTCAGCCGGAATCGGCCTCGGACTGGCTCATTGTGGCCGGCGACGTGGCCGAGCGGGAGGCGGACATCCGGTGGGGGCTGGAACTGCTGGCCGGCCGGTTCGAGCGGGTCATCTGGGTGCCCGGAAACCACGAGCTGTGGACGCAGTCCGCCGACCCGGTACAGCTGCGTGGCGAGAAGCGTTACCGCCATCTGGTGGACCGCTGCCGTGAACTGGGCGTACTCACGCCGGAGGACCCGTTCCCCACCTGGAGCGGGGCGGGCGGACCGGCCGTGGTCGCCCCGTTGTTCCTGCTGTACGACTACACCTTCCGCCCGGAGGGCACCACCACCAAGGAGGAGGCGCTGGCCGTGGCGCGCGACGCCGGGGTGGTCTGCACGGACGAGTACCTGCTGCATCCCGAGCCGTATGGCGGCCTCGACGAATGGTGCCGGGACCGGGTGGCCTATTCGGCCGGACGGTTGGATGAATGCGATCCGGACATTCCGCTGATATTGGTCAACCATTGGCCGCTGGTACGCGAACCTACCCGTGTGCTGCATTATCCGGAATTCGCCCAGTGGTGCGGCACCGAGCTGACCGCCGACTGGCACCGCCGGTACCGGACCGCGGCCGTCATCTACGGCCACCTGCACATCCCCCGGCTCACCCACTACGACGGGGTGCCGTTCGTCGAGGTGTCGCTGGGCTATCCGAGGGAGTGGAAGTCGCGCAAGCGGGAGCCGGTGGTGCCCCGGCAGATCCTGCCCTGGCCGGAAGCGAGCTGACGACGGCGCGGAACGCGCCTGCCGAGCGTGCGCCCAGTTCGGCGTACGCGGAAGATACTTGCGCCTCGAGCGGCCAAGTTGTACCAATGGTCCAACTTGAGGGAGGGCCGTGACCGCATCGACCCAGTCATCCATGATCGCCATCGATCTGGGCAAGACCAGCTGCCGGCTGGCCCGCTACACCGACGGCCGCCGGGCGGCGCTGGCCGTCGGCGCCGGCGCGGTGGGCCTGGCCGACGCCGCCGGGGTGGCCCTGGCGTTGGCCGCGATCGACGCCGCCAACGCGCAACTGCCCGACCCCGGCCCGGTGAGTGCGGTGGTGGCCGGGCTCGCCGGGCTCGGCCAGTCCGGCGACTCGGTGAACGCGCTGCGGGACGGGCTGATCAGCCGGTTCGGCACGGAGCGGGTGTTGCTGGCCAACGACATGGCGATCGCGCACGCCGGTGCGCTGGCCGGTGAGCCCGGCGTGGCGCTGGTGGCGGGCACCGGCGCGGTCGCCATGGCACTGGCCCCGGACGGCCGAAGCCACACCGTGGACGGCTGGGGCTACCTGGTCGGCGACGACGGCAGCGGGCACTGGATCGGGCGGGCCGGCCTGCGCGCGGCCCTGCGCGCGCACGACGGGCGGGGCGAGCCAACCGTGCTGCACGAGTTGGCGACCGCCCGGTTCGGCCCGCTGGATACGCTGCCGGCCGTGCTGCACGGGTCGTCCAGCCCCGGGCAGGCGGTCGCGGTGTTCGCCCGGGACGTGGCGGCCGCGGCCGAGGCGGGCGACGCCCAGGCGATGGCGATCTGGACGGACGCCGGCCGCGAGCTGGCCCGGACCGCCGCCGCCGCGCTGGCCGCTCTGCCCGGCGTGGACGGCGCGCTGGCCGGTCTGGGCGGGCTGTTCCAGGCCGGTGGGCTGTTCACCGAGGCGTTCGACCGGGAGCTGGCCGTGCTGGCGCCGGGGGTGAAACGGGAGGAGCCGCGCGGCGATGCGCTGGACGGGGCGCACCTGTTGTTCGCCCGCCCCGACCTGCCGCACCACCGGTTGACCGTGCGCCCCGGGGAACGGGCGCGCCGGTGAGTGCGACATGACCGACGCTGGCGCCGGGCGGCGGGGCCGCCCATCGGACGAACCGAGCGGGCCGGCCCCGCTGGCCAGCCTGGCCACGGAGCGTTCCCGGCCGGAGCTGGCCGACCTGGACACCCGCTCCGTCCCGGCCCTCGTCGCGCTGCTGACCAGCGAGGACGCCCGTGCTGTGGACGCGGTCCGGGCGGTCGCGGACCGGTTGGCGCGGGCGGTCGAGGTGATCGTCGGGCGGCTCCGGAAGGGCGGCCGGCTGATCTACGTCGGCGCCGGCACGGCCGGCCGGCTGGCGGTACTGGACGCCACCGAGCTGGACCCCACCTACGGCGCCGGGCCGGAGTCGGTGCGGGCGCTGCTGGCCGGTGGCGAGCGGGCGATGACGGTCGCGGTGGAGGGCGCCGAGGACGACGAGGAAGCGGCCCGCGCCGATCTGGCCGCGCTGGACCCTGGGACACGCGACGTGGTGGTCGGCATCAGCGCCTCCGGGCGAACCCCCTACGTCCTGGCCGCCGTGGCGGCGGCGCGCGCGGTCGGCGCGGCGACCATCGGCATCGCCAACAACCCGGGCAGCCGGCTGGGCGCGCTCGCCGAGCTGGCCATCGAGCTGGACACCGGGCCGGAGGTGGTCGCCGGCTCCACCCGGATGAAGGCGGGCACCAGCCAGAAACTGGTGCTCAACACCCTCTCCACGGCCAGCATGATCAGGTTGGGCAAGGTGTACCGGAACCTCATGGTGGACGTGCGGGTGACCAACGAGAAGCTGCGCGCGCGGGCTACCCGGATCGTGCTGGAGGCCACCGGCGCCGAGGAGCACCGGGTCCGGGCGGCCCTGGCCGAGGCCGGCGGGCACGCCAAGACCGCGATCGTCATGCTGCTCGCCGATCTGGACGCGGAGAAGGCCGCCGAGCTGCTCACCCGCGCCGGTGGCGGGGTGCGGGAGGCCCTGCGCGCGGCCGGCGACATGGACCGGCGAGACCTGCGACATGGGCCGGGGGAACCCGCGATATGAGCTTGGGGTTGGTGGGTGGGGACGTGGTCACCTCGCGCGGTGTGCTCCCCGGGGGGTGGGTGCACGTGCGGGGGGACCGGATCGTCGGGGTGGGGTCCGTTGACGAACCGCCGCCGGCGAGCGGGACGCGGGTGGACTGCGCGGGGTTCACGTTGGTGCCGGGGTTCGTGGAGATCCACGCGCACGGCGGGGGCGGCGGCGGCTACGAGGAGGGGCCGGCTTCCGTGGCCACGGCGCTGGCCACCCAGCGGGCGCACGGGACCACCACGTCAATCGCCTCGCTGGTCTCCCTGCCCCTCCCCCGGCTGCGCCGCGCGCTGGGCGAACTGGCCGAGTTCGTGCGGTCCGGGGAGCTGGCCGGGGTGCACCTGGAAGGCCCGTGGCTGGCCGGGACGAGGTGCGGCGCGCACAACCCGGCGTGGTTGCGCCCGCCCGAGCCCGGCGAGGTGCGGGAGGTGCTCGAGGCCGGCGCGGGGACGATCAGGATGGTCACCCTGGCCCCCGAACTGGAGGGCGGGCTGGCCGCAATCAGCACGCTCGCCGGAGCGGGCGTGGTCGCGGCGGTCGGGCACACCGAGGCCGACTTCGCGCTGACCAACGCGGCCGTGGACGCCGGCGCCACCGTGGCCACCCACCTGTTCAACGCCATGCCGGCCGCGCTCTCCCGCGAGCCCGGGCCGGTGCTCGCGCTGCTGGCCGACCCGAGGGTCACCGTGGAGCTGATCGCCGACGGGGTGCACCTGCACGCCGCCTGGGTGCGCCAGGTGCTGGCCGCCGCCGGACCGGGCCGGGTGGCCATGGTGACCGACGCGATCGCCGCCGCCGGCATGCCGGACGGCGCGTACACGCTGGGCGGCGGCCACGTTCGGGTGGCCGGCGGCGTGGCCCGGATGCTGTCCAACAACGCCCTGGCCGGCGGGGTGACCACCTCGGACGTGCTGTTCCGACGGGCCGTCCAGGAGTACGGGCTGTCGGTTGCCGACGCCGCCCGGGTCACCGCGACCACCCCGGCCGCCGCCCTGGGCCTGTCCGACGTCGGTCAGCTGGCGTCCGGGTTGCGCGCCGACGTGGTGCTGCTGGACTCCGCGCTCACCGTCTCCCGCGTGCTGCGCGCCGGCCGCTGGTTGTAGGGCAGGAAGCGACAGAGCCACCCGACCGCCACGGTGATCAGCACGCCGATCGGCACCAGCCACTGCGCGGCGATGGCGGTCGGCTTGGTGCCGCCGGCGGCCAGCGGCACGTCCACCCGCACCACCCGCACGATGAAGGTCATCACCAGCACGGTCACCACGAACCCGGCGACCGCCTCCCGCTGGCCGGCGCGCGGCACCAGGCGGCCGAGCAGGAAGGCGCCGAGCAACGCGCCGTAGGTGTACCCGGCGATGGCCAGGCCGGTCAGGTAGACGTTGCCCGTCTTGTCGCTGAACCAACAGGCGAACGCCGCCATCAGCACGGCCCAGACCAGGGTCATCACCCGGCCCAGGCGCAGAATCACCTCGTCCGGCGGCCGGTTGGTCCGGTAGACCGAGATCAGGTCGGCCACCGTGGAGTTGGACATCGAGTTGAGCGCCGAGGACAGCGAGCCCATCGCCGCGCCCAGGATGCCCGCGACCAGCAGCCCGGAGATGCCCACCGGCAGCGCGTGCAGAATGAACTGCGGATACAGGTTGTCCGTGCTGCCCAGCCCCAGCTGCGTGTAGGTCTTGCCCTCGTTGTACGCCCAGAGCAGCGCGCCGACCAGCGAGAACGCGGTGAACTGCAGCGCGATGAATATCCCCGAGCCGATCATTGCCAGCTGCCCGTCCCGCACCGAGCGGGTGGACAGGATGCGCTGCACCATCAGCTGGTCCGAGCCGTGCGAGGCCATGGCGAAGATGGCGCCGCCGATGATCGCGGTGGGCAGGGCGAAGGTGCTGGTCAGCACGTGCTCGATGCCGAAGTTGGTGTCGAACACCTGGAACTTCCCGGCGTCCAGCGCGGCGGCGAACCCGGCGCCGCCGACGCTCGCGGACAGCACCCCGATGGCCAGCAGCGCGCCACCGATGTACAGGAACATCTGGATCGCGTCGGTCCAGATCACCGCCTTGATCCCGCCGAGGTAGGTGTAGGCGACGGTGATCACCGACAGGGCGATGATGATCACCGGGTAGTTGGTGGCGATGCCGAACTCGTCCAGCATGAGCTTGATCGGGATGGCCGCCGCGAACAGTCGCACCCCCTCGGCCAGCAGCCGGGTGAACACGAAGGTCACCGAGGCCAGCGACTGCAGGCCCCGGCCGAACCGCTCCCCCAGGTACTGGTACGCGCTGACGAACCCGCCGCGCTTGTACAGCGGGATCAGCAGGGTGGCCACCACAACCCGGCCGATGATGTAGCCGAACGCCAGCTCCAGGTTGCCGAAGCCCTGGTCGGAGTAGGCGCCGCCGGGGATGCTGATCACGGTCAGCACGCTGGTCTCGGTGGCCACCACCGAGAAGCACACCGCCCACCAGGACATCTTGCCCTCGCCGACGAAGTAGTCGTCCGACGAGCGCTGCCGGCCGGACAGCTTCAGCCCGATCGCGGCTATGCCGATCAGATAGACGACCACCACGATCGCGTCCACGTAACGCACAGTCATCGCTTCCCCTCGAAGCTCGAACCGCCCTAGGCCAAACCGGACATCAATCCCGGTGCCACCACCGGAAGCAGCGAAATCTCGGTCTCGATGCGGTACCGGTCACCCCGGTAGACGGCCCGGACGAACTCCAGCACTTGGCCGTCCGCGTCCCGGGACGTGCGCTCGAACAACAGCGCCGGCGAGTGCAGCGGCACGGTGAGCAGCTCCGACTCGTCGTGGTCGGTGACCGTCGGCTCGATGCTCTGCCGGCCGTTCACCACCGGGTGGCCGAACCGTTCGGCCAGCAGTTGGTAGAACGACGCCTCGCCCAGGGTCTCGGCGTCCAGCCCGGGCACCAGCTCGGCCGGCACGTGCAGCATCTCCAGCGCCATCGGCTCGTCGTCGGCCAGCCGCAACCGCAGCGCCCGCACCACCTCGGCCGACGGGGACACCTCCAGCCGCCGGCCCAGCCGGGCGCCGGCCAGCACCACGCCGAACTCGATGACCCGGGTGTCCGGGCGCATGCCCCGCGCGCGCATGTCCTCGGTGAAGGAGGTGGCGGTCAGCGGCTGCACGATCTTCGGGCCGACCGCGAAGATGCCGGCGCCGTGCCGGCGGCGCACCGCACCGGTGGACACCAGGTCGTCCAGCGCCCGGCGCAGGGTTGTCCGGCTCACCCGCAGCTGCCGGGCCAGCTCCCGCTCCGGGGGCAACGGCTCGCCGGGGGCCATCGCGCGCAGCCGCTCGAGCAGCTCGTCACGCAGCCGGAGGTACTTCATCAAGCCTCCTCAGGGATGAACCATTGGTACAGTCCTCACCGGCAACTGCGCAAGCCTTGGAGAACCAGTGGTACAAGAAGCCCGACCGGGTGCGTTGATGTCCGGGGAGATCGCGGAGCAACCCGCCGCGTGGTCACGCCTGCTCGCGCCGGGCAACGAGGCGGCCGAAGCGATCGCCGAGGCGGCGGCGGAGATCCGCCGGCGCCGGCCCCGGTTCGCGCTGCTGGTCGCCCGGGGCACCTCGGACCACGCCGCGCTGTACGCGAAATACCTGATGGAGATCCGCCTGGGCCTCTCGGTCGGGCTGGCGTCCCCGTCCACCATGACCGCCTACGGCACCCGGCCCGACCTGGCCGGCGTGCTCATGATCGGGATCAGCCAGTCCGGCGCCTCCCCCGACCTGGTGGACAGCCTGGCGGTCGGGCGGGCCGGCGGCGCGCTGACCGCAGCGGTGACCAACTCACCCGGCTCGGCGCTGGACCAGGCCGCCGAGTACCGCATCCCGGTGCTGGCCGGGCCGGAGCGCTCGGTGGCCGCGACCAAGAGCTACACCGCCGAGCTGCTCGCACTTTACCTACTGGTCGCGGCGGTACGGGGCGACTCGGCCGCCCCGGCGCGGCGACTGCCCGAGCTGGCCGCCGAGGTACTGAGCGCCGAGCCGGGCGTGGCCGAGGCGGCCACCCGCTACCGGTACGCGGACCGGATGGTGGTCACCGGCCGGGGCTACAGCTACCCGACCGCCCGGGAGGCCGCGCTGAAACTGATGGAGACCTGCGCGCTCTCCGCGCACGCGTTCTCCGCCGCCGACCTGCTGCACGGGCCGTTCCGCATGATCGACTCGCTGGTTCCGGTGTTCACCGTGGCGCCGGCCGGCACCGCCGGCGAGGCCATGCGCCCGGTGCACGCCGAGCTGGCCCGGACCGGTGCGGACGTGCTCACCGTGGGTTCCCCCGAGTTCGCCTCCGCCGCCACGGTGGGCCTAGCGCTGCCGGCCGGTGCGCCGGAGGAGCTGTCCCCGTTGCTGGAGATCCTGCCGTTCCAGCAGCTGGCGCTGCACCTCGCGCTGCTGCGCCGGCTGGACCCGGACCGGCCGCCCGGGCTGCGCAAGGTCACGCGGACGCACTGAGAGCCGCACGGGCCGCGCCGATCGCCGTGCGGTACCGCTCGCCGGCCGACGGCTCCCAGCTGGTGGTGAGCAGGGTCATCGGCCCCGCGCCCGGGCAGTGCTCGGCCAGCTCGGCGAAGAACTCCGCCGGGTCCAGCGCGGCCTCCGGCGGGGACACCCCGGGCCGGTCCAGCCGCCCGGTGACCAGCAGGCGCAGGGCCGCCGCCAGCGGTACCCCGGTGAGTGCTCCCATGGTCATGCCGGGGGCGCGCAGCAGGGTCGCGGCGGCGCGGACCGGACGGCCCTCGTGGCTGCCGGTGACCAGCGCGAACAACGGTGGCAGGCCGTCCGGCGGCAGCAGCGTGTGCGGCGCGGGTGCGGGCAGCCGGCGCTCGGCCAGCGCGATCACCCGCGCGGCCCGTTCCGGGGTGAGCACCCGCCGGTCCACGGCCCAGCGCAGCGCTCGCACGAGCCCGATGAACGCTCCGCCGGCGAACATGGCGTTCACGCTGGTCCGAGCGCCGGGGATAACGCCGGCGAGGGTGACCGCCTCGGGGTGGCCGAAGGTCCACAGCGGTCGGGGACCGACGCCCGGATAGTCCACGGTGAACCGCCGCAGCGGCCGCTCGTCCACCGGCCGGCCGTCCCGGACCACCCGGATCGTGCCGGTCATCTGGCGCACCCCGTGGATCAGCGCCGCACTCACCTCGGCGGCTCCGCCCGCGCCGCCCGCTTCGTCCGGCTGAGCGGCCTCCAGGCTCCACCCGGTGACGATCTCCTCGGGACGCTCCAGCGCGGCGGCCGCCTGGACGGCGAGCAGGTTGGCCACTCCGGGGCTGGCGCCCATGCCGACGACCGCGGTCACCCCGGCCGCCCGGGCCCGCTCGGTCAGCTCGAGCATGTCCAGGGTCGGTTCCCAGTCGTCACAGATGTCCAGGTAATGGCAGCCGGCGTCGATCGCGGCGGTGAGGATCGGCACGCCGAAGCGGAAGTACGGGCCGACCGTGTTGACCACGACGTCGGCCTCGGCGAGCATGGCGGCCAGGGCCGGAGCGTCCCGTACGTCCAGTCCGACGCCGTGGGCCCGCGGGCCCAGCTCGGCGGCGAAGTCCCGCGCGGCGCCGGCCGCGAGGTCGGCCACCACCAGCTCGGTCACCTCGGGCCAGCCGGCGGCGACCCGGCAGGCGTACCGGCCCATCCCACCCGCGCCACCCAGGGCAAGTATTCGCATCCCGCCACCTCTTCACATATATTGATTGTCGTGACAGTCAATAAAGTAGGCCGACCGAGCCTGGCCGGTCAACGCCGGGCGGAGATCCTGGGTGCCATGGCCGGCGTGGTGGCGCGCACAGGCCTGGCGGACGTCACCGCCGCCGAGGTGGCCGCCGCCGCCGAGGTGCCGCGCACCCTGGTCTTCCACTACTTCAAGGACCGCACCGGCCTGGTCACCGCGTTCATCGACGAGTTCGTCGGCTCGTACGGCGACCGCATGTTCCTGGCCGGGGACGAGTCGCCGCGGGAGAAGGTGCACCTCGCGTTCGGGCCGGGCTTCTACCGGAGCGGGCGGGACCTGCTGATCTGGCTGGACCTGGTGGCGCTGGCCGGCCGGGACGACCGGGTGCGGGACCGGTTGCGCGCACTGTGGAACGAGCGGTGGCTGCCGCCGGTGGCCCGGTTGCTGCGCACTGCCCACCCGGCCGCCACGGAGGCCCAGGCGGACGCGGTCGCCTACGGGCTGCTCTGCCTCATCGAGGCGCACTGGGCCTTCCAGGCGCAGGGCGTGGACCAGCCCGAACGAACCGACCAGGCCAGAGCCGCCGCAACCGCCCTGCTCGCCACCCTGCCCAACTGACCAGCCCGTTCAAACGCTCATTCAGCGGGTGTGCGCACGGGCCCGGCGAACCACGACCTTGGTCGTGGGGTCGAGCAACGCCCGCGGCGCATCGGACCAGTCGGCCACCACGCCGGTGACCAATTCCGGTCGGAGCCTGCCGGCCGTGACGGCGTCCAATACCGCCGGGAGTTCGGCTCGCGCGTTGGCCAGGCCGGTGACGAAGCTGGCCTGGTTGACGTACATGGTCCACAACGGCAGTCGTGTTCCGGATTCGAAGTACGGCGCCACCGAGGTGCAGACGCCGCCGGGGGTGAGCGAGCGCAGTGCGTGGCGGAGTGCTCCCCGTTCGCCGCTGGCGTCCACGACGATCGGGTAGCGCGCCGTTGAACCGGGCCGTGGCCAGCCTGGTCGGCCGATCCTGGTCAGGGGTGTGGCGCCGAGAGCGGCGGCGATGCTGAGCCGTTCCCGGCTGGAGTCGAGGTAGTCGACACGTTCGGCGCCGAGGGCGAGCGCGCTTGCGGCGGCGTAGAGGCCGACGCTGCGGGCCCGGCCACCGAGCACCAACACCGGGGCGCCGGGGAAACGCGCAAGCGGAGCCGCGACCGACCGCCAGCCGTCCGGGATGTTGTCGCTCGCGCTGGCGAGCGCCACCGGATCCACACCCTCGGGGACCCGCACCAGCATGTGGTCGGCGTGAGGCACCCGCAGGAGATCGCTCATGGTGCCGCCCCATCCGCCCGTCGCGGTGCCCAGCCCGTACATCGAGATCGGAGTACGCCGGTCGGTGCCGCAGGCCGCCGTCAGTCCCTGTGAGCATGCTGTGCACCGGCCACAGGAGATCTGGAACGGAACGATCACCGCGTCTCCCGGAGTCACCGACCGCACCTCTCCGCCGGTCCGCACCACCTCGGCCACGCACTCGTGCCCGAACGGGAAAGGCCCGGTGAACGGTCGGCGCCCGAGGTCGGTGAGCACTCGCCGATCCAGTACCCGAGCGGCATGTCCAAGCCTCATCGGGCGCCCGAGGTCGTGTCGAAGGAACGCGACATCGAGGTCGCAGCGGGCCACCGCGAAGGGCCGTACCAGTACATCGGTGTCGGCCTCGAGAACGGCGTCGGGGACCTCGCGCCACTCCAGAGTCCGCTTCCGGACGTAGATCAAACTGCGCACCAGCTCAGTAAACACCCAGATCGGCGCCTGGGAAGACACGAAATGACCGCGGTGATTCAGGCCAGTGGCCTGGTGAAGACCTTCGGGCACACCCGGGCGCTGGACGGGCTGGCCGGGTTCGGCCTGGCCGGGTTGCGGCGCCGCGACCTGGGGTGATCGCCGCGCCGCCGGCGGTGGTCACCCCAGGCCGAACGTTCACGTCAGCCGATCAAGTCCGGTAGCGGAACAGGATCCGGCCGCGCGTGAGGTCGTACGGGCTGATCTCCACGAGCACCCGGTCCAGCAGGACGATCTTGATGTAATTCTTCCGGATCTTCCCGCTGATGTGGGCGAGCACCTTGTGCCCGTTCTCCAGCTCCACGTGGAAGGTCGCATTGGGCAGGGCCTCGACCACGGTGCCCTCGACCTCGATACCTCCCGAACCCCGGCTCATCGGATCACCAGTTCCAGCCCGCTGCCCGCGCGCCGCCCGCCGAGGCCCTCGAACAGCGCCATCGCTGCCACATTGGACTCGTCGATATCGGCGGATGCGGTGTCGATCCCGCCGCGGTGCAGCGCGGCGAGCACGTCGGCCAGCAGCGCGCGACCGATCCCCCGGCGGCGCCGGTCGGCCCGGACCGCGACCAGCCCGATCCGGGCGTGCCGGCGCCGCGCCACCACGCGGACCAGCCCCTCGTACCGGTCGGGCCCGGCCGCCACCGCGTACCGCGACGGGTCCATCGGGGCCCCGGCCGGTTGGGCCGGCACCTGGACCGGCATCGCGGCCCAGCCGACGCCCGCCTCGATCTCGGCCCGGATCGCGGCGTACGCCTCCCGCAGCGGGCCCTCATCGGCCGCGCCGGCGGGCAGCAGGGTCACCCCCGCCGGGGGCGGCACTACTTCGGGCCGGGAGGTGGTGGGCAGCTGGTACAGCCACTCACGGCGGCGGACCGCCATCCCGGCCCGTTCCCACCGGGCGGTCGAGTCATGGTCGGTCCCGTCGACCATCGTGTGGAGCGGCCTCGGCAGCTCCGCCAACATGGCCTCGACGAGCCGGTCGAAGGCCACGCCGTGCCAGGCGTCGATGCTGAGGAAGATTCGCCCGTCGGGCCGCCGTGACGCCTCGCCGCGACCGATCTCCCGGTCGTCCGCCACAGCGCGCCAGTGCCCCTCGGCGACCCGGGTGATCACCGCGCGCCGGGCATCGGAATGCACAGATTCCATGGTTGTCGCCTTTCAGAAGTGCCGGTCATGACGGGCACCCCTGGCGACAGCTACATCAGCCGCCCGACCGGGACGAGAGGAGCACCCAGGTGCGTACTGCGTTCATGGGGGCTCACCTCCTCGGGCAGGGTCGCGGTCGGTCATACCGTAGCGGCACGCGCGCCGGCCGCCCACCCGGTTTCGGTCTTCTCTCGAAGGGGGGTGGTAGATCCCTCCTAAGAGAACACTGTTCCGTACTAGGCTGAAGGCCCATGGCCGCGCCGCCGGACGACGCAGTCGCGGCCTTGTGCGCTCCGTCCCGGCGCACCCGCGGACCTTCAAAGGAGAAAGCATGTCGCAGCACGACACCCTGTTCATCGGCGGCGAGTGGGCGTCACCCAGCTCCGGCCAGCGGATCGAGGTGCGCTCGGCCAGCACCGAGGAGATCATCGGCTCCGTGCCCGAGGCCCAGGAGGCCGACGTGGACGCCGCCGTCGCGGCGGCGCGGGCGGCCTTCGAGGACCCGGACGGCTGGGCGCGCTGGGCGCCGACCGACCGGGCGGCCGCGCTGGAGCGGTTCGCCGACGCCCTGGACAAGCGGGGCCAGGAGATCGCCAAGCTGGTCAGCGCGCAGAACGGCATGCCGGTTGCCATCTCCTCGCGTTTCGAAGGGGTCTTCCCCTCGGTGCTGCTGCGCTACTACGCCGGGGTGATCCGGCAGGCCGAGCCGGAGGAACGTCGTCCCGGCCTGCTCGGCGGCACCACCATCGTGCGCCGATACCCGATCGGTGTGGTCGGCGCGATCGTGCCGTGGAACTTCCCGCAGTCGCTGGCCGCGTTCAAGTACGCGCCCGCGCTGGCCGCCGGCTGCACGCTGGTGATCAAGCCGTCGCCGGAGACCGTGCTCGACTCGGTGCCACTGGCCGAGGCGGCCAGCGAGGCCGGCATCCCGGCCGGGGTGATCAACTGGGTGCCCGGCGGCCGGGAGATCGGCGCCTACCTGGTGTCCCACCCGGGCATCGACAAGGTCTCGTTCACCGGCTCCACGGCGGCCGGGCGCAGCATCGGCGAGGTGTGCGGGCGGCTGCTCCGGCCGGTGACCCTGGAGCTGGGCGGCAAGTCGGCCGCGATCGTGCTGGACGACGCCCAGCTGGACCTGGCCGCCATCGGCGAGAAGCTGTTCACCGCGACCCTGCTGAACAACGGGCAGACCTGCTTCCTGGGCACCCGGGTGCTCGCTCCCCGCTCGCGCTACGACGAGGTGGTCGAAGTGTTCGCCGCCCTGGCCGGCTCGCTGGCCGTCGGTGACGCGCTGGACGAGACCACCCAGGTCGGCCCGCTGGCCAGCGACCGGCAGCGGGACCGGGTGGAGGGTTACATCGCCAAGGGCAAGGCCGAGGGCGCCCGGGTGGTGGTCGGCGGCGGCCGCCCGGACCGGGACAAGGGCTGGTTCGTCCAGCCGACGATCTTCGCCGACGTGGACAACAACCACACCATCGCCCAGGAGGAGATCTTCGGCCCGGTGCTGTCGCTGATCCCCTACGCCGACGACGACGATGCCGTGCGGATCGCCAACGACTCCGACTACGGGCTCGGCGGCTCGGTGTGGACCGGGGACGACGAGCGCGGCCTCGCCGTCGCGCGGCGGGTGCAGACCGGCAGCATCGGGCTGAACAACTTCATGCTCGACCCGACCGCTCCGTTCGGCGGGGTGAAGGCCAGCGGCCTCGGGCGTGAGCTCGGCCCCGAGGCCATCGGCCACTACCAGCAGACCCAGTCCATCTTCACCTGACCGACGCGCGCTGTGGGTCATCGGCCGGCACCGCGGGCCGGTGACCCACAGTCGGCGCCACGCCGGTCCGGACCAGCGCGTCCATTGCGACCAGCCCGAGCAGGATGCACAGCACGGCCGCGAAGAGGCGGGCCGGGTCGGACACGTCGGCGTTGTGCGCCAGGAACAGCGGCATGTGCGCCACCCAGGACGCGAAGTAGGTCACGTACGGCACCAGCACCAGCAGAAGCCGGCGGGCGCCAGTGAACCACCAGGGCAGCCGGGCCACCAGCACCGCGGCGAACAGCGAGCCCAGTGAGTTGATGACCAGCCAGTTGAGCGGGAAGCCGCCCACCTCCAGCGGCTGGTAGCCGTAGTACTGGTAGAGCCCGCTGGCCAGGATGGGCATCTCCAGGATCAGGTTCACCACCCACACGCCGCCGATGGCCGCCCACATCCGCCGTCGGGTCGGCCCGGTGGCCAGCAGTTCGGCGGTGAGCCAGGTCAGCCCGCCGAAGAAGCCGACATAGGCGGTCACCACCCACCATGGCACCGCGTAGCCGAAGGCCGAGTAGGCGATCGCGCCGTCCGGGGGAAACCAGCAGTGGCCGAGCTGGTCGACCAACGCCTCGTTCATCGAACAGCCGAGCCCGCCGACCAGCAGGAGCACCCCGGTCGGCTGCCCGGTGCGGTACCAGCGCCAGAGGGCGCCGAGCACCATCGCGGCGACCACGGCACCGATGGCCAGCTGGGCGGTGGTCTGCGCGCCCACCGGCGTGGTCATGCCGACCGGTGGCACGTCGACGGCGGTCAGGAACATGTCGGCCTCCTCGGTTGCCGGTCAAGATCCAGGAGCGCGGTTGCGGCCCGCTCGCCCCACCGCACGGCGGACTCCATCGAGCCGGCGCCGAACAGGTCGCCGGCCAGCCGCACCCGGCCGTCGGCGGGCAGCGCGTCGAGCAGGCCGGCCGCCCGGCGCCAGAACCCGGGGGTGGCCAGGTAGCCGGCCTTGGGCCAGCGGGTCACCACGGCCAGGTCGCGCCTCCCGGCCAGCTCGGGGCACAGGGCCTCGACGGTGCCGGCCGCCCAGTCCACGATCTGTTCGTCGGTGCGGCCCAGGTAGCGGTCGGTGACGGTGGTGTCGGTGTAGAGGGTGATCAGGCTGTGCCCGTCCGGGGCGCGGTCGGGGGCCTTGTTGTGCTGCAGGAAGATGAGCAGCACGTCGGCCAGCTCGGCGGTGGGTACCTGCACGATGTACGCGGCGCTGCGGGTGCGCGCCCGGTAGCCCAGCGAGACGCTCACCAGCTTCACGTCGGCCAGCCGGTCGGCGAACTCCGGCGAGTAGCCCTTCAACGACGGCCAGATCTCCACCGCCGTGTGGTACATCGCGCCGATCACGCAGCCGTCCGCGTCGACGGTGTGGGCCTCGCCCCCGGCATCCAGGTAGCGCACCCGCACCCCGTCGTCGCTTTCGTCCACGCCGGTGACCGTGGCGCCGTAGGTCACCGGTACCTCGGCGGCTAGGGCGGCCGGTAGCCGGTCCAACCCGCCCCGCACGTTCACCACCGGTGCGGTCCAGGCCCGCAGGGCGCCGAGCAGGTTCAGCGCCGAGGCGGTGCGCGCCCCGCTGCCCGTGGTCAGCCGCATGACCGGGTCGACCAGGTACTCGGCCACCTCGGTGCCGAACGTGCGCAGCGCGAGGTCGTGCGCGCTGACGTCCGGGTCGTCCAGGTCGGCCCGGTTGACCAGTTCGTAGGAGTCCACGTCCCGGGCGGCCTTGCGCAGGCGCAGCCAACCGGTGAGCAGCCGCCCGGCCGCGGCCGGGCCGAGGGCCCGCCGGGTGAGCGCCCGCCACGGCCGGCGCGGATCGATGTCGATCAGCCGGCCGTCCCGCACCAGGCCGACCACCGGGCTGCTCGGCGCCACGCGGTCGGCCAGGCCCAGTTCGTCGACCAGTGCGAGATAGCTGGAGTAGCTGCCGGTCAGCGCGTCCGGCCCGGTGTCCACCAGGTAATCGCCGTGGCGCTCGCTGCGGGCCCGCCCGCCGGGCAGCTCGTCGCGCTCCAGCACCAGGACCTCCGTCCCGGCCCGGCGCAGCCGGTGCGCGGCCGCCAGTCCGGACAGCCCGGCGCCCACCACCACAACCCGCATGCTCAAACCTCCCTGATTGACATACAGCGATAAGTGTCACATAGTCATGAGAGCTGTGTCACGCCCTTCCTCTAAGGAGCGCACGATGCCGAAGCTCGATGCCGACGTGGTGGTGGTCGGAGCCGGAGTCGCGGGCCTGTGCTGTGCGGCCCAGTTGGTGGCCGAGGGGGTGAGCGCGGCCGTGGTCTGCGAGACCCCCGAGGTGGGCTGGGCGCTGCGCTCGGCCCAGCTCGGCACCCGCAGCAAGGGGTTCGTGCAGCACCCGATCTTCCAGCCGGGACTGAACGGCGGCTCCTGGTTCAGCGCCGCACGGATCGTCAACGCGCCGGTGTCGTTCCACGTCAGCCCGCCGATGCACATCCTGAACAAGGCCACCGGGGCCCGCGCGGAGCTGCGCGCCGCACCGTCGGCGAGCGCCATCCTGGACGTGCTGGCGCCGCTGGTGCCGTTCCCGCTGGACGAGCTGCGCGCCGACCTGGAGCGGGTGCTGAACGTCGCGCTGCGCATGTCCTGGGAGGACCTGGCCGCGCTGCAGCGCACCCCGCTCACCCACTGGGTGGCCGAGCAGGGCGGCGACCAGACGCTGACCATGATCATGTGTGTGCTCGCGGCCAACCTCACCGAGACCACGCCACAGGTGGCGGCCGAGCACGTCTCGGTCTACGGGATGATGGGCATGCTGCGCGGCCTGGTCAGCGGCGAGGCGTTCGTCACCGCGCCCAGCCCGGACCCGTGGGAGGGGCTGCTGGTGCCGTTGGGCCGGGGCCTGGACGCCGCCGGGTGCCCGGTGCGCCGGGGTGCCCGGGTGGAGCAGCTGATCGTGGAGGACGGCCGGGCGGCCGGGGTCGCGCTGCGCGGCGGCGACGAGGTGCGCGGGCGCGCGGTGGCGCTGGCGGTGGGCAACCCGCGGATACCCGGGCTGCTCGGCCCGCTGGCTTCCGAGGTGGCCGCCCCGCTGGACTACGCGAACCAGCTGCTGGGGCACGACGCGTGCACGTACTCGCTGCTGGACAAGCCCGTGGTGCCGCTACAGAACATGACCATGGTCGCCGACGCGGCGGGCAGCAACCTCGCCTACCTGTTCCCCATGCAGGCGATCGCCCCGGACTCCACCGAGGAGGGCCGCTGGCTGCTCGCCGCCCAGGCGCAGTTCTCCAAGGAAGCCTACGCGGAGATCGGCGGCCACGACGGCGCGGTGAAACACCTGCTCGACCTGCAGGAGGACATGTTCCCGGGCTTCCACGACGCCACTGTGGACCGCACCGAGATGACCCACAAACACCACTGGCTGAACCCGCTCACCCACGGCCCCAAGCTGCCGCCGCAGAGCTCCGAGGTGCCCGGGCTGTACTTCGCCGGGGACGGCTCGACGCCGATCCTGGGCATCGGGGTGGAAGGAGCAGGCCAGGCCGGCGCGATCCGCGCCCGCCAGATCGCCGCCGACTTGCGCGGCTAGGGTGCGGTGCCGATTCCAAGACGGCTTGGGCGGCGCGGCGTGGCCGGTCTTCCGTGGCGTCGACTGGCCCGTGGCGGTGAGGTAGGGGCGCCACCCAATTGGCGTGGCCAGCGTTTCTCCGGGTGTCGCTCGGCTCTCAGCTGTCACTCTGATTGCACGACATTCACGCCATGGGGATTTGATCTTGTTACTAAGTACAGAGTTACAAAGATCTTGGACCCCTCGCCGTGACGGCTAGTCACAGCTTCGCAAAGCGGGCACGATCACCATCTGTGCACTGAGCGATTCGCTACTGGCACAGGTCGTTGACCAGCTCATCGCCGATGGACCCGCAACACCACTCCGACCGGCTGGAATCGGTTCCCCCGGTCATCTCGCAAGCAAAGTCGCATGGATGTGGTCATCCAAGTCCGCCACGAACGACTCCGTACGCCACTTACGTAGCTCTAGGCGTGCTTGCCGAATACGTTGCGACGCCACGCGACCACCTGTGCCGGCGGCGATATCCACGGACTCATGTAGGAGCGCTACCGAGGCACGCGGGTCTCCCAACCGTTGCCTGGCGATTGCTAGATCTGTCGTGTTGATTCCGAGCTGGACCTTGCTCCGTGGGTCTTGAAGGCTCGTGATGCACCGCTCGATTCTCTCGCTAGCCACCTCGGCGCGTCCGATGTGAAGCTGGCAGACTCCTTCAAATCCGTTCAGACGGTCATGGTTGAAGTCGCCGCTTGGATCGTCGACCGTGTCGCGGTCCACAGTCTTCCAAGCCCTCAGCAGCGCTACCTCGGTTTCTCGATGGAGTCCGGCGCGCGCGGACATCTCGGCTTGCACAGCCAAAGCGCGCGCCCGAACGCTGATGCTTGAGCCGACTTCGGCGGCTTTTACTGCCGCATGCGCGATCTCGCGAGCGGAGTTGGGAACTCCTGAAATGTAGTGAGTTACCATCGCGTGACTCGTGTACACCGCTGCTAAGTGCCGCGAGTCAGTAACCTTGCTCGCCGCATCAGTTGCGGCACCATACAACTGAGATGACGCGTCATCATCCCGCGTTTCAAACGCAAGCCGACCTGCAAGCGTGAATGCATCCGAGGCGACGACTAGTAGGTCTTCTCGCAAAGACCCCGGGGTGTCCGTCGCGGCGATGAGACGACGGCAGGAGTCGACCGTCGGCGCAAGCTGTAGTTGAAGCCGCACAAACGGAACGGTGCCCACTCGATTATTTACATCTGTTACTACTTCGCGCAGTTCTACGAGCGTGCCGTGGCTCAGTTTACTGGGGTCGTGCAGCGCACGCGCGAGGTCAGGCGAGTAGCCGTTCCTTGAGAACGCAGAGAGCCCGCCGTATTGACGGGCTGCGTTCTCCGCGACTGCGGCTTGAAGCTCACGCAGACGGTCTTCATCAATGCCAAAATGGTGCAAGGCCGAAAGCAAGGCTTCAAAGTCAGAGCCTCCACCGATTGAGATCTCACCCGCGGGCGTCCGGGCGTAAAGGTGTGCGAGCAATAGCTGATTCCGCTCACCCATGCTTCCGTTGACACCGGCGCTCTCCCAGCGTGCGATATTTCGTTTGAGGCTAGCGACTTGAACGCCGGCCAGCGACGACATGCCGAGTTCTCCTGCAAGATCTCGAATCGCGCGGGCCATGTCAGCCCAAGACCAACCCCGTGCTTCTCGAAGTCGCCGCAATACCTCGGCACCGACGCTGCGATTGCGTCCACTCATATCGAGAGTCCATCAGGTGAGGTGGGCTAGATTGGCACAATCATACGAGGCTTTCTTTGCTCAGCTGCGTAGCCGAGAGTGTACCATGTGCCGCTCCCGGGATCGTCGTTACGCGGGAAACCAATAACGAACTGAGTGCGGTCCACCATCCAACGATTACGGACATGATAGGCCGGCGTCCCAAGTGCTGGCGCGTTGAGTTCGACGATATCCGCCAAGCGACCCGCCCGTGCCCAAGACCTGATGGCATCCGCCGCCTCGTGTGGCTGGTCGTTCACGCTGCACGGTACGGCAATGGTGATGGCCGAGGGGGTGTTGTTCGCTAGCCAGTTCAGGGTAAGAGTGTCTATCCCCAGTGCCCCACCGATATGAAAGTGTGCGTTCTGCTGCGCGAACGGCTCCAAATAGGCCTCGAAGATTCGACCGTAGAACTCGGCCGACCGATGCTCGGTCGAACGCGATCCGGTGATCGTGATCCCGTGTTCCACTGCGCTGTCCGCCTCCGTCCATGTCATCGGATGTCATCTACCGCCTCCACCATGATCAGGATTCCATGAGTCCGTGAACACGACCCGTAGCGCCCGTGACCTGGCGCTTCGCGTAGCACCGACGGACAAGAGGTGGCGGCGTCGGATGCGCTGGCGGCTCCGGTGGGCGCACGACAACGCCATAACGGACCTGCGGCATTTTCTTGCCACCCGTCGGGGAAATCAGACTCTCCGGGAGGCGCACCGTGGCTGATGGGAGTGAACAAGATCAAGGCTCCGTTGCTGGTGAAGAGTTCGAGCCCGTACGTTTCGTCGCCGCTGGCACAGGGGTGACGATGGCTGAACCTCCTGAAACACCGCGGCCGTGGCGTGCGGTTGTGTACTTCGTCGACAAGGACGACAACCGCACAGGCCGAGCGACGTTCTTGTGCGCGGATGCAGGCGAGGCGACTGAGCGCGCCAAAGTCGAGTTGGAAGAACGACGCCGGGACCATGGCCGTTGGCTGGGGGGACCCACAGGGTTGAGTGCTGAGGCAAAGATCGTTGCTCCAGATCGCCGGATAATTGGGCGGTTCTACCTGTTCAGCGAGCACGAGCCCCTGACTTGGGATCCGGAGGACCCGGACAACGACGAGTGGCAGCCTGCTTGTCGTGCATAGGCCCTATGCGGCCGGGTTCCCCCGGGGGCGGCACGTTATGGGCGTGTCCGACCGCCACCGACCGCATGGCCCTGTCAGCCCCCGGCGTGGTTCCTCCCGCGATACCGAGTCCTCGTTCGAGCGTTTTGTATCGCTGTATCGCGGCGTCGCGCCGGCCAAGCTTGATCAAAAGCTTGATGAGGTGCCGATAACCGGTTCGTGCAGCGGGTCAAAAGCGACGGCTTGTGTTAGGTATCGCCCGTAGTCTCACCGGTCGTGTGACGACAGGCGCGACCAGGCCGAAGAAGGACTCGGAGGGCGCCCACGCCTTGCGGGTCCGGCGTACGAGCCAGATGGCGCTCACGACCAGTAGCAGGACCGTTGACACCGCAGCCTGCGCGATGGGGCTGTTGAAGGTGAGCGCGCGCGGCCACATAGAGGGCACCGGCGGCGCCACCGGCATACTGGCGAATCCTCGGGGTCGGCTGCCCGCGGGCACCGGGTGCGCTGTCGCCGGGGTCACCGTTGAGGGCTTCGGGACAACCTTCGGAGGCAAAATGCGACGTGACGCCTCCCGGGCGGGGGCCGCCACAGGACCAGGGGTGGGCGCCTGTCTCGACCGACTTGGGCGTGCCAACCGCGCTTCACGCAAGGCCAAGAATGAGACCAGCACCCCTACTACGCCGGTCGCGACCTGGATGACGTCTGTCGCCGCGGACACGCCACCGGTTTGTACGACGGTCGCACCGAATGTCACCAGCGCCGCGACGTTCTCGCCTGTGCCTCGCCCCACCTGGTCCCAGCAGCCGCTCGTCGATCCGGTGACAACTGTCCGGCAGTCCAGCGCGGATTGGGTCATCGTCCCGGTGAGGAACTCCAGGTGGATCAGCTCGCCGACCGATAGGCCAGGCGTGTAAGTGTTGCCTGTGGGGCTTGTGAGACAGAAGGCGTCGGTGATCCTATTGCGACGGCACCCATTCGGGTCGCTCCGTCCGACATGGAGAGGCGATCATGCTCACGACGAGGTACACGATCGGGCAACTACTTGCCGCGCTGGCCGTCTCCGCCACAGTCCTCCTCGGCGCGGGTGTCACCGTGGCCGGACCAGGATCTCAAGGCTCGGTCATCGCATCGCCGACACCGCACGAGCTTCACGGTTCGCAAGGCCCAGGTGTTCCTTACCCTCCTTGCCTCGTATGCTGAACCCCGTCGACCGACTTGCCGATCTTGGTGACAGAGATGGTCTGCAAGTGACAACTATCGTCCGCAGTCGCACCCGGTCGCTCGATTGCGGGGGCGTGCCGGACTCGTTGTTATATCGAACGTGCGTTCCGGCCTCGCTTCAAGCTACGGCCCTGCACGGGGAGGTTCTCCGGATGAACACCACCAGAGACACCGCGCTCGGCGATGAGGCACAAATCCGGTTCGTTCACCGCAGTGGGGCTGGTTGACCCCACGAGCGGTTGATCGAGGCGATCACCTGGCGGACCCCCGGCGACCACCAGGACCACTACGAACTGACACTCGCGCTCACCGCCTGGCGAACCATCGACGAACCAGCGGCCCCCTGAGGTTGCCCGACTCTGAGAATGAAGATCACGGCGTCCTCCACTGTGGGGATGTCCGCGCTGGGGTCATGCTCACGGTGTAGGCCCTCTTTGCGAGTAGACGCACCTCATAAGATCACTCACGTGTCTGTGTTCCATCGACCCCTGAAGATCGGCGTTGTGCTGCTAATGGTTGCCGGCGTCGCCCTGGCATTGATCGGAGCGACGGCCGCGTTCTCGCACCTACAGGAAAGTGACGCGGTGGCCTTCATCGCTGTCGCCGTAGTGCTTGCGGCCGCGGCGGTACTGGTCGCCCGGGAGGTGCGCTGGGTCGTCGCTGTCTGCTTCGTGGTTCTGGCCGGCCAGCTCGCTGCCATTATCGGGACCATCTGGGAGCTAACCCACGGGATCGCTGAGTTCAAGGAGAAACAGCTACAGGCTCTGGGCTTCGACCCAACTACCTCGGTCGCAATCAACCTCGCCTACTCCAGCATCGGGTTCGCACTATTTTGCTGGCTGGCATTGCGCTGGTGGTTTCAGCCTCGATAACGCGCACGGAAATCAGCGTGCCATCAAGGGTCGAGCCTGCAATATCAACAGTTCCAAACCGGCGAGAGAAGCCTCACCTGCCGACTCAACGGCGCACACCGCGGCCAGCAGCTCACGCACCTGGGCGGCGTGGGTAGCGGGTCCGTTCCCCGGCGTCGCCTATGTGGCAACCTCCGGCGGCTGCTGCACGTGGTCGAGCCCGAGGAGCTGCGCGGGGTGTTGCGCCGGGGGCTGGCCGAGCTGAGCGACCAGGTGTGAGCTACTTGAGCAGGTGCCGGGCCACCACCAGGCGCTGTACCTGGTTGGTGCCTTCGTAAATCTGGGTGATCTTGGCGTCCCGCATCATCCGCTCCACCGGGAAATCCCTGGTGTACCCGGCACCGCCCAGCGCCTGCACCGCGTCCGTGGTCACCTTCATCGCCACGTCGGAGGCGTAGCACTTGGCGGCGGCGCCGAAGAACGGCAGGTCGGCGTCCCCGCGCTCGGACTTCGCGGCGGCCAGGTAGACCATCTGTCGGGCCGTCTCCACGGCCATCGCCATGTCGGCCAGCATGAACTGCATGCCCTGGAACTCGGCGATGGCCTTGCCGAACTGCTTGCGCTCCTTGACGTACTCGACCGCCGCGTCCAGTGCGCCCTGGGCCACGCCGACCGCCTGCGCGCCGATGGTCACCCGGGTGTGGTCCAGGGTACGCAGGGCGATCTTGA
This sequence comes from Actinospineispora eucalypti, assembly GCF_039543365.1. Classification (NCBI taxonomy): domain Bacteria; kingdom Bacillati; phylum Actinomycetota; class Actinomycetes; order Pseudonocardiales; family Pseudonocardiaceae; genus Actinospineispora; species Actinospineispora eucalypti. The sequence goes on from NZ_BAABJP010000008.1 coordinate 136,072, forward strand.
GGCCCTCCCCCGGCGCACCCACCATCCGGTCGCCCGGGATGCGCACGTTGTCGAAGTGCAGCTCGCGGGTGGGCGAGCCCTTGATGCCGAGCTTGCGCTCCGGGGCGCCGAAGCTGAAGCCGGGGTCGGAGCGCTCCACCACGAACGCGCTCACGTTCGCGCCGCGCTTGCCGTCCGGGTCGGTCACCGCCAGCACCGTGTAGTACTCGGAGAAGCCGGCGTTCGTGATCCACGCCTTGTGCCCGTTCAGCACCCACTCGTCCCCGTCGGCAACCGCGCGGCACTTCATGGAGGCGGTGTCCGAGCCGGCCTCCCGCTCGGAGAGCGCATAGGAGAACCCGGCCTCGCCCCGCGCCAGCGGGGGCAGGTACTTGGCCTTGACCTCCTCCGAGGCGCCCAGGATCAGCGGCAGGCTGCCCAGCTTGTTCACCGCCGGGATGAGCGAGGAGGACACGCAGGCCCTGGCCACCTCCTCGATCACGATGCAGGTGGCCAGCGCGTCCGCGCCCGCCCCGCCGTACTGCTCGGGCACGTGCGGGGCGTGGAAGTCGGACGCGACCAGCGCGTCGTAGGCGGCCTGCGGGAACTCCGCCTTTTCGTCCACCTCGGCCGCGTACGGCGCGATCTTGTCGGTGGCCACCGCGCGCACGGCTTCCCGGATGGCCTCGTGGTCCTCGGACAGGCGGAAGTGGTCGAACTCCTGGTTCATCGGGTCCCCTGTGTTGTCCCGCGCGCCTAACTGGGCGCGCGCTCGGCGAGCGCGTTCCGCGCTGTTCAGGTGTAGGTGTAGAAACCGCGGCCGGTCTTGCGGCCGAGCAGGCCGGCGTCGACCATCCGGGCCAGCAGCGGCGGCGGCGCGTACAGCGGCTCCTTGAACTCCTCGTACAGCGACTCGGCCACCGCCTTGGTGGTGTCCAGGCCGATCAGGTCGGCCAGCGCCAGCGGCCCCTGCGGGTGGGCTGCACCCCGGACCAGCCCCTGGTCGATGTCCTCGGCGGTGGCGAAGCCGGACTCGAACATCCGGATCGCCGACAGCACGAACGGGATGAGCAGCGCGTTCACGATGAACCCGGCCCGGTCCTGGCAGTCGATGGTGTGCTTGCCCAGGTCGTCCTGCACGAAGGCGCGCACCCGTTCGGTGGTCTTCGGCGAGGTGAGCAGGCTGGGCACCAGCTCGACCAGCGACAGCACCGGCACCGGGTTGAAGAAGTGCACGCCCAGCACCTGGGCCGGGCGCCGGGTGGCCACGGCCAGCTTCATGATCGGGATGGACGAGGTGTTGGACGAGAGCACCGCGTCGTCCGACTCGACGATCATGTCCAGCCGGGAGAACAGCTCGACCTTGGCCCGCTCGTCCTCGGCGATGGCCTCGATCACCAGCTCGCGGTCGGCCAGCTCCTCCAGGTCGGTGAGCACCCGGATCCGGTCCAGCACCTCGGCCGCACTGGTGATCTTGCCCTTGCTCTCCGCGCGGGCGAGGGACTTGGCCACCCGTTCCCGCCCGGCCGTGGCGAAGGCCTGGTTGGCCTCCACGACCACCACGTCACAACCGGCGCGGGCGGACACCTCCGCGATTCCCGCGCCCATGAGACCGCATCCAACCACGCCAACGCGCTGCATCGAGTCCACCGTTCCATTGAAGGTACTCAGTACCATGTGTACGGTACTCAGTACCGCACCGGAGTGCAAGGAGTGGCGGATGGCGAAGGAAAGCACCAAGGAACGCCTCATCGAGGCGGCTTTCGCGCTGTTCGACGAGCGCGGCTACGAGGCGACCACGGTGGACGACATCGTGGAGCGCGCCGGGGTCGGCCGCACCACGTTCTTCCGCACGTTCCGGTCCAAGGAGGAGGTGATCTTCCCGGACCACGAGGCCGTGCTCGACGCCATCCGGTCCCGATTGGCCGGGTCCACCCAGCAGACCGCACTGGTAGCGGTGCGCGAAAGCGCCCGGCTGGTGCTGTCGCACTATCTCGGCGAGGGGCAGTTGGCGCTGGCCCGGTACCGGCTGACCAGCTCCGTTCCGGCGCTGCGCGAGCGGGAGACGGCGAGCACGCCGCGGTACCAGCGGGTGTTCCGGGAGTACATCCACGAGTGGATGGGCGGCCAGGAGGCGACCGCGCTGCGCGCCGAGCTGATGGCGGCCTCGGTGGTGACCGCGCACAACTACGTGCTGCGGCGGTGGCTGCGCGGGCTCACCGCCCGACCCGAGGCGGAGTTCGACGAGGCCATGGCCGCGACCCTCGAGCTGTTCGAGTCGGGCGGCGAGGCGGGCAGCATCGTCGCCTTCCGCACCACCAAGAGCCTGGACGCGGTGCTGCCCGGGTTGCGCGCCGTGCTGGGCGAGCCGGAGTGACCGCTCAGGACACGGCGGCCGCCGGGCGCAACGCGGCCCGCATCGCCACGCCGTCCACGTAGGAGTGCTTCTCGGCGACCAGGCCGTCCCTGACCAGCACGACATCGGCCAGGTCGATCCGGAACGGGTCACCGTGGGGCGAGGTCCCGGTCATCACGAACCGCACCGCCCAGAAACCGTCCCCGACGTTCAGGGAGACCAGCTCGAAGTCGAGGTCGGGCACCTGGGCGAAGTTGGCGGCGGCGGCCGCCCGGATCTCCTCCCGCCCGCGCGCCGGCGGCAGGCCGGAGTGCAGGTGGAAAACCGAGTCGGTGGTGTGCATCGCGGCGATCCGTTCCGGATCCCGGGCGGCCCAGCAGGCGTGGTAGCGCTCGTAGACGGCGTGCGTGGCGGCGGTCATGCAAGGCCTCCTTTGTGACAAACAGACAGTCGGTATGTAACTCGGTCGGCGGCCCGGCGGTCAAGAGCGACGGGCGAGTATATTGTTCGATAGTTGACGAACATCGAACAGGAGGATCGGATGACCACAGGTTTGGCTGGACTGGTCGCGCTGGTCACCGGGGCCGGGTCGGGCATCGGCCGCGCGGTTGCCGTGCAGTTCGCCGAGGCGGGTGCGTCCGTGCTCGGCGTCGGACGTCGCGCGGACCGGCTGGCCGCGACGGCCGCGCTGCACCCGGGGATCGCGACGCTGGTGGCCGACGTGCGCGAGCCCGGGGCGCCCGAGGAGATCGTCCGGACCGCAACCGAACGCTGGGGCCGGCTGGATGTGCTGGTGAACAACGCCGGGGTGTTCGTCGGGATGCCGCTGGAACGGGTCGAGGCCGCGGCCGTGACCGACCTGCTGGCCACCAACGTGACCGCGCCGAGCCTGCTGGCCGGTGCCGCCCTCGCTCCCCTACGCGCCGCCAAGGGTGCCATCGTGAACGTGTCCAGCACCTTCGGCCACCGCCCGGCGCCGGGCGCCGCGCACTACGCGGCCTCGAAGGCGGCACTGGAGTCGTTGACCCGGAGCTGGGCGCTGGAGCTGGCGCCGGACGGCGTGCGGGTGAACGCGGTCGCGCCGGGGCCGACCGAGTCGGAGGCACTGCTCGCCGCCGGCCTGACCGACCAGCAGATCGATCAGGTCAAGGCCGACGAGGCGGCCCGGATCCCGCTGGGCCGGCGCGGCGAGCCGGCCGAGGTCGCCCGGTGGATCGTGCAACTGGCCGACCCGGCCGGCGCCTGGGTGACCGGCCAGGTGCTCGCCGTGGACGGCGGCCTCGCACTAACGTGACCGCGGTGCGCAACGCCGACCACCCGGACGTCGACCAGCTGCGGCTGACCGACGTGATGTCCGCGCTGAGCGACCCGCTGCGGGTGGGCATCGTGCGGCTGCTGGCCGACGGCCGGGAGCACGCCTGGGGCGAGCTGCGGGTGCCGGTGGGCAAGTCCACGTTGAGCCACCACCTCAAGGTCCTGCGCGCGGCCGGCATCACCCGGACCCGCGAGGAGGGCACCCGCTGCTACGTGCGGCTGCGCACCGACGACGTGGAGGGCCGGTTCCCCGGTCTGCTCGCCTCGGTGTTGCACGCCGCCGACCGCGACGACGTGGGCGCCCAGGTGCGGCTGGCCGAGGCCTGAGCCGTCAGTGGGCGGCCCCCAGCTCGATCATCAGCACCCCGGCGATGATCAGCGCGACCCCGGAGGCCATCGCCCAGCCGAACGGTTCGCGGAACAACAGCCGGCCGAAGATCGCGGTGAGCGCGACGCCGGCCGCCGCCCACACGCCGTAGGCCACGCCGACCGCGACACCGCCGGCCAGCACCGCGCCCAACAGCGCGAAGGCGCCGGCGTAGCCGAGCACCACCGGGATGATCCAGATCTTCCGGGTGAAGCCGTGCGAGGCCTTCATGGCCAGCGTGGCCGCGGTCTCCATGGCGATCGCGCCGGACAGCAGCAACCAGGGCATGTCAGCCTCCCCCCGACACCCGGGTCCGAGCCCCGAACTCGACCACCAGCACGCCGGCGACCACCAGGCCGATACCGGCGACCACCGGCGGGGTCAGCCGGTCACCGAACAGCAGCGCGCCGCCCACCGAGGCCAGCGCCACGCCGCACGCGGCCCAGATCCCGTAGGCCACGCCGACCGGCATGCCCAGCTGGAGGACCCGCGCCACGCCGACGAACGCACCCGCGTACCCGGCTACCACCCCGACCAGCCACCACGGCTGGGCAAGGCCGTCCATGGCTCGCAGCGAGAGGGTGCCGAGCACCTCCAACAGGATGGCCACCGCGAGCAGCGAGAACCGGCTCACGCCAGCCGCTCGATACGCGCCAGCACGGCCGCGCGGACCTCGGCGGAAAGGCCGGTGGTCCCGGTCGCCTCGGCGAACCACAGGCCGTCGGCGGCCAGCCGGGCCACCTGCCGGTCGATGTCCGTGGGATCGGCGGTCGGCGGCGGGCTGGCCGTCCAGCGGGAGATCAACGCTCGCCACGGCGCGAGCAGCGCCTCGTCGTGGATCGAGTCGATCACGATGGCCAGGTCGGCGCGGCTGGCGCGGTGGCTGGCCGCCACGGCGGTGTAGGCGCGCAGCCGCGCACCCGGGGTGGCGTTCTCGTAGGTCGTACCCAGCTCCCGGGTGAGCGCGGACTCCCAGGCCTCGCTGATGTACTCCACGACCGCGAGCATCAGCTGTTCCTTGCTGGCGAAGTGGTAGATCAGGCCGCCCTTGCTGACCCCGGCCCGTTTGGCGGCGGCGTCCAGGGTCAGGCTGCCGATGCCGTTGCGTTCGGCGATCTGCACGGCCGCGTCCAGGATGGCGTGCCTCGAGCTCGGTCTCATAACTTAACTATACCGACTAGTCGGTTCAGTTACAAAGTCGGCGGTATGTTTTGCCGGATGCCCGACCAGGTAATCGAGATCGTGATCGCCGACTGGGAGATCGAGTGCTGCGCTCCCCCGCCGGCGATCGGGCAACGGGCCAGCTGGCGGCTGCGATTCGTGCCCACAGGGGACGACGAGTTCGCCACCGAGCGGTCGTGGATGGTGCTGCGGCACGAGGACGGCGGCATCCGCCTGCGCGGCGACGGTATCGAGGCGGCCTACGACCCGCACCGGGTGCCGCCGCCCGAACCCGGGCGCCACACGCTGCGCGGCTACCTCTCCGGCACCGTGCATGCCACCGAGGGCGACCTGCCGCCGGCCCACGGCTGGGTGCGCCGGGTCCGGGTGGTCACCCGGGAGCTGGCCTGGGAGGACGAGCGGGAGCGGGTGCTGCGCTGGGTGCCCGGCACCGCGCGCACCCGCGACGTCCGGGAGAGCCCCCGCTGGTTCACCCGGAGCCTCGGGCCGGGGCGGGTCGACGCGGGCGTGCTGATCGACCTGCAGCTAGTCCAGGGGCTTGCCCGGGGTGTAGTGACCGGCCACGGCCCGTGAGGTGACGCCGAACCGGTTCCAGGCGTTGATCGTGGTGATGCCGGCGATCAGGTAGGCGAGCTCGGCCTCGTCGAAGTGCTCGGCCGCCCGCTCGTACACCTCGTCTGGGACGAAACCGTCGGTGAGCACGGTGATCGCCTCGGTCAGCTCGAGCGCGGCCACCTCGCGCGCGGTGTAGAAGTGGCGCGACTCCTCCCACGCGGACAGCTGGACGATGCGCTCCACCGACTCGCCGGCGGCCAGCGCGTCCTTGGTGTGGATGTCGATGCAGAAGGCGCAGTGGTTGATCTGCGACGCCCGGATCTTCACCAGCTCGTACACGGTGGAGTCGATGCCCTGGCGCACGGCGGTCTCCAGCCGGAACATCGCCTTGTAGACATCGGGGGCCAGCTTCGCCATGTCCAGCCGGGGAGTGTGCTCCGCGACCCGGGGTTCCTGGGTGGTTGTCATGCCTGAACGGTAGGCCGGAACTGGCGCAGGGCTATGGTCCACTTCTGTGACGGATGAGTGCGCCACTTCGCCCGGCGCCGACCTGCACCTGGATCTGGCCCCGGGCGACGAGGGCGGGTTGCGCGCCGGCCTGATGGAGGCGCTGCGCGAGGCGGTGCGCACCGGGCGGCTGGCGCGGGGCGCGAGGCTGCCGTCCTCTCGCTCGTTGGCCACCGACCTGGGCATCGCCCGGAACACCGTGGTCGACGCCTACAGCGAGCTGGTCGCCGAAGGCTGGCTGACCGCGCACCAGGGCTCCGGGACCAGGGTGGCCAACTGGACCGCTCCCCAGCCGGCGGCGCCGCCGGCCCGGCCACGGCCGAACGTGCCGCCCCCGGTGCACGACCTGCAGCCCGGTCGGCCGGACGTGTCCTCGTTCCCGCGCACCCAGTGGAGCCGCTCGGCCCGGCGAGCGCTGATGAACGCACCGGACGAGGCCCTCGGCTACGCCGACCCCCGGGGCCGGATCGAGCTGCGCACCTCGCTCGCCGGGTACCTGGCCCGGGCGCGTGGCGTGCGGGCCGACCCGGACCGGATCGTCGTCTGCTCCGGCGCGATCCACGGGTTGATGCTGCTCGGCGCGGTGCTGCGGGCGCGCGGTTGGCGCGCGGTGGCGGTGGAGTCCTACGGGCTCGGGTTACACCGGAACCTGTTCGTCGAGGCGGGACTGCGCACGCCCGCGATCGGGCTGGACGAGGGCGGCGCGCGGGTCGAGGAGCTGGCCGATGTAGGCGCCGTGCTGCTGACCCCGGCCCACCAGTTCCCCACCGGCGTCGCGCTGCACCCGCGGCGCCGCGCGGCCGTGTTGAGCTGGGCCCGTTCCACCGGTGGGTTCGTCATCGAGGACGACTACGACGGCGAGTTCCGCTACGACCGCCAACCGGTCGGCGCGCTGCAGGGCATGGACCCGGAACGGGTGGTCTACCTGGGCACCACCAGCAAGACGCTGGCTCCCGGGCTGCGACTGGGCTGGATGGTGCTGCCCGAGGAGCTGCGGCCGGAGGTGGAACGGGCGAAGGGCGAGTTCGAGCTGATGTGCGGCTTCCTCGACCAGCTCACCCTGGCCGACCTCATCGACCGGGGCGCCTACGACCAGCACATCCGGACCATGCGCCTGGCCTATCGCCGCCGGCGGGACCAGCTGGTGGAAGCCCTGGCCGCCCGCGCCGACGTACGGGTCACCGGGCTGGCGGCGGGCCTGCACGCCATCCTGCGGCTGCCCGAGGGCGGTGAACGGGCCGCGTTGCACGCGGCGGCGTGGCGGCGCCTGGAGCTGGTCGGCCTGGACAGCTTCCGGCACCCGGACGCGGCCCGGCTCGCCGACGGGCTGGTCGTCGGCTACGCCACGCCGTCCCGCAGCGCCTGGTCGGGCGCGCTCCAGGCACTGCGTGACGTGCTGCCCTGACCGAATTGGCCCAGCGATCTCGGCCGCGATTGGACCAGGTCCCCAAGGCGACCGCCGGGCAGCTCATGCGGTGAACCGGTGCTCGCCGGTCCAGCCCGGGTCACCGTCGCGCACGAAGCCGACCCAGGCGTCGTGCACGCGGCGGACCAGGCCGTCCGGAACGGCCGGTCCCAGCAGTCCGGCGGGCTCACGCAGCTCGGGCAGTCCGGTCGTCTCGAAGACGAACGGCAGCTCCACCGCGTGGCAGGCCCCGTACGGGCCGCCCCGCCAGTCGAACCGGTAGCGCAGCGCCCGCCCCCCGGCGGCGGCGTGCTCCTCCGCCAGCCGCTCGCTCGCGGACCGGAACAGCTCGTCGATGGCCGCCTCCTGGGCCGGGTTCTGGTACAGCCGCGCCTCCTGGGTGGTGTTGCCGAGCATCAGCTCCACCCCGGGCCGCACCTTCGCGCCCCGCCGCACCACGGCCACCGGGGTGAGCCCGCCCTGCCCGTTCGCCGTGACCTCGGTCAGCGCGGCGACCAGCCGCTCGTCGGGTATCTCGGAGAACGAGGCCACCTCGTGCGGCACACCGAGCTGCTGGGCCACCCGCACGCCGACGTCGGTCGCACGGTCCGGGTCCAGCCCGTGCAGCCCGCCGCTCTGGCTGATCGCCCGCCGGAACAGCCCGTCCGCGCCCGGCTCGGTGAGCAGTGCGCTGACGATCATCCCGCCGGCCGACTGGCCGCACACCGTGACCCGCTCCGGGTCGCCGCCGAGGGCCGCGATGTTCTCCCGCACCCACCGCAGCGCGGCGATCACGTCGAGCAGCCCCCGGTTCTCCGGGGCGCCGGGGATGGACAGCCAGCCGGGCACCCCGAGCCGGTAGTTGCAGGTCACCAGCACGACCCCGTCGCGGGCAAAGGCGGCACCGTCGTAAACCCGCGCCGCGCCGGTGCCGGCGAGGAACGCCCCGCCGTGCACGAACACCAGCACCGGCGCCCGGCCGGACGGGTCCGGCGTCCAGACGTTGACCGTCCGGTAGTCGGCGCCCGTGACCCAGTGGTGCACCACCGGTTCCATGTCCATGTCGCCGAACCGCCGGCGGTCGGGCATCGGCGCGGTCGGGCCGAACGCGGTGGCGTCCCGCTCCCCCGACCAGGCCGCCACCGGCTCGGGCGCGGCGAACCGCGCGGCGCCGGCGGCCGGCGCGGCGTACGGCACCGCCCGGAACACCGCTCCGAACCGCTCCGCGCAACCGCGCACCGCTCCGGCCCGGGTCCGCGCCACCGGGCCGGTCACGCGAACGCCGCCCACTCGGTGATGGCGAACCGGTCGCCGTCCCGGCGCAGCTCCACCGCGCCGGCTGAGGGGAAGTGCGCCGGCAGGAGCAGCGCCCCCTCGTCGGCCACCGAGCCGAGCACCCGGCGCCGGCTGGCCAGGCCCTGCGCCTCGTCCTCGTCGAAGCACGGGCAGACGTCCGGCTCGGCCACCTGCAGCGGACTGTGCAACAGGTCGCCGACGAAGGCGGCCCGGTCGGTCCCGGAGCGCAGCCACAGCACGGCGGACCCCGGGGTGTGGCCGGGCGCGGGCTCCAGGCTCAGGTTGGTGTCGGCCTGGTGGCGGCCTTCCCAGGAGTCGACCAGTCCGGCGGCCAGAACCGGGGCGACGCTGTCCTCGAAGACCCCGGCCATCCGCTCGCCGGACCGGGTCGGGTGGCCGTTCCCGGGGTCCCAGTACTCCAGGTCGTCCCGGGCGAACAGGTAACGCGCGTTGGGGAATGTGGGCACCCACTCGCCGTCCACCAGGCGGGTGTTCCACCCCACGTGGTCGCTGTGCAGGTGGGTGATCACCACCAGGTCGACGTCCTCGGGGCGGGTACCGGCGGCGGCCAGGTTGTCCAGGTAGCCGGTCTGGAGCCCATCGAAAATGGGCATGCCGGGCCGGGGCTTGTCGTTGCCCACCCCGGTGTCGACCAGGATGGTGGCCCCGTCGCTGCGCAGCAGCCAACTCTGCAGGCTGGCCACCAGCATGTCCGAGTCGGCGTTCCAGAAGCCCGGGTCCAGCCAGTCCCGCTGGCGGCGCCAGATCGCCTCGTCCACGTCCGGGAAGATCGCCAGCCGGGGCATGTCGAACCGGCGTTCCTCGAATACCCGGGTGATCTCCACCCCGCCCAGGGTGATCGTGTCGGTGCGCGTCATGCCCCGAGTCTGTCAATCCGGGGCGGAGGCTGCCGGGCGAGCTCGCAGGTGCGCACGTTCGCCCTGCTTGCCGAACAGGATGAGGAACTCCACCGCCTCGTGGTCGGCCGCGCCGAACCAGTGCGGCAGCCGGGTGTCGAACTCGGCCGCCTCACCCGGCTTCATCACGATGTCGTGCTCCCCGAGGACCACCCGCAGCCGGCCGTTCATGACGTAGAGCCACTCGTAGCCCTCGTGGGTCTTGGGGTCGGGGTCGCGCCGGTCCGAACCGGCCGGAATGATCAGCTTGTAGGCCTGGATGCCGCCGGCGCGGCGGGTCAGCGGCAGCATGGTCATGCCGTTGCGCCGCACCGGCCGCAGGTGGATGCGCGGGTCGCCGGTGGGCGGGGCGTCCACCAGCTCGTCCAGGGTGACCCCGTGCGCCCGGGCCAGCGGCAGCAGCAGCTCCAGGGTGGGCCGGCGGTCGCCGGACTCCAGCCGCGACAGCGTGCTCACCGAGATCCCGGTGGCCGAGGAGAGCTCGGCCAGCGTCGTCTCCCGCTGCCGGCGCAGCGCGCGCAGCCGGGGCCCCACCGCGTCGAGGGTCTGCCCGTCGGTCATGCCGACCATTTTGCCATTCCGGCAAGGTTCTTTGCCACATGTGGCGTCGGGAGTGCAGGTTGGCCGTGGAGGTGGTCAGGGTGACCGAGGACAGTTACGACGTGGTGGTGGTCGGTGGCGGGGCGGCCGGCCTGAACGGGGCGCTGATGCTGGCGAGGTCGCGCCGGTCGGTGCTGGTGGTGGACGCCGGCGAGCCCCGCAACGCCCCGGCCGACGGCGTGCACGGGCTGCTGGCCCTCGACGGCACGCCACCGGCCGAGCTGCTGGCGCGGGGGCGGGCCGAGGTCGCGCGGTACGGCGGCGAGCTGGTGACCGGGGAGGTCGCCGCGGTGACCAGGGCCGGCGAGCGGTTCGCGGTCACCCTGGCCGACGGCCGGACCGTCCGCGCGCGCCGGGTGCTGGTGGCCACCGGGCTGGTGGACCGGCTGCCGGACGTGCCGGGGTTGCGCGAGCGGTGGGGGCGGGACGTGCTGCACTGCCCGTACTGCCACGGCTGGGAGGTGCGGGACCAGGCCATCGGGGTCCTGGCCAGTGGGCCGATGTCGGTGCACCAGACGCTGCTCTTCCGCCAGTTGAGCCGGGACGTCACGTACTTCGCGCACACCCGGCCGCCCACCGGCGAACAGGCGGAGCAACTGGCCGCCCTGGGCATTCCGGTGGTGACCGGCGAGGTGACCGGGCTCGAGGTGGTCGCGGACCGCCTGGTCGGGGTGCGGCTGGCCGGCGGTTCGGTGGTACCCAGGCAGGCGGTGGCGGTGGCCACCCGGATGGAGGCGCGGGCCGGCTTCCTCGCCCCGCTGGGCCTGCGGGCGGTGGAGCACACCGCCGGGGTCGGCGAGCAACTGCCGGCCGACCCGGTCGGCCGCACCGAGGTCCCCGGGGTGTGGGTGGCCGGCAACGTCACCGACCTGTCCGCGCAGGTCGGCGCGTCCGCGGCGGCGGGGGCGACGGCCGGCGCCCAGATCAATGCCGACCTGGTCGCCGAGGACGCCCGGCTGGCCCTGGAGGCTCACCGCAACCCGTTCGGCGCCGGAATGGAGGCGCGGGTGTCCGAGCGGATGCTCGCCGGTCGCCAGCACGGCTTCTGAGCTCAGCCGGATCGGCCGGTGTACCGGTTCCCGCGGCTCGTCGGCGGTCGATCCGTGCCGAGCCGGAGACTACGTTGGGTAACGGTCGTATTGGCTTCGGCCCCGCCTCAGTTCATCGAGATCGACGTGAGTCTTGTTCGATCTTGGCGGGTCCAGACTGGTGTCGATGTCGACGAACCGCACCCCGGGCTCGGCCCCCGCCGCCGCCCAAACCGTCACGGTGCGTAACGAGACGCGGGGCCTGGCCGGGCGGGCGGCACCTGAGCCGCGGCAGACCGGCCACGCCGGCCGGTCCGAGCGTTCTTTGAAGCCGACCACGGCTGAACCGGAAGGTCAGAGCCGGGAGCGCAGCAGTTCGACGCCGTCGCCGTCTAGTTCGTCCATGGCCACGGCCCGGCCGGCCATTGCCAGGGCCAGGGCCTCCCCCGGGCCGCGCACCTCCGGCCCGGCACCCTTGGACCAGGAGACATCCGTGGCCACCAGGCGCAGCCCCCGGATCCGGCGCCCGGGCCGGGCGAACGGGTCCGGGCGCTCCAACACCGAAACCAGCCGCGGCGCCGGCACGGTGCGCGGGCGGCCCAGCGGCCGCCGGATGTCCTGGTGGTGCACGACCGTGTCGGCCAGCATGATCGACGGGATCAACCGTGTGTCCCAGCCGCCGTCGGCGGCCGAGGCGATCCGGTCGACCAGCTCGCCGGGGGAAAGGGTGCGCAGCTCGTCCACCAGGCGGTCGTTGAGTCGGTCCGCCGACCCGGCGAGCACGGCTTTCCGGGCGTACGAGCCGAGCGGGAGGGTGATGCCGACCATGTGCGCGACCACGTCCCGGACCCGCCAGCCGGCGCACAGCGACGGCGCCTCCCAGTCCGAGTCGGTCAGCGTGCGCAGCAGCGCGACCAGGTCGCGCCGCTCGTCGGACAGCATGCCCCGGGTGTCCACGCCGGCAGCCTAGTGTCCCGCGGACACTAGTCCCCGCCCAGCGCGCCCTCGGGCAGGCCCAGCTCGCGTTCGGCGACGGTGAAGACCAGCTCGCGGACCGCCCGGTAGTCGACGGTGCTGCGCATGACCGCCTGGATGCTCAGGCCGTCGGTGACCGCCAGGATCCGGATCGCGCTGGCGTCCGGGTCGTCGGTGTGGAGCGCGCCGCCGGCGCGGCCGCGTTCGATCAGGGCGCTGAGCCGCTCGATGTCGCGACCCATCTCGGCGGTGACCTCGGCGTGCAGCACCGGCCGCTTGCGGCCGGCGTACCAGGCGCCGAGCCACAGGGTGCTGATCCGGTCGCGCTCCTCGGAGATGGTCAGCCGCAGCATGGTACGCAGGCCGGCCACCGGGTCGCCGGCCTGTTCGACCTGGGCGTAGGTCTGGGCCGAGTCGGCCTGGGCGGCGGTGCGGAAGGCCTCCACCAGCAGGTCGTCCACCGCCGGGAAGTAGTGGCTGACCAGGCTGCTCACCACCCCGAGCCGGTCGGCCACGGCGCGCAGGGTCAGCTGGTCGATGCCGTCGGCCAGGGCCAGCCGGGTGGCCTCGGCGACGATTTCGGCGCGCCGGTCCGGTGCCGACTTCCGGCGGGCCGCCCGCGCCACCCTTGACGTCATGACAGCCACCGTATTGACTACGCGAGCAACAAGCAATTGAACGTCTGCTCAATAAGGTGGAGGCCACATGCCGGACACCACGGAGACCGACGCGTTCGGCCGAGTGGAGGGCCGGGGCATCGACTACGTGCCACCCGCCGAACGGCACGGCCGCCCGCGCGAGCTGTTCGCCATCTGGGCCTCGTCCAACGTGAACTACCTGTATCTGGTGCTCGGCGGGCTGCTCACCCTGATGGGCCTGACCGTGTGGCAGGGAATCGCCGTGGTCGTGGCGGGCAACCTGTTCTGGTTGTCGATCGGCCTGATCGCGGTGAGCGGAACCTCCTCCGGCACGCCGACCAACGTGATCACCCGGGCCATGTTCGGGGTACGCGGGAACCCGGCCGCCGTCGCGCTGACCAGCTGGACGGTCGGCGTCGGGTACGTGGCGATCAACCTGGCCTTCGGCTCGCTGGCCGGGTTCGCGGTGCTGGAGCGGACCGGCCAGCCCCCGGGGCAGGCGGCGCGGCTGGCCGTGGTCGGGGTGTGCGCGGCGGTCACCCTGGCGCTGTGCGTGTACGGGCACGCCACCATCACCCGGCTCAGCGGCTGGTTCACCGCCGGGCTGAGCCTGGCGATGCTGGTGCTCGCCGGGTTCGTGCTGGCCCACGCGGACTGGGGGCACGCGGCCGCGCCGGCCGGCGGGGCGCCGGTGTGGGCGGTCGTGCTCACCGGCGTGGGGGTGATCGCGGCGGCCCCGCTGTCCTGGGGCATCAGCGCGGACTACGCGCGCTACCTGCCCACCGACTCCTCCCCCGTGGCCGTCACCCTGTGGACCACGCTGGGCGGGTTCATCCCGTCGGTGCTGCTCGGCTCGCTGGGCGTGCTGGCCGGCACCGCCGTGGACATGACCGACCCGGCGAAGTCACTCGCGGCGATCCTGCCCGGCTGGTTCTACCCGTTGTTCCTGCTGGTCATCGTGGTCGGCTCGGTGGCCAACAACGTGATCACCCTCTACAGCAACGGGCTGGCCCTGCAGGCGATGGGCGTGCCGCTGGGCCGGGTGGCCTCGGTGCTGGTCAACGGGCTGCTCGGGATGGGGCTGGCCGGGTACGCCCTGTTCGTCACCGACTTCACCAGCACGCTGAGCAACGTGCTGCAGCTGTCGGTGGCCTTCCTCGGCCCCCGGTGCGCGATCTACGTGCTGGACATCTGGCTGCGGCGCAACCGCTACAGCGGCCTGGCCCTGCACGACACCAGCCCCGGCGGGCCGATCTGGTACGCGGGCGGCATCAACTGGGCGGGCATTCTGGCGCTGGCCCTCGGCACCCTGGCCAGCACGTTGTGCCTGCACCTGACCCTCTACACCGGCCCGGTGGCCGGGCTGCTCGCCGGCGCGGACACCTCCGTGCTGGTCGGGCCGCTGGTCGCCGGCGCGCTCTACCTGGGCCTGATGAAGGCGCTGTACCCGGTAGGGGCCCGGTGACCCTGCCGGTCGTGGACCGCTGGTTCACCGCCACCCCGGTGGACGAGGCGATCACCCTGATCACCGAGCCGCACGTGCACCCGTTGCTTCGCGCCAACTGCTGGCACATCCGGGGTACCGAGCGGGACCTGCTGGTGGACGCCGGGCTGGGCGTCGCCTCGCTGCGCGCGGTGCTGCCCGAGCTGGTCGGCGAGCGGGAGCCGGTGCTGGTGCTGACCCACGCCCACCTGGACCACATGGGCTCGGCGCACGAGTTCACCGAGCGCTGGGCGCACCCGGCCGAGCCGGTGGGCGTCGCCAGCCGGGGTTCACTGCTCGGCCCACCCCTGGGCCGGCTGCTCGGCATGCACCCGGCCGAGTCGGCCGCCCTTCCGCCGCTGCTCCTGGACGCGTTGCCCGAGGCGGGCTACCGACCCGAGGAGTACCGGCTGCGCCCGGTCCGGCCGACCCGTGAGCTGCGCGAAGGCGACCTGGTCGAACTCGGCGATCGCGCGCTGCACGTGCTGCACCTGCCCGGCCACAGCCCGGGCAGCATCGGCCTCTACGACCGGGCCAACCGGACCCTGTTCGCCGGTGACGTGATCTACGACGAGCAGTTGCTGGACCAGCTGGACGGCAGCGACATCGGCCAGTACCGCGACACCATGCGGCGCCTGCTCGGCCTGGAGATCGACACCGTGCACGCCGGGCACGAGGCCAGCTTCGACGGCGCCCGCCTGGCCGAGATCGCCGAGGGGTACCTGGCGACCCGGCGCTGACCGGTCAGGCGGGCGTGAGGTGGAAGCCCGCGTAGCCCTTGGCCGCCACCTCGGCGCACTCCTCGCGGTACACCGGCACGCCGCCGATGTACGGCATGAAGACCCGGGGCTTGCCGGGCACGTTGGCGCCCACGTACCAGGAGTTGGCCCGGGGGAAGAGGGTGGTGTCGCCCACCTCGCGCACGTGCTCCACCCACTGGTCCTGCGCCTGCTCGGTGGCCTCGATCCGGCCCATGCCCTGCTCGTCCACGTACCGCACGCAGTCGGTGATCCAGTCCACGTGCTGCTCGATGGACACCCGCATGTTGCTCAGCACCCCGGGGCTGCCCGGCCCGGCCGCCACCGCGAACAGGTTGGGGAACCCGGCCACACACAGGCCCAAATAGGTGCGCGGGCCGTGCTCCCAGGCCTCGGTGAGGCGCAGCCCGTCCTTCCCCCGGATGTCGATCGCGGTGAGCGCCCCGGTGAGCGCGTCGAACCCGGTGGCCAGCACCAGGTCGTCCACCGGTATCTCGGTGCCGCCCACTTGGATGCCGGCCGGGGTCACCCGCTCGATCGGGGTGGCCCTCAGGTCGACCAGCTTCACGTTGTCCCGGTTGAACGCCTCGTAGTAGTCGATGTCCACGCACAGCCGTTTGGCGCCGACCGGGAACCCGGACGGGATGAGGGCCGCGGCCACCTCGGGGTCGTGCACCCGCCGGCGGATCTTCTCGGCGATGAACTCGGCCACCATCCGGTTGGCCCGCTCGTCCACCAGCAGGTCGGCGAAGCCCAGCATCATGGGCAGGCCGCCCCGGTTCCACAGCCGCTCGAACTCGGCGGTGCGCTCGGCCTCCGGCAGGTCCACCGCGTTCTTCAGGTTGGTCTCGGTGAACTCGAAGGCCAGGCCCAGCGGGCAGGCCATGCCGCTCGCGCGGCGCGCGGCGAGCGTGTCCGGGTCGTGGTCGTCCTCGGTCAGCTCGTGGTTGCCCGCCGGCACGATGAAGTTGGCGGTGCGCTGGAAGACGTGCAGCCGCGCGGCCTGCTCGGCGATGCGCGGGATGGCCTGCACGCCCGAGGAGCCGGTGCCGATCACGGCCACCCGCCGCCCGGTGAAGTCCACCCCCTCGTGCGGCCAGGTGGAGGTGAAGTAGGTCGGCCCGGCGAACGACTCGATCCCCGGGATGTCGGGCTTCTTGGGCTTGGACAGGCAGCCCGTGGCCATCACCACGAACCGGGCGGTCAGCTCGTCGCCGCCCTCGGTGCGCACCGTCCAGCGCGCGGCGCCCTCGTCCCAGGTCGCCCCGGCCACCCGGGTGCCGAAGGTGATGTCCCGGCGCAGGTCGTAGGTGTCCGCCACGTGGTCGAGGTACTCCAGGATCCGCTCCTGGGTGGCGTAGCGCTCGTCCCACCGCCAGGTCCGGTCCAGCTCCGGGGAGAAGGAGAAGCCGTACTCGACCGCGTCCACGTCGCAGCGCGCCCCCGGGTACCGGTTCCAGTACCAGGTGCCGCCGACGCCGTCCGCCGCCTCCAGCACCCGCACCGAAAGCCCCTGCTCACGCAGCCGGTGCAGCAGGTACAGGCCGGAGAAACCGGCCCCGACGACCACGACGTCGAACATGCAAGCCAGCGTCAAGCCTCGGGTACGGGTTGTCAAACCGAGCATCGCTCGGAGGAGGGGCGAAAACCCTCCCGCGGGGAGATCCACCGCGACCGCCCGATTCGTAGGGTCGTACCCCATGACCCAGGGCAACGCCGCCGTGGATGTCGTGGTCGTCGGGGCCGGCATCGCCGGGCTGGTGGCCGCCAGGGAACTCGCCGCGCGGGGCCTGTCCACCGTGGTGCTGGAGCGGGACGGGCACGTCGGCGGCCGGATCCGGACCGACCGTCGGCCGGGGTTCTACCTCGAGCACGGCGGGATCTTCCACACCCACCAGTACCGGCAGATGCGCCGCCTGCTCGGCGAGCTGGGCCTCGCCGATGACGTGGTGGCCACCGGGGGCGGCTTCCACGCGGGCGTGCGGCACGGCGGTGGCTGGGAACACGTCGACTACGGCTCGCTGGCCGGTCCGCTGCGCTTCGGCGCACTGGACTGGCGGGACCGCTGGTCGGTGCTGCGCGCGGCCCTGCCGGCGCTGCTCGCCCGGCCCGCCGACCCCGGTGACCTGACCACGCTGCGCCGGCTGGACACCCGATCCGCCGCCGTCGGGCTCACCGAGCGGGCCGCCGGCTACTTCACCGCCGGGCCGCACGAGTTCCTCTGGGGCACGCCGACCGAGTGGCTGTCCTACGCCATGCTGGCCATGCAGCTGCGCGTGTTCCGGGGCGAGCTGCGCGAGGTCAAGGGCGGGGTCGGACGGTTGACCGACGCCATCGCCGAACGCCTGGACGTGCGCACCGGGGCACCGGTGGCCCGCATCCGGACAACGGCCGACGGGGTGCTCGTGTACCTGGCCGGTGGCGGGTCGGTGGCCGCCGGCGCGGTGGTGCTGGCGACCCCGGCCGACGTGGCGGTCCAGCTCTGGCCGGACGCCCCGCCGGAGGTGCGCCGGCGCCTGACCTCGGTGAACTACTCCCGCATCGACTACGCCTACCTGCGCACCCGCCGCCCGCTCCGGGCGGCCGCCGGCGGCCGCGCCGTCGGCATGGAGGTGATCACCACGCCCGAGGTGCACGGCATGACCATGGGCGGGATCTACTTCGCCGACGGCTGGGCCGAGGACGGCGGGCTGCTCCTGGTCACCGCCGCGCCCTGCGCGCGGGTGGAGCACCTGGACGACACGGAGCTGGCCGACCGCCTGCAGGCCGATGTGGAGAAGCTGCACCCGGAGGTGGTCGGCCAGGTCACCGAGCGGGTGGTCATCCGGCACGACCCGTACACCCCGATCGTGCGGCCCGGCCTGGTCCAGGAGCTGGCCGAGCTGCGCGCCCGGTTGCCGGTCCAGCGGGTCGACCTGGCCGGTGACTACCTGGCCGCGCCGTGGGTGGAGGGCGCAATCCGGTCCGGCCAGCTGGCCGCCGAGCGGATCTCCACCCGGCTGGCCGGATAGCCAACCCGTAGCCTGCAGCGCATGGCGCCGAACATCGCACGCGCGGACCGGGTGGGCCGCGCCGAGCTGACCGAGTTCCTGTCCAGCCGAAACCGCGCGTTGCTGATCACCGACCGATCCGACGGCGGCGTACAGACCTCGCCGGTCACCTACGGAGTGGACCGCGAGGGGCGGATCGTGGTCTCCACCTACCCGTCCCGGGCGAAGGTGCGCAACGTCCGGCGCACCGGGCGGGCCACCGCCTGCGTGATCTCCGAGGAGTGGAACGGGCCGTGGACCCAGGTGGAGGGGGCCGCCGAGGTGCTCGACCTGCCGGAGGCGATGGAGGAGCTGGTCGAGTACTACCGTCGCATTTCCGGCGAGCACCCGGACTGGGCGGAGTACCGCGAGGCGATGACCCGGCAGGGCAAGTGCCTGATCCGGATCGCCGTCGACCGCTGGGGGCCGGTGGCCACCGGGGGCTTCCCACCGGACCTGATTCGCGACTGAGACGGGCGGCCGGGCACAATATCAACAAACGGTGACGGGCCGACGAGGGGAAACACCGACGATGGGGGCACCGGAACCACTGTCGGAGCAGGATTTGGCGGCGGTACGCGAGGAGTTGGCGGCCGGTAAACCGGCCATGGTCTGGTTCACGCCGGAGGCGGTCGGGGTGCCGGTCAACGGCTCGGCCAAGGTGGTCGGGGTCGACGCCGTGGCCGAGGGCGAGTTCATCCAGGTCCGGCCGGCCGGGTCCAAGGACACCATGTTCTGCTCCCCCGGCGAGCTGACCAGGACCCGCCCGCCGCGCCGCCGCAAGGCCGCCGAGCCGGAAGCCCAGGCCGGGGCCGCGACGCCGGCCAAGTCCGCCGCCTCGCCGGCCAAGTCGGCCGCCGGCGCCAGTTCGCCGGCCGGGGCGGCCGAGCCGAGGCCGGCCGCCGAGGTGCCGGCGCGCAAGCCGGCGCCCCGAGCGGCGGAGCGCAAGCCGGCCGCGGTCCCGGAGGAGGTCCCCGAGGTGCAGGCACCCCCAGCGGCGAAGGCGGCCGCGGAGAAGCGGCGCCCGCCGGGCGGCCAGCGCTCCGCCGACGTCACGGTCACCCTGGTCTCCTCGCCGGACGGCGAGTGGACGGTTGAGGTGATGGTCGGGAAGAAGCGTGCGGTGCGGCCGACGCCGGTGCAGGCGGCGGACGTGGCCAAGGCGGCGCGCTCCCTGCCCGGGCCGGTGACCGAGGCGATCGAGGCATCCCTGGAAGCGGCCCGGCGGCGGCAGCAGGAGCGGGTGGAACAGCTGCGGTCCGAGCTCGAGGCCGCGCAGCGGGCGTTACAGGAGCTCAGCGGCTGACCGGAATCTGGCGCCGCAATCGGGTGAGCGCGGTTTGTCCACTCCCGCTCCGGTCCGGTATCTGTAGGCGATGGCGACCAGAGTGCGGGAGATCGAGCGCAAGTACGAGGCACCCGACGCCGGGGAACTGCCGGATCCGGCGGAGTCGCTGGGCTTCGCCGGTGAGCTGGCCGAGCAGCGGCTCACCGCCGTGTACTTCGACACCGAGGACCTGCGGCTGCTCCGCGCGGGGGTGACGCTGCGCCGCCGGGAGGGCGGCAGCGATGCGGGCTGGCACCTGAAGATCCCGGCGGGCAAGGACACCCGGGAGGAGCTGCGCCTGCCGCTGGGCCGGGCCCGGCGGCCACCGGCCAAGTTGCTGAGCCTGGCCCGGGTGCACAGCCGGGGCGCCGAGGTGGCCCCGGTGGCCGAGCTGGTCACCCACCGGAAACGCTGGCGGCTGGCCGACGCCGACCGGGAGGTGGCCGAGCTGGTCGACGACCAGGTCGTGGCGCGGACCATGGGCGAGCAGACCACCACCCAGAGCTGGCGGGAGGTGGAGGTCGAGCTGGCCGAGCACGGCGACGTGGATGTGCTGGACCGGGTGGAGGCGTGGCTGCGCACGCTCGGCCTGGACCGCTCGGCGTCGTCGTCCAAGCTGGGCCGGCTGCTCGCCGACCGGCTGCCCGGCACCGACCGCCCGGCCGGCCGGGCCAAGCCGGGTTCGGCCGGGCACGGGGTGCTGGGCTACCTGCGCACGCAGGCCGACCAGCTCCGCCGGCACGACCCGCTGGTCCGCCAGGACGCCCCGGACGCGGTGCACCAGATGCGCGTCGCGGCCCGGCGGATGCGCAGCGCGCTGCGCGGCTTCGGCCGGGTCCTGGACCCCGAGCGCACCCGCCCGATCTCCGACGAGCTGCGCTGGATGGCCGGTGAGCTGGCCGACGCGCGGGACAGCGAGGTCATGGCCGAGCGGTTCGGCGAGCTGCTCGACGGGCTGCCCGACGAGCTGAAGCTCGGGCCGGTCAAGGCCCAGTTGGAGCGCGAGTTCGGTTCCCGCCAGGCGGACGCCCGGACCCGCGCCATCGCCGCACTGGACAGCCGGCGCTACCTGGACCTGCACCACGCCATCGACGAGCTGCTCGCCGACCCGCCGCTGACCGGCAAGGCCCGCCGCCCGGCGGCGAAGGAGCTGCCCGAGGGCGTGGACAAGGCCTTCCGCCGCCTGAAGTCCCGGATGGACCAGCTGGTCGACCTCGGCCCCGGCCTCGAGCGTGACGAGGCGCTGCACGAGGCGCGCAAGGCGGCCAAGCGGCTCCGCTACGCCACCGAGGTGGCCGGCTCCTCCCTCGGCGGCCGGGCCGACCGGCTGCGCCAGCGGCTCAAGGAGGTGCAGGAGCTGCTCGGCGACCACCAGGACACCGTGGTGGCCCGGCCGGTGCTGCGCGAGCTGGCGGTCAAGGCACAGGTCTCGGGTGGGAACGGCTTCGCGTTCGGCGTGCTCTACGGCGCCGAGGCGGCCCGCGCGGAGCGGCTGGAGGCGCGGCTGCCGGCCGCCTGGCGCCGCTTGCGCAAGCTGAGGTAGCCGGTTAGACCGCATAGCGGCGCAGCGCCCGGTCCGGCAGCTCCAGCGCGGCGGTGCGCAGGATGCGGGCGAGGTGGGCTAGGAGCCCGGCCCCGGACGGGCCAGGAAGTCGGTGGGCCGGCGCTCGCGCAGCGCGGCCAGTCCCTCGCGCATGTCGGGGTGGCGCAGTGCGGCGTTCATGTCCGCCACCGAGCGGGCGTACGCGCTGTCGAAGTCCCCGGCGGCGTCCTGGAAGAGCTGGCGCTTCATCGTCCGCAGCGACTCCGCCGAGCTGCCCCGGGCCAGCGCCCGGGCGAACGCCACCGATTCGGCGAGCACCTCCCCCGGTTCGTGGCGGCGCTGGGCCCAGCCCAGCCGGACCGCCGCCGCACCGTCCAGCACCTCCGCCGTGTACAGCAGTTCCAGCGCGGCGGGCAGCCCGACCATCCGGGGCAGCAGCCAGCCGATCCCGTACTCGGCGGGCAGGCCCATCCGGGCGAACGACGTGGTGATCCGGCAGTCACCGGCGACGAACCGCAGGTCGGCATAGGTGGCCAGGACGAACCCGGCCCCGGCGCAGGCGCCGGTGAGCGCGGCAATCACCGGTGTGGCGATGGTGAGCGGATAGGCGTGGTTGTGCCGCAGCCCTTCGGCGGTGCCGTCCGGGTAGGGCGGCAGGGGCAGCCGCTCAGCGCTGTACCGGCCGCCGTCGGACGAGATGGCGTCCAGCGCCCGTGCGTCCGCGCCGACGCAGAAGTCCCCGCCGGCCCCCGTGAGCACGACCACACGGACGTCCGGCCGGGTGTGCGCGTGGTGCAGCGCCCAGCGGTACTCCACCGCCATCCGCCCGTTCCAGGCGTTGCGCCGGTCCGGGCGGTTGAGGGTCACCACCGCTACGCCGGCATCCACCTCGACGGCGATCTCGGTGAGCTCGTCGAGCTCCATCGGTTGGCCCTCCCGTCGCCCAGATATCGCTACAGGATACAGTGATATATTTCTTCGTGAACACCGGTTCCGGCGTACGAACCCAGTGATGATCCGGACAAATCGTTCTATATTTTACGGGTTGCTCCAGCGGAGGTTGCCATGAAGCTGCGCGGCCGACATGCCCTGATCACCGGAGCGTCGCACGGCATCGGCGTGCGCCTCGCCGAGGAGTTCCACGCCCGGGGGGCGCGGCTGACCCTGCTCGGCCGGGACCGGCGCCGGCTGACCGAGGTGACCGACCGGCTCGGCGCCGCCCCGGTGGTCGCCGACCTGGCCGACCAGCGGGCGGTCGGTGAGGTGGTGGACCGGGTGGAGCGGACCCAGGGGCCGCTGGATGTGCTGGTGAACAACGCGGCGCTCACCCTGGTGGCGGCGACCAGGGTGACGCCGGCCGGCGAGGCCGGGACGTTGATGGCGGTCAACGCGGTGGCCCCGATGGAGCTGTGCCGGCAGGTGCTGCCCGGCATGCTGGCCCGGGGCCGGGGGCAGGTGGTGAACGTGTCCTCCCTGGCCGGGGTGAGCGCGGTGCCGGACATGGCGCTGTACGGAGCGAGCAAGGCCGCGCTGCACCACTACACCTCCATCGTGCAGCGCGAGCTGCGCGGCACCGGCGTGACGATGAGCCTGGTGATCCTGGGCGAGGTGGCCGGCACCCGGATGATGGAGCAGGCCAGGCAGTCGGCGGTGATCGACGCGGTGTCCCGGCGGCTGTCCAGGCTGCTGCCGGTGCTCACCCCAGAGGTGGCGGCCAGGGCCATCGCGGACGCGGTCGAGCGGGATGCCCTGGTGGCCACCATCCCCCGGCGGCTGGCCCCGGCCGTGGCGCTGCGGAACCTGCCGAACACGCTGCAGGACCTGGTGTTCACCGGACTCCGTTAAATCGCTCGTAGAATGACCGCTACCCCCGGTGAGGGGTGGCCCAAGCCGCGGAGGGGAGTACATGTCGGAGCCGGCAGCCACCGAGGCGCCTGAGGAACTCCCGACGCCCAAGGCGGCCGAGCAGGTCGCCGCGCTGCTGCGTCGCCAGATCGTCGCGGGCGAGCGCGCCGAGGGGGAGCTGCTGCCGCCCGAGCTGCGCCTGATGACCGAGCTCGGGGTGTCCCGCCCGACGCTGCGCCAGGCGCTGCGCATCCTGGAGAACGAGCGGCTGGTGCGCATCCACCGGGGCCGCAACGGCGGCGCCAGGGTCAGCCGGCCATCGGTGCGCACCGCCGAGCGCCACCTGAACAACCTGCTGCTCTACCAGGGCGCCACCCTGGACGACGTGCACACCGCCCGGCTGCTGCTGGAGCCGGCGGCGGTGGCCCGGCTGGCCGGGACGGTGTCCGCCGAGGGCATCGCGTCGCTGCGCGAGTCGGTGGCGGCGAACCTGGCTACCACCGATGCCGGGGAGACCCGCCGGATCGGATCGGAGTTTCACATCCGGCTGGTCGAGCTGACCGGCAACCGGTCGCTGGTGCTGTTCGCCCGGCTGATCTCCGGCCTGCTGGACGGCGCGCTGGCCCGGCACGAGTCGGAACGGCTGAAACAGCGCGAGCCGTCCCGCTCCGGCGAGCTGATCGCCGACCACTCCCGGATCATCGACCTCATCGAGGCCGGCGCCGCCCGCGAAGCCGCCCGCCACTGGCGCGAGCACCTGGAAGCCGTGCACCGCCAACTGCGCAAGACCATCAACACCGACCTCGTACTGGACCTCGAAGCCTGACCCTCGCGCCGCTCTTGCTCTGCGCGCAAATATGCAACGGTCCAGGCTCGGCGACAGACCAGCGGCGGGGTCGCGCGATCCGGTTGCCGCTTCCGGCACGGAAACGCCGTTACCTATGCCGGAAACGGCAACTCACTTTCCGGACAGACGAGAGGAGACCGGCCCCCGCAGGCTCGAGGGGCGGCCCCGGCCACGACATCCACGCCATGGGGGTTCTCGCAAGATCCAACCCCCACCTTGTGGATGTCGTATCGGGGCCAGGCGCTAACTCTCGAGCAGGTCTCGTTTGCGGATCTTGCCGGTGGGCGTGCGGGGCAGCGCGTCGAGTACCCGCCAGACCACCGGGTGTTTCTGCCGGGCCAGCTGGTGACGCTCCAGGTGGGCCAGCAACGCCGCCTCCCCCGGCCAGGTCCGCCCGGCCGGGATGGTGACGAACGCGCCGACCCGCTCGCCCAGCCGATCGTCCGGCAGGCCGACCACGGCCACCGAGTCGATGTCCGGATGACTGCCGATCAGCGACTCGATCTCGGCGGCGGAGAACTTCTCGCCGCCCCGGTTGATCACGTCCTTCACCCGGCCCCGGATGGTCACCCAGCCGTCCTCGTCGACGGTCCCGGTGTCACCCGTGTAGAACCACCCCTCGGCGTCCACGGCCTCGGACTGATGAACCGGGTCCAGGTACCCGAGCATCAGCTTCGGGCTGCGCACCCGCAGCTCCCCGATTCGCCCCGCCGGTAACGGGCGGCGCCGTTCGTCCACGGCTTCGACCTCGGAGCCGGCGGCGATCCGCCCGTCCGTGCCGGCCCGCCGCTCCACCGGCCAGTCCGGGCCGCCGCGGGTCAGGGTGGGCGCCTCGGTCATCCCCCAGGCCCGCCACGCGGTCACCCCGAGCCGCTCCGCGCGGAGCACCACCGAGTCCCGCGTCGGCGCCGCGCCGGTGTGGAACATGCGGATGCGGTGCACGGCCGGTTCCCGGTCGTACCGGTCCAGCAGCTCGGTCAGGAACACCGGCGCGCCGATGGCCAGCGCGACCCGTTCCTCGGCGCAGGCACGGGCGGCCACCTCGGGGTCCCAGGCGGCGAGCAGCACGGTGTGGGCGGCGGTCAGGCAGGGCAGCAGCGTGGTGGCGACCACCGCGCCGATGTGGGCGACCGGGGCAGGTATCAGCACCGGATCGGCCGCGCCGAGCAGCGCGGCGTCCCGGTAGTCCCGCGCCTCGGCCAGCAGCGTCCGCGAGGAGTGCCGCACGCCCTTCGGCTCCGAGGTGGTGCCCGAGGTGAAGAGCAGCAGGCAGCAGTCGTCCGGCGCCGCCGGCCGGTGCGGTGCGGGTTCGGCGGGTGGGTCCGCCGGCAGGGCCGACCAACCGGCCACCGTTCCGCCGACCGCGTACCGGGCGAGGGGCGTCTGACCCAGTTCGGCGAGCGCCTCGGCGAGTTCTTCGGCCGGACGGCGGCTGCCCCGGACCGCGTCCGCCGCGACCGCCGCCGGCCGGGTGGCCCGCAGGATGTACCCCATCTCCCGGCCCCGGTACATCGGCACCACCGGCACCGCCACCGCGCCGATGTGCCAGGCCGCCCACACCAGTACCAGCAGCTCGACGCGGTTGGACAGCTGGGCCACCACCCGGTCCCCGGGGCGCACCCCGCGCGCGGACAGATCGGCGGCGGCCGCCGCCACCCGGTCGAGCAGGCCGGCGAAGGTGTGCCGCTCCGGCGGGTGGTCGGCCGAGGCGATGGTCACCGCCGTCCGGTCCGGCCAGCGGGCCGCCGCCGTCGGTAGCGACCAGCCAACCGAGGCCGAGCACCAGAAGCCACGGGCCAGGTAGTCCTCGGCGATCGGGTGCGGGGTGTTGCATTTTTCCACGCAGAGCCAAGGGTCCACGCAGAGCCAAGGGGAGGCGTTCATGGGGTTTCGACCGGGTCGGCGGCGTGCAGCGAGCGGGCCAGCTCGGCGGCCCGGGGGCGGTCGACCTTGCCGTTCGGCACCCGGGGCAGCCCGTCGACCAGGAAGATGCGTTCCGGGCGTTTGTACGGAGCCAGGCGGGGTCGGACCCTGGTCAGCAGCTCTTCCTCGTTCACCGACGTCCCGGGGTCGGCGACCACCAGGGCCACCGGCAGCTCGCCCAGCCGCTCGTCCGGCACCCCGAACACGGCGGCCTCGCGCACCGCCGGGTCCTCGGCCAGCGCGGACTCCACCTCCTCCGGCACCACGTTGAACCCGCCCCGGATGATGATGTTCTTCAGCCGACCGGTGAGGTACAGGTAGCCGTCCTCGTCCAGCCGCCCGAGGTCGCCGGTGCGCAGCCAGCCCTGCTCGTCCAGCAGCCCGTCCGCCTCGGCGCCGCCGAGGTAGCCGGAGGTGGCGGACCGGGTGCGGACCCGGATCTCCCCCTCCTCCCCGGTGGCCGCCTCCGCGCCGGCCGGGGTGACCAGGCGAAGCTGTACGCCGGGCAGCGGGCGGCCCACCGAACCGGGCCGGCGCCAGCCGGCCAGCACGTCCCGGGCGCTCTCGATGCAGATGCCGCCGAAGGCCTCGGTCTGCCCGTAGGCCTGCAGCACCGGCACGCCGAACCGGGCCTCGAACTCCTCCCGCAGCGCCGGGCTGAGCGGCGCGGTGCCGGAGGACACGTAGCGCACGGCGCCCAGGTCCTCCCCCGGCCCCAGGGTGTCCAGCAGGATGCGCAGCATGGCCGGGTTGATGGTCAGGTTGTCGATGCCGTGCCGGTCCAGCAGCCGCTTGGCCGCCCGGCCGTCGAACTTGCGCAGCAGCGCCACCGACCGGCCCACGTACAGGGCGAACAGCATCCGGACCACGCCGGCGGTGTGGGACAGCGGGTTGGCGATCAGGTTGGGCGGCTTGCCCGGGTCGGCCAGCGGGCCGGGGCCGGTGTCCCGGCGGAACGCGGAGACCGTGTCCCGCAGGTTCGACCAGGCGTTGTCGTGGCTGAGCGGCACGCCCTTCGGCTCGCCGGTGGAGCCGGAGGTGAGCAGCACCAGCGCCGGATCCCCGCCGACGTCCGCCCTCGGCGAGGTGTACGGACCGGCCGGGTCGGGCGCCGAGTCGGGGGCGAACCGGCCCATCGGCACGACCCGCACGCCGGCATCCCCGTCGGGCGCCAAACCGGGCGCCCGCCCCAGACCGGCCGCGCCGGTGCCCGCGGCGGGATCGGCCGGGTCGCACACCAGGGCCGTCGCCCCCATCCGGGCGACCACCTTGGCCACGTCGGCGGCCGGCGCGGCCGGGTGCATCACCACGGCGGCCGCCCGCCGGCACCACACCGCGCACACCGCCGGCAGGAACCGCTCGTCGTTGCCCACCCGCACGACCACCCGCTCCCCCGGCCCCACCCCGGCCAGCCGCTCGGTGAGCGATGCCGACTCGGCGGCCAGCCGGGCGAAGGTCCACGGGCCCTCGTCCTCCACGTGGAGGAACCCCCGGTCCGGCTGCTCGGCCAGCCGCCAGGCCAGCAGGTGCGCCAGTGATCCCCCCGGGATCCGGTCCGCCATGCCTGTCCCCTAACCGCCGTGGAACTTGATCGTCTTGAGCTGCGTGTACTCGTCCAGGCCCTCGGCGCCGTTCTCCCGGCCCAGCCCGGACCGGCCCCGGCCTCCGAACGGGACGTCGGGGTTCGTGTAGCCGGGGCCGCCGTTGATGTCCACCGTGCCCGTGCGCAGGCGGCCGGCCAGCTGGAACGCCCGGCCGGCGTCCCGGGACACCACGTGCCCGGCCAGCCCGTAGGCGCTGTCGTTGGCCAGCGCGACCGCCTCGTCCTCCGAGCCGAAGCCGATCACCACGCCGACCGGCCCGAAGATCTCCTCGCGGGCCACCGGCCAGTCGTTGCCCACCCCGGTGAGCACGGTGGGCCGGTAGTAGAAGCCACCGGTGGGCTCGGTGGGCGCCGACCCGCCGGTGAGCACGCCGGCGCCGTCCCGCACCGCGCCGGCCACGTACCCGGCCACTCGTTCCACGGCGGCGGGCCGGATCAGCGGCCCCATGCCGGTCGCCGGGTCACGGGGCGGGCCGACCCGGACCGCCGTCACCGCGGCGGCCAGCCGGTCCAGGTACTCGGGCAGCACCGAGGCGTGCACCAGGTGCCGGGTGGCCAGCACGCAGCCCTGGCCGGCGTGCGTGGTGATGTTCCGCGCACCGATCCGCGCGGCCAGCTCCAGGTCCGCGTCCGCGCACACCAGCAGCGCCGACTTGCCGCCCAGCTCCAGCAGCACCTTGGTCAGCCGGGGCGCGGCGGCGGCCAGGATGTGGGCGCCCACCGCGTCGGAGCCGGTGAAGCTGACCAGGTCCACCCGGGCGTCCCGGGTGAGTGCGGCGCCCACCTCCGCGCCGCCGGTGACCACGTTCAGCACCCCGGCCGGAAGCCCGGCGCGCTCGGCCGCCTCGGCCAGCAGCAGCGCCGAGTAGGGGGTGTACGGGGACGGCTTGAGCACCACGGTGTTCCCGGCGGCCAGCGCCGGGCCCAGCTTCATCACGTTCTCCAGCAGCGGGAAGTTGTACGGGGTGATCGCGGCGACCACGCCGTACGGCTCCCGCCGGACCGCCCATGCACCGAGGGTGGCCGGGCCACCCGGGCGGGGCGTGACCACCGGGGCGCGGCCGGTCAGCTCCGGGCGGCGGGCCGCCTCCGCCCAGTACTCCAGGTGCCGCAGCGGCAGTTCGACCTGCTGCGACCGGGCCAGGCGCACCGGGCAGCCGGTCTCCGCGACCACCACGTCCAGCAACCGGGCGACCATCCCGGACAGCTCGTCGGCCAGCCGGTACAGCGCCTCGCTTCGGGCGCGCGGGGTCGCCTCCGCCCAGCCGCCGGCGTCCGACGCGGCCCGGGCGGCGGCGACGGCGGCGGCCACGTCGGCCGGGCCGGCGTTCGGCACGGCGCCGAGCGGCGCACCGGTGGCCGGGTCCAGCACGGTCTCCTGGCCGGCCCCGGAGGCGTTTCGCCACTCCCCGCCCACGTACTGCCCCGGCCTCGGCAGCGCACTCGGGGCGAGGCTCACCGCCGGGACCACGGTCCGCTCTCCGGCTCGGGCATGCCGGGCAGCAGCCCGTGATCCGCCGGCGGCTCCGGGAACTCGGGCAGCCCGCGCTCCCGCGAGGGCAGCCGCACCCGCAGCGTGCCCCGCGCGGTGCGTTCGTCCAACTGGTTGGTGCACTCCACCGTGCACACCACCTCGGGCCATTCGCCGGTGGTGTCCAGCTCGGTGACCGAGCCGGTGATCCGGGTCAGGTCGCCGAGCACGTTGAAGCCGGTGATCCGGTCGTCCACCGCGACCAGCACCGCGTCGTCGCCCATCCAGTCGGTGACCACCTGCATCATCCAGGCGTTGCGCAGCATGCCGTAGTCGTAGGCCCGCCGGGCCCCGACCGAGCGGGCGTACTCGTCGTCCCAGTGCACCCGCATCGCGGAGTCCCAGGCGCCGTCGGAGTTGCGCGAGTAGAACCCGCCCATGCGCCGCCGGTTCTGGTAGTTCAGCCGGTACGGGTAGATCTCGCTGCGCCCGTTGCCCTGCAGCCAGGCGATGATGTCCCCGGTGACCAGCGGGCCCCGGCAACGGGCCGGGAACTCCTCACCGACTCCGACGTCCTCCACGTACCGGGGTTCGGCTCCGCGCACGGTCTCCCGCGCGTAGTGCCGGTCCACCTCGAGCAGCTCCTCCTCGGTGTACACGTGCTGTTCGGGCACGGTGTGCAGGGTGCGGTTGCGCTTGGCCGCCGTGTCCCGCTCGGTGTGCACGAAGTCGGCGTCCCAGATGGCGATCAGCTGGCCGCGGTCGTTCCAGTACACCCGCCGGCGCACCGACACCGCCGAGCGCCCGCCGAACCGGGAGCGCTCCTTCTCCTTGATCTCCACGTAGAACCGGCGCACCCAGATCCGGTCGCCTTCGCGGACCGGGGCGAAGTAGCGGATGTGGTCGCCGGCCCAGAACATGTGCACCCCGGACAGCGCACCCTTGCCCCGCCCCTTGTCCTCGGGGCGTCGCGGCAGCTCGGGGGTCAGACCGGCGCCCTCCAGGAACCCGGGCGGCGCGATCACCCCGCCCCAGCGGCTGGTCGACGCGTGCTCGGGGTCGGCCCAGAGCGGGTTGTCGTCGCCGAAGCCGTAGGCGTAGTGCCGGACGCCGTCCCGGGTGGCTTCCTCGTTCCAGGTGTTCCACCGGTTGTACGGCCAGTCCAGGCCGATCTTCTCCCGGAACTTCTGGATGCCGGCGCTGGTCAGCCGGCCGAACTCCTCCGGCTCCGGCTCGACGGGTGCGGTACTCATTGTTCAGCTCCTATCAGTGCAGCTGGACCGTGCCGGCGGAGCCGTCCACGGTCAGCCGCTGGCCCTCGGCGATACGTTCGGTGCCGGTCTTGACGTTCACCACGCACGGGATGCCGATCTCCCTGGCCGCGATCGCGGAGTGGGACATCACCCCGCCCACGTCGATCACCACGGCGGCGGCCTCGAAGAACAGCGGGGTCCAGGCCGAGTCGGTGCCCCGCGCGACGATCACGTCGCCGTCGTCCAGCTCGACCTCGTTGGGGTCGTGAACGATGCGCGCCCGGCCGCTGGCCGTCCCCGGGGAGCCGCCGACGCCGCGCAGCGTGGCCTCGGCCCGGGCGACCGGCGGGGGCAGTACCCCCATCGACCTCCACCGGGCCGGGCCGATCTCGGCCAGCCGGCCGGGCTCGACGTCCAGCATCTCCGGCATGCGCAGCCGCGCCGACAACCCCAGCGTGTGCCGCCGGCGGGCGACGGCCTCCCGCCGGTCCGGACCGCCGTCCGGCTCGAGCGCCGCGAGCAGCTCCTTCAGGCGCAGGTAGTGCACGTCCTCGGGGCGGTCCAGCCGTCCGCGCGCGGCCAGCCGCCGGCCCGCCTCGGCCGTGATCAGGCGGATGGAGTGGGTGGCCATGGCCATCGGCACCTTGCCGTTCTCCCGCCAGCGCATGTGGGTCTCCAGCAGGCCCAGCCGCCAGCGCAGCGCCGGCCACCGGGTGCCGGCCGCCGCGCGCAGCCGGGCCCGGGCGCCGGCCCGGGCGTCGCCGGCGCACCGGCGGTCCTGGGCCGCGCCGGCGATCAGGCGATCCAGCGTGACCGGGTCGTCCCGCCAGGGGCGGGCGGCCAGCTCGAACTCGTTGGCGCCCCGGAACCCGTACTCGGCCAGGAACGCCGCCCGGTCCAGCCGGCCGGCGGCGACCTCACCCATGGCCCGGGTGGCCTCGCGCAGGTGGATGCCCCCCAGCCCGCTGACCGCCTCCATGACCAGGCTCTCGGCGCCCTCCGGCCGGAGCCGGCGCACCGCCTTGGTCACCTCGCCGAGCAGCGGCGCGGAGATCACGCTGGCCAGCACGTGCGGCACCCGGAAGGCCACCGCCTCCGGCCCGTGCGCGCGCAGCCGGGCGAGCAGTGCCGCGTCGGGCTCGGCGGTCCAGTCCCGGCGCAGGTCGGCGGCCAGGCGGCGCCCGGCCAGCGCGGTCATCCGGTCGGCCCGGCGGGGGTAGGACCACATCGCGCGCAGGAAGCCGGCGCCGATCCGGGCCACCGCGAACGGGTTGGTCCGGCCGGCCGCGCCGACCGGCACCTCCGGGTCCTGCTCGACCCCGAAGTAGTCCTGGTACACCGCCACCCGGGAGTACCCGGGCAGCCGGTCGGCCATCTCGGCCGCCGGCCCGACGCCGTAGGTGAACCAGCCGTAGAACACGCCGTTCCAGGTCCACGGACCACCGACCGGCGCCACCCCCAGCTCGCGGCCGAACGCCTGTCCCAGGCCGCGCTCCTGGGGCAGCGCGATCAGGTCCTGGGTCAGCGGAGTGATCGGCTTCGGCCACTGGTCCACCGCGTTCGCCCTGGTGTACAGGGCCGGGGCGCTCGGCCAGGTGCACAGCTCGTCGTCCAAACCGTCCTGGGCGGCGAGCAGCGACGCTGCTGGCTCCACCGCATCGCGCATGGCGGGTGCTCCCATCGGGTCAACGGATCTCGGGGTCGATCCGGGGGCCGGGCGTGAACGGGGTCTGCGAACCCGGGTTGCTCAGCTGTGGGTAGACCAGGGGGACCTCCCTGGCGGCCTGCGGACTCATGGACAGCGAGTCCCAGATGGCCTTCACGCTCCCCTGCACGGCCAGCGGCGGCTTGGCGGCCAGCCGCTCGGCCAGCACCTGGGCGCGCGCCCACACCTCGGCCCGCGAGCCCGCAACCACCTCGCTGACCAGGCCGATGGTGTGCGCCCGGTCGGCGCCGACCCGCTCGTCCAGTCCGAACAGCGCGATCCGCATCGCCTCACCGAACGGGATGCGCCGGGCCAGCGCGGCCGGTTCCAGGGCGGAGAGCATGCCGTAGGTCGTGTGCGGGTCGAAGAAGGTGGCGTCCGAGGAGCAGATCACCACGTCGGCCTCGTTCACCCAGTAGAACGCGCCGCCCGCGCACATGCCGTGGATGGCGCAGATCAGTGGCTTCCACACCCGGTTCTGTTTGGCGCCGAGGAAGAAGCCGGGGTCGTCGGCGCTCCACGGGTTGGAGTGCCGGTCCCGGCCGGCCTTGCGGTCCACCCCGGTGGAGAAGGCCCGCTCGCCGGCGGCGCGCAGCACCACCACCCGCACGTCGTCGTCGCGGCGGCAGCGCCGCCACAGGTCGGCGAAGTCGTCCAGCATCCGCTGGTCGAAGGCGTTGAGCACGTCCGGACGGTTCAGCGTCACCGTCGCCACGCCGTCGGCCAGCTCGAACCGCACCGTCTGGTAGTCGGTCACCGGGGCTCCTTCGGCAGGCCGAGCACCCGCTCGGCGAGCATGGTCTTGAGGATCTCCTCGGTGCCGCCGGCGATCCGGTAGCCCAGCGCGCCCATCAGCCAGCGGTTCCAGCCGTAGTGACCCCACTCGCCGGTGTCGGCGGTGAACGCCGGCCCGGCCAGCTCGGCCGCCAGCTCGCCGACCAGGCGCAGGTTGGTGCTCAGCAGCAGCTTGTCCACCGCCCGCTCAGCGCCGCCGAGCGCTACCTGCTGCATGCGTTCTTGCTGGAACCGGGCGATGCGCAGCCGCGAGTAGAGGCGGGCCCACTCCTGCCGGGCCAGCGGGTCCTCCCACCGGCCCGTCCGCTCGGCCAGCCCGCGCAGCAGCTCCAGCGCCCGGGCGTTCCGCTCGTGCCAGCGGTCGCCCACCGCGCGGCGCTCCCCGGCCAGCGCACCGGTGGCCACCCGCCAGCCCTCGCCGGGCGCGCCGATCCGGTGCTCGTCGGATACCCGCACGTCGGTCAGGAACACCTCGGTGAAGCTGGTGCCGCCGGTGAGCTGGCGCAGCGGGACCACCCGCACGCCCGGGGCATCCATCGGTACCACGAACATGGTCAGGCCCCGGTGTTTCGGGGCGTCCGGATCGGTGCGCACCAGGGCGAGGCCGAGGTCGGCGAAGGTCGCGTTGGAGGTCCACACCTTCTGCCCGGTGATCACCCAGTCCGCACCCTCGCGCACGGCCCGCGTGCGCACGCCGGCCAGGTCGGATCCGGCGTCCGGCTCGGAGAACAGCTGGCAGGCGACCCGTTCGCCCCGGTAGAGCCCGACCGCGAAGCGGTCCACCTGCTCCGGCGTACCGTACGCCGCGATGGCCGGCCCGACGGTGCCCAGCCCGATGCGCAGCGGGTTCATGTCCGGCACCTCGAACCGGTCCTCCAGCTGCCGGTAGAGCCGGTCGTACCCGGCCGGCAGCCCGGCGCCGCCGTGCGCCAGCGGCCCGGTCAGCCAGCCGAACCCGGCGGCCCAGCGCTCCCGCTGCCAGGCCAGGGCCGCCGCGCATTCCTGGCGCTCCTCCTCCCCGGACGTCTCGTGGAACAGCGCCAGGTCCTCGGTGCCAACGCCCCACTCCCCGGCCCGCGCGGCACGCCGAGGCAACCGGGCCGCCAGGAACTCGAGCGCCCGCAACTCGAATACCCGTGAGTGAGAAGTATCGCTATAGCCACACTCGCCACTCACGGGCGCGCACCGCCAGGTGCGCGCAGCTGTACGTGGACGTTCTTGGTGTGCAGATACTCGCGCAGGCCGTCCAGGCCGCCCTCGGTGCCCCGGCCGCTGGCCTTCCAGCCGCCGAACGGCGCGCCCGGGGGGAGCCCGGCCATGCCGTTCACCGAGACGTAGCCGGCGTCCAGCCGGTCGGCCACCCGGTGCGCTGTGGCCAGGTCGGCCGTCCACACGTAGCCGGCCAGGCCGTAGCGGGTGCCGTTGGCCAGCGCCACGGCGTGGTCCTCGTCCTGGAACGGCGTCAGCGCCAGGACTGGCCCGAACACCTCCTCCTGGGCCAGCGGGCTGGCCGGGTCCACGTCGGCGAACACGGCCGGCGTGAGGTAGCTGCCCGGCCGGTCCACCCGGGCGCCCCCGGCCACCAGCCGCCCGTCCCCCCGGCTGGCCGCCGCCGACACCACGCCGAGGATCCGCTCGGCGGCCGCCTCGGAGACCACCGGACCCATCGCGGTGCCCTGGTCGAACGGGTCGCCGATGCGCACCTCCCCGGCCGCCGCGACCACTGCGTCCAGCACCGCCGGGTAGATGTCCCGGTGCACCAGCAACCGGGTGGGCAGGAAGCAGCCCTGGCCGCTGTTCTGCACCGCGCCCAGGACCAGTCCGAGCTTGCCGGCGCGCGCCGGGTCCACGTCCGGGAACACCAGCGAGGCGGACTTCCCGCCCAGCTCCAGCACCGTTGGGACATGCCGGTCGGCGGCGGCCCGCCCGACCACCCGGCCGGCCCGGTCCCCGCCGGTGAAGCTGATCATGTCGACGCCCGGGTGGCCGACCAGCCGCTCACCCACGTCCGGGCCGCTGCCGACCACCGAGAGCACGCCCTCCGGCAGGCCGGCGGACGCGAGTAGCGCGGCCAGCCGCACGCTGGAGAACGGGGCCAGCTCGGACGGCTTGAGCACCACGCAGTTGCCCGCCGCCAGCGCCGGCGCCACCTTCAACGCCAGCGCGATGACCGGCCCGTTCCACGGGATGATCGCCGCCACCACGCCCCTCGGGCCGGGCACGGTGTAGTCGTGCACCGCCCCCGGCGCCACCGGCACGGTGCCGCCGGTGATCTTGTCCGCCCAGCCGGCGTAGTGCGCGAACCACTCCGCCGCCTGGGTCACCCCGGCCACCGAAGCCCGCACCGGCATGCCCATCTCCAGGCTGACCAGGCCGGCCAGCTCCCCGGAGTGCTCACGCAGTACCCCAGCCAGTCGGTGCAACAGGTCGCGGCGGGCGGCGGGGTTGAGGGCGCGCCAGGCCGGGAACGCGTCCCGGGCCGCCGCCACGGCGGCGTCCACCTCAGCCGGCCCGGCCAGCGGTAGCTCGGCGTACACCAGCCCGTCACCGGGGTGCACGAACGCGAGGGGCTCCCCCGCGCCCGGCACCTCGTCCTGGCCGATGAAGCTGGTCGCCTTCGGCGCCACGGCCTCGGCCTCCCGGCGGTTCGTCACGGTCGGATGCCTCCTCAGATGCCGAGCCGGGTGGCCAGCAGTTCGCGGTGGTAGCCGGGCGAGCCGAGCAGCTGCTCGGCGCTGGTGGCGCGCTTGTAGTAGAGGTGCGCGGGGTGCTCCCAGGTGAAGCCGATGCCGCCATGCACCTGGATGTTCTCCGCCGCGCAGTGGTAGTACGCCTCGGAGCAGTAGGCCTTGGCCAGGCTGGCCAGCACGCCCACCTCGGTGGACCCGGTGTCCAGCGACCACCCGATCGCGTAGGCGGCGGAGGTGGCCGACTCCACCTCGAGCAGCATGTCGGCGCACTTGTGCTTGATCGCCTGGAAGGACCCGATCGGCCGGCCGAACTGGTGGCGGACCTTGGCGTACTCCACCGCCATCTCCAGTACCCGGCGGGCCCCGCCGGCCTGTTCGGCGGCCAGGGCCGCCGCCGCGATGTCCAGCGCGTCGGCCACGCTGGCCGCCACGTCGCCGGGCGCCCCGACCAGGGCCGCCGGAGTGTCATCGAAGGTCACCCTGGCCTGCTTGCGGGTGGCGTCCAGCGTGGTCAGCGGCTCGCGGGTGAGCCCGGGTGCGTCGGCGGTGACGGCGAACAACCCGTCCCGGGTGACCACGAGCAGCAGGTCGGCCAGTGCGCCGTCCAGCACGAACAGCTTCTCGCCGGTCAGCGTGTGGCCACCGGCGCCGTCCGGCTCGGCCCGGGTGGCCACGTCCTGGACCCGCCAGGAGCCGGAGGCCTCGGTCAGCGCGAGCGTCCCGATCAGTGAGCCGTCGGCCAGCCCGGGCAGGTACCGCGCTTGGCTGTCCTCGTCGCCGGCGGCCAGCAGCACCGAGGTGGCCAGCACGGCCGAGGACAGGTAGGGCCCGCAGAACAGCGCCCGGCCCATCTCCTCGCAGACCACCTGCAGCGCCACGGCGCCCGCCCCGGCCCCGCCGAGCCGTTCCGGCACCAGCAGTCCGGTCAGCCCGAGCGAGGCCAGCTCGCGCCAGACGGCCGGGTCGTGCCCGGTGTCGGTCTCCATCAGCCGGCGCACCTCGGTCTCCGGTGACCGGTCGGCCAGGAACCGGCGCACGGTGGCGCGCAGCTGGTCGTGCTCGGAGCCGAACGCGAACGGCTCGCTGGGTTGCTCGGTTGTGCCGAACGCGTCGACTCGGCGGGCCGAAACTGTCGACTCGGTGTACTGGGAACGCCGACTCGCGTTGAGCGTGGTCATGGTTGCTCCCGGTCGGTGGGGAGGCCGAGGACTTTCTCGGCGATGGTGTTGCGCTGGATCTCCGAGGTGCCGGCGCCGATGGTGGAGGCCCTCGTGCGCAGGTAGCCACGTACCCAGCGGGCGTCTTCGGCCAGGCGGGGGTCGGTGGGGGCGAGCATGGCGTCGGCGCCGAGCAGGCGCAGGGCCAGTTCGTGCAGGTGCTGTTCGAACTCGGCGTGCTGCAGCCGGTTCAGGGAGGAGACGGGGCCGGGGTCCTGGCCGGCGAGTACGCGGCTGAGCACGCGGGCTCCGTTCAGCTCCAGCAGCCGGGCGGCGGTGATGGTGCGGGCCAGTTCCTGGCGCACCGAGGGCTCCCCGGTCCGGCCCCGCTCGCGGGCCAGGCGCACCAGATCGGTGACCACCCGCTGGTAGCGCAGCGCGGCGGCGGTGAGCGAGGTGGACCGCTCGTTGCCCAGGGTGACGCGGGCGCTGCGCCAGCCGTCGTCGTGCTCGCCGATCCGGTCGCCCACCGGCACCACCACGTCGTCCAGCTCGATCTCGGCGAACATGGCGGAGCCGGCCATGTCCCGCAGCGGGTGCACGCGTACGCCGGGCGCGGTCATGTCCACGACCAGGCAGGTGATGCCGCGCGCCCGCGACTCCGCTGTGCCGGTGCGGGCGAGCAGCAGCATGCGGCGGGCCACCGGCGCGTTGGTGGACCAGATCTTGCGCCCGGTCACCCGGTACTCGCCGTCCACGAGTAACGCCCGGGTGCGCAGCGCGGCCAGGTCGGAGCCGGCGTCCGGCTCGGAGAAGCCCTGGCACCACAGCTCGTCGGCGCGCAGCATCGGGCGCAGGTAGCGCTCCCGCTGGGCGTCGGTACCGTCGCGGAGCAGGGTGGGGCCGACGATGCCGACCGCGTTGGTCGGCGGCACGGGCGTGCGGGCCAGCGCCATCTCCCGGTGGTACACGGCCCGCAGCGGGGCCGGTAGATCCATGCCGCCCCAGCGCCTCGGCCAGGCCGGGGCGATCCAGCCGTGGTCGAACAACGTGGCCTGCCAGGCCCGCAGGAACGCGAGCCGGGCCGTGCGCTCGCGCGGTGCCCGCCCCGGGTGGTGCTCCTCCAGGAACGCCCGCAGCTCGGCGCCGAACTCGGCGGGGGTCGACCCGACCCGGTCCGGGATCACCCGGCCCACACCAGCTCCAGCCGGTCGATGCCCATCGCGCCGCCCGCGTGCACGGTGACCTCCTGGCCGTCGGGCACCGCGTAGTCCGGGATGCGCCGGTGCCACTCGCGCACGGCGGTGGCCATCTCGTCGCGGGCCAGGTGGGAGCCGGCGCACCGGTGCGGGCCGGCCCCGAACGCCAGGTGACGGTTCCCGGAGCGGTCCAGCCGGACCTCCAGCGGGTCCTCGAACTCCGCCGGGTCGTTGCTGGCCAGCGCGGTGGACACCAGCACCCGGTCGCCGGCCCGCATGCGCACCCCGGCGAACTCCAGGTCGGCGGTCACCGTGCGGGCCGGGTTGATGAACGCGTGCACCCGCAGCAGCTCCTCCACCGCGCTCGGCACCAACCCGGGGTCGGCGACCAGCCGGGCCCGGTCCGCCGGGTGCTCGGCCAGGTAGCGGAAGCAGAACGAGAGGGCGGCGGTGACCGTGTCCAGGCCGGCCACGAACAGCATGAAGGTGATGTTCTGCACCTCGTCCGGGCGCAGTGGCCGGCCGTCCACCTCGCAGTCCAGCAGGGCCGAGGTGAGGTCGTCCCTCGGCTCGGCGCGCCGCTGTTCGATCAGCTCGCGCAGGTAGCCGTTGATCTCGTCGCCGGCCCGGCGGCGGGCGTCCGGGTCGGCGTGCGAGTGCAGCAGCACGTTGTTCCAGCCCACGAACCGGTCCGACTCCTCGGCGGGCAACCCGAGCATGTTGGTGAAGATGGTGGTCGGGAACGGCTGGGCGAACTCGGCGATGAAGTCGCACCGGCCCTTGGGCGCCAGCGCGTCGATCAGCTGCTCGCACGTGTCCCCGATCGCGGCGTTCCGGGCGGCCACCGCCTTGGGGGCGAACATCGGCGCCAGCACCCGCCGGTAGGCGGTATGGTCCGGCGGGTCCAGCTCCAGCGGGACCATCCGCTCCCGGCGGCTGACGTGCGCCGGGATGCCGGTCGGCCAGTTGGAGAAGTCGGCGGGCCGCTGCAGGGCCTCCCGGATGTCGGCCAGCGTGGTCAGCACCCAGTAGCCGCCGTGGTGCGGACTCCAGAACACCCGGTCGCCCCGGCACGCCCGGAAGGCGGCGAACGGGTCACGCCCGAACTCGGCGCCGAACACGTGATCGAAGTCCCGGACCAGCCCAGGAGGAACGTGGTCCGGCCGAGCCTGGGACGCCTGGGACACTGCCACCTCCATGTGTCGAATAATTCGTTACAACAATAAGCGATACTGGGTGACCCAGCAAGCTGGCGCGGGCACGAATCCGGCCGGTTGCTCGAAAATTCGCTCTCTATTTTTCCGTGCGCCGGGACGGCGGGAGGCCGGGGATGGCGCCGCGCGGGCGCAGTGCCCGGTCCATCGCGCGTTCCAGCAGGTCCTCGCGGCGCCGGTAGGCGGCCAGCTCGTCCCCGGCGCCGGGCTCACCGGTGAGCCCGGCGATCCGAGCCCGCACCTCGGCCAGCTCGTCGGTGAGCCGCTCGGTGGCCTCGGTGACGGTGAGCAGGTCCAGGTCGGACCAGTCCGAGGCGTTCGGGTCCGGCCGGGGCACCGCCTACGCCCCGGCGCGCGGGAAGTCGAACAGCTCGCGGCTGTTCCACTCGACGATCCGGTGCACCTCGTCGTCCGGCACGTCGGCGAACACCTCCACCGCGCGCTTTCGGCTGTTCGGCCAGTTGGAGTCGGAGTGCGGGTAGTCGCACTCCCAGGTGATCCGGTCGATGCCGATCTCGTGCCGGCTGGCCAGCCCGTGCTCGTCGTCGATGAAGCAGCCCCAGATGTTCCGCCGGAAGATCTCCGAGGGCTTCATCTCCTGGTTCACGTTCTGGTAGAAGCGGTGCCGGTTCCACACGTAGTCGGCGCGTTCCAGCAGGTAGGGCATCCAGCCGACGCCGCCCTCGGCCAGCGCCACCTTCAGTCGCGGGTGCCGGTGAAACACCGGGGAGAACATCAGGTCGGCGGCGGCGAACATGGAGTTGCAGCCGAACAGCGTGATGGTCACCGCGAACGGGGCGTCCGGGGCGGTGGTCGGCGCCTGGCCGGACGTGCCGAAGTGCATGCACAGCGGCAGCCCGGCCTCCTCGACGGCGTCGAACAGCGGGTCCCAGTGGTCGGTGTGGAAGGAAGGCAGGCCCAGCGGCACCGGGTTCTCGGTGAAGGAGATCGCCTTGGCGCCCAGCGCGGCGGTGCGGTGCACCTCGGCGATGCAGGCCTGGACGTCCCACAGCGGCAGGATCACGATCGGGATGAACCGCTCGGGCGCGGCCGCGCACCACTCGTCCAGCATGAAGTCGTTGAACGCCCGCACGCACAGCCCGGCGAGCTCCTTGTCCTCCCCCTGCAGGAACACCGTGCCGGCGAACCGGGGGAAGGAGGGGAAGCAGATCGCCGCCCGCACCCCGTCCAGGTCCATGTCGATCACCCGGGCCTCCGGGTCGTAACAGCCCGGCAGCATGTCGGTGTAGCGCAGCGGCTCGGTGCCGAACTCCTCGGGCCGCTTGCCGGCCACCGCGTTCAGCCCGATCTGCGGGTAGCGCCGGCCCTCGTAGTACCAGACGTGAGCCGGCGGGCCGCCGTCCGAGGCCGGCTCCTCGACGATCTTCGGGCCGGCTTCCAGCCACCTGGCCGGCAGCCGGGACTGCCACAGGTGGGGCGGCTCCACGAGATGGTCGTCCACGGAGATCAGTTGCATGTCGTCCCGGAGCGGCATGAGAATCACTCTAACTTAGAACGAATTATTCGGATAGACTTCCGGTGACGCCGATCGAACGGAAGGTGGGACGCGGTGACGGCACTGCTGAACAAGGTCGCCATGGTCACCGGGGCCGGCACCGGCATCGGCCGGGCCTCGGCGCTGGCCTTCGCCCGGGCCGGGGCCAGCGTGGTGGTCTCGGACATCGACCCGGACGGTGGCAAGGCCACCGTCGAGGAGATCCTCGCGGCCGGTGGGACGGCCAGCTTCCAACCGGCCGACGTGACCGACCCGGCGCAGGTGGGGGCGCTGGTCGCGCACGCGGTGGACACCTACGGCGGGCTGCACTGCGCGCACAACAACGCGGGGGTGCTCGGCTCCTCCGCCAAGCTGGTGGACGTGCCCGAGGCCGAATGGGCCGCGGTGCTCTCGGTCAACCTGACCGGCGTGTTCCTGTGCATGAAGCACCAGATCCCGGCCATGCTGGCGGCCGGCGGCGGGTCGATCGTGAACACCTCGTCGTTCTCCGGGCTGGTCGCGGTGCCGTTCGCGGCCGCGTACGTGGCGTCGAAACACGGCGTCGTCGGGCTCACCAAGGCCGCCGCCGTCGAGTACGGTCGCAAGGGCGTCCGGGTGAACGCCGTCTGCCCGGGGACCACGAAGACCCAGATGAACATCCAGCGGGCCGAGTCCAGCCCGGACATGGCGAAGGCGATGACCGACATCACGCCGATGCGCCGGCTGGCCGAGCCGGAGGAGATCGCCGATTCGGTGGTGTGGCTCTGCTCGGACGCCGCGTCCTTCGTGAACGGACACGCGCTGCCGGTCGACGGCGGCGCGGTGGCTCAGTAAACCCGCGGCGCGGTAGGAGAATCCCCGAATGGTCACCAAGCTCGACGCGGTCCAGGTCCCCAAGGCCGCCGAGATCGTCGCGCACACGCTGCGGCGCAAGATCGTCACCCGGGAGCTGCGGGAGGACGACCCGCTGCCGCCCGAGGACCAGCTGATGGCCGAGATGGCCGTCGCCCGGACCACGGTGCGCGAGGCGCTGCGCATCCTGGAGTCGGAGGGGCTGGTGGTGGTGCGCCGGGGCGCCGGCGGCGGGGCGCGCATGCGGACCCCGGCGGTGCCCATGGTGGCCCGGTACATCGGGCTGCTGCTGCAGTACGAGGGCGCCACCCTGGAGGACGTGCACAACGCGCGGGTGATGCTGGAGGCGCCGGCCGCCGCGCTGCTGGCCGAGCGGGCCACGCCGGAGATCGTGGACCGGTTGCGCTCGGCGCTGGCCGACGAGGCCGACGCGATGGACGACCCGCCCCGCCTGGCCCGGGCGCACGGCCGCTTCCACCAGCTGGTCGTGCAGCTCACCGGCTGCCACACGTTCGAGGCGCTCAGCTCGGTGGCCAACCGGATCATCCAGGCCCAGGCCGACCGGTTCGTCGCCGCGCACGGCGCGGAGGTGGCTACCCAGGACGGCATGGCCACCGCGCACCGGGCGCACGCCCGGCTGGTCGACCTGGTGGCCGCCGGCGCCGCGCAGGACGCCGAGGACCTGTGGCGCCGTCACCTGGAGGCCGGCGACGCGCACATCATGTCGGTGCCGGGCGCCGACTCGGTGCTGGACCTGCTCTCGTGACCGTCGAGCGAGCGTGCGAGCGAGGCCGGTCATGACCGGCCGGGTGGCCGGCAAGGTCGCCCTGATCACCGGCGCGGCCCGGGGCCAGGGCCGCAGCCACGCCGTGCGTCTGGCCGCCGAGGGCGCGGACATCGTCGCCGTGGACCGGTGCGCGGACATCGGCTCGGTGCCCTACCCGCTGGCCACCGAGGCCGACCTGGCGGAGACCGAACGCCTGGTGGAGGCGCTGGACCGGCGGATACTGAGCATCCGGGCCGACGTGCGGGACCCGGCGGCCATGCGGGAGGCCGTCCGCCGCGCCCGCACCGAGTTCGGCCGGCTGGACGTGGTCGTGGCGCAGGCCGGCATCGCGCC
This sequence comes from Actinospineispora eucalypti, assembly GCF_039543365.1. Taxonomy (NCBI): domain Bacteria; kingdom Bacillati; phylum Actinomycetota; class Actinomycetes; order Pseudonocardiales; family Pseudonocardiaceae; genus Actinospineispora; species Actinospineispora eucalypti. The sequence goes on from NZ_BAABJP010000008.1 coordinate 178,500, forward strand.
GATGGGCGCGGCCGAGCCGGTGTCCGCGATGCTGGACACCGTCGACGTGAACCTGGGCGGCGTGCTGAACACGCTGCACGCCGCGATCCCCGAGCTGGAGGCCGGAGCCTCGGTGATCGCCACCGGGTCACTGGCCGCGATGCGCCCCCGCTCCGGCGCCGCCGACCCGGCCGCCGCCGGCTACAAGTTCGCCAAGCAGGCGCTGTCCCACTACGTGCACGAGCTGGCCACCGCGCTGGCCCCGAAGAGCATCCGGGTCAACGCCGTCCACCCGACCAACACCGACACCCCGATGCTGCACCACCCGGGCATGTACCGGATCTTCCGCCCGGACCTGGACGCGCCCACCCGGGAGCAGGCCGAGCAGGCCTTCCCCGCGATGAACCTGATGCCGGTGCCCTACGTGGCGCCCGAGGACATCAGCCACGCCGTGCTGTTCCTGGCCTCGGACGAGTCCCGGTTCGTCACCGGCATGCAGCTGCGGGTGGACGCCGGCGGCTACCTGAAGGTGCATCCATGGGTATCAGGCTGACCGAGGACGAGGCGTGGGAGTTCGTCAGGGGCGCACTCACCGGGATCGTCAGCACGCTGGACCGGGACGGGTACCCCATCTCCCTGCCGGTCTGGTTCGTCGCCCTGGACCGGCGGATCTACTTCCGCACTCCGGCGACCAGCAAGAAGGTCGCGCGCATCGCCCGAGACGGCCGAGTCGGGTTCCTCGCCGAAGACGGCGACCGCTGGGCTGAGCTGACCGCGGTGTCCTTCCGGGCGCACGCCGAACTGATCACCGACGAGGCCACCGCCACCCAGGTGTTCGAGGCACGCGCACAGAAGTACCGGGGCCGCGGCCCGGGCGAGCGGCAGGCACTTCCCGAGGCCACCGTGCGGCACTACGCCGCCGACTCGGCCATCGTCCGCCTAACCCCGGTCGGCGCCCTGATCACCTGGGACAACCGCAAAATCCGCCGCCCCCGCTCCCCCGCCTGGCTGGTGCAGTGACGAGTTCGAAGAACGGCCCGTTGCGCCGGTTCCGGGCGCCGGCGGCCCTTCGCCACGAACCGTGAGGACCGGGAAGGCGGCCGCCCCCGGCCACTCGCGGCCCGACCACGTCCGTGACCAGGGCACGAAAGACTTGGGACGCAACGCAACGGGCAGCGATAGACGCTTCCGCCGTTGAGCCTCGAGAAGGCCGCCCACTTCGCCGAGATCTACCTGTATGGGCTCCGCCAAAGATCAAAGCCCGTTGAGGTAGATCTCGACTGGATCGGGCAGGCCGGGGTGAACACGGGGTAGTACCGGCCGCCGCGGGCCACAAACGCCACCCGCACCGGCTGGTCGATGTGCACTTCGGAGACCGGGCAGCCCACGATGTTGGTGGTGAGCCGCAGCCCGTCCTGTTCGGGTAGCTCCACCACGGCGATGACGTAGGGGTCCTGGCCGGGCCGCCACTGCTGCACGTTGACCGTGAACGAGTGCACCACCGCCCGCCCGCTGACCGGTTCCGGGTGGACCGCCCGGCCCAGGCAGCGCGGGCAGGGCAGGCTCGGCGGGTGCACCCAGAACCCGCAGTCCCGGCAGCGGGCGATGCGCAGCATCCCGTCCCGGCCGGATTGCCAGAAGAAGTCGGCCAGCGGGTCCGGCGCCGGGACCGGCCGCTCGGCCAGCACGTCCGGCACGGTCTCACCGCTTGGTGAGCTGGACATCCGACTCCTCGCGGTCCCAGGTGCCGGCGGTGCGGCCGTCCTCGCGCAGCTGGTACTTCAGCACCCGGCCGACCGGGTTCTTCGGCAGCTGCTCGCGGAACTCCACGTAGCGCGGCACGGCGAAGTAGGGCACCCGCTCGACCGCCCACAGGCAGAGCTCCCGCTCGCTCAGCGCTGAGCCGGGCGTGCGCACGGCGGTCACCTTCACGTCATCCTCGCTGACCTCGCTGGGCACCGCGTGCACGGCCACCTCCACCAGGTCCGGATGGCGCAGGAAGGTCGCCTCCAGCTCGTAGCTGGAGATGTTCTCCCCCCGCCGGCGCAGGTAGTCCTTCTTCCGGTCGACGAAGTAGAAGTTGCCGTCCGCGTCGAACTTGCCCAGGTCACCGGTGTGGAGCCACAGGTTGCGCAGGATGCCCAGCGTGGCCTCCGGGCGCTTCCAGTAGCCGGAGAACATCACGTGCGGGCGCAGCGGCCGGCAGATGATCTCGCCGACCTCGCCCGGCGGCAGCTCCTCGTCCCGGTCGTCCACGATGCGCACGTCGAAGTCCTCGTTGCGCTTCCCGCTGGCGTCCGGCACCGGGTCGGGCCGCAGCGGCGCGGTGACGATCATGCTGGCCTCGGAGAGCCCGTAACCGGGCGCGCCGGCCCGCTCCACGCCGAACCGCTCCCGCCAGATCCGGGCCATCTCCCCGGGGAACGGCGCCCCGTAGGCGATCCGCAGCTGGCCCCGGCAGCGCAGCGTCTCCGGCGTCTCCGGCGCCAGCGCGATCAGTGAGATCGCCGACCCCAGCAGGCTCACCATGCGCGCCCCGCTGCGCTCCACGTCGCCCCAGAACCGGGACACCGAGAACCGGGGGAAGACGCTGATCGCGCTGTTCAGCAGCGCGCTGGTGAGCACCCCGGTGGCGGTGGCGTTGAGGTGGAACAGCGGCTGCGGGGTCCACACGGTCTCCCCCGGCCGCCGGGTGGCCAGGTCGTTGGACTGGCGGGCCAGGTTGCACGCGTAGTTGTGGCTGATCATGCAGCCCTTGGAGGGGCCGGTGGTGCCGGCGGTGTAGATCAGCATGGTCAGGTCGCCGGGGTCGGGTTGCCGCCCGGGGTCCCGGTCGTCGTCCACGTAGAGGCCGCCCAGGGTGGCGTCCCGGAGGAACACCGGCGGGCGTTCCCGCAGGTCGCCGGCGACGTCCTCGACCCGTCCGGCGTAGTCCGGCTCGGCGATCACCAGCCGGGGCCCGGCGTCGTCGATCTGGTGGCGCAGGAACTCGCCCTTGTAGGCGGTGTTCACCGGCACGCTGATCGCCCCGGCGGCGTTGATGCCGAACCACGCGGCCACCGCGTCCACGTGGTTGTCCATCAGCGTGACCACCCGGTCGCCCGGGGCCACGCCGTGCGCGCGCAGCCCGTTGGCCAGCCGCATGGCCCGCCGGTAGAGCTGCCCGTAGCTGGTCAGGTCCCCGCCGAAGTCCAGGAACACCGCGTCGGGATCCGCTTCCACGGCCCGGCGCAGCACCCCCAGCACGGTGTCCTGCTCACCACGGCTCCAGCCCATCCCCGGCCTCCTCAAGGACGTTCGCTCGTCAACACCATGCAGCCGGCCACCGGGCCGCCGCCGTTGGACACCACGGCCACGCCCGGGTTCCCCGGGACCTGCCGGGCGCCCGCCGCTCCGCGCAGCTGGACGCAGGCCTCGTGCAGATGCCCGTACCCGTGCAACCGGCCGCCGGAGAGCTGCCCGCCGGCGGTGTTCACCGGCAGCTCGCCGGTCAGCGCGATCCGGCTGCCGTCCCCGATGAACGCGCCTCCCTCCCCCGGCCCGCAGAAGCCCAGCGCCTCCAGCCAGACCAGCGCGAGGATGGAGAAGCCGTCGTAGAGCTGGGCCAGGCGCACATCCGCCGGCTTCAGCTCGCTGCGCCGCCACAGGTGCTCGGCCGCCCCGGCCGCCGCCATCGAGGTCAGGTCGGCGTACTGGTCGAACGAGGGCCGGCCGCGCAGCGCCGTGCCCACCGCCTCCACGTAGACCGACGGCCCGGGGGTGTCCGCCGCCCGGTCCACGTGCGACACGACGAGGGCCGTCGAGCCGTCCACCGGCAGGTCGCAGTCCAGCAGGCACAGCGGGGTGGAGATCATCCGGGCGGCCAGGTAGTCCGGCATGCCGATCGGCTCGCGCAGCGGTGCGGCCGGGTTCAGTGCGGCGTTGGCCCGCTGGTTGATGGCCAGCGCGCCCAGCTGTTCCCGCGTCGTGCCGTGCACGTGGAAGTGCCGCGCGGCCAGCTGGGCCAGCCAGTTCACCGCCGAGACGGCCCCGTAGGGCGCGGTCCAGTAGTTGATCCCGGCCACCGGCCGGTCGCCGCCGGGCAGCACCCGGGCCCGGCCGGCGGCCCCCTGCGCCGTCGACTCGGTCACCGTCCGGTAGACCAGCACGTTGCGCGCCAGCCCGCCGGAGACGGCCAGGCAGGCGGCCACCAGCGCGCCCAGCTGCCCGGGTAGGTGGGCCGCGCCCTCGTACCAGTTCAGGTCCAGCCGCAGCGCGTCCTGCACGGCCTCCGGGGGCGGGCCGCCGTAGCCGAGGGTGAGCGCGGCATCGCCGCCGGGATAGGTGACGAGGCCGTCGACGTCCGTCCGGCCCAGCCCGGCGTCAGCGATCGCGGCCAGGCAGGCCTCGGTGGTCAGGTCGATGGCCGCCCGGCCCAGTCGCCGGCCGATCGCCGACTGCCCGATCCCGGTGATGCACGCGTCCCGTTCGAACCGGCGCATCAGCATGCGGCGACTCTACCTTAAATCGGTATATGTTTACTCGAATTTTTCGAAGTCTAAAGTCCGGGGCGTTCCCCAAACGCGACCGGGAGGTCGAAAGTGCGCGTGTTGCCGGCACTGTCCGCGCTGCTCATCGCCGTGCTGGCCGGGTGCTCCGAGCCCGCGCCGCCGCTGAACACCCCCGCCCCGAGCACGGCCGCCCCGAGCGAGTCGGCCCCGAGCGGGTCGGCCGCTGCGTCGAGTGCGCCGGCGGCCGCGGCGGGTGCGCCCGAGGCGCGCTGCCACACCGACCAGCTGTCCGCGCGGCTGGACGCTCCCGCGGGCCGGGGCGACTCCCAGGTCCCGGTCAAGCTGGTGTACACCAACAAGTCCCAGCGCCCCTGCCTGCTGCGCGGGGTGCCCGGCGCCGACCTGCACGGCCCGGCCGACCCGAACGGCCCGGTCTACACGCTGACCAGGCAGACCAACGGGGTCAAGGACATCCACCTGCGTCCCGGGGCCAGCGCCTCGGCCCGGCTGGTGGTGCTGCCGTACTCCGACGGCTCGGTCGGAAGCATGGGCTCCACCCGATGGGTGCCGACCCGACTGGAGACCATCCCGCCCGGGGAGACCACGCCGCTCACCGCGCAGTGGCCGGCCGGGCTGACCGTGCTGCGCCAGGACTCCGCCACCCACCCGGGTTCCTGGATCGAGCCGTTCGCGGCCGGCTGACCGCGGCCCGGCTCAGGCGCCCTCCACCGCGCCGGCGGGCAGGAAGTCGACGCCGCACTCGGCGGACAGCTTCACCACCTCGGCGGGATCCTCCAGGTTGTGCAGCTTGTCGAACAGCTCGGCCAGCCGGCCGGCCGGGCTGACCCAGAACAACGCCCGGCTGTTCTGTTCCGAGCGGTTGTAGTAGGCGTGCGGCAGGCCCATCGGCATGAGCACGGTGTCGCCGGGGCCGGCGGTCTCCCACCGGCCGTCCAGATAGAGGGTGAACACGCCCTCCAGCACATAGATGTGCTCGTCCTGCCGGGGGTGCACGTGCGGCGGAACGCCGGTGCCGGGCGGGTCGAGGGTCTCGAAGGCGAAGCTGGTGTCGCTGGCCGCCTTCATGTAGTAGGTGTGCCCGAGCACGTTCCACACCCGCTTGCGCATGCCCTCTTTGGCCCGGGTGATGCCCTTGGGCAGCGGTCCGAGCACGATCTCGTCGTCGGTCACGCGCCGCAACGTATGGCTCCACCGGGTCGGCGTCAACGGTCGATGTTTCACCCGGCCGTCGGTGGGTAAACCTCCGGCACAGTTTCCAAAGGAAGAGGCTCCCCGATGCCACTTCACCGCGCCCCGACGCCCACATCCCGCACGCTCAGCGCGCTGACCGCGACCGCCGCCTTCGGCGCCTGGCTGCTCGCCCCGGCCACCGCCGCCGCGGCACCCGATCACGACGAGGACTGCACCCACCACGACGCCGAACCCGGCGAGTACCTGTGCACGGATGACGCCGCCAGATCCGGCCACCGCTCGTCCGCCCGGCAGAAGCGGATGCGCCCGATGACCAGCGGGGAACGCCAGTACCGCGTCGGCTGCCGGCGCGGCTACATCGTGCGGGACTGCCGCGAGTTCAGCGTGGGGAACCTGCTGCGGCACGGAATCAATCCCTCCGACTGACGACCGCCCGCCAGTTCGGGCACCATGGAGGCCTCGCGGCTGGCAGGAGGCCGACCATGCCCGACAGGCCGTTCGACCCGGGCTTCAACCCGTTCGAAGAGCTGGTCAAGACCCTCGTCGGAGGGCTGGAGCAGACCCTGGGCGGGACCGAACCCGGCCCGGCGCGCACGACGGCGACACCCCGGCTGAACCGCCACGGCCGCGACCTCACCGAAGCCGCCAAGGACGGCCGGCTGGACCCGGTGATCGGCCGGGACGCCGAGGTGGAGCAGGTGCTCGAGGTGCTCTGCCGACGGACCAAGAACAACCCGGTGCTGATCGGCGACCCCGGTGTGGGCAAGACGGCCATCGTCGAAGGCATCGCGGCCCGTCTGGCCAGCGGCGACGTCCCGGCCGGGTTGCGGGACCGGCGGATGGTCGCGCTGGACCTGGCCGGCATGGTGGCCGGCACGAAGTACCGCGGCGAGTTCGAGGAACGGCTCACCGACGTGATCGACGAGGTGGTCGCGGCCGACCGGTCGGTGCTGCTGTTCCTGGACGAACTGCACACCGTGGTCGGCGCCGGCGCGGCCGAGGGCGGCGCGATGGACGCAGGCAGCATGCTGAAGCCCGCGCTGGCCCGGGGCGGGCTTCAGCTCATCGGCGCCACCACGGTCGACGAGTACCGCCGGCACATCGAACGGGACCCGGCCCTGGAGCGCCGGTTCCAGCCGATCCTGGTCGGCGAACCCGGCGTCGCGGACACCGTGGCCATCCTGCGCGGCCTGCGCGAGCGCTACCAGGAGCACCACGGGGTGCGGATCTCCGACGAGGCCACCGAGGCGGCCGCCCGGCTGGCCGAGCGGTACCTCACCGACCGCTACCTGCCCGACAAGGCGATCGACCTGATGGACCGGGCCAGCGCCCGGGTCGCCCTGCGCGGAGCATCCGAGGTGGACGCGGCCGACATCGCCGAGGTGGTCGCCCGCACCACCGGCATCCCGGTGGCCCGCCTGACCGAGGCCGACCGGCAGCGGCTGCTGCACCTGGAGGACGTGCTGCGCGAGCGGGTGGTCGGCCAGGACGACGCCGTGCTCGCGGTGGCCGACGCGGTGCGGGCCGGCCGGGCGGGCCTGACCCACCCGGGCCGCCCGGTGGGCTCGTTCCTGTTCCTCGGCCCGACCGGGGTGGGCAAGACCGAGCTGGCCCGCGCGCTGGCCGAGGCCCTGTTCGGCGGCGCGGACCGGATGATCCGGTTCGACATGAGCGAGTTCCAGGACCGGCACACGGTGTCCCGGCTGGTCGGCGCTCCACCCGGATACGTCGGCCACGACGAGCCGGGCCAGCTGACCGAGGTAGTCCGGCGCAGCCCCTACTCGGTGCTGCTGCTGGACGAGATCGAGAAGGCCCACCCCGACGTCACCGGGCTGCTGCTTCAGGTGCTGGACGCGGGCCGGCTCACCGACGCCCGGGGCCGCACGGTCAACTTCACCAACACCGTGATCATCATGACCAGCAACGTCGCGGCCGAGGCGATGCTGGCCGCCGGGGCGGTGCCGAACTGGTCGGACGAGATGCGGGAGACCCTGCTGGCCGGCCTGCGCACCCGGTTCCGCCCGGAGTTCCTGAACCGGATCGACGAGGTCGTGCCGTTCCGCCCGCTCGGCCGCTCCGAGTTGCGCGCCATCACCGAGTTGTTGCTGGCCGAGACCCGGGAGCAGTTGGCGGCGCAGGACGTGGGGCTGTCGCTGGACACGGCCGCCGTGGACTGGCTGGTCGACCGGGGCCACCGCCCGGAGTCCGGGGCTCGCCCGTTGAGGCGGACCATCGGCCGGGAACTGGACCGGCGGTTGTCCCGGATGCTGCTGGCTGGGGAGTTGCGGGCGGGACAGGTGGTACGAGCGACGGTGGTCGAGGATCGGCTCGAGTTGGGCGTCAACGACGACGCTTGAAGCCGCCGGTTTCGGCCGTGGTCGGGTTTTAAAGACAGCCTGGACGGCGGGACTGGGCAGGCTCCCGTGGCTTTTGGGGCGCCTGTTGCGTTCGGCTGGGGCGGGCCAAGATCCACATCAACCTCAGTGCCCTTTCTCGGCGTCAGAAGGGCCATGAGGTTGATGTGGATCTCCAGCGAGCCGTCCGGACGACGAACCGAGACGCAACGGGCGCAGCCCGAGCCACGGCAGACCCACCCAACCGCGCCGTCCAGGCCGTCTTTAGACCCGCCCCGAACCCTCCCGCACCCGACGGGACAGGCCCCACAGCCCCAACAGCACGATCGCCCCCAGCAACGTCGCCGCGATCGGCTGCGTCAGGAACCCCGTCAACTGGCCGTCGAACGTGCGCATGGACCGCCGGAAGGCGGCCTCCAGGATCTCCCCCAGCACGAAAGCGAGCACCAGCGGGCCGGGTTCGAAGCCGACCTTGCGCATCAGGTAGCCCATCACCCCGAGCCCGACCACGAGCAGCATGTCGAATGCGTTCATCCGCACCGTGTAGACGCCGATCATGGTGATCAGGATCGTGAGCGGCGCCAGGATGGCCGGCCGGATGCGCAGGATGCGGACGAACAGGCCGATCAGCGGCAGGCTCATCACCAGCAACAACACGTTCCCGACGTACATCGAGTTGATGACGCCCCAGAAGAGTTCGGGGCGTTCGGTGGCCAGCAGCGGGCCGGGGGTGATGTTCTGCAGCAGCAGCGCGCCGAACATCACCGCCATGGTGGCGTTGGCCGGGATGCCCAGGGACAGCAGCGGCACGAAGGACGAGGTGGCCGCCGCGTTGTTCGCGGTCTCCGGCCCGGCGACGGCCTGGATGGCCCCCTTGCCGAAGGTCTCCGGGTGCTTGGACGCCTTCCGCTCCACCGCGTAGGCGACCATCGAGGACATGGTGGCGCCGCCGCCGGGCAGCACGCCGAGCAGGAAGCCGACCAGCGAGCCCCGGCCGATCGCGCCCCGGGAGTCCCGGATGTCCCGCCGCGACGGGTAGACCGAGCCGACCGTGACCGGCGGCGGGGCCGGCGAGCGCAGCGACTCCAGGTTGTAGAGGATCTCCCCCACGCCGAATACGCCCATGGCCAGGATGACGAAGTCGATGCCGTCAAGCAGCTGGTCGCTGCCGAACGCCAGGCGGGGCGTGCCCAGCAGCGGGTCCTGGCCGATGGTGGCCAGCAGCAGCCCGAGGCAGGCCATGAGCAGGCTCTTCGCCGCCGATCCGGCGCCCAGGGTGGTGACCATGAGGATGCCGAGTACGGCGAGCATCGTGTACTCGGCCGGGCCGAAGTCCACCGCGAACCGGGCCAGCAGCGGCGCCACCAGGGACACCGCCACGATCGCCACCGTGCCGCCGATGAACGAACCGATGGCCGAGATGCCCAACGCGGCGCCGGCCCGGCCCTGTTTGGCCATCTCGTGGCCGTCGATCGCGGTGACCACGCTGGACGCCTCGCCGGGCAGCCGCAGCAGCACCGAGGTGATGGTGCCGCCGTACTGCGCGCCGTAGAAGATCCCGGCCAGCATGATGATCGCTGAGGTGGGCGGCATGCTGTAGGTGACCGGCAGCAGGATGGCGATGGTGGCCGCCGGCCCCAGGCCGGGCAGCACCCCGACCAGCATGCCCAGGGTCACCCCGAGCAGGCAGTACAGCAGGTTGGCCGGCTGGAACACGACGCCGAAGCCGTCGATCACCGGGGTCAGAAAGCCCATCAGCTACGTCCCGTCAGGTGTGCACGATGTGCGGCAGGGACACGCCCAGGCCGGTGATGAACAGCAGGTACACCGCGGCGGTCGCCCCCACCGCGACCGCCGAGGTCGTCCGCCAGGACTCCCGCCCGAGCACCCGGCACCACAGCACCAGCAGGGCCACGGTGGGGACCTCGAAGCCGACCCGCTCGAACAGCAGCGCATAACCGATCAGGGACGCCACGGCGATCGCCACGGTCACCGCGCCCCGGCCGAAGCGTTCCTCGGACGCGGCGGGCCGGGACGCCAGCACCACCAGAGCGGTGACCACCATCGCCACGCTCACCATGAGCGGCCACATGCCGGGCCCCGGGTCGGCCAGCGAGCCGAGGCCGAGGCGCCAGGACAGCCCGGCCGCGACGACTCCGAGCAGCAGGGGGACGCCGGCGGCCACGGTGTGGCGCAGGCGGTGGTCGGCGGTCTCGGTCTCCTCCGGGCGGGTCGGCGCGCTCATCCGGTCAGGTTCACGCCGAGCCGCTGGGTCATCCCGCGGAACTTCTCCAGGCTGTCGGTGAGCTGCTGGCGCACCTGGTCACCGTTCGCGTCCCACCGGGCGATGTAGTTGGTGCGCAGCGTCTGGTTGTACTCGGGGCTGGCCACCGCCTGGTCGATCGCCCCGGCCAGCTTGTTCCGCACGTCCGGCGGCAGGCCGGCCGGCGCCGCCACGAACCGGCGCTGGTCGACGACGATCTGGAAGCCGAGCTCGGTCGCGGTGGGCACGTTGGGCAGCGCCTCGACCCGCTTCTCCCCGAAAACCATCAGCGGGCGGATCGTGCCGGCCTCGATCTGCTTGTACGCCTCGGCGATCTGCAGCGAGCCGGCGTTCACCTTCCCGCCCAGCAGCGCGTTCAGCAGCGGGCCGCCGCCGTCGAACGGCACCGGCGCGGAGGGCACCTTGGCCAGGCCGAACAGCAGCGCCTGGGACAGTTGGCTGCCGGTGCCCGCACCGGTGGTGCCGTAGGCGATCCGGCCGGCCGCCGCCAGGTCGGCCACCCCGCGCACCGGCGAGTTGGCCGGCACCACCAGCACGTAGTCCTCGACCGTCAGACCCTTCACGAAGGTCATCTCGTCCAGCTTGATGGCGTCCGGGTCCGCCACCATGAGCGGGCCGATGGAGAACAGGGACTGCGGCATCACCGCGACCCGGTAGCCGTCCGGCGCGCCGCCGAACACGTCCCGGCCGGCGATCTTGCCGTTCGCGCCCGGCTTGTTCACCACCACCGCCTGCTCCCCCAGCGGCTGTTCCAGGCTGCGGCCCAGGGCGCGGGTGATCAGGTCGGTGCTGCCGCCGGCCTGGGTGGGCACGGTGAACTCCACCGGGTGGCTGGGATAGGCGCCACCGCCCCCGCCCGAGCTGCCGCCCTGTACCGAGCAGGCAGTCAGCGCCAGCACTGCCGCCAGCAGTGCCACGATCCTCATTGATCTCATGGTTCCTCCAGCGGGGCCGCTACCAGCGAGGCAGCGCGGGTTGGGTCCAGGTGGGGTCGGCCTTGACCATCGCGGCCACGTCGTCGCGGTCGCGCACGCCCAGCCGGACCCACCGCTCGTGCAGCGCGGCCAGCGCGTCGCGGTCCAGTTCCACGCCGAGGCCGGGTTCGTCGCCGACGGTCAGTGCGCCGTCCACGAACCGGTGCGACTCGGTGATCACGTCCTCGGTCTGCCACGGGCGGTGGCTGTCGCAGGCGTACTCCAGGTTCGGCACCACGCTGGCCACGTGGGTCATCGCGGCCAGGCTGATGCCCAGGTGGGTGTTCGAGTGCATGGACAGCGACACCCCGTGGGTGCGGCAGATCGCGGCCAGCTCGCGGGTCGCGGTGAGCCCGCCCCAGTAGTGGTGGTCGGAGAGCACCACCTGCACGGCCCGTTTGGCGAACGCCTCGGGGATCTCCGCGAAGGTGGTCACGCACATGTTGGTGGCCATCAGTGCGCCGGTGCGGCGGTGCACCTCGGCCATGCCGTCGATGCCGGTGGTCGGGTCCTCCATGTACTCCAGCAACCCGTGCAGCTCGCCGGCCACCCGCACGCTGGTCTCCACCGACCAGCCGCCGTTCGGGTCCAGCCGCAGCGGGTGGTCCGGGAACGCCTTGGCCAGCGCCTTGATCGCCTCGATCTCCTGGTCCGGGTCGAACACGCCGCCCTTGAGCTTGAACGAGCGGAAGCCGTAGTCATCGGCGAACCGGCGCGCCTGGCGGACCACGCCCTCCGGGTCCAGCGCATCGCCCCAGTCGTCGGTCGGCGCGTCCGGCACCGGGTGCTCGGCCCAGCGGTAGAACAGGTAGCCGCTGTACTCCACCCGGTCCCGGATCTTGCCGCCGAGCAGCGCGTGCACCGGCAGGTCCAGGGTCCGGCCCAGCGCGTCCAGGCTGGCCACCTCGAACGCGGAGACCACGCTGCGCACCAGCTTCTCGTTGGTTCGCCGGCCGCGCAGGCCGGCCGGGTCGAACTCCTTGCCGGTGTCGGTGGTCAGCGCGGCGGACTGGTAGGCCAGGTCGTGCAGGCCGTTCAGCGCGGTGAGCGGCCGTCCCGGCAGGGCGGCGGCCAGCGCGTTGGCCACCTCCAGGTACTCCGAGTCGCCGTAGGTCTCGCCGATGCCGGTGGCGCCGGCGTCGGTCTCCAGCTCCACGATGGCACGCGGGGTGTACGGCTGGTGCACGCCGAGCACGTTGAGCAGCGGGGGGTCGCCGATCAGGATCGGGGTGACCGTGGCACGGACAATTTTCGGCAGCGGACGCGACAACGTCGTCTCCTCACTCGGGCCGCATACGTGACGGGAAGCTTGTCTCCGTATGTAGACACTCGCCCTGTGTGGAGCAGTCTTTCTTGCTGATTGGTAAGCTGTCAACCGTGGAGAGCGAACGCGAGAGCGGTGTCCGAGGCGTCAAGTCCGCCGCCCGCGCGGTGGACCTGTTGGAGCTCCTCGCCTCCCGGCAGAACCGGCCGGCCCGGCTCCGCGAGCTGAGCGAGGCCCTCGGCGCGCCCCGCAGCAGCGTCTACGCGTTGATCCGCACCCTGGTCGAGCGCGGCTGGGTGCGCGCCGACCCCACCGGCACCCAGTACAGCATCGGCATCCGGGCGCTGCTGGCCGGCACGACCTACCTGGACACCGACCCGTACCTGCGCATCGTGCAGCCGCACATCAACGAGCTGAGCGCCGAGCTGAACGAGACCATCCACTTCGGCCGGATCGACCGGGGCGACATCGTCTACCTGGCCACCAAGGAGTCCACCAAGTACATCCGGCCGTTCAGCCGGGTGGGCCGCCGCCTGCCGGCGTTCAGCACGGCAATGGGCAAGTCGCTGTTGGCCGAGCGCCTGGACACGGGCATCGAGGCGCACATCCCCGAGGAGTGGACGCCGCTGACGCCGAACACCTTGGTCGACCCGGAGGCCCTGGTCCGTGACCTGGAGCTGACCCGCGAGCGTGGGTACGCGGTGGACAACGAGGAGAACTACGCCGGAGTGAAATGCTTCGGGTTCGCGCTGCGGTACACCAGTCCCGCGATGGACGCGATCAGCTGCTCGGTTCCGGCGGCGAGCCTCGACGATGGGCGGGTGGAGGTGCTGGTGGCGGCGTTGCGGCGGACGCGGTTGGAGATCGAGCGGATGGCTCCGGTGGATCTCACCTCGCCCAGCGATGCGATGCTCGGCTTTTGAGCGTGGCCGGGTTTTAAGGACGGCTTGGACGGGCGCGGTTGGGCGGTCTTCCGTGGCTTGAGTGTCGCCTGTTGCGTGTGACCCGGCGCGATTCGCGCGCCCGTTACTCTCCGTAGCGATTCGGCTCTGGAGTCGGGCGGTTCGCGCTCACGAGATCCACGTCAGCGGGGTTTGATCAAGGTCGACACCCCGCTGGTGTGGATGTCGACGCACATCGCCGGGAATGCGGCCCCGCTACAGACGCTCGGCGTCACGGAGCGTGAGAGGCACGGCCTCGCACCCTCGTCGGAAGATGTGGATCTTAGGCGGCGCCAACGCAACGCAACAGGCGCCAGTCAAGCCACGGAAGACCGCGCAACCCCGCCGTCCAGGCCGTCTTTGAAACTCGACCACAACCCAAGTTGTACGATAACTCACCGACTCATACGATGACTGGATGCCGACCGACCGCATAGCCAGGATCCGCATCGACTCGGTGCGTCTCCCGCTCGACACCCCGATCAGCGACGCCAAGGTGCTGACCGGTCGCCAGCGGCCGATGACCGAGGTGGCCATGCTGTTCGCCCGGATCGACACCGAAGCGGGCTACGCGGGGCTCGGGTTCGGGTACTCCAAGCGGGCCGGCGGGCCCGGCCAGTACGCCCACGCCCGGGAGATCGCGCCGGAACTACTCGGCGAGGACCCGAACGACATCTCCCGGCTTTGGGACAAGCTGGTCTGGGCCGGCGCCTCGGTCGGGCGGAGCGGCCTGGCCACCCAGGCCATTGCCGCGCTGGACGTGGCGCTGTGGGACCTGAAGGCCAAGCGCGCCGGCCTACCGCTGGCCAAGTTGCTGGGCGCCCACCGCGAGGAGGTGCGCTGCTACAACACCTCCGGCGGGTTCCTGCACACGCCGATCGAGCAGGTGCTGGAGAACGCCGATGAGGCGAGGGAGCGCGGCATCGGGGGCATCAAGCTGAAGGTGGGACACCCGGACGCGGCGGTGGACCTGAAGCGGGTGGCGGCGGTCCGTGAGCACCTGGGCGACGGGTTTCCGCTGATGGCGGACGCCAACCAGCAGTGGGACCGGCCCACCGCGCGGCGCCTCGGCCGGGCGCTGGACCGGTTCGGCCTGGTGTGGATCGAGGAGCCGCTGGACGCGTACGACCACGCCGGCCACGCGGCGCTGGCCAGGGCACTGGACACCCCGGTCGCCACCGGCGAGATGCTCACCAGCGTGGCCGAGCACGCGGCCCTGATCGACGCGGGCGGGCCCGACGTGCTGCAGCCGGACGCGCCGAGGATCGGCGGGATCACCCAGTTCCTCAAGCTCGCCGCGCTGGCCGAGCACCACCGGCTGGCACTGGCCCCGCACTTCGCCATGGAGCTGCACCTGCACCTCGCCGCCGCGTACCCGGGCGAGCCGTGGGTGGAGCACTTCGAGTGGCTGGAGCCGCTGTTCAACGAGCGCCTGGAGATCGCCGGCGGGTGGATGCGGGTGCCCGACCGGCCGGGGCTGGGCCTCACGTTGAGCGACCGGGTGGCGGGGTGGACCACGGACAGCTACGAGGTCACCGGGTGAGCCGCACCCAGGAGCTGGTGGAGCGGCTCACCGCGCGGATCAGGGAAGGCGTGATCCGGCCGGGCGAGAAACTGCCCACCGAGGGCAGCCTGGTGGAGGCCTACGGGGTCAGCCGGACCGTGGTGCGCGAGGCGATCTCCCGGCTGCAGGCGTCCGGCCTGGTGCAGACCCGGCACGGCGCGGGCTCCTTCGTGCTGGCCCAACCCAGCTCCACCCGGTTCGAGGTGGCCGGCGAGCTGAGCCTGGAGGCGGTGCTGGAGCTGATCGAGCTGCGCATCGGCTGTGAGACCGAGGCGGCCGCGCTGGCCGCCGTGCGCCGCACCGAGGCCCAGCTGGCCGACCTGCGGGAGGCACTGGACGAGTTCACCGCCGCCGCCGGCAACCCGGGTGCGGCCGTGCAGGCCGACCTGAGGTTCCACCGGCGCGTGGCCCTGGCCAGCGGCAACCGGTACTTCGTGGACCTGCTGGCCTCGTTCGGCCCGGGGCTGATCGTGGTGCCCGGGTACCGCTTGGATCCGGGGCCGGAGCGGTTCGCCCGGGTGGCGGCCGAGCACCGGGACGTCTACGCGGCCGTCGAACGGCGGGACCCGGAGGGGGCCAGGGCGGCCATGCGGGTGCACCTGGGCAACAGCCGGGCCCGGCTGTCAGAGGTCGAGTAGCTGCTTGCCGATCAGCAGCACCGCGCCGAACGAGGACACGGTGATCGCGGTCAGGCGCAGCCGGCGGGCGTCCAGCAACCGGTTCACCGCGCGGGACAGCGCGTAGCCCAGGAGTACGGCCGGCAGCAGCCAGGCGGTGCCCACCAGGGTGTGCCGGTCGACGGCGCCGGCCAAGGAGAGCCCGGCAACGGAGAGCACCGAGCCGACCAGGAAGAAGCCGCTCATCGTGCCGCGCAGCCTCGCCCCCACCGAGCGCTGCCAGACCAGCGCCATCGGCGGCCCGCCGATCGCCGTCGCGGTGCCCAGGAGGCCCGAGGTGGCCCCGGCCAGCACCAGTGCTGGGCGACGCGGCTCCGGGGCCCACCCCAGCGAGGTGAGTACCACGCCGACCAGCACCACCCCGGCCAACATGAGTGCCAGCCCTCGCTCCGGCAGCACGGCCACCAGCAGGCTGCCGGCGGCGGTGCCGGGCAGCCGGCCGAGCAGCGCCCAACCGGTGCCGCGAAGGTCCACGTGGGCGCGCTCGCGCACGGTGACCAGCAGGGTCACCGAGGCGGCCAGCATGATCATCGCGCCGGGCACCAAACCGGGGTCGATCAGCGCGACCACCGGCGCGGCCAGCATGCCCATGCCGAAGCCGATGCACGCCTGCAGGCAGGCCGCCAGCAGCACGGCCAGCGCGATCACCAGGAAGCCGAGCGTGCTGACCCCGGTCACGAAACGCCGGTCAGCTCGGTGCGCAGCGGGTGGTAGCACTCCGCACCGTGAACCTCCGGCGGTGCCTTCTCCGCGCACTCGTCGGTGGCCCGCCAGCACCGGGTACGGAAGCCACAGCCGGACGGCGGGCGCAGTGGTGACGGCAGCTCCCCGTCGAGCACGATCCGCTCCGCGCGGGCGGTCCGGTCCAGGGTCGGCGCGGCGGACACCAGTGCGGCCGTGTACGGGTGGCGCGGGCGTTCCAGCACCTGGTCCACCGTCCCGCGTTCCACGATCCGGCCCAGGTACATGACCACCACCCGGTCCGCGACGTGCCGCACCACGGACAGGTCGTGGGAGATGAACAGGTAGGAGACGCCCAGCCGGGCCCGCAGCTCGGCCAGCAGGTTCAGCACCTGCGCCTGCACCGACAGGTCCAGGGCGGACACCGGTTCGTCGCACACCACCACATCCGGGTTCAGCGCCAGCGCCCGGGCGATCCCGATGCGCTGGCGTTGGCCGCCGGAGAACTCCTCCGGGTGCCGGTCGGCGTCCCCCGCCCGCAGCCCGACCAG
The DNA here is from genome assembly GCF_039543365.1 of Actinospineispora eucalypti. Lineage (NCBI taxonomy): Bacteria > Bacillati > Actinomycetota > Actinomycetes > Pseudonocardiales > Pseudonocardiaceae > Actinospineispora > Actinospineispora eucalypti. Next base: position 195,471 of record NZ_BAABJP010000008.1, read on the forward strand.
ATCCAGCAACTCCCGCACGCGGGCCGCCCGGTCCCGAGCGGTCCGGTGAAGCGAGCGGTGGGTGCGCCAGGGCTCGGCGATGATCTCCCCCGCCGTCATCCGGGCGTTGAGCGAGCCGAACGGATCCTGGAAGACCATCTGCACCCGGCGCCGCCAGTCCAGCAGCTGCTTCCCGGACAGCGCGAACGGGTCGGTGCCGTCGAACCGGACGCTGCCCGAGTCGGGCCGCTCCAGCAGCAACAGCGTGCGGGCCAGCGTGGACTTCCCGCAGCCGGACTCCCCCACCAGGCCGAGCGTCTCGCCCCGGCCCAGCCGGAGGCTCACCCCGTCCAACGCGCGCACCCGGCCACCGCGCACCGGGAAGCTCTTGCGCACGTCCGAGACGTCCAGCAACGGCTCACCCACGGGAAACCTCCTCGGCGAAGAAGCAGGCCGACCGGCGCACCCCGTCGGCGGCCGGCGAAAGCGGCGGGCGTTCGCTCCGGCACCGGTCCCTGACCAGCGGGCAGCGTTCCTGGTAGGCGCAACCGGAAGGCAGCGCGCGGGGGTCCGGGGGAACGCCGCCGATCGAGCGCAGCGGCTCGCCCCGGCGGCCCCGGGACGGCACCGACTCGAGCAGCCCCTTGGTGTACGGGTGGCGGGGCGCCTCGAACACCTCGTCCACCGGCCCGGTCTCCACCACCCGGCCGGCGTACATCACCGCCACCCGGTCCGCCTCCTCGGCGACCAGGGCCAGGTCGTGGGTGATCAGTACGACGGCCATCCGGTGCTCGGCGCGCAGGTCCCGCAGGAGGCGCATGATCTGTGCCTGCACCGTCACGTCCAGGGCCGTGGTCGGCTCGTCGGCCAGCAACACGCTCGGGCGCAGGGCCACCGCCATGGCGATGAGCAACCGCTGCCGCATGCCGCCGGAGAACTGGTGCGGGTAGGCGTCCACCCGCGCCTCCGGCTCCGGGATGCCCACCCGGGCCATCAGCTCCACCGCCGCCCGCCGGGCCTCCCGGCGGGACATGCCCCGGTGGATGCGGAACGGCTCGGCCAGCTGCACTCCCACCGGGTAGACCGGGTTCAGCGCCGTGAGCGCGTCCTGGAACACGATGGCGATCTCCGCCCCCGCCTTGGCCAGCCGGGTCCGCCGGTCGGCGGCCACCAGGTCCACACCGGCCAGCCGGACCTGCCCCTCGGCCACCCTGGCCACCGGGTCCAGCAGCCCGACCACGGCTCGGGCGGTCATCGACTTGCCGCAGCCGGACTCGCCGAGCAGCGCCAGCGTCTCCCCGCGCCGGGCGGTGAAGCTGACCCCGTCCACCGGGCGCACGTCACCGATGTCCACGCTGAGCCCGCTGACCTCGAGCACCGTGTCGGTGCCGGGAGGGGCGGCGGCAGCGGCGGTCACCCGCGCACCTCCGGCTGGACCTCGGCGGTCGCGGTGGCCACCACCGCCGCCCGGGACTGCCCCGGCCTGGTCAGCCGCCAGCGCTGCCCGGGGTCGGTGGCCAGCCGCACCCACGCGGACAGCGCCGTCGCGGCCACCGTGGTCAGCACGATGGCCACGCCGGGGAAGAAGGACAGCCACCATGCGGTGCGGAGATAGGTGCGCCCGTCCGCGACCATCAGGCCCCAGCTCACGTCCGGCGGCTGGATGCCGATACCCAGGAAGCTGAGCGAGGCCTCGGCCAGCGTGATGTAGCAGAAGTCCAGCGTGGCCACGGTAAGCAGGGTGGGCAGGGCGATCGGTACCAGGTGCCGGCGGATGATCGCCCCGCCGCCGGCACCGAAGGTGCGCGCCGCGTCCACGAACCCGCGCCCACGCAGCTCGGCGGCCTCCGCGCGGGCGGTGCGCAGGAACACCGGGATCCGGGTGATGGTCAGCACCAGCACGATCGTGACCACGCTGGGTGCGAACACGTAGAGCACCACCACGGCCAGTAGCAGCGAGGGGAAGCTCATGATCACGTCGGCGGCGCGCATCGCGAAGGTTTCCCGCCTTCCCCGGTGGTAGCCGGCCCACAGCCCGAGGGAAGCGCCGATCAGCATGGCCAGCAGCACGGTCGGGAGGGCGACGGAGAACGTGGTCGCGCTGGCCACCAGCAGCCGGGCCAGCACACTGCGCCCCAGCGCGTCGGTGCCGAGCAGGCCGAACCAGCCCAGCTCCAGGCTCAGCGGCGGACGGCGGGCGATCGCCAGGTCCTGCCGCTGGGCCGCCTCGCCGAGCAGCGGCGGCCCGAGCAGCGCGCACCCGGCGGCGAGCAGCAGGACCAGCGCGGACACCACCGCGACCCGGTCGGCCAGCAGCAGATGGAGCATTCGCGGACGGGTGCTGGTGGTGGTGGGTTCGGGCGTCAGGGTTCGGGTCATGGAGCGCTCCTCACGCCGGCGCCGCGTCACGCACGCGGGCGTCCAGCAGGGCGTAGCCGATGTCGATCGCGATGTTCAGCACGAAGATCGTCACGGCGGTGAGCAGCACCGCCGCCTGGAGCACCGCGAAGTCCCGGTGCAGGATGGCGTCGATCATGAGCTTGCCGATGCCCGGCCAGCCGAACACCGTCTCCACGATCACCGCGCCGTTCACCAGGGAAACCGCCAGGTCGCCGGCCACGGTGAGCGCCGGCGCGGCGGCGTTGCGCAGCGCGTGGTGGGTTACCACCCGGCGGTCGCCGGCCCCCTTGGCCCGGGCCAGGCGCACGTACGGCGCGGCCAGTGCCGACACCATGGCGCCGCGCACCACCTGGGTGAGCACGCCCAGCGGCCGGATCATCAGGGTGGCGATCGGCAGCACCCAGGACAGCACGCCGTTGTCCGTCCCGGAGGTGGGCAGCAGGCCGAACACCACGGCGAAGATCCACACGCCGGTGATGGCGAACCAGAAGTCCGGCACGCTGGCCGCCGTCATGGTGAGGAAGGAAGACGTGCGGTCCGCGCCCGAGTTCGGCCGGTAGGCCGCCCAGCTGCCCAGCGCGACGGCCCCAAGCACCGCCAGCACCATGGTCACGGCGGCCAGCGACAGGGTCACCGGGAACGCGCGCAGGGCCATCTCGGCCGCCGACTCCCCGGTGCGCAGCGAGGTGCCCAGGTCCAGCCGGGACACCCCTCCCAGGTAGTCCAGCAGCTGCCGCCACACCGGCTGGTCGAGCCCGTGGGCGGCGGCGAACCGCTCCCGCTGGGCCGGCGTGGCCGACTCCGGCAGGTACAGCGCCGTCGGGTCGCCGGTGAGCCGGGCCAGCAGGAACACCCCGAGCAGCACCACCAGCAGCGGGATGGCGCCGCTGCGCGCGCGGCGTCCGACCAGGCTCAGCACGGTGCCACCGCCGGGGTCATGGCGGCCAGGTGCATCTCGTCCCCCGTCGCCGAGTTGGGCCGGTAGCACACCCTCGGCGAGCGGGCGAGCATTCCGCGCATGTGCGCGATGTAGGCGTACTGGTCGATCTCCTCCGGCTCGCGGGCGAACACCTGGGCCAGCGCCTCCTGCCGGGCCGGGCCGGAGAGCAGCTCCGCCGCGCTGATCCGCGCGTCCAGGCCGGGCGAGCCGTAGGAGCTCTGGTAGCCCGCCGCGCGCAGGTACTGGTCCACGGTGAACGCCGCGTCCCCGGCCTGGTTGCCGTGCTGCACCATCAGCAGGTACGGGCCGGTGGCCTCCGGGAACGGTCGCTACTGGTACTTCAGCCCCTCGGCCGAGTCCATCATCTGGATCTTCACGTTCAGCCCAGCCCGGCCCAGCTGGTACTGGATGGCCTGGGTGACCTCGGCGACCCGGGGGAACAGCCCGCTGCGCACGATGAACCGGATCGGCACCGACACGTCCACCCCATCCGCCCGAGCCGCCTCGACCAGCGCCCGCGCCCCGGCCGGGTCGAACGGCTCGGCGTGCAGGTCCGGGTTGAAGCCGATGACGCCCTTGGAGACCAGCTGTGCGGCCGGCGTGCCGTCGCCGTCGAGCAGCGCGGAGATGATGCCCGGGCGGTCGATGACCAGGCCGATGGCCTGGCGGACCCGGATGTCGTTCAGCGGCGGCTCGGTGGCCTGGATGCGCAGCGCGGTGGTCTCGTTGTTGGGGAAGGACACGCCCAGCTCGCCCGCGCCGTCCTCCGGGCCGAGCCCGGTGCCGATGTCCGCCTCGCCGTTCACCACCATGGCGGCGCGCACGCTGGAGTCCGACCGCCACCGGTACTCGGCGCGCTCGAACGCCGGGCGCCCGCCCCAGTAGTCCGGGTTGCGGGCCAGGACGATCCGGGCGCCCTCGTCCCAGCCCTCGATCCGGTACGGGCCGGTGCCCACCGGCTCGCGGACCTTCGCGCCGGTCGCGGTGGTTCGCGGCACCATCTCGATGAACGACAGCCGCAGCGGCAGGATCGGGTCGGGCGCAGGCGTGGTCACGGTGAGCGTGCCCGGGTCGGGGGCGGCGGTGACCAGCCGGGTGTCGCCGAACACGTAGCCCTGCACGTTGCAGCCGATGTCCAGGTTCACGGCGCGGTCGATGGAGAAGGCGGCCGAGGCCGCGTCGAACGGGGTGCCGTCGCTGAACCGCACGCCCGGCCGGATGCTGAACGACCAGGTCGTCGGGGTGGTCTGCCGCCAGGAGGTGGCGAGCAGCGGCCGCAGCTCGCCCGAGTCGGGATCCCGTTCCGCGAGCGGTTCGGTGATGTTGGAGCGCACCACCACCCCGGTGCCGGTCAGCGAGGCGTCGCAGGGCTCCAGGGTCGGCGGTTCGCCGGGCAGCACGATGCGCACGGTGTCGGCGGGCGCGGCGCCCGCGCCGGAGCAGGCCGCCGTGGTGAAGGCCAGCAGGACGGCCGAGGCGCAGGCCAGCAGGGCTCTCGGGCGGGGCGGGAAGGCCCGCCCCCGGGCAGGAGTCATCGTCGTCCTCTGCGCACGTCACGGTTCCATCGTCCACATATGTGGACGGCATCTGGATGCGTAGACGTACGGTAAAAGGGTGGCAGGGTCCCGTCAAGCGTCCACATATGAAGACAGCGTCTGCATGTGTGATGAAGGGCTGTTAGTGTTGGGTCCATGACCAGCGCGAAAGCCCGTTACTCGCCCGCCGAGCTGCGCACGGCCCTGGGCAGTGGCCTGTTGTCCTTTCCCGTCACGCACGCCGCCCCGGACCTGTCCTTCGACGAGGCTGGTTTCCGGGACCACATCGAATGGCTGAGCGGGTTCGGTGCCGCCGGGCTGTTCGCCGCCGGTGGCACCGGGGAGTTCTTCTCGCTGACCACCTCGGAGGTGGCGCGGGTGGTGCGGGCCGCCCGGTCGGCCGCGCCGGCCGGGCGGCCCATCGTGGCCCCCACCGGCTACGGCACCGCGACGGCGGTCGCCATGGCCCGGTCGGCCGAGGAGCTGGGCGCGGACGGTCTGCTGCTGCTCCCGCCCTACCTCACCGAGGTCGACCAGGAGGGGCTGTACCGGCACGTCGCCGCGGTGTGCCGGGCCACCACGCTGGGCGTGGTCGTGTACCACCGGGCCAACGCCCGGTTCACCGCCGCGACCGTGGACCGCCTGGTCGCCGAGTTCGACAACCTGATCGGGTTCAAGGACGGAATCTGCGACATCGACCTGCTCGCCCGGCTGTCCGCGACCCACGGCGAGCGCCTGGTCTACGTCGGCGGCCTGCCCACCGCCGAGACGTACGCCCTGCCCTACCTGGAGCTGGGCGTCACCACCTACTCCTCGGCGATCTTCAACTTCGCGCCCCGGTGGGCGGGCGACTTCTACCGGTGCGTGCGGGAGCGGGACCGGGACGGCGTGTACGCCCGGCTGCGCGAGTTCGTGCTGCCCTATCTGGAGATCCGCAACCGCCGGGCCGGCTACGCGGTGTCCATCGTGAAGGCCGGGATGACCGCGGCCGGACGGGACGCGGGACCCGTCCGGCCGCCGCTCACCGACCTCACCGAGGAGGAACGGGCCGAGCTGGCCGACCTGGTCAAGCGGGTCGCGTGACCTCCATGCGGTAGATCGCCTCCACGCCGGCCGCCGGTCCCCCGCCCTCGCCGAAGGTCGCCCCGAACGCCCGGGCGGCGGCCGGCAGGGCCGGGTCGTCCAGCGCCCGGCGGACCGAGGCGCGCAGCTCGGCCGGCGGTACCCGCCGGCCGGACAGGTGCTGCCGCAGCACCGTTCCCGCGCCCCGCTCCGCCACCGCGTTGCCGATGATCAGTTGCTCCACCTGCTGCGGGACCACCACCAGCGGGACGCCGAGGCCCAGCCCCTCGAGCGCGCTGTTCATGCCGCCGTGGGTGACGAACGTGGCCGCGTGCCGCAGCACCGCCAGCTGGGGCACGCTCGCCCGGACCAGCGTGTTGGCCGGCGGCCGGCCCAGCCGGGCCGGGTCGGTGTCCCGGCCGACCGCCATCACCACCCGCGCCGGCAGGTCGCCGAGGGCCTCGAAGCAGTCGCGGAAGAAGGCCTCGCTGCCGGCGTGCAGGGTGCCCAGGGACACCAGCACCACCGGTTCGGGACCGGCCAACCACCCGGCCAGATCGCCGTCCGGCTCGTCGCCTCGGGGCTCGATCGACGGGCCGATGAACCGGCAACGCTCGTCGACCAGCGGGTTCGGCGGTTGCAGCTGGCGCGGGATGGGGAACAACGTGAGGTCCCCGCGCATCGGAAAGGTCGGCGCCGGCGGAAACAACGCCTTGCCGAACCGGCGGACCAGCCTTCGTTTCGCGGACAACACGGCCGGCAGGTCGGGCAGGCCGGGGCCGATGAAACGGGCCCATTCGCGCGCGGTGAGCACCTTCAGGTCTTTCGTGCCGAGCATGAACGTGGTCATGAACGAGACCCTGGGCAGTCCCAGGCTGGCCCCGGCCATCCGGCCCCAGAGCGCGTTCGAGTCGTGCACGAGGGCGGAGGGCGGCCGGTCGCGCAGCTCGTCCAGCAGGAAGGGCAGGAGTGTGTCGGTGGCCCGCAGGATCCGCGCCACCACCGCGAAGCTGCTGCCGCTCTGGGTGGCCTCGGCGATGTCCCGCGAGCCGATCGTGCCCGGCGGGTAGCCACGGAACTCGGCGCCGGTGCGCTCCACCGCGTCCTTGAACTCCTCGCCGGTGTAGTAGGTCACCCGGGTGCCCCGGCGGACCAGCTCCCGGACCAGCGGCAGGCTCGGGTTGAGGTGGCCGGCGGCGGGCATGCCCGCCATGACGATGCGCTCCATGGCCGGGAGCGTACACACCAAAGTTACATCGAGTGTAAGAATACCCTTGATATAGGATTTGCCGGTGGCGGAGCAGTCGCGGCGCGAGCGCAAGAAGCGGCAGACCAGGCAGCTGCTGGTAGAGACCGCGTTTCGGCTGTTCGCCGACCAGGGCTACGAGCAGACCACGGTCGCCCAGATCGCCCGGGCGGCCGACGTGGCGACCAAGACGTTCTTCAACTACTTCCCCAGCAAGGAGGACGTGCTCTTCGCCGAGTCCGGCCGGGGCAACGCGCTGCCCCTGGAGCTGATCGCCGGCCGGCGGCCCGGCGAGACCGTCGCCGAGCTGCTGACCCGGGTCTACGACGAGATGCTCGCCGAGTACCTGACGGAGAACGTCGGCCGCGACCCGGAGCTGATGAGGACCTACGTCCGGCTGGTGACGACCACTCCCGCCCTGCTGGGCAAGACGCTGCAGCTGAGCCTGGAGCTGCAGCGGGAGATGGCGGATGCCCTGGTGAAGGCCTACCCCGACCAGCTGGACCCGGTCAGCGCCGCCGCCGTGATCGGCGGGTTCGCCGGCGCCGCCCAGGGCGCGGCCCTGACCAGCCTGCGCCGCGGCGACTCCGAGGAGCAGTTCTGGGCCGCGCTGCGCCAGGGCATCCACATCGCCCTGCACGGCCCCCCGGCCTAGTCCTGACCTGCCCGGGTCCAAAGACCGGCTTAGGACGGGCCGGGTGGGACTTGTCAGTGGGATTGGTCGAGTGCATGCGCGAGGTGGTTTTTGGCGGTCTGTTCCAGGTGCGCGAGGTCGTTGGCCACGCTGACGAAGTTAAAGCCGTCGGCCAGGCGGCGGGCGGCTGTGGGGCCGTCCGGGCAGTGGATGCCGACGACCTTCCCCGACCGTTTCGCCGCGTTCAGGGTGGTGGCGAGCGCGGCGTCGAACTCGGCGTCGAGTGCGGGATCGGTAGGGGTGGCGCCGCCGAGCGCGAGGCGCAGGTCGGACGGTCCCACGTAGAGCGCGTCGACTCCGGGAACCGAAGCGATCTCGGCGGCGTGGCGAAGCCCGCCGGCGGTCTCGATCATCACCACGCACGCGATCTCGGCGTTGGCCTGGGTCGGCGCCGGCCCGATTCGTAGGCCCGCGCGCAGTGCCCCGTTGCTGCGGCGGCCGGCTGGCGGGAAGCGACAGGCCGCGACCGCGGCTTCGGCCTCGGGCACGGTGTCGACCATGGGCACGATAATGCCGCGTGCCCCGGCGTCGAGTGCCTGGCCGATCCAGAACTGGTCATTGGCCTGCACCCGAACCAGCGCGGCTGTCCCGGCGCCCGCGGCGTCGATCGCGGTGATTCCCGCCAGCAGACCCCGGTACTCGATTAGTCCGTGCTGGGCGTCGAGACATACATAGTCGTAGCCGGCCATGGCGATCCGTTCGGTGGCTACTGGGTTGTCGCAGACCACCCAGTAGCCCACTGTTCGCGTCCCGGACCGCAACCGTTCGGTGAAGCCCATTGCGTCTCTCGTCGGTGCGCTTGTCACGATGCTCTTCTTTCCTGTTCGGTGGCCGGGGCCTTCTCCGCGCTGACTTCGCTTTCTCCGGGTCTGCCCGCGCCTAGTGATCGTGTGCTTGTCGGTGTGCGGCAAGGCTGTCGAGCCCGAAATCCGCGTTGAGGTCCCGCCATACGGAGTGTGCGTGGTTGGCGTGGCGCTGGGTGTTGTCGTATTCGATGAGCAGGTCCTGGCCTTGTATCCGGTAGTAGTGGGGATCGCCGTGAGCGGTGCCACCGGCCCAGGCGAAACAGGTCTGGTTGAGCGCGGGTTCGGTTGCGTAGCGGGCGGCATGTAGGTCCGCGAGTGGGTCTGGAGCGCGGCCGGTATAGAGGGCGATTAGTTGTCGAAGCTTGTCGCGCTGCCCGGAATCGAGGTCCCGCGCGCTGATGCCCTTGGGTGGGAGCGAGATGGCGAGAACTGCGTGATCGGCCTCGGTGTATCCGCTGCTCTCTTCCGCACGTCGGTCGATGTCGTCGATCAGTTGGTCAAGTGCTGGGTCGGCGAATCGGCCCCGCCATAGGTCCCGCATGGGCATCATCGCGTCGCCGTGTCGGACTTGCGCGCGGTTGCCGGACACGATGTCGGAGACAGCGGATTCGTGCAGCAGCGCCTTTTCTCGCTGTTTTGGGTTGAGGGAACGGACCAGCATCCGCGCACGGTCCTCGATCCCGCCGAGCGGCCGCAGCGAGCCACCCAGCAATGAAGTGGTTGCTGGGTCGGCGCCGATGAAGCAGGGTGTCGTCGATGCGACGGCGCCGTCGACCACGAGGTTGTTGAGGGAAATGTGATGGCCGCCGAATCGCCATCCCCAAACAATGTCGCCTGGATCGCCGAATATTCTGAGCCAGTACAGTCCTGGGTCGCGACCCCGTTGCCGACCCCAATGAGCGCGCCAGCCTTCGACATGGTCGAGGACGTTCTCCAGGCCCATTACCGTCGCGACGGTGGTGTACCCGGCAGCGGACAGACCCGATGCCACCAATTGTATGGCGAGGCTTTGCTGACGCGCTGTCTGTTCGCGCAGGGGCAGGCCGCCGTGGTCGGTCGGCGTGTAGTACCACCTCAGCCGCTCGACCTGGACCTCAGGCAGCAGTGGGGATCCAAGTTGCGCACCGATTCGCTGTCGTGGATTCAACGCGTCCAGCCAAGCGGCCGCGGCGCGTTCCATCGCGGTGGCAACCGCGTTTCGCGGCTCATCAGCGACGGCCGGCGCGGCGAGATTCCGGCCCTTAGTCGCCACTGGCCTGCTCTGGGTCCTCGGACACGTCGAGCATCACCTTGATGGCGTTGCCGCGCCGTTCGGCGTAGGTGTCGAATGCCTCGCCGATGTTTTCGAGGGGGAAATGGTGGGTCACGAGCGCGTCGGTCTGCAGTCTTCCTTGGCCGGCGAGGGAAACGGCTCGCGCGACCGAGCCGCTCCCCTCGCCGCGGACCGCCAGCAGCGAGATTTCGTTCATGACGGCGTGGTTGAGATCCGCCGGCACCTGCTGCTGGAAAAGCCGACGAGTACGACCTTGCCGGCGCGTTTGGTCATGTGGAGTGCCTCGTTGACGGCGGACGGCGCACCCGAGCACTCCAGGACGATGTCCGCGCCGCGACCGCCGGTGAGGTCGCGGACCGCGTCGACGGGGTCCTGTTCGCGTGAGTTGAGGACCAGGTCGGCGCCGAACCGTTTGCCTAGTTCCAACCGGCTGTGCCGGGTGCCGATCAGGGCGATCGGATCGGCACCGAGTTGACGCGCGACCTGGACCGCCAGCAGTCCGATGGGGCCGGGGCCGAGCACCGCGATGCTCGCACCGGACAGGAGCGACCCGAGCGCGTCGAAAGCGTGCATGACCGAGCCGACAGTGGTGAGGACTACCGCCGCGTCGAAACCGACCGAATCAGGTAGCCGATACAGTGTGGACACGTGGTTGACCACATATTCGGCGAATCCGCCGTGCACGGTCATTCCTTGTGCCCGGTGGCCCTTGTCTTTCCTGCCGTAGTTCAGGCAGCCCGTATATGTGCCCGCGAGGCAGTTGACGCACCGCATGCACCCGCGATGGGCCTCGGTCACGACCCGGTCGCCGACCGTGAACTCATCGACGCTTTCTCCCACGGCGGCGACCACGCCCGCGTACTCGTGACCGGGGACAAAGATGCCGGGAGGCGGGCCGTCACCGGAAAAGAAGCTACGGTCGCGAATCTTGAGGTCCGAGCCGCACAGCGACGCCCGGCGAACCTGGACGAGCACTTCATCCGGCCCCACCGCGGGTATCGGCAGACGGGTGGTTTCGATGACTCCTGGCCCGCCGAGCACCGCGGCCACCATAGTCTCCGAAGAGAACATTGCGCACCCTTCCATTAATCATCCTTCGCGCTATTGCTCGAGGCACGGCCAAGAACGGGAATTCGGGCACTCAGACGAAAAAAGTATTCGGTTCGAGGCCGCACAGCATGCGGCCGTACAGCTCGTCGGACGTGGTCGGCTGGATCAACGCGTGCAGTCCGAGAGAGTTCACGTCCCGGAAGTAGCGCTGGATGTGCGCGGAGTGCTGGATCTGGGAGGCACCGCTGGCCTCGAACAGTTGGTTCACGCAGGCTCTGGAGTGCTTGGCCACCTGGCCGCACCAGGCACGGGTCTTGATCCGGCTCTCCAACGACACCTCCTTGCCGTGTGTGCTGTTCAGCAGGTCCTCCATCGCCCGCATGTACATCTCGGCGGTCTCGAGGTGGAATTGGGCGCCGGCGACCTGGTGGTGGGTCAACGGCGCCTCGGCGGCCTTTGTGTAATTGGTGTATGTGATGCTCTTGCTAGGTAGCTTTTCCATGAACACATCCATCGCGCCCCTGGCCATGCCGAGCATGGGTGGAGCGGTGACGAGGGACAGGAACTGCACTGCTGGCCGATTGAAATAGGGGTGGTCGCTGTACTTCCGCTGAGGGAAGTTGGTGCCTTCGGCGAGGGAAAGAACAGAAAGAATTCGCCGCTGCGGCACGAAGACGTTTTCCACCGTGAAGGCGTTCGTCGCGGTTCCGGCCATCCCTGATGCGTGCCAGGTGTCGTGCATGGTCGTTTCGTCAGCGCGAATGATGACGGCGATGGGAAACGGGCCGTGCTCGGTCTCCTGCATCGCGTTGAGGCTGATCCAGTGGCTGTGCACGCCGCCGGTATTCCACTGCGCCTGTCCGCTGAGCAGCACTCCACCGTCGACGGCGACGGCCTTGGTGGTCGGGGCGAAGACACTGGTCATGCGCAGGTCCGGGGTGGCGAGGATCTCCTCCGCCGCCTCGTCCGGGAGCAGCCCGGTCCAGAAGTTCGCTGATGCGATGATCGCCGCGATCCAGCTCGTGGACGGGCAGCCCCGCGCGATCTGCGCGAGCACCTCGGTGAGAACTCTCGGTTCGGCCTCGTAACCGCCGGCATCCTTGGGCATGGTCAGCTTGCACACGCCGGCGCTGGTGAGGTCCTCCAGCGTGTCGGGATGCATGCGCCGCAGCTTCTCCGTTGCCTGTGCACGGTCACGCAGCACCGGCACCAGCTCATTGACGCGGGCCAGGACCTCATCGGCGGTCGCGGGATAGGAACGGCTGGTCGACGCCCCCGGCGCCAAAGTGGTCATGATCGATTCCCTCCGGTGGAACATCGGGTCAGCGCACATAACGGCGACAGTGTTGTCGTAATTAATGCATGGCGTCAAGGGGTGCCATGTCGCGCGACGAAGACCGGGCTGTGGCGTCGGGAGGCCGTTTCGGTTACGCTGTAGCCATTATGAGATCCGCATGGACGAACGATCGAGACTCGCGGTCGGTCGAGGTTGACGGGCTCGCCGTGCGGTACAGGCGCGGCGGCCGAGGCCCGGCGGCGCTGTTGCTGCACGGGACGACCTCGTCACTGGAGCACTTCGACGGCGTGGCCGAGCGCTTGGAGGCGTCGTTCGACGTGATCCGCCCGGACCTGCCGGGCTTCGGCGGGACCGGCCCCCGCCGGGATGGCGACTACCGCATCGGTACCTACGCGGCAACGATGGCGGGGTTCATGCGGGAACTCGGCATCGAGACGTATGCGGTGGTGGGCAACTCGCTGGGCGGCAATGTCGCCTGGAACATGGCCCTGGATTTTCCCTCGCGGGTGAGCGCCCTGGTGCTGGTCAACGCGACCGGCTATCCGGAGAAGGAGCTCCCGACGGGGATGCGGTTGGCCCGCAACCCGCTGTTGCGGCCGCTGATGCGGCGCTTCATGCCGCGCCACATGGTGCAACGCGGTCTGCGGCAGGCCGTCGGACCCGGCTCGACCATCGTCGATGACACGATGGTGAGCCGCGTACACGGGTTGTGGAACCGGCCCGGCAACCGCTCGGCCTTCGTCGACTTCGTCAACACCGACCAGGTCGACCGCAGCCGCGAGATCCCCCAGATCAGCGTTCCCACGCTGGTCCTGCGGAGCGCGCACGTGGACGGTCAGGGCTTCGCCGGCGACATCCCGGACAGCCAAGAGGAGATCCACCCCTCGGGCGGTCACCTGTTGCCCGAGGAGCAGCCCGGGTGGGTCGCCGACGCGGTCTCGCGATTCCTGATGGCACAAAGCGACGGGCGGCGCCCATGAAGTACTTCACACTGCGCGACGAGGACCGTCGCCTGGACAGCATTACCCGCGCCGACCTGCGCGGGAGTTTCGTCGAGCTGTCCGACGGCAACACCCACTACGAGCTGATAGGACCGGAAAACGGTCCGGTGGCGGTACTCGTCGGGGGTATGACGATCCCGCTGTTCTACTGGGATGCGTTCGCCTCCCATCTTCACCAGCGGGGTTTCCGCACGCTGGCCTACAGCACCTACGGGCGCGGCTACTCCGACCGGCCGGACACCCGCTACGACGAGGAGCTTTTCGTCCGGCAGCTCGGTGAGATCACCGAGGCGCTGGGCGTCGGCGAGGGTGTCCATCTGGTGGGTACCTCAATGGGCGCCCTGATCGCCGCCGGTTACCTGGACCGGCGCGCATCGACGGTCGCCACCCTCAGCCTCGTCGGGCCGGCCGGCCTGTCGAATACCACCGCCGGACAGCAGAAGTTGCTGCGCGGTGATGCCCTCGCCACGTTCGTCGCCAAGCGGTTCGGCCGGCGCATCCTGCTCGGCCACCTGGGCCGCAACGTCGCCGACCCCGCCCTGGCCGTCCAGCTCACCGAGATGATTGCCCACTGCTACCGGTTCGAAGGCTCGATGTACGCGTTCTTCTCGACGCTGCGGAACGTGCCGCTGTCGGGGCGCGACCAGGTATACCGCCGCGCGGCCAGTCGTGGCATACCCACTCTGCTGGTGTGGGGCGCCCTGGACGAGGTGACTCCCATCAGCGGCCTGGCCGGAGCCCGAGAGCTGCTGCACCCCGAGCGGTGCCACGTGATCGAGCGCTGCGGCCACATGGCCCCTTACGAACGACCCCAGGAGGTCGCCGATCTGCTGGCCGCTTTCGCCGGCGAGCACATGGCTTCAGACGGGAGGCAGTCATGACGCAGGAACACGTCGACGTGCTGATCGTGGGGGCCGGACCGGTCGGGACCGCGCTGGCGATCGATCTCACCCGCCGCGGCCTGGCCGTGCGGCTCGTCGACAAGGCCGCCGAGGCGTTCCCAGGATCGCGCGCCAAGGGCGTGCAACCGCGGACCCTGGAAGTGTTCGACGACCTCGGCGTGCGCGAGGACGTCCTCGCCCGAGGCAGCCGCTACCCCAAACTCGGTATCCATCTCGGGCCGCTGACCGTCCCGAAGGCCATGTACCCCCACCGGCCGCACAGCTCGGCCGTTCCCTACCCCGACACCCTGCTCATCCCGCAGAACCGCACCGACGCCGCGCTGCACGCCCAGCTCCGGCGCCTGGGCGGCCGGGTCGAGTTCGACACCGAACTGATCGAGCTGCGCCAGCACGACTCGGCCGTCACCGCAACCCTGACCGGACCGGCCGGCACTCACACCGTCACGGCCAGCTACCTGGTCGGGGCCGACGGCGCCTCCAGCACGGTCCGCAAACAGTGCGGCATCACGTTCACCGGCACCACCGATGATGCCGACCGGATACTCATCGTTGACGCCGTCACCACCGGCCTGCGCCGCGACCGCTGGCACGTGTGGCCCGCACCGCCCGGCCGGTTCATGGGCGCATGCCCCCTCCCGCACAGCGACCTGTTCCAGTGGATGATCAAACTCCGTTCCGGCGAGGAGCCCCCCGCCGACGCGGCACAGATCAACGCCCGTATCCGCGGCCGGACCGGGTCGAAGAAGATTCAGCTGCGAGACGTCGCCTGGCGATCGGTCTTCCGGCCCAACATCCGGCTCGCCGACCGCTACCGACACGGCCGGGTCTTCCTCGCCGGCGACGCGGCCCACGTCCACACCCCCGCCGGCGCGCAAGGACTCAACACCGGGGTCCAGGACGCCTACAACCTCGCGTGGAAGCTCGCCCAGGTGCACGCCGGCGCCCACGAGCGACTACTCGACACCTACGAAGGCGAACGCCGCCCCATCGCCGCCGCGGTGCTCGGCCTGTCCACCGAGAAGTACCAAGGGATGGCCAAACTGCGCCCTTCCAGCATCAAACGGGGACAGGACGAGAGCCAGCTGAACCTGACCTACCACGGCGGACCGCTCGCGCCACCCACCACTGACCGCACGACGACCCTGCATGTCGGTGACCGCGCACCCGACGCCGAACTACGAGACCGCGAGCGCACGGACGTACGGCTGCACACCCAACTGCGCGGCCCCCACTTCACGGCCATCGCCTACGGCCCGCACGCCGCGCAAGCGCTCTCGGCGCTACCGTGGCCCAACCGCGGCTCCGGGTTGTGCCGACTCGTCATCGACACCGACGCCGACCGCACCGCCGAGCCCCCGGCCGACGCCGTACTCACCGACCCGGGCCACACCTTCCGCGAGGCCTACGGCGTGACCACCGACGTGTTGATCCTGGTCAGACCCGACGGCTACATCGCCCACATCGCGGAACGCGACTTCCTCGCCAGCACACGCGCCGCCGCGGCCGTGATGACGCCCCGGGAGACCGACGAAGCACCCGGGACCACCACCTCGACACCGCCCGCCGGACAAGCGCCCCGGCCCTGAGCCGACGAACAAGGAGACCTCCACTGATGAGCCGCACATTGCTGCGAGGCGGTCAGGTCGTGTCGATGTCCCCGACGCGCCCGGACAGCGAGCGCGCCGAGATCCTCGTCGACGGCCCCCGCATCCTGGCCGTTGGTGAGGACCTGGACCCCGGCGGTGCCGAGGTCGTCGATCTCACCGGGCGTGTGGTCATCCCGGGTCTGGTCAACGCTCATCTGCACACCTGGCAGACCCCGATGCGGTTCGTCGGAGCGGATTGGGCGCTACCGAGGTATCTCGCACTGGCCCACGGCGAGATCGCCCGCCACTACCGACCCGCCGACACACACATCGGCACCCTGGCCGGCGCGCTCAACCAGATCGACTCCGGGGTGACAACGATCGGCGACTGGTCGCACAACTGCACCACCGGCGAACACGCGGACGCCGCCGTCGACGCGCTGACCCAGGCCGGCGTCCGCGCGGTGTTCCTGCACGGCACCCCGCACGGCCTGCTCGACCGTCCCCACGACATCGACGAAATCGACCGCCTACTCGACGGCCCGATCGCCACCAACCCGCTGCTGTCGCTGGGAATGGCGATCAAAGGGCCACAGCTGTCCAAACCCGAGATCGCCATCGCCGACCTACGCGCCGCCGCCGAACGCGGTCTGCTCGCCTCGATGCACCAGAGCGCCGGGCCCCCGGGACCCGGCTGGCACGCGGTGACCGAGGCCGGCCTGTGGAGCCCGTCGGCCAACATCGTGCACGGCACCGGCCTGCCACCGAACCTGGTCGACACGCTGGTCGCCTCCGGTGTCACCTTCACCTGCACGCCGGAGAACGAACTGGGACAGGGCCACACCACCCGGCTTGCCGACAACGTGCTGGCGGCCGGCTCGGCGCCATCGCTGGGCACCGACACCGAGATGGTCACCCCCGGCGAGGTGCTGATCGCCGCGCGCATCCTCCTGGCCATGCAACGCGGCCTCCAGCACGACCAGGCCTTCACCCGCACCGGACTGGGCGCCGGCGAGGTGACGCTGACCGCCAAGGACGCCCTGTCCTGGGCGACGGTCGAAGGGGCACGGGCACTGGGACTTTCCGACCGGGTCGGACGCATCGAGGCCGGCATGGAAGCCGACCTGACCGTCATCGATGCACGAATGCTCAACCTGTGGCCACCGCACGACGCCATCGCCGGCGCGCTCAACGCGAACACCGCCAACATCGAAGCCGTGATGATCGCCGGGCAATGGCGCAAGCGCGACCACAAACTCTTCGGCGTCGACCTCCCCACGATCAAGGGCGAGCTTCAGCGATCCGGCGACGAGTTCGCCCGAAGGGTCCGACGTTCCGGGGCACTGGACAAGATGCGTCGCCGAGTGGTGCGTCGGGTGGTGGACCGGCAGCTTTCCGCGCAGGCCGATCCCGCGCGGCGAACATGACGCGCCACCGCCCCAAGTAGATCGGCCCCTCGGCCCGGGGTCAGGCGTCCGGTGCGCGATCCCGCAACTGGGCCAGCCCGGCAAGCAGCAGGTCAAGCCCGAGCGCGAACTCCTCCTCGAGCGGTACCGGCAACGAGTCGGCCACCGCCGCCGTGGCGGGGAAGCGCGCCGGGTCCAGACCGTGCGCGGCCGCGGCGAACTGTGCCTCCTCGCGCGAGGTCGCCGCCGGATCCGGGCGCAGCTGCATGGCGAACCCGAGAACGTAGCGGGTGAGCAACGCGTAGGCCCGGGCGGCCAGATCCGGCGGAAAGCCGTTGGCCAGCAGCAGCGCCAGAAAGTGTTCGCGGCTGGCCGCCGCGTTCGGTCCGGTCGGGATGTGGTCGCCGAGCAGAGGCGCGACATTGCGGTGCCGACTCAACACCTCGAACATGTTGCAGGCGGCCGCGCGGCACGCCTGCCGCCAGCTGGTCGTCGCGGTCTCCGCCCGGTCGAGCTCCATCTCCCCGATGATCCGGTCGACCACCCGCGCCATCAGGTCAGCCCGGCCGGTGAAGTGCCGATACAGCGTCGCTGTGCTGGACTTCAGCCGCTGCGCCAGCGCCCGCAACGACAACGCCTCCGCGCCCTCCTCGTCCAGGATCTTCAGCGCCGTCCCGACGATCAGGTCCACCGGCAACGGCGGGCGACCGGGCGTACGACGCCCCACCGAACCGCGCGCCTCTGAGACACCCCCTGCGCTGTTCACGCCCTGAGTATGCCGGCCGTCACCGCTCCCGCCCCGCACCACTGGCCAAGACAAAGCGCCGCATCGAGACGGTCCACCCCTTTCCACGTGAGTGCACGCCGGCTGGCAGGCGTCGGCTACAGGCCCGCTTCGCGCATTCACCCGCATAGTAGCTACAGCGTTGCCGATATCGTAGGCTGTGCCGAGGGGTATTGAGGAGCAGACCACTCCGTTGGTCTGAACCCCGCGCCAGGAGGGAGCCGGAGCTCGACAGTCGGGCCGGGGCGTTGCCATCCGTGCCGAACCCCACCTCACAGGGAGTGCTGCACATGCCAAGCGGAATCACAAATACTCTGGCCGCACTCGGCGCACGGATCTCATCGTTACTGGGACCGCGAACCATGCGCGCCATCGCACGGTTCAACAAGCGGGTGAACAATCCACTCCAGCGACTATGGGCGGCGCACCTGCCCTATATGGCGGTAATCGAGCACAAAGGCCGCTACTCAGGCAACATCTACCGGACCCCGGTCCTGGCCTTCATCACCGACGATAAGCTCTCGGTCGTACTGAACTACGGTACCCAATCGGATTGGGTTCGTAACATCCAAGCGGCTGGCTCGGCCGAAGTGGTGCACCGAGGCAAACGCTATCGATTGATCGAACCGCGGGTCCTCCCGCTTGATTCCCTGGATCTCCCTCCCACCGTGCGAGTCCCCCGCGCACCTTCTCACAGCGCCCTACACGCATCTATCCGAACAGACCTGGGTCCAACCGCCGGGTAGGCCAGGCTGACCCGAAACCCTTCGGACCTACACCTGGGTGCCACCGCGACGACTCCCTCAGCTTGCTCGAGTTGGCCTCGGAAAGGTCGATCTCGTAGGACTTTCCGTCAAGCCCGAACGTCACGGTCTCGTTCGCCGTCTGACCGTCCAGGTCATCGATCAACGAGACCAACACTTGCTGCGCCATGGCGCGAACCTCCATACGGGGCGAAACGCATCACGGGTCAACCGCGCGGGAATGATCCCGATTAACGGCACCCTAAGGTCGGCCCCGCAGAATGTCCAATCATCCAGGTCCGTGTCTAGATAGCAATCGGAACCATGCTGCCGCCCCTCTCCACTGCCAGTCAGCCACGCAATTCTCAGGGCGGCGGCATCGCCGATCCATCGACCCTCCTCACGGGCATGACCTGCCGGTCAAATTTGAACTAACAGGCTCGCCTGGCCGCGAGAGTTGCATGCCGCAATTCCCTGGGCCGATCTCGACCTCGCCGGCTGCATGCCGCGCCAAGAGCCCGCGCATCGACAAATCACCCTGGGGGCAGGTGGGTCTCGATCCGCCTGCACGGGGAAATTGACCGACGCTCCGGGCACTTGGGCACGCTCACCGGGCGAAGCGGCCCGCTGTCGCACCCTCGATCTGGTCGGCCAGATCCTGTCGCTGTGGACCCGTTGGCAGATGTCGTGGGCTTCGTGGAGCGTCACGGTCTCTTGCGCGACGTCGGGGTGGGCGGTGCGCGACGTCTCAGGTGGGGACGAAGAGGATCGGGCCGGGGGCGAAGTGGATCGCGCTCATTCCGGCCAGGTGGGGCTCGGGGCGGGTCGGGTGGTGCGCCATGCCGAGCACGAGCAGCTCGTCGTCCGGCACCTCGGTCACCAGCTCGTGGGCCCGCGCCCGGACCAGCCGGGTGGTCACCCTCAGGTCCGGCGCATGGGCCGCCACCTGCCGGGTGGCCGCCTCGAGCAGCCACTCGCCGCGCTCGAGCGCCTGGTCGAGGCCTACGCTGCGCTCGGCGAAGGCCAGCGGTACGCCGTGCACCAGGTCCAGCGGAACCTCCAGTGCCCCGGCGCACGCCGCCGCCTCGGTGAGCACCGCGGCATCACGGGGCAGCCCGCCCAGCGCGACGACCACCCGGCCGGGCCGGGCGGCTTCGGCCGCGCGCGTGAGCAGCACGTGCCGGCCGCCCAGATCGGTGATCGCCCGGAGCAGGCCGCTCGGGGCGCCGTGGGAGCAGTGGACGGTCAGGTTCCGGGTGGTGAGCGGGCGTCCGCCCCGCTCACACCAGGCCATCACCCAGGCCGGCGGTGAAGCCGCCTGGGTGAGCACGACCAGACGCTCCCGCGTCGCCCGCTCCAGGACGGGTGTCCGCTCGCGACCGAGGGATGGCATGGACTCACCTCCGGTGCTTGATGGTGCTCCGCCTCGGCGCGCGGGAAAAGAGCCCTGTTTGGCGTAGTCGTCAACGGAGCGAGCAGCGTACCGCGAGCCGGACCCGCCTCAGTCCGCGCGCATGCCTCGCCAGAGCAGGTCGGTGAGCCGCTCGGTCGCGCCCCGCCAGTCGTCGTCCGGGTCGAGGTACATCAGGCCGCCGAGGCCCCGCAGCAGCGTCTCCGGCTCGAGGTCGGAGCGTACGGTGCCCGCCTCGACATTGGCCTTCAACAGCGTGGAGATCGCGCCGACCATGGACTCGTACGCGCTCGCGGGCAGCGTCCCCGGTGCGGAGGTCGCGGCGCGCAGTGCGTCAACCAGGCCCCGCTTGGTCATCATGTAGCGGGCGAGGTGATCGGTCGTCCACACCCGGAAGGCCCGCTCCGGGGTGTGCGCCTGGAGCAGGGCCGGCACGACCTCCACCAGATGCTGTACCTCGCGCTGGTAGACCGCGAGGATCAGCGCCTCGGGGGTGGGGAAATGCCGGTACACCGTGCCGACGCCCACCTCGGCCCGTTTGGCGATGGCGTTGAACGAGACGTTGCCGCACCGGGTCAGCGACTCCGCCGCCACCTCGAGGATGCGCTCGTGGTTCCGCCTGGTGTCCGCGCGCCGGGGGCTCACCGATCCCGTCGTCATCGTCCCCCTCCCCGCGTAGGCTCTCGTTGCCAAGCGGATTCTAATCCGCTAGCCTCGGCCACGGGCAAGCGGATGAATATCCGGTTCCCCCCGCGCCTCCAATACCACCACGAGCTTCCACGGAAGAAGATTCAGTGGACATCGAACTCACAGTCAATGGCACAACCACCCAACTCAGCGCAGATCCCGGCGTGACCCTGCTGGACGCGTTGCGGGAACGACTCGACATCACCGGCCCCAAGAAGGGCTGCGACCGGGGCCAGTGCGGCGCCTGCACCGTGCACGTCGGCGGCCGGCCGGTCCTCTCCTGCCTCACCCTGGCCGCCACGGTGAAACAGCCGGTGACCACGGTCGAGGGGCTCGCCGACGGGGAGCGACTGCACCCGGTGCAGCAGGCCTTCGTGGACCAGGACGCGCTGCAGTGCGGGTTCTGCACGCCGGGGCAGGTCATGTCGGCGGTCGCCGCCGTCGAGCAGGACGTGGACGATGTCCGGGAGTTCATGTCCGGCAACATCTGCCGCTGCTCGGCCTACCCGAACATCGTCGCGGCGATCGAGCAGGCGAGGCGGGCCGATGCGACCGTTTGAGCTGACCGCACCGGCGACCGTCGAGGACGCCCTCGCCGCCCCCGGCACCTTCCTGGCCGGCGGGACCACCCTGGTCGACCTGATGAAGCTGGACGTGCTCACCCCCGGGCACCTGCTGGACATCAACGAGCTCCCGCTGCGCGGCATCGAGACCGGTGACGGCCTGCGGATCGGCGCGCTGGAGCGGATGAGCGACATCGCGGCGCACCCCGGGGTGTACCCGATGATCTCCCGCGCGCTGCTGCTGAGCGCTTCCCAGCAGCTGCGGAACATGGCCAGCATCGGCGGGAACCTGATGCAGCGCACCCGCTGCGGGTACTTCCGGGACGTCGCCATGCCGTGCAACCGGCGCAACCCGGGCAGCGGCTGCCCGGCGGTCACCGGGGCGAACCGGATGCACGCCGTGCTCGGTACCAGCGACTCGTGCGTGGCCACCCACGCCAGCGACGTCGCGGTCGCCCTGGTCGCGCTGGACGCGGAGATCCGGCTGGCCGGCGCCGACGGCGGGCGCACCGTGAAGCTGGCCGACTTCTACCGGCCGCCGGGTGACTCGCCCGAGGTGGAGCACGACCTGCGCCCCGGTGAGCTGATCACCGAGCTGCGGGTGCCCCGGCTGGACTGGGCCGCGCGGTCGACCTACGTGAAGGTCCGGGACCGGCAGTCCTACGAGTTCGCGCTGTGCTCGGCCGCCGCCGCGCTGGACATCCGGGACGGTCACATCGCCGATGCCCGGGTGGCGGTCGGCGGCGTGGCCACCGTGCCGTGGCGGCTGCCGGCGGTGGAAGAGGCGCTGCGCGGCGCACCGGCGCGGCTCGCGTCCTTCGAGGCGGCCGCCGCCCTGGCCGCCGACGGCGCCCGGCCGCTGTCCGGGAACGGATTCAAGGTGCCCCTGCTGAAGCGGACCATCGTCCGCGCCCTGCTCGAACTGGAGCGTGCCTGATGCCCGATCGGCTGGATGCCCCGCTGAAAGTCACCGGCCGGGCCCGGTACGGGGCCGACCACAACTTCCCCGGCATGGCCTACGGGTACCTCGTGCTCAGCACGATCGCCCACGGCGAGATCGCCGCCATGGACGTCGCCTCGGCGCGGAACTCCCCCGGGGTGATCGGCGTCTACACGCCGTTCGAGCCGCTGGAGCTGCGCACGCCCAACTCCCCCATCTTCGGCGAGACCTGGGTGCCGCTGCAGGACAAGGAGGTCACCTACTACGGCCAGCCGATCGGCTTCGTGGTGGCGGAGACCTTCGAGCAGGCCCGGGACGCGGCGATGCTGGTCCGGGTCGCCTACCACGAACGATTCGCGCCGACCTCGTTGCTGGACAACCTGGACTCCGCCGAGGACGCGGCTCCGGTGGTGTCGGAGGACCCGCCGGCCATCACGGTGCTCGCCGACGGGGTGGAGTCCATCGAGGCGGCACTGGCGACCAGCCCCGTGGTCGTCCAGGCCACGTACCGGACGGCAACGCAGAACCACGCCGCGATGGAGCCGCACTCCGCCGTGGCGGTGTGGGAGTCCGGCGAGGTGACCGTGTACAGCGGCAACCAGGGAGCGCACCTGCAGGCGATGGAGCTGGCCGCCGCGCTGGACATCGACCCGGCGGCCGTCCGCGCGGTGAACCCGTTCGTCGGCGGCGCGTTCGGCGGCAAGGGGCGCACGTCCGCGCCCGCCTTCCTGGCCGCCGCGACCTCCCGGGCGCTCGGAAGGCCGGTGAAAGCCGCGCTGACCAGGGAACAGGTCTTCACCGCCACCGCGGGCCGGGCCTCGACGGTGCAGACCGTCGCCCTAGGTGCGGACCGGGGCGGCTCACTGGTCGCGGTGAGGCACGACTCGGTGTGCAGCACGCCGGCCGACCGGTCGTTCGTGGAGCCGACCTCGCACGGCACCTCGCGGGAGTGGTACGCCACGCCGAACCTGGCGATCAGCCAGAAGATGGTGCCGCTGAACATCCCGCCGACCACGTTCATGCGCGCCCCCGGTGAGGCACCCGGCTCGTTCGCCCTGGAAAGCGCGATGGACGAGCTGGCGGTAGCGCTGGACATGGACCCGATCGAGCTGCGCCTGCGCAACAACTCGATCGCGCCGCCCGGAAACGACCTGCAGTGGTCGAGCAAGCACCTCGACGAGTGCTTCCGCATCGGCGCGGCCCGGTTCGGCTGGGCCGACCGGTCGGCGCACGGCCACACCGACGGCGACTGGCTGGTCGGGATGGGCACCGCCACCGCGATGTTCCCGGCCCTGCGGTTCCCGGCGTCCGTCGAGGTCACCCTGCGGGCCGACGAGACCGCCGTGGTGGCGACCAGCGGGGCGGACCCGGGGACCGGCCTGCTCAGCGTGATGGCGCTGGTGGGGGCCGAGTCGCTGGACATCCCGAGCGGCCGGGTTACGCCTCGGCTGGGCGACTCGGTGCTGCCGCCCGGCGGCCTGTCCGGCGGCTCCACCGCCACGGCCAGCGTCGGTTCGGCGATCATGATCGCGGCGGCCAAGGTCCTCGACGACCTGCAGACCCTGGCGTCCGCGCCGGGCGCACCGTTCGAAGGCCTGGAGGTCACCTACGCCGACGGCCGCGTACTGGCCGGTGGGCGGACGATGACCTTCGGCGAGCTGCTGCGGGCACTGGACCGGGAGTCCGTCTCCGCGACCGGTTCGTCCGCGCCCGGGGAGGAGCTGACCAAGCACTCGTTCAGCTCGTTCGGCGCGCAGTTCTGCGAGGTCCGGGTGCACCGGTGGACCCGCGAGGCCCGAGTCTCCCGGATGCTCGGCGTGTTCGACGCCGGCCGGATCATCAACCAGCGGATGGCCCGTAGCCAGATCATGGGCGGGATGATCTGGGGCGTCTCGGCCGCGCTGCACGAGGGCCTGGAGATCGAGCGGAACGGCCGCATGGCCAACGGCGACTTCGCCGGCTACCTGCTCCCGGTGAACGCCGACATCCCGGACATCGACGTGCGGTTCGTCGAGTACCCGGACACGCTGCACAACCCGGTCGGGGCGAAGGGGATCGGCGAGATCGGAACCGTGGGCATGGCGGCGGCCGTCGCCAACGCCGTCTACAACGCCACCGGTATCCGGGTCCGCCACATCCCCATCGCCATCGAAGACCTCCTGGAGGACTGAGTCAGGGCTGCCAGGTGCGCAGCCAGACGGTGTGGGCCGACCGGCGCAGCGTTGCCAGGGCTTCCTCGGGCAGCGCCGCGTCGGTGTCGGTGAGCACGTAGCCGTGGTCACCGCTGGTGGACAGCGACTGGCCCACCACGTTGACCCCGGTCTCGGCGACCGTCCGGTTGATGTCGGCCAGCACCCCCGGCACGCTGGTGTGCAGGTAGGCCATCCGGAACGTGCCCGGGGGCCGGGGCAGCCCCACCTGGGGCAGGTTGACCGACAGCGCGGTGCTGCCGCCGTTGACGAACCCGAGCAGCTTGTTGGCGACGAAGTAGCCGATCTCCTCCTGCGCCTCCTGCGTCGAACCGCCCACGTGCGGGGTGAGGATCACGTTGTCCAGCCCGCGCAGCGGCGAGTCGAAGGGGTCGCCCTGGGCCTTCGGCTCGATCGGGAACACGTCCATCGCGGCGCCGGCCAGGTGGCCGGACAGGATGTGCTCGCGCAGCGCCAGCTCGTCCACGACCATGCCCCGGGACGCGTTGATGAAGATCGCTCGCGGCTTCATCTTGGCGAACTGCTCCGCGCCGAACAGCCCCGCGTTGCCCGGCCGGCCGTCCACGTGGATGCTCACCACGTCCGACTCGGCCAGCAGCTCGTCCAGCGAGCCGACCCGCTTCGCGTTGCCGTGGGCCAGCCGGTCGGCGGTGTCGTAGAAGATCACCCGCATGCCGAAGGCCTCGGCGACGTTGGACAGCTGGGTGCCGATGTTGCCGTAGCCGAGGATGCCGAGGGTGCGCCCCCGCACCTCGTGGCTGCCCTTGGCCGACTTGTCCCAGATCCCCTCGTGCATGCGCTGCGTCTTCTCCGGCAGCCGCCGGGCCAACGCGATGATCTCGCCGAGCACCAGCTCGACCACGCTGCGGGTGTTGGAGAACGGCGCGTTGAACACGGCCTGTCCCCGCTCCGCCGCGTCGGTCAGGTGGACCTGGTTGGTGCCGATGCAGAAGCATCCCAGCGCCAGCAGATCCTTGCCCGCATCGAGCACCCGAGGGGTCACCCTGGTGTTCGAGCGGATGCCGAGCAGCGTGACCCCCGGCAGCTCCTCGATCAGCTCGTCCTCGCTCAACGAGCCCTTGCGCAGATCGACGTCGCAGCCGGCGCGGCGGAACAGCTCCGTCGCGACCGGGTGGATGCCTTCCGTCAGAAGTACCTTCACACGACCAACTTAGTCGGCGAAGGTGGGCGCGGGCACGTCCTCCACCTCGACCACCCTCGGGGTGGACGCCCGGTTGACGTACAGGCGCAGCACGTCGGGCCGCGAGTAGTGGCCGACCGGGTCGGCCGCCGACTTGGCGATGGCGATCAGCGAGAAGTCCAGGTCGGCGACGACCAGGCCCTCCTCGTCCTCGGCCAGCTCATCCCCGAGCGGGGTGCCCTCCGGCCCGAAGATGCGCGCGAATCCCCCGCCCTGGGCCAGGAGCTGCCGCTTCGCCTCGGTGTCGCAGAACAGCTCCTGCCCGGCCGGTCCGACCGTCGCGCAGGACGCCACCACGAAGCACTGCCCCTCCACCGCGTACACCAGGCTCGCGGCGGTGTTGACCTCCGGTCCCAGTGCCCTGGCCCCGCCCCGGTAGAGGGAGAAGCTCGGCCACGCGGCCGCGTGGATCTGCTCGCCGAAGCTGAACAGCGCGTACTTGACCAGTGGCTGGAGGTGCTCCCAGCAGTTCAGCCCACCCACCCGGCCGAGCTCCGTCTCGAACACCCGCAGGTCGCTGCCGTCGCCCTCGCCGAACACCGACCGCTCGACGTGCGTCGGCTTCAGCTTGCGGCGCACTCCCAGCACCTCGCCGGTGTCGGAGAGGAAGGCCTGCGCCATGTACAGGCTGCCGCCGGCCCGTTCGGAGAAGCCGAGCACCACGTGCACGCCGTGCTCGGCGGCCGAGGCGGCGATCCGGCGCAGCTCGGCGCCGTCCCTGGTCATCGAGTTCTCCGCGTACCCGGGCACGAACCGCATGCCGGCCGCCGGCGCGTCCAGCCAGATCCACCACGGGTAGCCGGGCAGGAAGGTCTCGGGGAACACCACCAGCCGGGCGCCCCGCGCGGCGGCCTGCCCGATCAGCTCGATCACCTGACGCACGCCGGCGTCCAGGTCCAGCCACTTCGGCTCGGCCTGCACCGCCGCCACCCGCACCACCTTCGCCATGCGGAGATTCTGGGGCCGTCCCGGGCCGGGGACTGACGTTTCGCGCCAGGGCTACTGACGGTTCGTGCCTCGGTACGCCCCCGGCGTCGTGCCGGTGACCGCGCGGAAGGCCCGGTGCAGCTGCGCCTCACCGCCGAACCCGGACTCGTGGGCGACCGTCGACAGCAGCCGCCCGGGGTGGGCGCGCAGCAGTTCCTTGGCCCGGCGCACGCGGTGCCGCCGGACCAGCTCGGTGAACCCCTCGCCGCCCTCGGCCAGCACCCGGAACAGCGTGCGGCGGGAGATCCCGCAGGCGGTGGCCACCCGGTTCACGTCCAGGTCCGCCTCCCGCGCGTGCGCGGCGACGAACCGGTGGACGCGTTCCCTCAGGTGGGCCGAGCCGGCGGCGGCCGACCAGCTGCCCGAGCCCTCGGCCAGCCGCAGCGCGCCGTCCACCAGCCCGACCGCGTGCGGCACCAGCACGGCGGCCGCCGCCGGGTGAGTCCGCCGCAACCGGTGCAGGCCGAGCAGGAAGTCGGCCACCACCCCGCCCGGACCGTGGGGGGCCAGGCCGACCGCCGTCGCCCCGCCCAGCACGCCCACCGGCAGCATCGCCCTCGGCACCTGCACGATGAGCTGGCGGAACGGCGCGTCGAACTCCAGCGTGTAGGGCACGGTGCTGTCGTAGAAGGTCATCGTGCCCACCGACTGGCGGGCCAGCCGCCCGGCCTGCCGCACCGACCCGGTGCCGGCCAGCTGGATGCTGACCAGCACCACCTCCTCGCGGCTGGCCGCGATCAGCCGGCGGGTCCGGTCCACCCGCTGCCCCCGCGAGCTGACCACGGAGAAGCACAGGTCGTCCAGCGAGTCGTGCTCGATGCTGCCGGCGAACCGGCGGGTGTCCAGCGCCCGGGCCTCCAGCTGCACGAACTCCGCGCAGATCAGGTCGCTCCAGTAGCCGAACGCATCCTCGGGCGGTACCCCGTCCGTGGTCATGACGGTCGTCGGCTCGAGCGCCATGACCGGCAGCATAGGCCGGTTCAGTCGCCGGCGCGGCCGCCGTAGGTGGCGATCTTGTACTCGGTGGCGGCCAGGGAGAGGGTCAGCTCCTTGATCTGGCGGCGGATGGTGTCGCGGTGTTCCAGCAGCATGTCCAGCCGCTCGGGCACCGTCGCCTCGCCGTCGTCCACCAGCGCGATGTAGTGCTGCAGGTCGCGCATCGCCATCCCGGACAGCCGCATCCGGGTCAGGAAGACCAGCCGGCGCACGGTCTCCGGCCGGTAGAGCCGGTGACCGCTGCTGTCCCGGTCGACCTCGACCAGGCCGACCCGCTCGTAGTAGCGCAGAGTGTGCGGCGAGATGTCCAGCAGGTCGGCCACCTCGGCGATGTTCATCGGGCCGGTGTCGTCGCCGGTGTCCACCAGCCGGTGGATCACCTCGACCGACATCGGCCCGTCGACCTCGCCCAGTGCCGCGAGCGCCTTGGCCATCAGGTCTTCGGTAGCCACGGAACCCAGCCTAGACGGGCCGGACCGAGGCGGGGACCCCGGCGAAGTCCGTTCCGCGCGCGGCTTCCTCCCACTGGTCCAGTTCCTCGAGGCCGCGGCGGTAGGCGTTCCCGATCCGCTGGACCGCCTCGGCGCCCAGTGGCAGCCGCAGCGGCACCCGCTCGGCGTGGGCCAGCGACACGATCAGCTCGGCCGCCTTCACCGGGTCGCCCTCCTGGATGCCGTCGGCGCCGGCCAGGTCGGCCCGGACCGCCGCCAGGATGTCGGCGTAGTCGGACCGCGAGGCCGCGAACCGGAGCGTCCCGGGCGCGTTGAACGAGGTCCGGAACCGGCTGGGTTCCACGATCATCACCCGCACCCCGAACGGCGCCACCTCCCCGGCCAGCGCCTCCGACCACCCCTCCAGGGCGAACTTGCCGGCCGAGTAGGTTCCCACGCCGGGGAAGGACAGCCGCCCGCCCTGGCTGCTCATCTGCACGATGGTGCCGGCGCGCTGCGCGCGCATGACCGGCAGCGCGGCCCGGACCAGCGCCGCCGGCCCGAACAGGTGCAGGTCCATGGACTCGCGCAGGTCGGCCTCGCTGACCTCCTCGGCCGCCCCGATGTAGCCCCGGCCGGCGTTGTTGACCAGTACGTCGACCCGGCCGAACCGGTCGACCGAGGCGCGGACCAGCTCTTGCGCCCGCGCGGTGTCCGCCGCGTCGAACTCGACGGCCGCGAACCGCTCCGGGTGCGCGCCGGCCAGGTCGGCCACCGACTCCGGGTTGCGGACGGCCGCCACCACGTTGTCGCCGCCGGCCAGGGCGAATTCGGCGATGGCCCGGCCGAAGCCGCGGGAAGCGCCGGTGATGATCCAGGTGAGAGAAGTTGTCATGGCCGCAACGCTAGAAATTTGAGCGCGCTCAAACGCAAGCCCGACCGCGAAGAAAAAGGGGCCGGGTGGGTGCCGATCTAAGGATCGGCTTGGACGGCGCGGGACGTTCCGCGCCCTGGTTACGGACCGTGGTCGGCTGATGGCGGCCCGACCGGCCCGCTTTCGTCGAGCACTCGTTCAGGAGCCAAGCCGGCCATCACGGTCCGTAACAGAAGTGCCCGCCCGCGCCCGAACCAAACGCAACCGGCCGCACCCGAGCCACGGGAGGCTACCCAGCCGCGCCGTCCAAGCTGATTTCAAACCGTCGCGCACCCACCTGAAGATCCACATCAACCTCAGCGCCCTTTCCGGCTTCTTGGAGGGCCGTGAGGTTGATGTCGACCAAGCAAGGGGAGTTGGTTAAGCCGCGTGTGGAGGCGTCTCTTTGCGTCAGCGCGGGGTGCGGGAGCCCTCGTAGGCGCCGGTCAGCCACATCTCGTGCAGGCGTCGCAGGTGGTGTTCCATCTCGGCCACCGCCTGGTCCGCGTCCCGCCGGCGCAGGTGGCCGAGCAGCCGGGCTCGGGAGCGCAGGGTGACGTCGTCGGTGGCCGGCCCGGCCGCGATCCCGATCTCCCGCACCACCTCGGTGAGCGACCTCATCAGGATGGACAGGATGGGGTTGCCGGTGGCCTGGGCGAGCAGGTTGTGGAACTCGATGTGTACCACCGCCTTGCGCTCCCAGTCGCCCTGGGCGGAGAGCTTGCCGGCCTGCTCGACGTTGTCGTGCAGCGCCTGGAGGTGCTCCTCGGTCATCCGCTCGCAGGCCACCCGGACGATCATCGACTCCACCCACAGCCGCGCCTCGGTGAGGTCGGACAGGGAGATCGCGGTGAGCTGGATCGCGTCGGACAGCCCGTTGGCCAGCACCCCGGGGTCGGGTTTGGCGATGAACGCGCCGCCGGTGGCACCCTTGCGCAGCGTGATCAGGCCGGAGATCTCCAGCATGCGCAGCGCCTCGCGCACCGTGTTCCGGCTGACCTGGAACTGCTCGGACAGCGCCCGCTCGGACGGCAACCGGTCGCCGGGGCGCAGCTCGCCGCTGCGCAGCATCGCCCGGATCTGGCCGATGATCACGTCGAAGGCGCGCTGCGACCGCACCGGTTCGAACACCGGGTCGGTCATGCCGGTCTCTCCTTCACGAAGTCGCGCAGCTCGTGGCGCGCGATGATGTTCTTCTGGATCTCGTTGGTGCCCTCGTAGATGGTCAGGATGCGCGCATCCCTGGCATAGCGTTCCACCGGGTGGTCACGCATGTACCCGTGACCGCCGAGCATCTGCAGCGCATCGTAGGTGACCTGCTGGGCCACGTCGGTGGCGAACAGCTTGGCCATCGAGGACAGCCGGGTGAGTTCCCGGTGGTCCGCCCCTCCGGCGTGCTCGAGCGCGCACCGGTAGACCAGGCTGCGGGCCGCCTCGATGCGGGTGGCGGCCCGCGCGATCATCCACTGGATGCCCTGGTAGTCGGTGACCAGGTGGCCACCGGTGCGCCGGCCGGCGCCGTAGCGGACGGCGTAGTCCAGCGCGCACTGGGCGCCGCCGACGGCCAGCGCGGCCACCGTGGGGCGGTTGAGGTGCAGGCCGCGCAGCGCGGCGCTGAAACCCCGGCCCTCGTCGCCCACCCGCATGTGGTCGGGCACCCGCAGCCCGTCGAGGAAGATCTCGTTGTTGGGCACCCCGCGCTGGCCCATCTTGTCGTTCTCCCGGGCCACCACCCACCCCGGCTGGTCGGTGTCGGCCAGGAAGGCGGTGACCCCGGCGGCCCTCGGCCGGTCGTTGGTGCGGGCGAACACCAGCGCGTACCGGGCCACCCGGCCCCAGGTGATGAACTGCTTCGACCCGTTGATCACCCAGTCGGAGCCGTCCCGGACCGCCCGGGTGGTGAGCAGCGCCGGATCGGACCCGACGTCGCTCTCGGTGAGCGCGATGCAGGTCAGCGTGCGGCCCTCGGCCAACTCGGGCAGGACCTGCCGTTTCAGCTCCTCGCCGGCGCTGTCCAGCAGGCCCTGCACCACGATCCCGGTCTGCCCGGCCAGCTGGGCCAGCGCCATCGACCCGGCCCGGGCGACCTCCTCGCGGGCGATGCAGGTGGCGATCAGGTCGGCACCCGGGCCGCCGTACTCCTCGGGCACCGCCAGCTGCAGCAGCCCCATGTCGCCGAACACCTCGACCAGGTGCTCCGGGAACCGGTCGGTGCGGTCCAGCTCGTCGGCGATCGGCGCGACCCGTTCCGCGGCCATCCGGCGGACCGAGTCGCGGAAGTCCTCGTGTTCGGCGCTCAGCATGCGTCGCTCCTGTTCCGGTGTCCGAAGGCGCCGGCCGCGTGCCACCGGCGCACCCGGTCCGGCGAGGCGTCGAGCAGTTCGGTGAGCACGTCCGGGCCGTGCTCCCCCAGGCCGGGCACCCAGTCCGAGCCCGCCACGGGTGCGGCGGAGAGCCGGAACGGCGGGTTGGGCATGAGGAACGGCCCGGCCCCGTCCCGGGCGGTGGCCAGCGCCTCCCGGTGGGCCAGCTGCGGGTCGGCCAGCACTTCCGGCACCTCGCGGTACCGGGCGCAGGCCACGCCGGCGGCCAGCAGCGTGCGTTCACAGTCGGCCGCGGTGCGCGCCGAGGTCCAGGCCTCCACCAGCGACATCAGCTCGTCCCAGTGGTGTTCGCGCTCGGCCGGCGTGGTGAACCGGGGGTCGTCGCCCCACTCCGGGTGGCCGAGCGCCTCCACCAGCCGCTGGTAGTTGCGCTGGTTGACCGGGGCGGCCATGACGAAGCCGTCGGTGGTGCGCAGCGGCCGGTACAGCGGCCGGCGCCGCCGGCCGGGGAACTGGGCGTGCTGCACCTCGAACACCTGCAGCGCGAGCATGGTCTCCAGCAGCGACAGGTCGATCGCCTGGCCCCGGCCGGTGCGGTGCCGGTGCAGCAACGCCGCCTGGATCGCGCCGAAGGCGTACACCGCGCCGAACACGTCGGCGATGAACAGCCCGGTGGCGGCCGGCCGGTCCGCGCCGTCCTGATAACCGAGGTGGGTCAGGTCGAACCCGCTGTCGGCGTGGATGGCCGGCGCGTAGGCCGGCCGCTGCGCGGACGGGCCGGTCTGCCCGTAGCCGGATATCGCGCAGTAGACCAGGCCGGCGTTGGCCTCGGACAGCGCCGGGTAGTCCAGCCCGAGCCGGCGCATCACCCCGGGGCGGAAGTTCTCCACCACCACGTCGGCCAGCCCGGCGAGGCGCACCGCGAGGTCCCGGCCCACCGGGTTCTTCAGGTCCAGCACGATCGACCGCTTACCCCGGTTGAGCTGGCCGAAGTACGTGCTGTGCGGGCCGTTCGGACCCTCCCGCAGGGGCGGCCGCACCCGCAGGTGGTCGCCGTCCGGGGACTCGACCTTGATGACCTCCGCGCCCAGGTCGGCCAGCAGCCGGGTGCACATCGGCCCGGCCATCGTCGTGGTGAAGTCCAGCACCCGGACGCCGTCCAGGACCCCGCTCGCCACCCCCATCACCGGCCGGTGAACTCGGGGCGCCGCTTCTCCAGGAACGCGGTGACCGCCTCCCGGTGGTCAGCGGTGTGGAAGGTCGCCATCTCCAGCGCCATCGAGGTGTCGAAGACCAGGTTGACCTGCTGCTTCAGCCACTTGTTCACCGACAGCTTGGTCCACCGGATCGCCCAGGTGGGGCCGTCCGCCAGCTCGCGGGCGATCCGGGTGGCGGTGGGCACCACCTCGTCGGGCTCGACGACGTGGTTGACCAGGCCCAGCCGCTCGGCCTGCTCGCCGGTCAGCAGGGTGCCGAGCATCAGCATCTCCTTGGCCCGCGCCGGGCCGACCAGCAGCGGCCACAGCGCGGCGCCGCCGTCCCCGGCGACCAGGCCCACCTTGACGTGGGTGTCGGCGATCTTCGCGGCGCTCGACATGACCGTGATGTCGGTGCACAGCGCGATCGTGGCGCCGAGGCCCACGGCATGCCCGTTGAGCGCGCAGACCACGGGTTTGTCCAGGTCCAGCAGGTTGTAGATGATCCTTCTGGCGCCGCCCGGCTCGAACGGCTGCCCATCCGGGGCCACGTCCCCGCCGGGCCGCTCCAGCATCCCCCGGACGTTGCCGCCGACGCTGAACACGTCGCCGGCGCCGGTCAGCAGGACGGCGAAGACCTCCGGGTCCTCGGCCAGGTCCACCCACACCCGGGCCAGCTCCACGTGCATCGCGTGGTCGATCGCGTTCCGCTGGTCCGGCCGGTTCAGCACCACGGTGGCGAGCCGGTCGCTGACCCGCACCGACAACCTCGAGTACGCCGAGTAGTCAACCATCGAACACTCCTCATCGAGTATCAATGGTTCAACCATAGAAACGAATCCACCGATCCGCGAGGACCATGACAGATACGCATAACGTAATTGCCGAACACTTGCCATCCGCATAGCCGACCCGACCCCCGTCGGCGACCAGTGCAACGTCAACTCATCGTGAGAGACCCTTTACTGATGAGCTGCGTCTCTCAGGGTGAGCTCGGCGCAGGCGCCGGCAAGGCGCCGAGGCTCAGCAACCGCCCCCGATCGGGCCGGAGGTGTGGTGGAAGGCCGTAAAGAGCGGCTTGGACCGCGCGGCTGGGTGGTCTTCCGCAGCTGGTTACGGACCGTGGTTGATTTGGGGCGGTAGGCGCGGCCCGTCTCCACCGAACGCTGGCGCAGCCCGGTCTTCCCCATGATCGAACCGGACTGGGCGCGCACTCGGCGAGCAACGGTGGCAAGGACTAGTTCAAGGCCAAGCGGGCCATCACGGTGCGTAGCGAACGCACGCGGCGCCACCGGCCAGCCTCATCAGACCCGCTTGGCCCGCATCAGCACCTCGTGGGTCCAAGCCGGTTCCTCCTCGGTGGAGCGGTCGCTGGTCCAGGTGAAGGCGTCGGGGGTGATGTCGCGGAACCGCCAGCGCCAGGTGGGCTCGATCCCCTCGTCGCTGATGAGTTCGATCCCCCCGTCCACCGGCCGACCGATGAACCGGCGCACCCGGTTGTTCGGCGGGTCGATCCAGGTGGACCGCCACGCGCCCAGGTCGGGGTCGTAGAAGCGGATGGTCGTGCCGTGGAAGCCCGGGGCCTTGCCCTCGCCGGGCTGGCCGCGGCCGGGGACGATCCACACGTCCTGCACCGCGCGGCCACCGAGCACCCAGCCGAACCGCAGCTCCCCGTACATCACGGAGAGTTGCGATCCGTCCGGTGCGTAGCGCACGCATTCCAGCTCCCACGAGCCGACGAACTGGCCGAACAGGGCGAGCTCGCCGGCCAGCTCCGGGTCCGGCCCTTCGTTGTGCAGGGCTCGCGGCAACGCGTTGTCGTCAAAGATGGCATCCATGCCGGCGAGCTTCGGGCCTCCCGTACGGTGAGGGTCCAGTCAGCTCGTGCGGAACACCGGCCAACACACCTCCGTGCGGTGCAGCCGCTCGTCGGCGGTGTCGGCCGTGGTGACCAGGTAGTGCTCCCGGATCGGGCCGTCCACGCCGAAGGCCCGCTCGGCGACGAAGGTGCCCAGCGCGCCGTAGGTCCGGTCGACCTGGGCCGACGGCCCCCGGTGCACGCTCACCGCCAGCTCCACGGCCGGCAGCTCGATCTCCTCGACCCGCCCGGTCGCCCGCACCGGGCCGGTGACCGGCACGAACGCGGTCATGCCGCCCGCGTCGGCGTGGAAGAAGTCGCTGAAGTACAGCGCCCCGTCCGGGCCCGCCCGGTGCGCGTGTACCGCGGCCGCGACCTCCCCCAGGGCGTCGGAGAGCCACTGCTCGGAGTCGTCCATCCGTACCCGGCCGGTGATGGCCAGCGCGCGCACCGCCGGGGTCGACCGGTACTCGACCTCGAGGGCCGGCGAGGGCTGCTCCAGCAGCACCCGCAGCGAGGTGACCGTGCTGTTGAGCTGCTCCAGGCGCCGCTCCATGCCTCGCAGGTGCTCGACGATCACCGCGTTCCGGCTGTCCAGGTCCGGGGCGCCCAGCACGGTGCGGACCGCGTCCAGCGGCATGTCCAAGTCGCGCAGCCGGCGGATCACCTGCGCGGTCGTCACCTGGGCCGGCCGGTAGAGCCGGTAACCGCTGGCCGGGTCGATCTCGGCCGGTTCGAGCAGGCCGATCTCGTGGTAGTGCCGGAGCGCCTTCACGCTGAGGTAGGTCATGCGGGAGAAGTCGCCGATGGTCAGCAGCACGTCCATGACGGGGATTCTGCGCCCTCCCCCTGGGGGAGTCTCAACGAGTTGACCCTCCGGTAGGGGCAGGGTCGAGCGTGGCGCCCGGAGGGGTTTTCCACGACCGAAGGAGTCAACGATGAGCGTCGAACTGTCCGCGATCACGGTGGACTGCGCGAACGCCGCCAAGCTGGCCGGGTTCTGGGCCGGCGTGCTCGGCCGGGGCGTCGACGACGGGGCCAGCGAGGAGTTCGCCTCGATCGGGGCCGACGGCGGCCCGGGCTGGGCGTTCACCCGGGTCCCCGAGCCGAAGGGGCCGAAGAACCGGGTGCACGCCGACTTCGCCGTTGCCGACCTGTCGGCCGAGGTGGAACGGGTGGTGGGGCTGGGTGCGGAGGTGCTGGCGGAGCGGGAGGAGGACGGCGCCCGCTGGACCACGCTGGCCGATCCCGAGGGCAACGAGTTCTGCCTGGTGGCCGCCTAGGACTCGAGGTCGGCGGTGGCGGCGAGGCTGCCGAGCAGGCGGACGGCCTGCGCGCTCGGGGATTCCGGCTCCGTGTGGTAGACGATCAGCTGCTGGCCCGGGGCGGACCGGACGTCGAACGCCTGCATGTGCAGGGTCAGCTCGCCGACCTGGTGGTGAACGAAGGTCTTGGTCTCGGCGTTCTTCCCCCGGGCGTCGTTGCGTGCCCAGATCCGGCGGAACTCGGGGCTGTGCTCCTCCAGCTCCAGCAGGATCTGGGCGACGCGCGGGTCGGCCAGGCGTTGGGCGGTGAGCAGGCGGAAACCCGCGACCGTGTTCACCGCCGCCGACTGCCAGTCGCGGTAGAAGCGGTGGGCAGCCGGGTCGAGGAAGACGTTGAGCAGCAGGTTGTCCGAGTGGCTGAACTCCTCGAACAGCGCCCGGCCGATGCGGTTGCGGGCCAGCACGTCGTAGGTGCCGCCGAGCACCAAGGCCGGTTGTTCGGGCCACGACTCGAGCAGGCGTAGCAGCTCGGGCGCGACCGCCTCCGGCGCCGGGATCGGCCGGGGGCGCGGCCCGAGCCCGGCCAGGCGGAACAAGTGCGCCCGGGCGTCCTCGTCCAGGCGCAGGGTCGAGCTGAGCGCCTCCAGCACCTGCACCGAGGGGCTCCGCTCCCGGCCCTGCTCCAGCCGCACGTAGTAGTCCACGCTCATCCCGGCGAGCAGCGCGACCTCCTCGCGCCGCAGACCGCTCACCCGGCGGTGGCTGACCGCCGGCAGGCCGACGTCCTCCGGGCCGACCCGGGACCGCCGGGCCCGCAGGAACTCTCCGAGTGCACTGGGCGCCACCCGCACAACTCTAGGCGCCGCCCCCCGGCCCAGGGTGGGTGCGGAACTCCCAGGAAGACCGCGTCCTGCCAGATCCCCGGCCGGCCCAGCACGGTGGTGGTGAACCCGAGAGAACCACTCAGGAGGGAACACCACATGCCCGACCAGGGGAAGATCGTCCTGGTTACCGGCGCGAGCAGCGGCATCGGCGAGGCCGTGGCCGCCCGGCTGGCCGCCGAAGGCCACCACGTGCTGGCCGGTGCGCGCCGCACCGACCGCCTCGACCGGCTCGCCGAGAAGGCACGCGGCGAGCCGGGCTCCATCGAGGCCGCCCGTCTCGACGTCACCGAGCGCGCCGGCTTCGAGGCCTTCGTCGCCCGCGCGCTGGACCGGCACGGCCGCATCGACGTACTGGTCAACAACGCCGGCGTGATGCCGCTGTCCCGGCTGGACGCCCTGCTGGTCGACCAGTGGGACCGGATGATCGACGTGAACGTCCGCGGCCTGCTGTACGGCATCGCCGCCGCCCTGCCGGTGTTCGTCCGGCAGGGGTGGGGGCACTTCGTCACCACGGCCAGCATCGGCGCCCACCAGGTCTCGCCCACCGCGGCGGTCTACTGCGGCACCAAGTACGCCGCCTGGGCGATCACCGAGGGCCTGCGCCAGGAGTCACCGCCGTCGGTCCGGGTCACCACCGTCTCCCCCGGCGTGGTGACCTCCGAGCTGGCCGCCACCATCACCGACCCGGGCGCGGCCGAGGCCATGCGCACCTACCGCGCCAACGCCATCGAACCGGATGCGGTCGCCCGCGCGGTCGCCTTCGCCCTCGCCCAACCCCCGGACGTCGACGTCAACGAGATCGTCGTCCGCCCCACCCGACAGCGCTGAAAGAGAGTTCACATGTCCACCCCCGCAAGCTGGGACCTCACCGGCCGGGTCGCCGTCGTCACCGGCGCCGCCCGCGGCATCGGGCACGCCACCGCGACGCTGCTGCGCGAACGCGGCGCCCGGCTGGTCGTCACCGACCGCTCCGACGCGGTCGAGAAGCTGGCCGCCGCCGACCCGGAGAGCGTGGCCGCCCTGGTCGGCGACGTCGCCGACGAGGAGCACGCCCGGGCCACCGCGCGGCTGGCGGTCGACCGGTTCGGCCGGCTCGACATCCTGGTCAACAACGCCGGCCGGACCCTGAACCGGACGGTCACTGAGACCAGCGCCGACGACTTCGACGCCATCCTGGCCACCAACGCGCGCGGCAACTTCCTGCAGGCCCGCGAGGCGTTCCGGGTCATGGAGGCCGCCGGTCGCGGAGCGATCATCTCGGTCGCGTCGATCTCGTCGGTGGTGGCCATCCCGACCCAGACCGCCTATGCCGCGTCCAAGGGCGCCATCGCCCAGATCACCCGGGTACTCGCCGTCGAGGGCGGCCCGAAGGGCATCCGGTCCAACGCCGTGCTGCCCGGGGTGATCGACACCGACATCATGGAGGGCGTCGTGGAGAACGGCCGCGAGATGCTCGCGTCCTACGGCGAGGCCCACCCGATCCGACGGATCGGCCGGCCGGAGGAGGTCGCCGAGGCGATCGCGTTCCTCGCCTCCGACGCCGCCGCGTTCATCACCGGGGCGCTGCTGCCGGTCGACGGCGGCTGGACCGCCCAATGACCCGCCGGGTAATTGCCAGCCACCCCCGACACG
This sequence comes from Actinospineispora eucalypti, assembly GCF_039543365.1. NCBI lineage: Bacteria > Bacillati > Actinomycetota > Actinomycetes > Pseudonocardiales > Pseudonocardiaceae > Actinospineispora > Actinospineispora eucalypti. Next base: position 233,673 of record NZ_BAABJP010000008.1, read on the forward strand.
GGCGAGGCTGCCCCGATGAGTGATCGACAGAAGCCCGACGCGCTGGTCGCGTTGGCGGCCGGGCGGATCCTGCTCGGCGTGTGCGCGCTGGCCGCGCCGGGGCCGTTGGTGCGAGGATTCGGCCTGAGCAGCAGCCCGACGGTTGCCTACCTGACCCGGATCTACGGCGCGCGGGCTCTCGCGCTCGGCGTCGGCTACCTGGGTGAACCGGCGGAGGGCCGGCGGCGCTGGCACCGGATCGGGCTGGCCGTGGACACCTCGGACACCCTCACCGCGCTGGGTCACCTGGTTCGCCGGGACGCACCGCTGCGCGCCGTCGTCGCGCTCGGCGCGCTCACCGGCGGCTACGCCGCGGTCGGCGCCTTCCGCCTGCTCCGGGAGCGCGGCGAGGGCTAACTGGGCCTATCGTGTGGATCTTCCCTCCCGGCGTGGCCAGACTGGGCCGGTGAACGGCGTCTACCGGTTGACCTCGCTGGACCTCGACGGCCCCGACCACGAGCTGGATCCGCTCGGCGAGCTGGTCGGCGATGCCGAGCTGGTCGGGCTGGGTGAGTCGGTGCACACGTCCGGCGGCTTCTACCGGGCCAAACACCGGGTGTTCGCCTACCTGGTCCGCCGGCACGGGTTCCGCGCGCTGGCCATCGAGTCGAGCTGGCAGGACGCGGAACGGATCGGCCGGTACCTGGCCACCGGGGAGGGCGACCCGGCCGAGGTGACGGCACGCGGCCTCTACCCGGTGTGGGCGTGCGCCGAGATGGTCGGCCAGGTGCGCTGGATGCGGCGGTGGAACGTCGAGCACCCGGACGACCCGCTCAGCCTCTTCGGCTTCGACGTGCAGCAACCCGAGGAGGACCGGGATGCGCTGGTCGGCCGGGCCACGGAGCCGCCCGGTGTTCAGGCCCGGGAGGACGGGATGGCCGAGGCCCTGCGGGTGCTGAGAGAACACCGGGCCGGCGGGCGGAGGACGGTGGTCTGGGCCCACAACGGTCATCTCGCCCACGCCACCCACCGCGCCGGGTTGCGGGGCTACTGGATGGGCGCGGTCCGGGGGATGGGCACGCTGCTGCGCGAGGAACTGGGCGACCGCTACCGGGCGGTCGCCCTGACCGGCTCGCACGTCGCCACCCGCTGGCCCGGCAAGGACGTGGAGCCGAACGACGGGCGGGACACCCGTTCCCGCTCGTTCGACGCTCGCCTGCGCCGTTTCGGCAGCCCCTACGTGATCGTCGACCCGGCGGCCGCCGAGCCGGCGCGCGGGCTCTTCGGCCGGCCGCGCAAGGAGTGGTTCGGCCGGCCGGACCAGGTGCGCATCGCGGTGCGCGAGCAGTTCGCCGCCGTGCTCTACCTCGCCGAGTCGCCCGCCATGACACCACTCTGATCGGAGTGCGCTGGCCCTCGGCGCGCTGGAGGACGGCTCCCCGGCGGTTCGGCGAGCCGCGCGCCAAGCTGCCGGGCATCAGCCCCAAGGCGCTCACCCAGGCCCCGCGGCGCTGGGTGGAGGCCAACGTGGACCGCATCCCGGCGCTTTCCTGACTCGACACGCCGGGAAAGGCGTTTCGGCCGCTGGTCGGCCGGGTAGACCGTCAGCTCGCGGACGCGGTCGCATTCGGATCGTTGCCGTGCCGAAGCCCACTTCGTCATCCGGCGGTGGTGTGCTTGGCACGGGGGTCTGGGCGGCCCTCCGCACGTCGGGGGACGGAGAAGTCGGGGTGAGTCGGCCGAGGGTTCGACGCGCGCATCCGCGCGCCGGCACGATGCTGCCCGCCGTCGACCTGCGCCTCGGGTCCCGCCGGACCCCCCTGGGCTGGCTGCTCGGGCCGTTGCTGCTGGTCGTGGTGCTGATCGCCGAGCTGACCCTGTTGCGGGAACGGATCGGCCGGGACGTGGACCTGCTCCAGCAGGCGGCCCGCCCGGCGCCGGTCAGTGATCCGTCCGGCGGCGTGCCGGCGCCACCCGTGCCGGTGCTCGCGCCGCCCGCCACGGCGGCGATCGCCGACGTGGACCTGCGCGCCATGGGCCGGTGCGAGCCGGGCGCGCCCTGCCAGGTGCGGGTGCTGATCCGGCCGGCGGTGGCCGCGCCGATGGAGGTGCGCTGGACCTTCCGCGTGCTGGACCGGTGCACCGGGGCCGGCTGGGACTCCCCCGGAGGGTCGGCCAGGGTCACGGCGGGCGGCACCGGCGTGGCCGCGGTCAGCACCGTGGTGCTGCCGTCGGCCAAGGCACTTGCGGTAGTTGCCCTGGCCGGTGAGCCGGGCACCCCGGTCGCGGCCAGCGCGCCACTGCGCGTACCGAACCCCGGAACCTGCTAGGCGCCGAGGAGACACGGTCATGGGCTATCCGGTCGGAAAACGCGTTCCGGCTGGTTTGCCCCGAGAGCACCTGCGCGGCGGTGCCTTCGACCTGGTCGCGGTGGCCTCGGCGGTGGTGCTGGTCGGCCTGGGCGTCGCCAACCTCTACGCGGTGAGTGGCTTCGGCCTCGCGGCGCGCCAGGCCGTGGTTGCGCTGCTCGGGCTTGCGCTGCTCGGCTGGCTGTGGCGGTTCCGGGTCCGGCTGCTGGCCGCGCTGGGTTGGGCCTGCTACGCGGTGGCGATCTTCTTCCTGCTCGCGGTGCTGGTGGTGGGCAGCAGCGCGAAGGGCGCGACCCGGTGGATCGACCTCGGGGCGGTGTCCTTCCAGCCCTCCGAGCTGGTCAAGCTGGGCATGCTGCTGGTGGTCGCGTCCGCGTTGGGCTCGGCCGAGCCGTCCTGGCGGCGGTTCGCGCTGGCCGTGCCGCTGGCGTTGGCCCCGATCGCGCTGACCGTGGTGCAGCCGGACCTGAGCACGGCGGCCCTGCTCACCGCGCTGGCCGTGGTGATGCTGGTGCTCGGCCGGGTGCCGGGGCGGTTCCTGCTGTCCCTGGTCGGCGCGGGCGTGGTGGCCGCGCCGCTCGCGGTCGGCCTGCTGCGGCCGTACCAGCTGGAGCGGCTGGGCAGCTTCCTGGCCGGTTCGCACACCGACCCGGCCGGCGCCGGGTGGGCGGTGCAGCAGGCCCGCATCGCGCTCGGTTCGGCCGGGCTGCTCGGTCCCGGCCAGCCGCTCACCCACGTGCTGTCCCAGTACCTGCCCGAACGGGACACCGACCTCGCCGTGGCCAGCGTGGTGGAGCAGTTCGGGGTGGGGGCCGGCGCGGCGGTGGTGCTCGCCGCGCTGGTTCTGGTGTGGCGGCTGGCGCTGGCCACCCGGGCGACCCGGAACGCCCACGGCGCGCTGCTCGCCGGTGGACTGGCCGCGCTGATCGGGGTGGAGACGACGGTTTCGTTGGGCGGCAACCTGGGCCTGCTGCCGCTGGCCGGTGTGCCGTTCCCGCTGCTCAGCTACGGCGGTTCGGCGCTGCTCGTGCACCTCGCCGCGCTCGGTGTGGTGCTGGGGGTGCGCCGCGACGGGGTGCGCCGGCCGCTCTGGGCGGTGGGCAGCCGGCGCGCCCGGCGCCCCCGGATGGTGCGCGCGGTGGCCCTGGCCATCACGGTGCTGCTGCTCTCGTTCGGCCACTACGGCTGGCGGGTGCGGGCCACCGAGGGGCCGGAGCTGGCCGCCGCCGGGCAGCGGCAGATGACCCGTTGCTTCCCCATTCCGGCGCCCCGGGGGGCGATCACCGACCGGCACGGCGCGCCGCTCGCGGTGAGCGCCACCGACGGCATGCTGCGGGTGTTCGCGGTGCCCGCTCTGGTCCGCGAACAGCCGGGCGGTCCCGAGCGGCTGGCCGAGCTGACCGGACAGCCCGTGGACACGGTGCGCTCCGCGCTCTGGTCGGCGCCGCCGACCACCCTCGCCGTGCCGGTGGCCGACGTGCCGGCCGGTGCCGGGCCCGCGCTGGCCCGCACCGGGGTGATCCTGGTCGACCGGGCCCGCCGGGACTACCCCACCGGCATCCTGCTCGGCCCGGTGCTGGGCTACACCGGCCTGGCCACGCCCACCGAGATGCGCCGCTGGCCGGACCTGCCGCTGGGCCAGACGGTGGGGCGGGCCGGCCTGGAGCAGCAGTACGACGCGGTGCTGCGGGGTATCGACGGCGAGCAGTGCGTGTACGTGGACCCGCACGGCGTCCCGGTGGCCATGGGCTCGCACACCGAGCCGGTGGCCGGCGCCAACCTGCGGCTCGCGCTGGACCTCGGCCTGCAGCGGGTGCTGCACGACCGCCTGGTCGCCGCCATGCGCAGCCAGCCGGGCCGGATCGGCGCCGGGGTGGCGATGGACCCGCGCAACGGCCAGGTGCTGGCGCTGGCCAGCGTGCCCGGCTACGACAACCACATCTACGGCCCGCCGCTGGACGCGGGCGCGGTGCGGGCGGTGGCCGGCCAGCCGGGCAGCCCGATGCGCCAGCACGCGGCGCAGACCCCGGTGCCGCCCGGTTCCACCTTCAAGCTGGTCATCGCGGCCGCCAACCAGCTGTACCCGGTCTACCCGGCGGACCGGGTGATCCCCACCGGCGCCAGCTTCACCCTGGGCGGGCACACCTTCAACAACTGGAAGGGCATGGGCCCGATGGACCTGCGCCAGTCCCTGGCCTGGTCCAACGACGTGTACTTCTACAAGCTCGCGGTGGGCCTCGGGCCGGACAAGATGATCTCCACCGCGGACGCGCTCGGGGTCGGCCGGCCCACCGGGATCGACCTGCCCCACGAGTCACCCGGGTACCTGGGCACGCCGGCCTCGGTGCGGGCGAAGGGCGGTACCTGGTACGGGGGCTCGACGGTGATCCTGGGCATCGGCCAGGGCTACCTGACCACCACCCCGCTGCAGAACGCCCGGTGGACCGCCGCCGTGGCCACCGGGCAGCTGGTCACTCCCCGGCTGGGCCTGGCCACCGGCACCGACGAGTCGAACTACCTGCCACTGCCCGCGCCGCCGCCGACGGCGCTGCCGTTCGCCCACCTGCTCGGCCCGGTGCGCGACGGCATGCGCGCCGCGGTCACCGGCGGCACCGCCGGCCGGTTGGCCACCCTGCCGGCCCCGGTCGGCGCCAAGACCGGCACCGCGCAGGACGGCGCGCTGCCGGACCACCTCTACGACAACTGGATCTCCGTCGCCGCACCGCACGACGCGCCGAGCATCGTGCTGACCGCGATGGTGCAGGGCACCGGGACCGGCGAGAACAGTGCCACCGCCGTGGCCCGCGAGGCGCTCGACCACTACCTGGCACACCAGCGGGCAGAACCGTCCGGAAGGAGATAACGCAATGGAGTTCGGTATCGACCTGGGCACCGCGAACACCGTGGTGTGCGACGTCGAGCAGGGCATCCTGCTGCAGGAGCCCTCGGTCATGCTGATCCGGCCGGGGGCCGGGCGGCGGACCGAGGTGGTGGCCCTGGGCCGGGAGGCCTGCGAGCTGCTCGGCCGCACGCCGACCACGGTGAGCGTGATCCGGCCGGTGCACGACGGGGTGATCACCGACCTGGAGACCACGCGAACCTACCTGCGCATCCTGCTGCACCGGCTGGTCCCGCGCCGGTGGCAGCGCACCCGGGTGCGCGCGGTGCTCGGCTGCCCGGTGGGCATCACCGCGCTGGAACGGCGGGCGCTGTTGGAGGCGGCCGACGAGGCCGGCATCACCAAGGCCACCGCGCTGGACGAGCCGATCGCCGGCGCCATCGGCTGCGGCATCGACCCGCTGGAGCGCCGGGCCCACCTGGTGGTGGACGTCGGCGGCGGCACCGCCGAGGTGACCGCGTTCTGTTTCGGCGGCATCCTGGCCCACCGCTCCTGCCGGGTGGCCGGCGACGAGATGACCCTCGCCGTGGCCCACCACCTGCGAGAACACCACCAGATGCTGGTCGGCGAGCTGACCGCCGAGCAGGTCAAGATCGAGGCCGGGCTCGCGGACGAACCGGCGCTGGCCGTGCAGGGCCGGGACGCGGCGTCCGGCCGGCCGAGGGTGGCGAGCATCTCGCTGACCGAGGTGAACGAGGTGGTGCAGCCGGTCACCGACGCGATCATCCAGACCCTGTCGGCCTGCCTGGACGAGCTGCCTCCGCAGTCGGTCGGCGACGTGCTCGCCGAGGGCATCATGCTGTTCGGCGGGGGCGCGCTGGTGCGCGGGTTCGCCGGCTCCCTGGAGCGGGCGTTCGGTTTCCCGGTGAAGCTCAGCGACCGGCCGCTGACCTGTGTCGCCGAGGGGGCCGCCGCCAGCCTGCACGTCCCGGCGCTGCTCTCCGCCTACGGTCGCACCTGAGCGCCTCGACCGCCGAGCGGCCAGCTTCCGACGGTGTCGTAGTCCGAGCTCCGGCCGGGCCCCGCGCCCAGCCGGCTGCGCACCAGGAGCAGCTCCTCGGCGGTCCACGGCGAGCTGGTGAAGCCGTCCAGGGCGGCCGCGAGGGGCCGCAGGTCGGTCCCGCCGGCCGACCTGGCCAACGTCAGGTGCGGCCGGTAGGGCCGGGCGTCCGGTTTCAGCAGGCCGGCCCGGCGGGCCGCCGCCCGGACCGAGGCGGCCATCCGGCGCAGGTCCGGGATGTCCCCGTGCAGGCCCGCCCAGAGCACGCGGTGGCCGAACCGGCCGGCGCCGGCCACGGACAACGCCGGCGGCGCCGCGCGGGAGGCCACGCGGGCCAGACGGGTGGTGGGGTCGGCGCGCGCCGCGTCGTCGACCTCACCGAGAAAGGCGAGCGTCAGGTGCCACTGGTCCGGGCGCGCCCAGCGCACCGGGCCGGAGGTCGACTCGGCCAGCGGCCGGATGGCCGCGCGCAGCTGCTCGACCACCTCGGCCGGAGGGTTGAGGGCGACGAACAACCGCATCCCGGCATCATCCACGCAACATGCGCGCTCAGCGCAGCGAAGGATCCCCCGGGCCGAGGGTGAAACCGGCGAAGTCGGCGTACTGGTCGTCCGGGCTGGCCCAGGACTTGTCGCCGCCGCCGAAGAAGGTGGAGAAGAACAGCCCGTCGACATGGACGTCGGGCCGGTTGCGGAAGTTCAGCGTGGACGTGCTGAACACGCGCCGCCCGTCCACCCAGATGGTGAGCGTGCCGTTGGACCGCCCCGGGGTGTTGAGCACCACGCGCTGGGTGATCCGCTGCCAGCGTCCCGGGGCGAACCGCCAGGTCGCATGGCCCAGCGGGTCGCCGTAGCCGGACTTACCCGGCAGGTAGGCATTGACCTCACCGGCGCCGCCCTCGCGCCACATGAACCGGGTGGAGAAGCCGTCCGAGCGGTGCTGGCCGCCGCTGCCGGCGGAGCCGCCGTACAGCCCGGGCAGCTTGCCGCCCTTGACGAAGCGGAAACCCGGCTCGAACCGGATCAGGTAGGAGAGGCTCATCGTGTCGGCCGGGCTGCCCAACGGCAGGTAGACCTGCATGCCGCCGGGTTTCGCGCCCGAGCGGGCGGCTTCCGGGGACGCCGATCCCTCCGGGTAGGCCACCCGCAACGCCATTGCGCCGGGGGCCGAGGCGTCGGGCATCAGCCGGGCGTGCTCCAGGCCGAAGGAGCCCTGTTCGCGCCAGCGCAGGCCGTTGCCGAAGAAGCCGACCAGCCCGCCGGGATCCAGGGCCGCCGGGGCGTTCGCCGCCGGCCCGGTGCCGGGTAAGGCGGTGGGCGCGCCCGGTTCGGACGCGTCGGCCATGCCGGCCGGGGCGAGCCCGAGCAGCACGATCAGCCCGGCCAGCGCCGGGCGGGACAGGCCGAGCATCACCACTGTCGTTCCTCAGCTTCCCGGGCTCTATCGTGGAGGTGCAGGCCCCCGGTGCCTTCGGGGGCCTGCACCTACCTCGTTGGGTTAGGAGTTCCTCTAGTCGACGCCGTCGCCGCCCTCGCCGCCGCCACCGCCGACCGCGTTGCACTGGGCGTTCCCGCCGCCCTGGCCGATCACCCCGAGGGCCACGCCGATCGGAAGCACACAGTTGGCGTTGGCGTCGCCGCCGCCACCACCGTTGCCGCCGTCGTTGTCGTGGTAACCGTGGTGGCCGCCGGCCAGCGCGGTGCCGCTGAACAACGCCGCCATCCCGACCGCCAGGGCGCCCGTGATGAACGCGACGGCCGCCCGCTTGCCGAACCTGTGCACCATTCTTTTGCCTCCCTGGATAATGACCGCGACGCGTTTCGCCTCGGCCACTAATTTTCTTAGTCTCGGGACGATCACCATGTCCATACCGAATCCGTGGAAGGCGATAACAAAACCCCGTCGGGGTGAATCACTTTCGGGTGATCTGTCGACCAGGCGAGCTATTTGAGCCTATTTCACTACACACAGTAGTTGACATAGCCCGATCGTGGGCGCCCGAGGTCGCTCGTCACTACTACCCGTAGCATCTCTCTCCGTGGCCACCTAGGATGGCCACAAATTTGCAATAAGGGCACTAAATCTTACAAATGTGACCGCCCGCGACCTTTTCGAAACGGTCACGGATTTCCTGAAACATTAGTTTGGAGATTGACCCGGCGATTCGCCGGACTGATAGCTTCGCGCGTCGTCCGCGATCGCCTCCGGCGAGGCCAGCGGTTGGTCCGCGGAAAGCCTGATGCCGCGTTCGCGCAGCGTGTCGTCCAGTAGCAGCCAGATCCAGCGGGAGAGGCTCTCCGCCAGCTCCTCCTGGCGCACGCCGGCCGGCTGCTCCAACCAGCGGGTGGTGGCCGTCTCGACCAGGCCGACGATGCCGTAGGCGAGCGGCTCCGCCACCCCGCTCTCCACCCCGAAAGCGGTCAGGTAGGCCCCGAACAGCTGGGTCAGGTGGCCGCCAATGGTGTCCTTGATGTCCCGGATGGCGTCCCCTCCGGTGGCGGTCAGGGAGTGCCGACTCAGGTACAGATAGAGTTCGCGATGCTCGGTCAGCCAGCGCAGGTGGGTCTGCACGCCGGTGCCGATCACCTCGGATGGCGAGCCGTCCGGGTTCCACACCGGGGCCAGCTCCAGGGTGATCATCTCGGCGGCCCGCCACGCGATGGCGCGCTGCAGGTCGGTGGCCCCCGCGAAGTGCTTGTAGAGGCGCGTCCGCGCCACTCCAGCCTGCTCGGCGATCTGCTCGGTGGAGGTGTCCGCGCCATGCCGGGCGATGGCGATCAGCGCCGCATCGACGAACTCCGCGCGCCGGCGCTGGTGCTGTCCGGCCCACCTGGTCGACCGACCGTCCGACCGCCGGGATTCCTCCCTGCGTTCGTTCACTCCTTGAGGCTACCTCCGCTCGTAATAACGGGTACATCCTGTACCTTCAAGAACCCTTAAGGCAGTGCATTGAAGCGCTGGAATCGCGATTCGAAACTGTTCGGGTTGTCACGACCTCGTTGAAGGAGCGGACGCCGTGGCGGTACACACGAAGCGATACTCGACACGATCCATGCTGGTAGCGGCGCTGGCGGTGGCCGCGCTGGGGACCGGTTGCTCATCGGCGCAGGACGCCGCGCAGAGCGCCGGCAACCAGGCCAAGGACGCCGCGCAGAACGCGGCCGGCCAGGCTCAGCAGGGCGCGCAGAACGCCGCCGACCAGGCCAAGGACGCGGCCGGCCAGGCAGCGGGCGGGGTGGCGCAGCAGATCCAGGGGATCGTCCAGACCAACCCGGTCACCTTCACCACGCAGAGCGCCGAACTGTCCGAGCAGAACACCCAGACCCTGCAGCGGGTCGCCGCCGTGCTGAAGGCCAGCGGCGCCACGGTCACCGTGGACACGCACGCCGGATACCCCGAGGCGGACCGCTCTCAGCAGCTTTCCCAGCAGCGGGCGGACAATGTCGCCAAGGCGCTGACCGCGGCGGGCGTGGACGCGTCGAAGATCAAGACGAACCCGACGGGCAACACCACCGCCCAGGGTGACGAGGCGTTGAAGGTGCAGCTCAGCTCACCGTGACCGGACGGCCGCGCCTCGCCGGAACGGATGGGAGAGTTGATGGCGGGGCGCGGCTGCTTCTACCTGGTCAGCGCCGCCGGGTACCCCAACTACGGCGACGAGCTGGTCACCGCCGCCTGGCTGCACTTCCTGGCCAAGGTGGCGCCGGACGCCGACGTCTGGCTGGACTGCCAGGACCCGGGCACCGCCCAGCTGCTGCTGGGCCGCACCCACCCCCGGTTGCGCGTGGTGGACACCCTGTGGCGGCTGTGCCGGCGGGCCGGTTCCGAGGAGCCGTGGGAGGTGGCCGCCTGGGTGCGGCGCGCGGTCGGTGACCCGGGCCTCGCGCCCCGCTGGGCGGCCGGCATCGAGCTGCTCGGGCACGCCGACGTCGTTCACGTGCTCGGCGGCGGGTATCTGGCCGGCCTGTGGCCGGCGCACCTCGGCCTGCTGGCCGGCGCCGCCGAGGCGGTGGGCCGGTCCGGCGGGCGGGCGGTCATGACCGGCCAGGGGCTCCATCCGGCGGCGCCGGGTGCCGCTCCGCTGCTGCGGGCGCTGGCCGACCGGTTCGACCTGGTTGACCTGCGGGACGAGCCGTCCGCGCGGCTGGTCCGCGAGCCGGAGCAGGCGGCCGCGCACACCTCCGCCGATGACTCCTTCCTCATCCTGCGCGACGGGGTGGAGGCCCTGGTGGACCGCTCCCACCAACCGCCGGAGTTCATGCTGTGCCTGCAGCCGGACGCCGGCCAGATCAGCAAGCCCGCACTGGCCGGGCGGGTGCTCGCCATGCTCCGTGCCTGGCGGGCCCGGCCGGACCAGGTCGGGGTGGTGGAGGGCATCCCGGGCGCCGACCGGGAGGTGTACGCGCTGCTGGAGCACGAGCTCCCGGGCGCGCGGTTCTACCCGTTCGCGCACACCTGGCAACACGGCCTGCCGCTCGGCGGGCACCAGAAGTGGATCTCCACGCGGTTCCACCTCCACCTGCTCGCGGCCGCCGCCGGGGCGGCCGGCGTCGCGGTGAGCGTGCACGACGAGTACTACTCGGTGAAGCACCGCTCGCTGATCGAGGCCGGCTCGGGCTGGACGATCAGCGATGACGCCGACCGCACTCCCCCGATGCCCGAGCCGTCCCTGGCCGGCTTCGGTCCGGAGACGCTCCGCCGGCTGGCCGAGCGCAAGACCGCCATCGCGCGGCGGATCTACCTACCGGGACCCACCGGGTAGATCCAGGGCGGACGTCAGCGGCACCCCCGGGCGGTAGGCCAGGTAGCGGTGCGACGGCGCGTCCAGCACGGCCAGGTCGGCCCGGGCGCCCACGCCCAGGTGGCCGACGTCGGTCCGGCGCAGCGCGGCGGCCGCGCCGGAAGTGGCCGCCCAGACCGCCTCGGCCGGGGTCATGCCCATCTCCCGCACGGCCAGCGCCAGGCAGAACGGCATGGACGAGGTGAAACAGGAGCCGGGGTTGCAGTCGGTGGCCAGCGCCACGGTCGCTCCGGCGTCCAGCAGCCGGCGGGCGTCCGGGTAGGGCTGCCGGGTGGCGAACTCGACGCCCGGGAGCAGGGTGGCCACGGTGTCCCCCTCGGCCAGCGCCGCCACGTCCGGCCCGTCCAGGAAGGTGCAGTGATCCACACTGGCCGCTCCCAGCTCGACGGCCAACCGGACCCCGGGACCCTCGGCCAGCTGGTTGCCGTGTACCCGCAGGCCCAGGCCGGCTGCCTGGCCCGCCACCAGGATGGCCCGGCTGGCGTCCGCGTCGAAGGCGTGCGGCGAGGCCGGTTCGCAGAACACGTCGACCCAGCGGGCGTGCGGCGCGCACGCGGTCAGCATCGGCCCGGTGACCAGCGCGAGGTACTCGTCGACCCGGCCGGCGTACTCGGGCGGCAGCACGTGCCCGCCGAGGAAGGTGGTCTCCTCGGTCACCTCCCTGGCCAGCCGCAACGCACGGGCCTCGTCGGCGACGGTCAGCCCGTAGCCGCTCTTCACCTCCACCGTGGTGGTGCCCTGCGCGCGCATCTCGCCGACCAGCGCGTGCAGCCGGGCGCGCAGCGTCTCGTCGTCCGCGTCCCGAGTGGCCCGAACCGTGGCCGCGATGCCGCCGCCGTCGTATCGTTCACCGGCCATCCGCGCGGCGAACTCGGCCGAGCGCTCACCGCCGAAGACCAGGTGGGTGTGGCTGTCCACGAACCCCGGCAGCACGGCCCGGCCGCCCAGGTCGCGGCGAGTGTCGGCGGCCGGGGCCCGCTTCGCCGGCCCGAGCCAGGCGATCCGGCCGTCGTCCACCACCAGCGCGGCGTCGGTGAGCAGGCCCAGCGGTGTCCCGTCGCCGGCCTCCGGGTCATTGCTGACCAGCTCGGCGATACCGGTGACCAGCGTGCTCATTGCCCCTCCCAGAGCGGTTGGATGGCCTGGGCGAGCAGGGACCCCACGTCGCCGAGCCGGTGCCGGCCCTCGTTGACGACGGTGCGGCCGTCGACCACCACCGTGTGCACGTCGGCCGCGCCGGCGGCCAGCACCACCTGCCCCGGTGCGGCCCCGGCGGTGCGCGGGCTGTCCAGGCGTACCGCGACCAGGTCGGCCCGCCGGCCAGGGGTGATCCGGCCGGCGTCCGGCCACCCCAGGCCGGCCTGGCCGGCCTGGGTGAGCGCGTGCACCAGCTCGGCCGGGGTGAAGTGCCCGCGCCGCCCGGAGGCCAGCCGCTGGTAGTGCTCCACCAGGCGAACCTCGGCCAGCGGATCGACCGCCGCGTGCTGGTCGCTGCCCACCGCCAGCGGGCACCCGGCGTCCCGCAACGCGGTGAACGGGCCGATGCCGTCGGCCAGGTCCGCCTCGGTGCTCGGGCAGGCGCACACCGACGTGCGGCTGTCCCCCAGCAGCCGGATGTCGGTGTCGGTGAGGTGGGTGGCGTGCACGGCGGTGGTCGCCGGGCCCAGCGCACCGCGCTCGGCGAGCAGTTGTGTCGGGGTGCGGCCGTAGTGTGCCCGGCATGCCTCGTTCTCCGCCGGTTGCTCGGAAAGGTGCAGGTGTAGCGGCCCGTCATGGGCCGCCTCGAGCAGCGTAGGGAGTTGCTCGGCGGGCACCGCCCGCACCGAGTGCACCGCCGCACCGATCCGCACCCCGTTACCGCCGTCCCCGCAGAGGGCGTCCCCGCGGAGGGCGTCGACGCGGGCCGCCCAGGCTTCGGCGTCGCCGTCGCTGAACCGGGTCTGTACCTCGTCCAGCGGGGTGTGCCCGCTCGCGTCCAGCCCGCCGGCGGTGTAGCAGGTGTCCAGCAGGGTCAGCCGCACGCCGGCGTCCTCGGCGGCGGCGATCAGCGCCCGGCCCATCTCGTTGGGGTCCCGGTACCGGCCGCCGCCGGGCGGATGGTGCAGGTAGTGGAACTCGCCGACGCTGGTCACCCCGGCCAGCGCCATCTCGGCGTACACCGCGCGCGCCAGGCCCAGGTAGGTGTCCGGGTCCAGGCGGGCGGCCACCGCGTACATCCGCCGCCGCCAGGTCCAGAAGGTGCCGCCGCCGTCGTGCACCCGGCCGCGCAGCGCCCGGTGGAACGCGTGGCTGTGGGCGTTGGCGAAGCCGGGCAGCACCAGCCCGGCCAGCCGGTGGTCGCCGGCTTCGGCGGTCACACCCGCCGACACGTCGGTGATCCGGCCGGCTTCGGTGGTCACCCGCACCGAAGCGACGGGAGCGCCGGCCAGCCAGGCGTACTCGCACCAGAAGGCGGTGGGGCTCATCCGAGCTCCCGCAGCACGCGGGCCAGCGCGTGCACGCCCCGGTGGCAGTCGTCCGGTTCGGCGTGCTCCCGGGGGGAGTGGGAGACGCCGGTCGGGTTGCGCACGAACAGCATGGCGCTGGGGATGCCGGCGGCGGCCAGGATGCCCGCGTCGTGGCCGGCGCCGGTGGGCAGCACCGGGGCCGGGGTGCCGTCGGGATCGGCGAGCAGCGTGGCCAGCCGGTCACGCAGGTTCGGGTCGAAGTCGGTGGTCGGCGTCCACGACTCCTCCACCGGGTCCACCCCGGCGGCCGCGGCCACGTCGGCCACCACGGCGCGCACGTCCTCGGCCACCGGGCCGCGGGCGTCCAGCCACGCGGTCACCGCCGAAGGGATGGCGTTCACCCCGTTCGGGCGCACCGAGAGCTTGCCCACGGTGGCCAGTGCCCGGTGCCGTTCCGCCGAGGTGCGCGCGGTGCGGATGGCGTCGGCCAGCGCGAGCATCGGGTCCGCCCGGTCCGCGAGCCGGGTGGTGCCGGCGTGGTCGGCCCGGCCGGCCAGGTCCAGCCGCCACCGCCCGTGCGGCCAGATCGCGCTGGCCACACCGACCGCCGCGCCCGTGCCGTCCCGGGCGTCCACCAGGCCCTTGCCCTGTTCGACGTGCAGCTCGACGAACCGGCCGACCCGGCGCAGCGCCTCGGCGTCGGGACCCAGTGCCGACGGGGCCCGGCCGGCCGCCGCCAGGGCGTCCGCCATGGTCGTCCCGTCGCTGTCCCGCAGCGCCCTGGCCCGGTCGGCGTCCAGCCCACCGGTGAGGATGCGGCTGCCGGCGCAGGCCACCCCGAACCGGGCGCCCTCCTCGTCGGCGAACACCGCGATCGCCACCGGCCGGCGCGGCGACCAGCCTTCCGCGCGCAGCCGGTCCAGCGCGGCGAGCGCGGAGACCACGCCCAGCGGCCCGTCGAACGCGCCGCCGTCGGGAACCGAGTCCAGGTGGCTGCCCAACACCAGCCCGGGGCCGTCCGCGTCGGGGTCGCCCAGCCAGGCCCACAGGTTGCCGGCCCGGTCCTCGGTCAACGAGAGCCCGCGCCCGCCCGCCTCGCCGGTGAACCACTCGCGCAGCGCCGCGTCCTCCCGGGTCCAGGCGAAACGCCGGTAGCCGCCGGTGTCCCGGTCCCGGCCGAGCGGCGCCAGCTCGGCCCACATGCGGTCGAAGCTCATCGGGTGGTAGCCGCTTCGGTCACCGTGCCCGGCGGGTAGATCATCTCCGCCGGCGGCCGGGCGGTGCGCCGGGCCCACGGGTAGTACACGGCCGCCGTCACCGCCAGCCCGACCAGCCAGGAGATGTCGGCGCCGCCGAGTGCCTCGGCCAGCGGGCCGGTGTACATCGCCTGGGCCAGGAACGGCACCTGCACGCCGATGCCGACCAGGTAGGACACCAGGGCGACCGGGTTCCACCGCCCGTAGCGGCCGTCCGGGTCGTACACCGCCGGCACGTCCACCCGCTCCCGGGAGACCAGGTAGTAGTCCACCAGGTTCACCGCGCTCCACGGGGTGAACACGGTCAGCAGCACCAGGATGAAGTCCCGGAAGTTGGTCAGGAAGTCGCGCGAGGCCAGCACCGCGATCAGCACGGAGATCAGCAGGAACCCGCAGACGAACAGCACCCGGCCGAGCCGGGACACCCGGGCCGCCCCGGTGAAGGCGCTGATCGTGGTGAGCAGGCACATGAACCCGCCGTAGGCGTTCAGCGTGTTCACCGTGAGCTTGCCGACCACGATCACCAGGTAGATGGCCACCGCCACCGCGCCGACCCCGGCGAGCTGGCCCAGGAACCCGACCTGCGCGTCCAGGAAGCGGACCCCCGGCCCGGCCGGGATGGCCGCGAGCAGCGCGCCGAAGGTCATCGACCACTGGGAGCCGATCACCGTGCCCCACAGCGTGGCGTGGAAGGTGGCCCGCTCCGGGGTGTCCCGGGGCAGGTAGCGGGAGTAGTCGGCCACGTAGGGCCCGAAGGTGAGCTGCCAGCCGGCGCCGAGCGAGATGGCCAGCAGGAAGGTCACCGCGTCGAACGGTTTCACCCCGATCAGCGCGCCCACGTCGTACTGGGTGAACAGCCGCACCGCCAGGTAGCCGAAGCCGAGAATGCCGACCACCGTGGCCACCCGGCCGAGCAGGTGGATGTAGCGGTAGCCCAGGGTGGCCACCACCGCGGTGAGGGCTCCGAACACCACGATCCCCGCGGTCCGGGGGACCCCGAGCACCTCGCCCACCGCCTGGCCGGCCAGCACCGCACCGGTCGAGGCGAAGCCCAGGTACAGCAGCACCACCAGGACCAGCGGCAACGCGGCACCGTACACGCCGAACTGGGCCCGGCTGGAGATCATCTGCGGCAGGCCAAGGCGGGGTCCCTGCGCGGAGTGCAGGGCCATCACCACGCCGCCGGCCAGGTTACCGATCAGCAACCCGATGATCGCCCAGAGCGCATCGGCGCCGAACACCACCGCGAGCGCGCCGTCCACGATCGCGGTGATCTGCATGTTGGCCCCGAACCACAGGGTGAACTGGCTGGACGCCCGGCCGTGCCGCTCGGCGTCCGGAATGACGTCGATGGACCGCCGCTCGACCCCGGCCTGACTCGTCACGGTCATACCTCCCGCATCGGAACGGCCACCCCGCGCTCCTCGGCCGCCCGCTCGGCCTCGGGATAGCCGGCGTCCACGTGCCGCAGCACGCCCATCGCCGGGTCGTTGCGCAGCACGGCGGCCAGCTTGGCGGCGGCCATCTCGGTGCCGTCCGCGACGGTGACCTGGCCGGCGTGGATGCTGCGCCCGATGCCGACCCCGCCGCCGTGGTGTAGCGACACCCAGGTGGCCCCGCTAGCGGTGTTGACCAGCGCGTTCAGTATCGGCCAGTCGGCGATCGCGTCGGAGCCGTCGGCCATCGACTCGGTCTCCCGGTAGGGCGAGGCCACCGACCCGGCGTCCAGGTGGTCGCGCCCGATCACGATCGGTGCGCTGATCTCCCCGGACGCCACCATCTCGTTGAACCGCAGCCCGGCCACGTCCCGCTCGCCGTAGCCCAGCCAGCAGATGCGCGCCGGCAGTCCCTGGAAGGCCACCCGCTCGGCGGCGGCCGGGATCCAGCGTTGCACGGACTCGTTGTCCGGGAACAGCTCCAGCACGGCCCGGTCGGTGGCCGCGATGTCCGCCGGCTCGCCGGAGAGCGCCGCCCAGCGGAACGGGCCCTTGCCCTCGCAGAACAGCGGCCGGATGTACGCCGGCACGAACCCGGGGAACGCGAAGGCCCGGTCGAAGCCGCCCATCCGGGCCTCGTCGCGGATCGAGTTGCCGTAGTCGAACACCTCGGCGCCGCCGTCCTGGAACCCGACCATCGCCTCCACGTGCCGGGCCATCGACTCCCTCGCCCGGTCGGTGAACTCCTCCGGTTTACGCTCCGCGTAATCGTCCCAGTCGTCCGGGTCGACGTCCTCCGGCAGGTAGCTGAGCGGGTCGTGGGCGCTGGTCTGGTCGGTGACGATGTCGATCTCCACCCCCCGCCGCAGTAGCTCCGGGAACACCCGGGCCGCGTTGCCGACCACGCCGACGGAAAGCGCCCGCCGGTCCCGCTTGGCGGCCAGGCTGCGGGCCACCGCGTCGTCCAGGTCGTCGGCCAGCTCGTCCAGGTAGCGGTGGTCCACCCGGCGGCGCAGCCGGGCCGCGACCGCGTCCACGATCAGGCAGACCCCGCCGTTCAGCGTGACCGCCAGCGGCTGCGCGCCGCCCATGCCGCCGCACCCGGCGGTCAGCGTGAGCGTGCCGGCCAGCGTGCCGCCGAACCGCTTGGCGGCCACGGCGGCGAACGTCTCGTAGGTGCCCTGCAGGATGCCCTGGGTGCCGATGTAGATCCACGAGCCGGCGGTCATCTGGCCGTACATGGTCAGCCCGAGCCGCTCCAGCCGGCGGAACTCCGTCCAGTTCGCCCAGTCCGGCACCAGGTGCGAGTTGGCGATCAGCACCCGGGGCGCCCACTCGTGGGTGCGCAGCACACCGACCGGCTTGCCCGACTGCACCAGCATCGTCTCGTCCTCGCGCAGCTCGGTGAGCGTGCGCACCATCGCGTCGAAGCTGGCCCAGTCCCGGGCGGCGCGCGCGGTGCCGCCGTAGACCACCAGGTCGTCGGGGCGCTCCGCGACCTCCGGGTCCAGGTTGTTCTGCAGCATCCGCAGCGGAGCCTCGGTCTGCCAGCTCCGCGCGGCCAGCGCGGAACCCCGCCGCGCGCGCACCCGTCGTGGTTCGGTCATGCCCTGCATCACACCCCGCTCGGCGGCCCGTAACCAGCGCTCCAACCAGCGGAAGTGTCTGAGATCCCAGACACTTCGCCACGACCCGACTCGCGTTCCGCTATCCGGTACCCAGATCCTCGACTCGCCGTACCCAGATTCCCGACTCGCCGTGCCCAAATTCCCGACTCGCCGTACCCAGATTCCCGACTCGCGGAGGGTGTCAGGTTGGGGGGTGGCCGCGGAGGCGGGCGGTGAGGGCGGCGGCGGCCTGGGTGATTGGGGCGGCCAGGTCGGGCCACGTGTCGCCCGGGTGCTGTTCGCGGCGGAAGGTGACGCTGATCGAGGCCACCGGGCGGCCGCCGTGGTCGAACGCGGCGGCCGCCAGGGAGGCGAACCCGGGCAGCACGTACTCGTCCTCCACCGACCACCCCCGACGGCGGTCCTCGGACAGCTCGCGGCGCAGCGCGGCCAGCGTGCGCGGGCCCCGGCCGGTGCGGTCGACGAACGCGTCGGGCGCCGGGAACAGCGCGCGGACCTGCGCCTTCGGCAGGTAGGCCAGGATCGCGCGGCCGGAGGCGGTGAGTGCCCCGGGCAGCCGCACGCCGACGTCGGTGATCAGCGCGACCTGGTTTCCCGGCTGCTCCTTGACCAGGTACATGATGTCCGCGCCGTGCAGGACGCCCAGGTGGGCGGCCTCGCCGACCGCGTCCACCACCCGCCGCAACAGTGGCCGGGCCAGCCGCTCGAGCGGCCGGTGGCGCAGGTACGCGGTGCCGATCTCGAAGGCCCCGACGTCCAGCGCCCACCGGCGCTCCTCGGCGAGATGGGTGACGAAACCCTGCTCGGCCATCGCGGCCAGCAGTTGGTACGTGCTCGACCGGGGGAGGTTCAGCTCGCGGGCGATCACCGCCGCCGGCACCGGCCCGGGCTGCGCCGCCAGGACGCGCAGCGCGGCCAGCGCCCGGGCCGCCGCGGGAACCCGGTCGCCGGGCCGGGTCACCGCCGTCCGCCCGTCCGGCCGCGCCGCACCCGTCCGTCCGTCCGCACCGCACCCGACCGTCCGGCCGACCGCGCCGCACCCGGAACTCGCTCCCCCGGCCGCATCGCCGGCTACCCGAGCCCGGCGGGCAGCAGCGACCCGTCCCTGATCAGCCCGACCACCGCCTCGATTTCCGGCGCGAGGTACCGGTCGGGGCCGGGCCCGGCGACCCCGGCCGCCCGCACCGCGTCGCGCACCGACCCGGTGGCCGGTGCGGCGGCCAGCGGGGCGCGCAGGTCCAGTGCCCGAGCCGCGGTCAGCACCTCGACGGCGAGCACCCGGGTCAGCCCGTCCAGCGCCCGCCGCAGCTTCCGTGCCGCATGCCAGCCCATGGACACATGATCCTCCTGCATGGCCGAGGACGGGATGCAGTCCACGCTGGCCGGCACGGCCAGCCGTTTCAGCTCACTGACCACGCCGGCCGCCGTGTACTGGGCGATCATCTGCCCGGAGTCCACCCCGGGGTCGTCGGCCAGGAACGGGGGCAGGCCGTGGTTGCGCGCCGGGTCGCAGAGCCGGTCCAGCCGCCGCTCGCTGATGCCGGCCACGTCGGCCACCGCGATGGCCAGGAAGTCCAGCACGTAGCCGACCGGCGCGCCGTGGAAGTTGCCGTTGGAGACCACCCGGCCGTCCGGGGTGACCACCGGGTTGTCGATCGCGCTGGCCAGCTCCCGCGCGGCCACCGCCTTCGCGTGCGCCACGGTGTCCCGCGCCGCGCCGTGCACCTGCGGCGAGCAGCGCAGCGAGTACGCGTCCTGAACGCGGGTGCACCGGTTCGGTTCGCGGTGGCTGGCCATCACCCCGCTGTCCGCGAGCAGCAGCCGCAGGTTGGCCGCCGAGGCGGCCTGGCCGGGGTGGGGGCGCAGCGCCTGCAGGTCCTCGGCGAACACCGCGTCGGTGCCCAGCAGCGCCTCCACGCTCATCGCGGCGGCCACGTCGGCCGTGCGCAGCAACCGGTCCAGGTCGGCGAGCGCGAGCACCAGCATGCCGAGCATGCCGTCCGTGCCGTTGATCAGCGCCAGGCCTTCCTTCTCGGCCAGCTCCAGCGGCGCGATGCCGTGCGCCGGCAGCGCCTCGGCGGCCGGGCGCAGCCGTCCCTCCCGGTCCCGTACCTCGCCCTCCCCGGTAACCACGAGCGCGACGTGCGCCAACGGGGCCAGGTCTCCCGAGCAGCCCAGCGAGCCGTACTCGTGGACCACCGGCGTCAGGCCGGCGTCCAGGAGCGCGGCATACGCGGCTGCCGTGGCCGGCCGCACCCCGGTCCGCCCGGTGGCCATGGTGGACAGCCGGAGCAGCATCATCGCCCGTACGACCTCGGTCTCCACCTCGGCACCGGAACCCGCCGCGTGGGACCGGATCAGGCTGCGCTGCAGCGCGGCCCGCTTCTCCCGGGGGATGTGCTTGGTGGCCAGCGCGCCGAACCCGGTGGAGATGCCGTAGTGCGCCCGGGGGTCGCTGGCCAGGTCCTCGATCACCTTCCGGCTGGCCGCGATCGCGCGCAGCGCGTCATCGGACAGCCCGACGCCCACACCATGGCGGGCGACGGCGACCAACTGGTCGGGAGTGATCGGATCTGGCTCGACAAGCACGCGAACGGTCATCCCGCCATCGCACAGGACCCGAAGCACCGCGGTCAAAGCCCATCCGCTCCCGTCGCGAGGATCGGCGGGCGGGGGGCGGGCATCGGGGGGTCAGGCGCCGTAGAGCCAGTCGACGTGGCGGTAGTCGGCGGGGTCGCGGTCGGTGAGCAGCGCGTTTCGGACGGAGCGGAACAGGCCGTCGCAGTGCCACAGCTCGCCCCAGGCCCGAGCCTTGCGCTGCACCTCGGCGGTGCGCCCGGTGCGCAGCTCGGCGTATTCGCGCAGGGTGGCGTCCCAGTCGCCGGCGTGTTTCACCGCCTGGGTGGCCAGGCAGTCGGCGTCCTCGATGGCCTGGCAGGCGCCCTGCGCCAGATACTGCAGCATGGGATGGGCAGCGTCCCCGGTGAGGGCCAGCCGCCGGTCCACCCAGGTGTCGATGGGCTCGCGGTCGTACATCCGCCACCAGCGGTCCCGCCACAGGTTGCCCAGCGCGTCGCGGACCGGCCGGCAGGTGTGTGAGAACGCGGCGTCCAGCTCGTCCGGCGTGCCCCACTCGGCCTCGCCGGCCAGCGCCTTGGGCGAGCGGAACACCGCCACCTGGTTGAGCATCTCGCCCCCGCGCAGCGCGTACTGCACCAGGTGACAGCCCGGGCCGACGTAGACCACCATCGCGGCCAGGTCCAGTTGGCTGGTGTCCACCTGTTCGATCGGCAGCGCCCCCCGGTAGGCCACGTAGGCCGAGCTGACCGGCTCGTCCGGGCTGAGCAGGCCGCGCAGCCGGGAGCCCAGTCCGTCGGCGGCGAGCACCAGCCGGCCGGTGTCGCTGCGCCCCTCGCCGACCGCCGTCGCACTGCCGCCGTCCCGCTTCACGTCGGTCACGAGCGCGTCGGTGACCAGCTCGACACCGGCCTCCCGGCAGGCCTCCAGCAGGATGGAGTGCAGGTCGGAGCGGTGCAGCACCACGTACGGGGCGCCGTACCGGCGCTCGGCGTCGGTCATGTCCAGGTGGGTCAAGGTGCTGCCGTCCACGGCGTCGCGCAGCACCAGCCGGCGGGGCAGCACGCCGCGGGCCATCACCTCGTCCAACAGCCCCCAGGAGCGCAGCACCCGGGTGGCGTTCGGCGCCATCTGCAGCCCCGCGCCCACTTCCCCGAACCGCGGTTGCTGCTCGAGGACCCGCACGGTGTGGCCGGCGCGGCGCAGGGCGAGCGCGCTGCTCAGCCCGCCGATGCCGCCGCCGACCACCACCGCGTCGATCATGTCGGTCATGCCGGCACTCGCGCCGCCGCCCGGGCGGTGTTGGTCAGCCGGCCCAGCCCGTCGATCTCGGTGACCAGCACCGACCCGTCGGCCAGGTAGCGCGGTGGCTTGCGGGCGTGCCCGACGCCCCCCGGGGTGCCGGTGGCGATCACGTCGCCGGGGTTGAGCGTGACGATCCGGCTGATGTAGCCGACCAGCTCCACCGGGTCGAACACCAGGTCGTCGGTGTTGGCCGACTGGACGGTCTCGCCGTCCACCTCGCAGCGCAGTGCCAGCGACGGGCGGGGGCCGCCGGGCAGCTCGTCCGGGGTCACCAGTGCCGGGCCGAACGGGCTGGTCGCCTCGAAGGTCTTGCCTTGCAGCCACTGCAGGGTGCGGTACTGCCAGTCCCGCATGGTGACGTCGTTGAGCACGGCGAACCCGGCGATGGCGGCCGCCGCCCCGGCCTCGTCGACCCGCCGCGCCGGGGCGCCGATGACCACGGCCAGCTCAGCCTCCCAGTCCACCGCCGACGACTCGGCCGGCAGCTCGATCGGGTCGTTCGGGCCGACCAGCGCCTCGGCGAACTTGCCGAACAGCGTGGGGTGTTCGGGCAGCTCGCGGCCCATCTCCAGGATGTGCGTACGGTAGTTCAGCCCGACGCAGAAGATCTTCCCCGGGCGGGGAACCAGTGGGGCGAGGTCTTGCTGGTCGAACGTGTGCCGGGTCCCGGAAGCGGCCGCCGCGCGCTCCCGCCAGCGCGGGTCGGAGAGCAGCGCGCCGACGTCCGGCGCGTCGATCTCCACCGCCTGCTCGCCGTCCAGGCGTGCCGCGCGGGTGCCGCTCGGGGTGCGGACCGTGGTCAGCCTCATTCGGGGTTTCCTTCCGTTTCGACCCACACCCGGTGGGCGTGCAGGGATTCGAAGATGGGGGTGTCGCTGAACCGGAACAGATCCATGCCGGCGTCGGACGCGACCACGGTGAGCGTCGCCCAGGACGGCACCGCGACCAGGTCTCCCCTGGTCACCGCCCATTCCCTCTCGCCGACGCGCACCATGCCGGCGCCGTCGAAGACCTGCCACACCGCCGAGCCGACCTCGCGGCGGGCGGCGGTCCGGGTGGCCGGGCGCAGCCGGTGCATCTCGGCGCGGATGGTCGGCATGACGTCGCCGCCGGTGGTCGGGTTGCTGAACCGGACGGCGGCGTGTCCGGGCTCCACCACGCCGGCGTGACCCTCGTCGGCCAGCTCCAGCTGCTCGCGCAGCGCGGCGTCGGTGTGCTCCCACCGGTAGGCGGCGATCGGCGAGCTGGGCCGGGGGTCGGCCTGGGACACCGGGCGAAGCCCGGGGTGCGCCCACAGGCGCTCCGCGCGGGACCGGGCGGGGGTGCTCCGGTCGGCCACCCGGTCCGGGCCCATCTCGAAGAACGCCGAGCCGGTGTAGTGCACGAACGGGATGTCCAGCCCGTCCAGCCAGGCCATCGGCCGGTCGCTCTGGTTGTGGTGACCGTGGAAGTGCCAGCCGGGGGTGAGCAGGAAGTCGCCCCGCCGCATGGCCACCGGGTCCCCGTTGACCTCGGTCCACACCCCTTCCCCCTCCACCACGAACCGGAACGCGTGCTGGGTGTGCCGGTGCACCGGCGCGTCCTCGCGCGGGTTGAGGTACTGGATGGCCGCCCACAGGGTCGGCGTGGCGTACGGCGCGCCGCCGAGCCCCGGGTTGGCCAGCGCGATCGCCCGCCGCTCGCCGCCCCGGCCGACCGGGACCAGCTCGGCCGAGCGTTCGGCCAGCCCCAGCAGGTTGGCCCACCGCCACACGTGTGACGCCGCGGCCGGGCGCGGGCTGCTCGGCATCAGGTCACCGATCTCGGTCCACAGCGGAACCAGCAGCTCCCGCTCGAATCCCCGGTACAGCTCCTCCAGTTGGGGCGACGGCGTCGGCTGGCCCGGCGCGTCGACGGCCTTGAGGGTGACCGGGGACAGGGTGGAGGTCATGGCGTGGCGACTCCTTCCGATCGGACGCCCGGCGAAGCGGCTGCCACCCCGCGCGGGGCGAACAGCAGGACGGCCCCGGCGAGCGCGGCGGCAGCGGCGAAGGCGAGAAAGTTGGCGTTGACCCCGAGACCCGCGGCCAGCAGGAGGCCGCCGACCTGCGGCGCGGCCACCGCGCCGATCCGGCCGATGCCGAGCGCGGTGCCCAGGGCGCCGCCGCGCAGCGCGGCCGGGTAATAGGTGGCCACGGCGGCGATGATCAGGCACTGGGTGCCGTGCGTGCCCACCCCGGCGAGCAGCAGCGCGAGGTACGAGATCGCGGTACCCGGCCCGGTGATCAGCACCAGCAGGCCGGCGGCCGCGGCCAGGCAGGCCACCGCCGCGGTGGGCACCGGCCCGAAGCGCACCCCGCCCCAGGCGCTGAGCAGCGAGCCCACCACCGCGCCCAGGTTCAGCGCGAGCAGGAAGGCCAGTGCCGGCCCCAGGTCGAACCCGGCGGTGCGCATCAACTGGGGCAGCCAGGTGCCGAGGCCGTACCAGGCGAACAGGGTGGCCAGCGTGGCCAGCGCGAACAGCACCGTCGGCCGCAGCAACGGCGGCCGGAACAGCGCGGAGGGGTGCGCCGACGGCGTCGGGCCGTCCGCCGGGACGACGCCGAACCGGGCCTCGATCCGCGCCGCCCGTTCCACCTGCCCCCGGGTGCGCAACCAGGCCGGCGACTCGGGCAGCCAGCGCAGGCACACCGGCACTACCAGCACGATGGCCAGCAGCGCCACCCAGAACATCGGCCGCCAGCCGTGCCCGGGCAGCACCGCGATGCCGATCAGCGAGGCCGCCGAGCCGCCGATGGGCACGCCGGACATCATCAGCGTGGCCACCACGGACCGGTGCCGGGGCGCCACGAACTCGGCGCCGAGCGCGTTGGCCGAGGGCACCAGCCCGCCCAGGCCGATACCGGCGAGCAGGCGGAACGCGCCGAACGCGGCCGGTCCCTCCGCCACCGCGCACAGCGCCGTGAACAGGGAGAACCACACGGTGCAGGCCAGGATGGTGGCGCGCCGGCCCAGCCGGTCGCAAAGGAAGCCGGCGAGCAGCGCGCCGATCAGCATGCCCAGGAAGGCCAGGCTGCCCAGCAGTCCGGCGCTGGCCGGGTTCAGCCCCCAGCCGGGCTCGTGCAGCAGCGCCGGGACGACGGTGCCGTAGACGATCAGGTCGTAGCCGTCGAAGACCACGAGCACCCAGCACAGCACCGTGACGGTGATGCCGGCACGGTTTCCGCTCATGTTCGGGACGCTACTTCTGTTCTGTCAGCAGAACGCTAGAATTCTGCCATGAAGAACAAGCCGGCCTACGGCATCGAGTCCGTGGACCACGCGCTGCACCTGGCCACGCTGCTGCGGCAGGAGGGGCCGATGCGGGTGACCGATGCCGCCGCCCGGCTCGGGGTGGCCCGCTCGACCGCGCACCGCCTGCTCGCCATGCTGGTCTACCGGGACTTCGCGGAGCAGGACGCGCAGCGGCGCTACGTGGCCGGCCCGGTGCTGCGTGACCCCGCGGCCCCTCAGCCGGTGGCCGACCTGCGCCGGGCCGCGCTGCCGCACCTGCGGGCGCTGGTGGACCGGACCGGGGAAACCGTGAACCTGATGGTGGTCCTCGGAATCCACGCCCGGTTCGCCGCCACCGTGGAGTGCTCCCGCGTGCTGCGGGTGGGTGACCGGGAGGGCCGGGTGCTGCCGGCGCACCTGGCCTCCGGCGGCCTGGCCGTGCTGGCCACGCTGCCGGACGAGGAGGTCACCGCGCGCTACGCCGTGCCGGACTCACCACTGCCCGACGTCACCGGCCTGCTCCGCGAGCTGCGCCGGGTGCGCCGGCAGGGCTTCGCAGTGAACGACCAGCGCACCGAGGCCGGCGTGACCGCCGTGGGCCGGCTGCTGCGCACCCCGCCCGGAGCCACGCCGGCCGCCATCACGTTGGCCATGCCGACCGTCCGGTACCGGCGGGCGGAGCTGGACGGGTGGGTCCGTCAGCTCGGCGCGGCGGCCACCGCGATCGAGGCCGACCTCGCCTGAACCACCCGTTCGACCAGCCAGACCCCGGCCGCCACCAGGCCGGCGACCGCACCGAGCACGCAGACCGCCGTCCACCCGGCGAGCACGTACGCGGCCACGCCCAGCGCGCTGCCGGCGGTGCCGCCGAGGAAGTACCCGGTCATGTACGCGGTGGTGATCCGGGCGCGCGCGTCCGGGCGCAGCTCGTAGATGACGCACTGGTTGGTGATCTGCAAGCCCTGCACGCCGAGGTCGAGCAGCAGCACGCCGACGGCCAGGGCGAGCACCGAATGCCCGCCGAGCAGCAGCGCCCCGAAGCTGATCGTCACCGCCGCCACGAAGCCCAGCGTGGCCCACCGCGCGTGGCCCCGGTCGGCCAGCGAGCCGGCGAACCGCGCGGCCACCGCACCGGCCGCGCCGAGCAGCGCGAACAGCCCGATCTGGGTCTCGCTCCAGTGGTACGGCGGGCGGGCCAGCAGGAACCCGGCGGTGGACCAGAACACGCTGAACGCGGCGAACGCGCAGGCGCCGTAGACCATCCGGTAACGCAGCACCCGTTCGTCGCGCACCAGCCGGAGCACCGAGCCGAGCAGTGCCGGGTAGCTCATCCGGGCCGTCGGCGCCGCCGACGGCAGCTCCAGCCACAGCAGGACGGCCACGGCGAGGGTCACGATCGCGGCGATGCCGAACACCCAGCGCCAGCCGACCAGGCCGGCGAGCACGCCGGACACCGTTCGGGACAGCAGAATTCCCAGCAGCAGGCCGCTCATCACCGTGCCCACCACCCGGCCCCGGCGCTCCTCGCCGGCCAGCTGCGCGGCGAACGGCACGATCACCTGCACCGCCACCGAGGTCAGGCCGACCAGCACGGCCACCGAGGCGATCACCGCCAGCGTGGGGGCCAGCGCCATCACGGCCAGTCCGCCCGAGCAGCCGACCAGCAGCGTGACCAGCAGCCAGCGGCGTTCCACCAGGTCACCCAGGGGGACCAGGGTGGCCAGGCCGACCGCGTAACCCAGCTGGAGCAACGTGACCAGTACCCCGACCCGCCCCGCGTCCGCGTGGAACTCCCTGGCCAGGGTGTCAACCAGCGGCTGGATGTAGTACAGGTTGGCCACCACCGCCCCGGTGGCGAAAGACATGGTGGCAACTACACGGCGGGAAGCGGGCACAACTTCCAGGATGAGGCGCAACCCATTCTTCTGTCCAAGACATGGTTTCGTTAGCACTCATCGTTACGGTAGATAAATGGAGTTCCGGCAGATCGAGCACTTCGTCGCGGTGGTCGAACACGGCGGGTTCAGCCCGGCCGCCCGCTCGGTGCGGATCGTGCAGTCCGCGCTGAGCACGTCGGTGCGCAACCTGGAGCGGGAGCTGGGCGCGGCGCTGTTCGAACGGACCACCCGCCGGGTCGCGCTGACCGAGGCCGGCCGCGCCTTCCTGCCGGCCGCCCGGCGGGTGCTGGCCGAGGCGGTCACCGGCGTGGACGCGGTCCGCGCGGTGGCCGGGCTGAGCCGGGGCCGGGTGGCCATCGGCGCCATCCAGTGGCTGGGCCCCGTGGACCTGCCGGCCGAGCTGGCGGCGTTCCACCGGACCTATCCGGAGATCCAGATCAGCGTGCTCAACGCGCCGGTCACCGAGCTGATCGAGCGGCTGCGCGGCGGGGATCTGGACCTGGCCTACCTGGCCGAGGACGGGCCGGTGCCGGACGACCTGGCCAGCCAGGTGGTGTACCGGGAGAAGCTCATGCTGATCATGCCCGAGGGACACCGGCTGGCCGGACGGGACCGGGTGAGCTGGCTGGAGCTGGCCGACGAGCCGTTCGTGGAGTTCTCCGAGGGCTCGGCGGTCACCGGGCTGCTGCGCCGGGTGTCCGCCGAACTGGGCCTGCGCCGGCGCATCGTCGGCCAGGTCACCCAGCTGGGCCTGCAGCTCGGCCTGGTGAGCAGCGGCATCGGGGTGGCGATCGTGCAGGGCACCCTGGCCACCACCACCCCGGGCCTCGCGGTGGCCGAGCTGACCGAACCGGCGTCGGAGTGGCAGGTGTCGCTGGTCAGCCGCGCCCCCCGACCGACCAACCCGGCGGCGGTGGCGCTGCGCGAGCACCTCAGCCGGCGTGCATGACCACGTTCACCA
The DNA here is from genome assembly GCF_039543365.1 of Actinospineispora eucalypti. Lineage (NCBI taxonomy): Bacteria > Bacillati > Actinomycetota > Actinomycetes > Pseudonocardiales > Pseudonocardiaceae > Actinospineispora > Actinospineispora eucalypti. The sequence continues at coordinate 261,481 of NZ_BAABJP010000008.1, forward strand.
CGTACCCGTTCGGCTCCCGCACGAAGAACCGCCGCACCCCCCACGGCTCGGTGGTCAGCGGGTGCACGATCGGGTGGCCGAGCGCGAGCGCCCGCTCGTGGACCGCCTCGACGTCCGGCACGCCGACCGAGATCACCGAGTCTTCCGGGGCGGACGCGTCCCTGGTCACCAGGCTCAGCTGGGCGGCCGGGTTGCCCGGCGCCCGGAAGGTGGCGATCCAGCCCAGGTCCATGTCCTTCCGCAGGCCCAGCACGTCCTGGTAGAAGGCGTGGCCGAGGCCGGGCTCGGCCACCTTCAGGTTGGGCACGATGCGCTGAATGGTCATGCGGGCGAGCCTAGGCAGGCCGCCCCGCGCCGTCTTGGACAAAGGGGAACGGCTGGTTCACCGCCCCGAGCGCACCGGCCGGCCCGGCCGGGCGTCCGGCAGCAACCCGCCGTCGCGGACCACGAACTCGCCACCCACCAGCACGTGCCGGATGCCGGCCGACGGGGCGAGCGCGGCGTAGGTGGCCCGGTCGCTGATCGTCTCCGGGTCGAAGAGCACCAGGTCGGCGTCCGCGCCGACCCGCACCCGGCCCTTCCCGGCCATCGCCGGCACCGAGTCGGCGAGGATCTGGGCCGGCAGCAGCGAACAGCGCCGCACCGCCTCGGCCAGGGACAGCGCCCCGGACTCCCGGACCAGCCAGCGGAACGTCCGCGCGTAGCTGCCCGCGCCGCGCGGGTGGGTCCGGTACCCGGGCGGCACCGGCCAGCCGTCCTCGGCCACGTCGCCACCCGGCCTGACCAGCGGCATCGCGTCGGTGGCGATGGCGGTGTCGGGCAGCAGCAGCGAACGCCGCAGCAGCGCCCGGTCGTCCTCGTCGTCCTCGTCGAAGAAGCTGACGAACACCAGGCCGCCGGGGTCGGTGGCCCGCAGTTCGCGCAGCCGCTCGGCGTCGGCGATCCGCTCGCCGGTGGCCAGGTAGGTGAGCGAGCTGGGCCGCATGCCCTGCCTCTCCAGCGCCTCCGGGGCCAGGAACGGGCGCCGACCACGGTGGAACCCGAGCCGTAGGGGTAGGCCTCCGTGGTCACCCGCAGCCCGTAGCCGCGGGCTCGCTGGATGGCGTCGGCGATGCCGTCGATGGACCGGTTGGACGTGCTGTTCAGGTGGCAGAGGTGCATGTGGGCGCCGGTGCCGGCGGCCGCCGAGATGACCTCCAGTGCGGCCTCCAGCGCGCCGCGCGGCTCCTGCCGGGACTGGAACCGGGCGTGGGTGAAGGTCGGCACGCCGAGCCGCTCGGCCAGGCCGGCCAGCCGCAGGTACTCCACCCGCTCGCTGTCCGGGGCATAGCCGAGCAGCACCCCGATGCCGACCGCGCCCTCCCCCACCGCCTCCTCCAGCAGCCCCAGGATGCGGTCCACCTCGCCGGCGGTCGCCGGGGCCCGCCAGCGCGGGCCGTCCTGGTGGGCGGCGAACGTCGCCAGGCCGCCACGCCCGCTGCCCGCCGCGTGCACCCCGTCCAGCACCTGCATGCGGGCGCCGGCCCAGGACGCGGAGAAGCCGTAGTTCACCGGTCGCCCCTCGGCCTCGGCGTCCGCGTAGCTGGCCGCCACCGGCAGCGCCCCGGCCTCCAACTCCAATGAGGTGGTCACCCCGTCCAGCGCCTGGAGCTGCAGGCCGGTGATGCTCTGCGCGTGGCTGTGCAGGTCGATGAACCCGGGCGCGAGCACCAGCCCGGTGGCATCCACGATCCGCGCGCCCGGCGGCGCCTGCTCGCCCACCGCCGCAATCCGCCCGCCGGCGACGCCGACCGCGCGCACCGCGTCCAGCCCGGACTCCGGGTCCACCACCCGCGCACCGGTGAACACCAGCTCGCATTCCACATCCGCGGTAGTCACCCTGATCGGCTTACCCGAGCCGGCCACCGAGCACAATCCGCCGGCCCGCATACCTCGGGGCGGGCCGGGTAGTCGGGGCGGATGGCCATCGCAAGCATCAACCCGGCGACCGGGCAGACCGTGGCGGAGTTCGACGAGCTCCCCGACGAAGAGCTGGACCGCAAACTGACCCTGGCGGCGGAGGCGTTCAAGACCTACCGGCGTACCACGTTCGCCGACCGGGCGGCGCTGCTGCGCGCCACCGCCCGGCTGCTCACCGCAGACACTGACCGGCTGGCCGGGCTGGCCACGCTGGAGATGGGCAAGACGCTCGACTCGGCGGTGGCCGAGGTCGGCAAGTGTGCCAAGGCCTGCGAGTGGTACGCCGAGCACGGCGAGGCCATCCTCGCCGACCGGCCACGCGAGGTGTCCGGAGCCACGGTGTACACCCGCTATGAGCCACTGGGGCCGGTGCTGGCCGTCATGCCGTGGAACTTCCCCTACTGGCAGGTCTTCCGGTTCCTCTGCCCGGCGCTGATGGCGGGCAATGTCGGGCTGCTCAAGCACGCCTCCAACGTGCCGCAGGTCGCGCTGGCCATCGCGGAGGTGACCCACGCCGCCGGATTCCCACCCGGGGTGTTCCAGACCCTCCTGGTCGGCTCCGGCCGGGTCAACTCGATCATCGACGACGAGCGCGTGCGGGCGGTCACGCTTACCGGCAGCGAGCCCGCCGGCCGCCAGGTCGGAGCCCGCGCCGGTCAGAATGTGAAGCCCAGCGTGCTCGAGCTCGGCGGCAGCGACCCGTTCATCGTGATGCCCTCGGCCGACCTGGATGCGGCCGTGACGGCGGCCGTCGGTTCCCGGATGCTGAACAACGCGCAGTCATGCATCAACGCCAAGCGGTTCATCGTGCACGAGGCGGTGGCCGACGAGTTCACCCGCCGGATGGTGGAGCGCCTGGAGAGCATGCGCGTCGGGGACCCGACCGCATCGGACACCGACCTCGGTCCGCTCGCCACCTCGGCCGGGCTGCGCGAACTGGACGAACAGGTGCGGGAGACGGTGGCCGCCGGCGCCCGGGTGGTCACCGGCGGGAAGCCGCTCGACGGCCTGGGCAACTTCTATCCGCCGACCGTGCTCACCGACATCCCCGACGGCTCCCGCGCGCACCGCGAGGAGCTGTTCGGCCCGGTCGCACTGATCTGGCGCGCGCGGGACGCCGACGAGGCGATCCGGATCGCCAACGACTCGCCGTTCGGCCTCGGCGGCAGCGCCTGGACCCGGGACGTGACAGAGCGGGACCGCTTCGTCACGGAGATCGACACCGGCATGATCTACATCAACCGCTTCACCGAGTCCACCCCGGAAGTACCGTTCGGCGGGGTGAAGAACTCCGGCTACGGCCGCGAGCTCGCCGAGTTCGGGCCGCGCTCGTTCACCAACGCCAAAACTGTCTGGGTGGAGGCATAACCTACCGGCATGATCAGCAAAGACGTGCTCGCGGACGGCTTCGGCCGCATCCAGGAGGAAGTGCACAACGCCGTGACCGGCCTGGGCGCCGACCAGCTGGCTCGCCGCATCGACGAAAACGCCAACTCGATCGCCTGGCTGGTCTGGCACCTGACCCGGGTGCAGGACGACCACGTCGCCGAGGTCGCCGGCCGCCAACAGGTGTGGCTGGCCGACGGCTGGCGGGACCGCTTCGCGCTGGACCTGCCGGCCCGGGCCACCGGCTACGGCCACACCCCGGCCGACGTCGCCCGGGTGCGGGTGGATGCGCCGGAGCTGCTCACCGGCTACTACGACGCCACCCACGCGGTGACCCTGAGCTACCTGGACACGCTGCGCGACCAGGACCTGGACCGCGTGGTCGACGAGCAGTGGGATCCCCCGGTGACCCTGGGCGTCCGGCTGGTCAGCGTGCTCTCCGACGACCTGCAACACGCCGGCCAGGCGGCGCTCCTTCGCGGGCTGTTCGCCGGCCGATAAACGTGGCGCGTCGTGCCCCGGCGACGCGCTAGGTTCGTGAGCGGGCAACGGAGACGATGGAGGCGGCGTGGCGGACGAGGGGTACGCATACCGGAGCGCGGCGGAGCAGGCGGCCGCGCTGGCGGCGGGCGAGGTCTCGGCGGTGGAGCTCGCCGAGGAGGCGATCGCCCGGATCGAACGGCTGGACCCGGAGATCAACGCCGTCTGTGTACCGGACTTCGACCGGGCGCTGGAGGCCGCCCGCGCGGCCGACGCGGCGAGGGCCGGCGGTGACCAGCGGCCCCTGCTCGGGGTGCCGATGACCGTCAAGGAGTCCTACGACGTCGCCGGGCTCCCCACGACCTGGGGCTTCTCCGACTTCAAGGACCACGTGCCGGACGCCGATGCGGTGGCGGTGGCGCGGGTGAAGGCCGCCGGAGCCGTGGTGCTGGGCAAGACCAACGTGCCGGTCGGCCTCGGCGACCTGCAGAGCTACAACGACCTCTACGGCACCACCCGCAACCCGTGGGACCCGGAGCGGATCCCGGGCGGGTCCTCCGGCGGCTCGGCCGCCGCCCTCGCCGCCGGCTACGGGGCGCTGTCCATCGGCTCGGACATCGGCGGGTCGCTGCGCAACCCGGCGCACTTCTGCGGGATCTACGCGCACAAACCGACCATCGGCCTGGTGCCGGCCCGAGGGCACTCCGCGCCCGCCGCCCCGGTGGTGCCGGCCGAGTCCGACCTCGCCGTGGTCGGCCCGATGGCCCGGACCGCGGCGGACCTGACCTCGCTGCTGGACGTGATGGCCGAGCCGGACGAGCTGACCACCGGGATCGCCTACCGCCTGGCGCTCCCGGCCGCCCGGCACGACCGCCTGGCCGACTACCGGGTGCTGGTGGCGGACACCGAGGGACTGATCCCCACCTCGAACGCGGTCCGCACCGCCATCGACGAGTTCGCCGCCAACCTGGCCTCCTCGGGAGCGAAGGTGTTCCGGGACAGCCCGCTGCTGCCCGACCTGGTCACCGCCGGGCGGGTCTACTCGCGCCTGTTGATGTCGACCCTGGGCGCCTTCTTCCCGCTGGAGATCTACCAGGCGGCCCGCGCCGCAGCCGAGCAGCTGCCGGCCGACGACCGCAGTGGCGCCGCCGAGCGGGCCAGGGGCATCGGCCTCAGCCACCGCGACTGGATGGCGGCCGACATCGAGCGGAACGTACTGCGCGAGCGCTGGCGCGCGCTGTTCGGTGAGATCGACATCGTGCTCTGCCCGGTGACGCCCACCGCGGCCTTCCCGCACGACCACAGCGACCTGGCCACCCGCCAGATCGACATCGACGGCACCGGCCACGTCTACTTCGACCAGGTCTCCCTGGCCGGCGTGGCCACGCTGCCCGGCCTGCCGGCCACCGCGTTGCCCGTCGGCCGCTCGCCGGAGGGGCTGCCGATCGGGGTCCAGGCGATCGGCCCGAGGTACGAGGACCGCACCACGCTGCGCTTCGCCGAGCTGGCCGAGCGCGAGTTCGGCGGCTTCACCCGCCCACCTCTCGACTGAGGCGTGCCCCAGTGCGGCGGCCGGGCCGAACGACTCATCCCCCGCCGGACCCCAGGATCACGGTCGTTGCCGTTCTTCCCCCGAACGCCCGGCCGCCGACCAGCCCGCGCAACTGCGAGGGGAGTGTAGAGGGTACACAGCGTACCCTGTAAACGCCAGGCGGGGAGTTTCGCGTGCTCAGCGGACCTCGGGGAAGAGGCGTAGCGCGTGCAACGCGGCACTGAGCTCCACCGCCTCGGCGGGGTTCTCGGCCGAGCGCCCGGTGCTCTCGGCGATGCGCCGCAGGCGGTGCCGGACGGTGTTGGGGTGGCAGTAGAGCCGCTCGGCGGTGGCCTTGGTGTTGCCGCCGGTGACCAGCCAGGTCTCCACCGTGTCCAGCAGTACGTCCTGTTCCTCCCGGGGCAGCCGCAACAGCCCGCCGAGCACGCCGCGGGCCATCTGCACGGCCGCCTCCGGCGCCGCCACCACCAGGGTGGCCAGCGGGGTGGCGGCGAACCGCTGCACCCGGGGCTGCCCGGTCTCCGCCGGGGCGGTCACGCTGTTCAGCGCGATCTTGGCCAGGTAGTGCGCCCGGGGGGTGTCCGCCAGGTCGGTGTAGGCGGGGCTGACCCCGATGCGCGCCGAGGTGCCGAGCCCCATGAGCACCCCGACCACCACGTCCAGCTCCCCGCCGTCGTTGCCGGGGGCGCCCAGGGTGCCGGGGGGCACGGCGGGCGCGTCCGGCCCGGGCGAGGGCAACGAGAGCACGCCGACCTGCATGTTCGGCAGCAGCCGCCAGACGGACTCGATGCCCTCCTCGCGCAGCCGGGTGGCCACCCCGGGCAGCGCCTCGATGCCCACCTCGCCGGCCTCGCCCGCGACCACGGCGAACAGGCCGTCCCGGGGCAGGCCCAGCTTGGCGGCTATCTCCCACACCGTATCGGGGCCGAGGCCCTGGATCAGCGCCTCCACCAGCGCGGCCCGCCGGCGCTCGCGCAGCTCGGCGAACTCGGAGAGCGCGTCGCGGTAGGCCTCGGTGGCGGCGGCGGAGAACTCGTCGGCCACCCACCAGAGCAGGGTGGCCGTGCGTACCAGGTCCCGCTCGTTCCACCGGCCCTCGCGGATGACCTCCTCGGCGGCCGACTCCCAGAACTCGACGAAGCCGATCCGATAGCTGCGCAACATCTCGCCCATCGGGACGCCCTGGCGGGCGCGGGTGCGCCCGGTGGCGATCGCCGCGGTCAGGTCCGTCGGGCCGCTCGAGGAGACCGAGGCGAACAGGCACTCCACGTTCCGCCGAACCGAATCCTCGAGCGAGCCGGCCTCCACCGTGCGCAGGTCACGGTAGATCGGCATGGCTTTCTCGATCCGCTCCACAATGGCCGCCGAGATCGCCGGCAACCGCGCGCGCAGCGCCGGGATCACCGCGTTCAGGGCCCGGGTCGGTTCGGGACTTTGCAACTCGTTCACCACGCCGTCGCTCATGAATGATGGAAACCGTCAGCATGACAGTCCCGCCGGCCGCGGTGGTCGCGACCGGCGGGACTGTAAGGCGATCAGTTGGCGATCGGCGCGTTCGGCGAGAGTCCCCAGAACAGCTGGGTACCGAGCACACCCACAATGTGGATCAAGACCATGTTCAGCATCATGGACTTGGCGGTATTACGTCCCACACCGACCGAACCACCACGCGCGGTGAAGCCGTAGTAGCAGCCCACGAAGGTGATGACCGTCCCCATAGTCATGATCTTTATCAACGAGTACAGGAAGTCGGCCGGGTTCTGGTACAGCCAGAAGATGTACAGGTAACCACCCGGGGAAACCCCGCCGAGGTTGACCACGGTGATGATGTACTCGGTGACGTACATGACGCCCAGGCCGACGGTGTAGAGGAACGGCATGGCGATCCACACCGCCAGGACCCGCGTACCGACCAGGTAGCTGCGGGACTTGACCCCCATGACTTCCATGGCGTCGATCTCGTCGGCGATCCGCATCGAGCCCAGCTCGGCCACCAGGCCACAACCGACCTTCGCGGCGAAGATGTAGCCCCACATGTAGGGCGCCATCTCCCGGATCGCGCACCAGGCGTTGAACACACCGGAGTAGATCGGGGCGCCGATCTGCTTGAGGGTGTAGGCGGCTTCGAGCCCACACTCGGTGCCCATCACGCCCTGCATCACCCAGATGATCAGGCCGCTGGACAGGATCAGGATCCCGGCCTGGTGCAGCACCTCGCTGCTGTACTTGCGTACGTCGGGGAACGAGCGGATCACGCTGCCGGAGAACCGGGCGATCTCCCCGACCGAGGCCAGCACGCTCTTGAGGCCGTTCTCCTTCGGCAGCTTGTTCCCGGAGATCGAACCGGGAGCGCCGCCGGGCTGCTCGGTTTCAGTCACAGTCATTTCGGCTCCTCCTCCCGGTTACCGGTAGACCTGCATGTCGGGGTTCAGCCCCAACATCAACGTGGTGAACGCGAAGTTGAACATCCAGATCCCGGCGAAGGCGATCACCACCGCCTGGTTCACCGCCCGGCCCACGCCGATCGGGCCGCCCTCGGCCCGGTAGCCCTTGTAGCAGCACACGATGCCGATGATCAGACCGAACAGGGAGGTTTTGACCACGCTGCACCACATGTCGGTGGTGGTCGCGTTGTTCCAGAAGTTGGCGAAGTAGGCGCTGGGGTTGGCGTTGAGCTCCCAGGCGGCGATCAGGCCGCCGAACACGCCGAAGCACAGCGCGACCACGTCCATCAGCCCGGTCATGATGGTCAGGGCGATGACGCGGGGCAGGATGATGGTGCGGACCGGGTCGACGCCGAGGACCTCCATGGCGTCGAACTCCTCGCGGATACGCCGGGCACCGAGGTCGGCGGTGATGGCGGTGCCCATCACACCGGCGACCACCATGGCGTTGATCCACGGGGCGAACTCACGCACGCTGGCCATCAGGAAGAACGAGCCCAGCCGTTCCGGAATGCCGAACAGCAGGAAGATGTTGCCGCCCTGCAACCCGGGTGCACCCATGCCGAACGCGGTACAGGACACGATCATCGGCAGCCAGCAGAGCTTGAGCGTCTCGAACATCTGCTCACGCACATCGCCCCAGTACCCGACCGGTTTGGTGATGGCGCTCTTCGCGACCTCAAGGAAGAGGTCGAACATCTCGCCGGCCTGCTGCAACGGGCGCGCGGCCAGGCCGGGCGCTTTGCGCAGCCCACTGCCGAACTTCGGCAGTAGAGCCGCCCTCGTCCTCCCCGGCCCGCGGGGAGCGCTGGTTCGCATTGCGCTCATGGACGGTCTCCAGTTCATCGATGGCCACCCCGCGCCAACGCGGGGTTAGGGGAAGGTTAGGCGCGGGTAAGCGCTACCAACCCGCTGCTCCCCTGTTCGGACGCATCGGATGGTGCCGCGACACAACGTGGCGCCCGCCCCGTTGTGTCGCGGCACTCACCGCATGGCGTGGCGGCTACTCGGTGCCTTCCCAGGGCTGGGTGCGCCGGGGCCCGCGCGGACGCCAGATGGTGTCCGGCAGCTCCTCCTCGACCACCCTCGGCTCGTTGCGCAGCACCCACACGAAGGGGTCGCCACTGAGGCGCGTCTCCGCGTCCCCGTGGGACAGCAGCACCTCGCCGCCGCGCGACCGGACCTGGATCACCACCCGGCCGGCCTGCCCTTCTCCGGCAAGCAGCCGGTCACCCAACCTGACCTTGGACGCGCGTACCCGCACCCTCGCCACCAACGGAACCGAACCTCATCCACATCACGAAGCCGCCCCGCGCGGGGCCGTCAGCCAACCGTACTGAACAGATCGTCCAGGCTGGTGCTCGAGCGTTCGCAACCGGGGTGCACGCAAGCCGCGAAACAACGAGGAGGGAGCCACCGGCGGTCATCCGATGGCTCCCTCCCCTGGCAAGCCGGAGGACAGGGAGTATGTCCCTCCGGCGGCTGGCGCCGAGCTAGCGCTGGCTCACCGACCGGTCGTCGGAGGCCCCCCCACCGCCACCTCCGACGACCGCTTGCGCACCGCGTACCAACCGATGGCCAGCGCCGCGGCGACCAGCGGAATCGAGTAGAACGCCACCTTGCCGGCGATGTCGTGGGAGAAGCCCAGCAGAACCACCACGAGCAGCAGGAACGCCAGCGTGAGGTAGTTGCTCCAGGGCGCCCACGGCATCCGGAACTTCGGCGCCTCCAGCTCACCTCGCGCCACCTTCCGGCGCATCGCAATGTGCGCCACCAGGAACGACGACCAGGTGATTATCGTGCCGAGCCCCGCGACGGCGATTGCGATGTCGAACGCCTTGGACGGCACGAGGTAGTTCAGGATCACGCCGAACACGTAGATGATCGCGGTGAGCGCGATCCCGCCGGCGGGTACGCCCCGGCTGCTCACCTTGGCGGTGAACGCCGGCGCCTGCCGGTCGGCGGCCATGCTACGCAGGATGCGCCCGGTCGAGTAGAGCCCGGAGTTGACCGAGGAGAACGCCGCCGTGATCACCACCAGGTTCATGATGTCGCCCGCTGCCGGCACCCCGAGCTGCGAGAACACCAACACGAACGGCGACTCGGTGGGTCCGTACGCGGTCCACGGGAGGATCATCACCAGCAGCAGCACCGAACCGCAGTAGAACAGTGCGATTCGCCAGGCGACCGAGTTGACCGCCTTGGGAATGATCCGCTTGGGGTCCTTGGCCTCGCCGGCCGCGATGCCCACCATCTCCACGCCGTTGTAGGCGAAGATGACCGCCTGCAGGCTCAGCAGAGCGATGCCGAAGCCCAGGGGGAAGAAGTCCGACCAGACGCCGCCACCGGTGAACAGGTTCTGCGGGCCGGCGAAGCCGTTGCCGATCTCCGCGTGGCTCACCACCAGCCAGGTGCCCACCACCAGGAATGTGGTAATTGCTAGAACCTTAATAATCGCAAACCAGAACTCGAGCTCGCCGAAAAGCTTCACCGAAATCATGTTGACCGCGCACACAATAGCCAGCGCAACCAATGCGCTGACCCACTGTGGCATGTCGGGCAGCCATTTATGGATGTAGATTCCGATAGCGGTGAGCTCGGCCACCCCGGTGAATGCCCAGTTCACCCAGAAGGTCCAGCCGGCGACGAACCCCGCCCACGGGCCGATGAACTCCTTGGAGTACGTGACGAAGCTACCTGAACTGGGACGATGCACCACCAGCTCACCCAGTGCCCGCATGACGAAAAACGCCGCCAGGCCGCATGTCAGGTAGGCCAGGATCAGTGCTGGACCAATTTCCTTGAGTCGGCCGCCGGCGCCGAGAAAAAGCCCGACACCGATCGCGCCGCCAATCGCAATCATCTGGACCTGGCGGTTACCCAGGTCTTTATGATAACCCTCGTCCGAGCTAGTCAGGTCCGCAGCGGACCCTTCGGACCTCAGTGTGCCCACGGAGACCCCCTCCTTGGTCTGGGCGTCATCGCCCACTCGCAAAAGTCGTGACCGCAATCACCTAGCAGCATTCAACCTTGCATCCATTTGGTAAAGTGAAAGCTTTCGAACGTTAAGATTCACTAGAGCCGAAAGATCGGTGCCATGCTGGACCTTCACCGCCTGCGCCTGCTCCGGGAGCTCAAGCACCGGGGAACCCTGACCGCGGTGGCCGCCGCGCTGTCCTACAGTCCGTCCACCATCTCCCAGCAGCTGTCCCAGCTGGAGCGCGAGGTCGGCGTGCCGCTGCTGCAGCCGGACGGCCGGCGGGTCCGGCTGACCCCTCAGGCGGAGATCCTGGTCGGCCACACCGAGGCCATCCTGCACCAGCTGGAGGCGGCCGAGTCGGATATCGCCCGGTCGCTGACCACGCTGACCGGCACGGTCCGGGTCGCCGCATTCCAGACCGCGACCCTGGCACTGGTGCCGGGGATGCTGACCTTCCTGCGGGACGGACACCCGGAGCTGCGGGTGGAGCTGCTCCAGCTCGACTCGGAGACCGCGCTGCGCGCACTGCTCAACCACGACTTCGACCTGGTGATCGGCGAGGAGTACCCGGGCCAGTCCGTGTCCCGCCCCGGCGAGCTGGAGCGCCGCGAGCTGCGCACCGACCGGATGCGCCTGGCTCCCCCGGTCGGGGACTCGCGGAGCCCCACCGTGCTGAGCCAGCTCGCCGACCATCCCTGGGTGATGGAGCCCGCCGGGTACGCGTCCCGCAGCTGGTCGGTCGAGCTGTGCCGACTGGCCGGCTTCGAGCCGGACATCCGCTACGAGACCAGCGACATCCTGGTCCACCTGCGCCTGGTGGAGCTCGGCCACGCCGCGGCCGTGCTGCCGGACCTCATCTGGTTCGACCGGTTGCCGACCGTCCCGCTCCACGACATCCCGCTCGGCGCGCCCACCCGGCGGGTGTTCACCGCCACCCGGCACGGCAACAGCCAACACCCGGCCATCACTGCCTGCCGGGACGCCCTGGAGCGGGCGGCGCAGAGCATCACCCCACGCCTTTCCTGACGAATAAATAATACTCAATTATATAGCAGCGATGCCACCTATCGTGTTACGTCACTTCGCGGGGCGGCCGGCGGAATGTAATCTTCGTTAAGTGAGCGTTGGGGTGCCCACCGCACCGTACAGGCTTCCGCTGGTAGGACACGTGCCGGCGCTGTTCCACGCGCCGATGCAGACATTGGGCAAAGCGCGAGAATGCGGCGACATCGTGCGCCTTCATCTCGGCTCCGAAAGGATCTATCTACTCAATTCGCCGGAGTTCATCCGCCGGGTACAGGTCACCGAGGCGGACAGTTTCGACCGGGGCCGGATCTTCGAGAAGGCCCGGATGTTCGTCGGGCAGGGCCTGGTCACCACCGACGGCGCCTTCCATCTGCGCCAGCGGCGGATCATGCAGCCACTGTTCCACCGCGACCGGGTGATCCGGCACGTCGACGTGATGCGGGAGCGGACCGCGCGCATGGTCGCCACCTGGCGGCCCGGCCAGCGCCTGTCGCTGGACCACGCGGCCACCGATCTGGCGCTGGCCATCCTCACCGACTCGATCTTCCGGTCGGACATCGGCCCGGCGACCATGCGGGGAGTTCGGGACTCCCTGCCCACGGTCAACGGCGGCGTGCTGACCCGGGCACTCCTGCCGGACTGGTGGCAGCGCGTGCCCACCCCGGGGAACCTCCGGTTCGCCCGGGCCCGGGTGCGGCTGCGCGCCGCGGTGGACGCCGGCATCGAGGCGCGCAAGGCCAGCGGCGCCCGGCCGGACGACCTGTTGTCCGCCCTGCTGGACGCCCGCCATCCGGACAGCGGCGAACCGATGAGCGACCAGCAGCTCCGCGACGAGGTCATCACCATCCTCATGGCCGGCACCGAGACCACCGCGAACACGCTGAACTGGCTGTTCTACGAGTTGGGCCGGGACGCCGGGATCGAGCGGCGGCTGCACGCCGAGCTTGACTCGGCGCTCGGCGGGCGCCCGGTCACCGCCGACGACCTGGCCCGGCTGCCCTACCTGGAGCGGGTGATCGACGAGACCACCCGGCTCTACTCGCCGGTGTGGTTCCTGATGCGCCGGCTGACCGCGCCGGTCGACTTCGGCGGGGTACGGCTGCCGGTCGGTGCGCAGGTGGTGTACAGCTCCACCGCGCTGCACCGGGACCCGGGCATCTTCCCCGACCCGATGCGGTTCGACCCGGACCGGTGGGACCCGGAGCGCTCCGGCCGGACGCCCCGCGCGGCGTTCATCCCGTTCGCCGCCGGGCGCCACCGCTGCCTGGGCGAGAGCTTCGCCAAGGCCGAGATGGCAGTGGTGGTGGCGACCATCGCCGCCGAATGGCGCCTGTGCCACGGCCGCCGGCGGCTGCGTGAGCGCGCCCTGGGCACGCTGCGGCCCAGCACCCTGCACTTCACCGCCCGGCCCCGGACGCGCCCAATATGCTGAGTCCACCGGTCGCCATCCGGCACTTCTGTCCCGTCGAACCCGCGATCCATCCCGATATGGACCTGCTGGAGCGGCGCGCGATCGCCTGGCTGGGGCGGTTCGACCTGGCCGAGGGGCCGGTGTCCAAGGCCCGGCTGATCGGCACCAACAGCGCCGAGTTCTACGCCCGGATCGCGCCGAGGGCCCCGGTCGAGCGCATCCAACCCGCCGTGCACTGGTGCTACTGGGGGTTCGGCTACGACGACGCCCGCTCCGAGTCGCGCGGGACCAGCACCGCGCGGTCGGTGAGGCGCGGCGCCGAGGTCCTCCGGGTCGTCGAGTCCCCGCCGCCGCACCCCGGCCTCACCGATCCGTACCTGCTCGCGCTGGCCGACATCCGCGCCGGGTTCGGCCGGTTCGCCACCGACACCCAGCTGCGCCGGTGGACGAACGCGCACCGGGGCTGGCTGGCCGGCGTGGCCTGGGAGGCCAGCAACGACGAGCGCGGGGTGCTGCCCACCCTGGCCGAATACCTGGCGATGCGGCTGGGCTCGTGCGGCGGCGAGCCGACCACCGCGATGATCGAGATGGCCAACGGGGCCGAGGTGCCGGCCCGCGAGATGGACGCGCCGCTGGTGGTCGCGCTGACCGAGTCCGCGCGCCTGGTGGCCGCGCTGGACAATGACCTGGTCTCGTTCGCCAAGGAGGTCCGCCCCGACCGGCCGGGGCAGGTCCTGATGAACGTCATCGAGCGGCAGGACCGGTGCACACCCGAGCAGGCCTGGACCCGGGCCGCCGGGATCCGGGACCGGGTGATGGTGCTGTTCCTGCGCCTGGGCGACCGGCTGCCGGCGACCGCCAGCCTGGAGCTGCGGGAGTACGTGCGCTGCCTGGCCCACACCATCCGGGGCAACCTGGAATGGAGCCTGCGGGTGCCGAGGTACCAGAGCGCCGACCAGACCCGGCCGGCCTCGAACGACGCGGCTTCAAATGACGCAGCTTCAAATGGCGCGGCCGCGCCGGAGTGGACCGAGCGGCCCGGCGACCCGGACCCCTCCCCCTTGCCGGTGCCCCGGGTGGCCTGGTGGTGGGACCTGCTCTGAACCTGTCGGTCAGGAGGGTGCGCGGCCCAGCCAGCCGTACGCGGTCTGCCGGGAGATCCCGAGCGCGCGGGACATCGACTGCACCTCGAGGCCCTCGTCCCGGCCGATGGTCAGCAGCTCACGCTGGCGGGCCCGCAGCTCCTCGATCCGCGCCGCCACGTCCCGCATCTCGGCGAGCAACCGGTCCGCCTCCGCGCTCGCCCCGGCTCGGGAGTGGCCCACCCCCGGCCGGGGGAACTCCCGCACCGCGCCGGCGTCCCACCGCCGGCGGTTCCGGTCGTCGAAACCGGGCAGCGGCTCGGGCGCCAGGCCCCGGGAAACGTAGCCCAGCCAGGTCGGCGTCTTGATCCCCCAGGCCCGCGCGCACTCCGCACTGGTCCACGTCTCCTCGGCGGCCATCCGACTAGCATCTCCCGGCGGCCCCCGGATGGCGAGCCCGGCGCGCCGAGCGCGCCGCCGAGCGCGTGCCCAATTAGGCGCGCGCGGGGAGACGTCAGCGCGGAGCGCGCCGCCGAGCGCGTGCCCAATTAGGCGCGCGCGGGGAGACGTCAGCGCGGAGCGCGCCGCCGAGCGCGTGCCCAGTTAGGCACGCGCGGGAGACGCCAGTGCGGAGCTACCGGGCGACGTAGGCGGCGAGCGCGGCCTGCACCTCGTACACGTCCACGCCCTTGCCGAACTTGAACGACAGCGGCGCGGGCCGGCCGGAGACCCACACGGTCAGCTCGGCATCCAGGTCGAAGGTGCCGGCCGTCTCCACGCTGAAGCTGGTGATCGCGCGGTAGGGCACCGACTGGTACTCCACCTTCTTGCCGGTCATGCCCTGCTTGTTGACGAAGATCAACCGCCCGTTGGTGAACAGGATGACGTCCCGGATCAGCCGGTAGGCGGCCTGTATCTGCTCGCCCTGGCCGAGCAGCCGTCCGTACTCGCGGGTCGCGGCGCCCGGATCGACCCGGGAGGCGTTCCCCATGACCCCATCTAGAAGACCCACTGCAATCCTTCCCTACGGTGTGCCGACAGGGTCTCCCGAGGTTGCCGCGGCGGGCCAGGATATTTCGGGGTTATCCGGGTGTCCCGCCACGCAGCCGGGCGACCTCCCGCTCGGCGCCCTCGGTGAGTGCGCCACCCCGCGAGCCGGCCAGCTTGGCCCGCACGTGCTCTCCCACGGTCACCGGCTCGTACCGCGCCGGACGGTCCGGACCCACACAGGTGGGCAGCGGGGAGATCACCGCGTCCACGTTGCCGTCGTGGAAGAAGGCGGCCGACCGCCGCCGGACCAGCTGTCCGTCCAGCCTCGGCGGCACCACCCGGTGCATGGTGGAGATCCACAGGTCGTTGGTCCACCGGGCGAGGCCGTCGCCCAGGTTCACCAGCAGCGCGCCCGGGGCCGGGGTCACCGGGTGCCATCCGCCGTCGCCGCCCAGGATCTGCAGGCCGGGCACCGGGTCCGCCCAGAGCACGGTGACGATCCCGTAGTCGGTGTGCGCGCCCATGCCCAGCTGCTCGGGTTCCAGCCGGGTGCCGGCGGGCGGCGGCCGGTAGTTGATGGTGCGCAGCACGTCCACCGAGTGGTCGGTGACCGGGGTGAAGTAGTCCTCGCCGAGGCCCAGGGCGCGGCCGAAGATCCTGGTCATGGTCCGGGCCACCCCGCCCGCCTCGGCGAACCAGTCGGTCACCGCGTCCCGGTAGCCACGCAGCTGTGGCCACACGTTGTCCGGGTAGTCCGCCGGCGGCAGGTCCAGCCCGGGGAAGTCGCGGGCCTGCGCGCCCACGTTGAACGCCTCGAACAGGTCCGCCGCGCTGACCAGGCCGAGGCTGTTCGCCAGCGCCTCCGACCGGGGCGGGGTGTAGCCGCGGTTCACCCCCGGCGGGCAGCGGTAACCGGCCTTGAATCCGGTGTCCTGGCCGAAGAAGTCGTCCATCGCGGCGACGAACGCGTCGATGGTGCGGTCCGCAATGCCGTGCCCGACGACCTGCATGAAGCCGACGGTGCGTGCCGCGCCGTCCACGGCGGCCGCCACCGCGTCCCGTTCAACCTCGCCGCCGCTCCGGAACGGGCCGATGTCGATCACCGGTACGGAAAGCACGCCGCCGGTGGTCTGCGCTACCGCCATGTGAGCACCCCCGCCGGCGATGATAAGCATGCCTGGTGCGAGCGCGACAGATTCCGGTCCTGGTGATCGCCGGTTTCCTCGGGGCGGGCAAGACCACGCTCCTCAACCACCTGCTGGCCAGCAGCCTGGACACCCGGATCGGGGTGATCGTCAACGACTTCGGCAGCGTCGGGATCGACGCGATGCTGGTCGGCGGCCAGGCCGCCGGGATGGTCCCGCTGACCAACGGCTGCCTGTGCTGCATGGTCGGTGAGGAGGGCGTGGCCCCGCTGCTGGCCCAGCTGGCGGCGCCGGAGGCCGGCCTGGACGTGATCGTCATCGAGGCCAGTGGTATCGCCGAGCCGGGTGAGCTGGTGCAGCTGGTGCTGACGTCCGGAAACCCGAACACCCGGTTCGGCGGACTGGTCGAGGTGGTCGACGCGGTGGAGTTCGAGCGCACCCGGGCCCGGCACGGCCAGCTGGACCGGCACGTCGGGCTGGCCGACCTGGTGGTGCTCAACAAGGCCGACCGGGCCGGCGCCGACGGCCTGGCCTCGGTGCGCGACCGTTGCCGCTCGCTGAACCCGAGGGCACCGCTGGTGCCGGCCACCCACGGCGCGGTCGACCCGGCGCTGCTGTTCGACATCGGCGAGGTGGCCGGCCGGCAGCTGCTGCTCGGGCAGGCCCCGCACGACCACGCCGGCCACCTGCACGCGGCGTACGAAGGGCTCTCCTTCGCCAGCGACCGGCCAATCGACCCTCGCCGGCTGATGGCCTTCCTGGACGAACGCCCGGAAGGCATGTACCGCGTCAAGGGCTTCGTCAACTTCGGTGTGGCGGGGCACCGCGAGCGCTTCCAGGTGCACGCGGTCGGCCGCTACCTGCGGTTCGACCGGGGGCCGTGGCCGCGCGGGGCGGCGCGGCGGACCACGCTGGACCTGATCGGCTCCGGGGTGGCCCTCGACCCGGTTCGGGCCGCCCTGCGCGAATGCGAACGGACCTCACCGGCCGAGCCCGACGACATGCTCGCCGTGTTCCGGTACACCTTCAACTAGGAGGTTGCGATGATCTTCGATTTGCCGGTCGACCAGCAGCTGTTCGCGGTCTTCGTGGTGACGTCGCTGATCGCCATGCTCGCCCCGGGGCCGGACATGCTGTTCGTGCTGGGCTGCGGCGCGCGGGGCGGCCCACGCGCCGGCCTGCTGGCAACGGCCGGCGTGGCCACCAGCGAGGCCGTACATATCACGCTGGCCGCCGCCGGCCTGGCCGCGCTGTTCGAGGCGGCGCCGACCGTGTTCACCGTCGTCCGGGTGGTCGGCGGTGCGTACCTGATCTACCTGGGCATTCGAATGATCAGGGACCGGGGCAGCGCGCTGGACGACGCGCCCGGGGCCGGGGTCGCCTCCGGCCGGCGGGCCTACCTGCAGGGCGCGCTGACCAATCTGATCAACCCGAAAATGGTCACCTTCACGCTGGCGTTCCTGCCCCAGTTCGTGAACCCCGCGCTGGGTCACGTGTGGGCGCAGTTCGCCGTGCTCGGGGTGGTGTTCATCGCGCTGGAGTTCCTGGTGGACGGCACGGTGGGGGTGCTGGCCGGGCGGATCGGCGGCTGGCTGCGCCGGAGGCGGGCGGCCCGCCGAAACCTGGACGTCGCGTCCGGCACCCTGTTCGTCGGCCTGGGCATCCGCCTCGCGGTGGAACGCTAGCTGGTCAGTAGCGCGTGCAGCTTGTGCACGGTGTTCCAGTTGCGGCCGGTCACCACGATCTTGAACCGCTTTTCCACAAAGGTGCTGACGTCCGGCGCCTTGAGGATGCCGTCCGGGCATGACTGGTAGATCACGCCGTCGCCGAGCCTGACGGCCGCCGGGTCCAACGCGGTCGGGTCGTGCACGGCGAGCAGATCCGGGTCCAGCGTCTCGGAGAGGAACAGGGTGAGCATGCGCGAACCGTTGGTCTCGGCGGTGACCAGCGGGTTGCCCGCGATCACGGCGGCCAGCTCCGGTCCGGTGCGCAGCAGGCTGGCCACCCGGGTCCCGTAGCGCCCGGCGAGCGCCTCCTCGATGTCCTCGAGCAGGCCGGCCCGGTCGCTACTCGGGCTGTCGAACACGGCGTTGCCGCTGTTCAGCAGCGTCCGCACATCGGTGTGGCCGAGCCCGGCCAGCAGCTCCCGCAGCTCCGCCATGGCGATCTTCTTCTTGCCGCCGACGTTGACACCCTTCAGCAGCAACGCATACCGCGTCACCAGCTCAGCCTACGGTCCGCCGAAAAGTGTCGGTGGTCGAACATATAATCGAACACATGAGCGACGGGCTTGGTGAGCGGCTGGCGGGGATGCCCGTCGGTCCGGAGCTGGCCGCCGTGTTGGCGTCGGTGGATGTGACGGCGGTGCCGAACGGTTCGGTCATCGATGTGTTGCAGGCCTCCGCCCGGCAGCGCGCGCATACCGACGGGGTATATCTGCGGGCGGTCGCCTCGACCCTGGAACGCGACCCGTCCGCCGGGCCGGATTCGGTGGCCCGGTTGGCCGAGCCGGATCGCTTCGCGCCAGACGAGGTTCGGGCCGCGCTGGTGATGACGCGGCGGCAGGGGTGGAGTGAGTCCGAGTTCGCCTACCTCCTGTGTCGAGGCTTGCCCTCCGTGCACGCGGAGATGCTGGCCGGGCGGATCGACCGGGACCGGGCGTGGGTGTTCGTCCACCACCTGGCCGGCCTACCGGCCGGGTTGATCGCCAAGGTGCTGAACGCGGTATTGGCGGCGGCGCCAGGGTTGACCACCGGCCAGCTACGCGCCCGGATCTTGAAACTGATCCTCACCGCGGATCCGGATCGTGCCGAGGATGTTTATCAGCGGGCGTTGGGTGAGCGGGCGGTGGTGGGCTACCTGAACCCGGACGGCACCGCGGTGATCAGCGCGTCGGGTCTACCCCCGGACGAGGCCGCCGCCGCGACCGAACGCATCGCCGCGCTGGCCCGAGCGGCGAAACGCGCCGGACACCCCGGCCGGATCGATCAGCTGCGCGCGGACATCTACCTGCGTTTGTTGGACGGCCGCTTCCACCACCTGACCCACACAGAGATGATCACCGCTCTGCTCGCCGAGGCCACCCAGACCCAAACCCCACCGGCCAAACCCCCAACCACCGAAGCGACGCCGGTGCGAGCCACACCCCTAAAAGCCACGACGGACAAACCAGTAACGGCCGAACACCCGGCGGGCACCGAACCGGACAGCGCCGAACCGGACAGCGCCGTGCCAGAAAGCGCCGAACCAGAAAGCGCCGAGCCGGACGGGGACCGTTTGGATCGTGCCGAGCCGGACTGGACGGCACCAGATGACGCCCCGCTGGCCGGGGATGGCCCGCGCGACGACCAGCCGGCTTCCGTGTCTCGAAAGACGGCCGGCGAACGCGAACCCCTCGGACGGGTGGCCGGGATCGAGGTCCGCGCCCGGCTCGACAGCCTCGCCGGGGTCAACCAGCTCCCCGGCGAACTACCCGGCTGGGGGCCAATTCTCGCCGACACCGCGCGACGGGCGGTGGCCCGCCAACACCACGGCCAGTGGCGGTGGGCGGTCACCGACCACGAGGGCTACCTACTCGCCGAAGGCCTCACCCGCCGAAGACCCACCACCGGCCCACCCGGACACCACGCCGACGGCGGAATCGTCGAACTGGCCATCCCGGCCACCGTCCTGGCCCGACTGGCCGAAGACCCACCACCCGCCTGGGCCGGGGTGATCGGCGACATCGCCACCCAATACCAACACGCCCGCACCACGCCCGACACGGACCTCGACGGCCAGGCGGGACGGCGGTTTCCTGGGAATGGGTTGCGCCGATACGTGCAGATCCGCGACCGCACCTGCACCGCGCCCGGCTGCCGGCGCCCCGCCACCCAGTCCGAGCAGGACCACACCCACGACCATCAACACGGCGGCCTCACCACTCACACCAACCTGGGACCAGGCTGCAAACACGACCATCGGCTCAAACACGAAGGAGACTGGATCGTCACCCAACCTCAGCCCGGGAGGTTCATCTGGACCAGCCCGCTCGGCCGGGCCTATCACACCCGAGGAGAACGCATCACCGACCCACAGGAGGATCCGCCGCCCTTCTGAACCTGCCGGTACACCCACGACGTCGCAAGGCGTTGATCACTTAGATTCCTGCGGGTGCGGACGGCCCGCTCGGGCGCGGGGCGCGGGTGGCGTCTGCGTGGTCTTCACGGCCTGCGGTGCCGGTTTCGCCACCCGGGCCGCGGGTGCCAGCCGCCCAACAACGACCAGCCTCGACAATTGAGGCCTGGCGATCGGGCTGGCCGCTGGGCGCCGGGCACCGGAGCATTCGTCGCCGCTCTGGTGGTACTCGGCTGGGGCACTCGGTGGCTGGGGCGCTGCTGTTGACTTCCGTCCGCTGGGCGACTCGCCGGTTCCTGGCCGGACCCAGCGGCCGCGCGGTAACCACCGTGGCCACCTGCGGCTACCTGGGTCACCTCACGGGATCGGGCATGGTGCTGGTCGGTTCAGCCGGTCGGGAGTCGTGACCGGGTGGACAGCGCGGCGATGCTGGCGGCCACCAGCACCAGTGCGCCGCAGGCGCCGAACAGCATCGGCAAGCCGGCGGGCAGCAGGGCACCGGCGAGCGCGAAGGACAGCGGGTCGAGGGCCACCGCCGCCAACGCGACCAGGCTCATCACGCGGCCGGAGAGACACACCGGGACCAGCTCCTGCAGCCAGGCCACCAGCACCACCCCCAGGTAGGCGGCGCCGACACCGATCACCGCGCACACCGCGATGGCCCAGGCCAGATTGGGCGCCATACCCAGCCCGGCCAGCCCGATCCCGATGGTGGCCGTGCCGCCGGCACACACCGCGCCCCGGTGTTTCGGCGGCCGCGCGCCGGCCGCGAGCAGGCCGACCGCCGACCCGATGCCGAACCCGGTGAACACCAGGCCGAGCATCGCCGCGCCGCCCAGCCGTTGCTCGGCCAGCACCGCGCCGCCAACCATGATCGGCCCGACCACGGCGACGTTGAGCACCGCGATCACCAGCAGCATCCCCCGCACCACCGGCTCGCCGAGCGCGTAGCGGACGCCCTCCACCAACCCGGCCAACCCGGCCGGCCGTGCCGTATCGCGGTGTGTGGACGACTCGTCCGGCGGGGCGGTCGACGAGCGAGCGCGGGTCGACAACCCGACCCGCCGGCCGAACCGGCGGGCGAAGGCGACCAGCGCGATCGTGGCCAGGAGGTAAAGGCAGACCACCGCGCTGAGCGCGCCTCCCAGCCCGGCCACCGCGACCAGCCCGGCGGCCAACGCGGGCCCGAACAGGTCACCGGCCGACTCGGCGCCCTGCACCAGCGCGTTCGCCCTGGTAAGCCCGGCGGGTGGGACCACCCGAGGGAGCAGCGTGAGCGAGGCCGGGTAGTAGAACGCGTCCAGCACCCCGAGCAACCCGGCCAGCGCGGCGATCAGCACCAGGGACGGCCGGCCGAACAACACCAGCGCGGCCAGCGCGCCGAGCGTGGCCGTGCGCAGCGCGGTGCTCACCACCACCAACCGCACCGGCGGCACCCGGTCGGCGAGCAGCCCGCCCAGCGGGAGCAGCACCGCGCGGGGCACCGCTGCCACGGCCAGCACCAGGCCCAGGGTGGTGCCCGCGCCGGCTACATCCAGCACGAGCAGGGTCAGGCAGACCAGGAACAGCTGCTCGGACACCGAGGCCAGCGCCTCGCCCAGCCACAGCCGGCGGAACAACGGGTCGGCCAGCGGGCGGGTGCCGGTCAGGCCCGCGCCAGCGTCTCCCGGGCGCGCCGAACTGGGCGCACGCTCGGCAGCGCGCTCCGCGCTAGCCATCCCGGGCCCCGGCCCCGTCGAGCAGGGTGGTCAGCACCATGCCGGGGGCGGCGACCGGCGCGAGGCGCCCCAGCGAAACCTGCTCCCAGGCGCTGTAGACCAGGGAGTTCAGCGCGGCGACCACCCAGTCCGCCGGCAGGTCGGCGCGCAGCACCCCGGCGGAGACCGCCCGGCCGACCAGCTCCCGCACCGGTGCGTCCAGCACGTCCAGCCGCGCCATCAGGCCGGCCTCGGCGTCCAGTGAGCGCTCGCGGAACAGGAACTCCATGCGCGCGCCGAGCGGGAGCAGCGCGGTGACCAGCCGGCCCAGCACGGACGGGAACTCGTGGCCGGGTGCGTCCAGGCCGACCTCCCGGTAGGTGCGCTCCAGCTGGTCGAGTGCGTCCTCGGCCAGCGCGAGCAGCAGGGCGTGCCGGGTCGGGTAGAGCTTGTGCAGCGTGGTGCGGCCGATGCCGGCGGCGCGCGCCACATCGGCCAGGGACGCGCCGGGGTCGGCCACCAGCACCTCGGTCGCGGTCTGCAGCAGCGACGGGCGGGACGGTACCGTTCGGTGGCGAACATCCATGTTCATAACTGTACTTGGATGTGTCTAGTCGAATAACGAACGGGCCGTCCCGGCCCGCAGCATCGCGCGGTCCTCCTCCGGCAGGGCGGCCTCGGAGACCCGCAGCAGCTCGTAGTCCCGGTCGAAGTGCGGGCTGCCGCCGGCATAGAGGAACCGGTGCGCCCCGTACTCCCGGGCCACCGACTCGATGAAGTCCTGCCGGTACACCCCGGTGGTGGTGAGCAGCAGGTTCTCGCACCGGCGCAGCGCCAGCCGGGCGTCGGTCTGCCCGAGCCCGCTGATGTTGAACTGGCCGCCGTTGGTCAGCACGAAGCGGAGCCCCGGATACCGGCCGGCCACGTCGGCCACCTGCAGCGGCTCGGACACCCACGGGTACCCGGCCGCGACCACCACCGGCCGGCCGAACTCCGCACACACCCGGAGCACCGGCTCCACCCGGGGATCGTTGATCTGGAAGACCTCCTCCCAGGGGTGCAGGAACAGCCCGCGCAGGCCCAGCGAGCCGAAACAGCGCCGCAGCTCGGCGGCGGCGTCCGGGCGGTTCGGGTCGACCCTGGCCAGCCCGCGCAGCACCGCCAGGTGTTCCCCGGCCAGCGCGGCCACCGCGTCGTTGCCCGCCTCCAGCCGGTACTCCGGCGGCCGGGCGCACACGACCACCGTGGTGGAGATGCCGGCCCGGGCCGCGCCCGCGAGGACATCCTCCGGGCGCTGCGTCACACCGAACAGGTTGGGCCCGACGAAGGCGAGCGCGTCGACGGTGTCCATCAGGCGTCCACCCCGGCCAGCAGCCGCCGCATGTTGTCGCCGAGCACGGCCCGTTGCGCCGAGTCGTCCAGGCCGGCCGCCAGCACCTTGCGGACCTCCAGGCGCGGCGGGCAGCCGGGACCGTCGCTGCCGTAGATCACCCGCTCCGCGCCGACCCGGCGGACCGCCTCGGCGATCGCCGCCGGGTAGGGCATCGCGGAGGTCTCCAGCACGATGTTGGGCAGCCGCTGCGCCACCTCGATCGCCTCCCGGACGTGGAAGAACCCGCCCATGTGGCCGAGGATGATCGTCGCTTCGGGCACCCGCCGGGCCGCCTCGGCGATGGCCAGCGGCGTGGTCATCGGCTCGTCCCCGCAGTGGAACAGCACCGGCGCGTTCCTCGCCGCGGCCAGCTCGAGCACCCGCACGGTGGCGTCGCTGGCCGGATGGTCCAGCGTGCCGACCGGGTGCAGCTTGACCCCCTTGACGCCCAGCGAGCCGATGGCCCGGTCGATGATCCCCGGCATGTCCTCGGTGTACCAGGGATGCACCCGGACGAACCCGATGAGCCGGTCCGGGTAGTGCGCCACCACGCCGGCCAGGTAGTCCAGTGCGCCCGGGTTGAACCCGGGATACTCGGTATAGGTCATTACGACCGCCTGCCGCACCCCGGCCTCGTCGAGCAGGGCGATCAGCTTGTCCGGCGGGTCGATCCAGCCCAGCGCCGGCACCTCGTCCACGTGCGTGTGCCCGTCCAGGATGTCGGCCACCGGCGCGCTCACGGGTGCTCCCCTCGGTCGGCCGCCCGCAGCGCGGCGGCGATGGCGTGCAGCGCCAGTCCCTGGCCCCACAGCTGCGGGCGGTCGTCGCGGATCACCGAGTACCCGAAGGGCACCAGCTGCAACACCGTGCCCGCGCTGGTCCGGGCGAGCGTCCCGTCCGGCTCGACGTAGGCCAGCGCGCCGCGCACCGCCAGCCAGCCGGCCTCCGCCACCCCGACCGGAAGGCTGGGTAGCACCGCACCGGCGCGCAGCATGGCCGCGCCGATCCCGGCGGCCGCCGAGGTCTCCACCAGGCCCGCGACCTCGGGATGGTCGTCAACCAGGACGCTCCACACGCCATGCCCGGGCTGCCGCCGGGCCAGCGCGATGAGCTGGGCGGCCAGGTTCCGCCGCACCCGGTCGACCTCGGCGTCCAGCCCCTCGGCCAACTCGGCGGCCGGCCCGGCGACCAGCTCGAGGAACTCCACCGCGGCCAGCGCGGCCCACGCGTTCGCCCGCCCCCAGTAGCACCGGATCACCTCGCCGCGGTGTGAGCCGTGCGCGTACAGGCCAGTGACCGGATCGCGCAGTACGTCGGCGTGCCGCAGCAGCTGCTCGGCGAATGCGCGCAGCGGCTCCGGATCGCCCAGCGCCACCGCGGCCCGGCCGAGGAACACCCCGGCCATGAACACGGTGTCCGCCCACACCCCGCCCGGCCAGTGCTCCAGTGCGCCGGCGCGGTCCCGGGTCACCGCGCCGGGCCGGTCCAACCAGGTCACCAGCGTCTTCAGCACCCGTTGTGCCTCGGCCGACTGGACCGGCACCATGGCCAGCGCGGTACCCGGCGCCAGGTGGTTGACGTGGTCGACCCGGATCCCCCGCGCCACCTGGCCCGCCAGCCACTGCAGCACCGGGGGTGGGAACCGCTCCCCGCGCGCCTCGGCCAGCCGGACCAGGCCGAGCAGGCACACTCCTTCGCCCCAGAACCAGTCCGGCAGGCCCATCCCCCAGGTGCCGGCCGTGACCCGGTCGCCCAGCGCGAGCAGCGCGTCCCTGGTCAGCCCGTCGGCCGGCAGGGGCGCGCGCGGCGGTGCGGCGAGCCGCGCGTTGGTCAGGTCCTCACCCGCCATCGGACGCCCCCGACGTCGGTTCCAGGCGCCGGCCCGCGACCAGGTCCAGCACCAGCCGGTGTCCGCCCCAGCTCGCCTCCAGGCGCTCCGCGCCGCCCGGCAGGCGCACGGCCGGGTTGTCCAGGTGCGGTGGGTGCTCCGGCCGGCCGTCCTCGTCCAGCCCGTCCGGCACGCCGTCCACCAGGAACGGACCCGTCCAGGACAGCTCCAGCCGCCGTCCGTCCGGCACGTCCAAGACCACTTCCTCCTCGGTGAACCCGGGGGCAACCAGCGAGCCGACGAACGAGGCGAACCCGCCGTGCACCGCCCGCCGGCCGACCAGCACCGCGTAGCAGCGGCCGCCTCCCGCCGCCAGCCAGGCCTGGCCAGCCTCCTCCCCCGCCCGCACCGGGGTGAAGCCGCCCCGGGCGGCGACCGCGACGTACCCGTCGGCCACGCGGCCGGCCAGCCATGGCCCGGCCCGAGCGGTCTCGTCCATCAGCGGTGCGGGGAACCACAGCCGGCTGGTGCCCGAACCGTAGACCACCAGCAACGCGTCGCGGTGCTGGTGCACCCTGGGCAGCACCCGTTGCCCGGCCCAGGCGTTCGGCCGGGCGGACGGGCTGGTGGTGTCGGCGGCCGGCTGGCCGGCGAACACCTGCACCTCCGGGCCGAGGGTGGCACCCCAGACGTGCTCCTGCAGCCCGGGCAGCCCGGCCCTGTAGTCCTGCACGCTGGACAACATGGCATCCGGCGTGCGCCATATTCGCAGGTCGGATCCGTACGGCCGGTCCAGCAGGTCATGCTTCGGCCGATACGACCCCCGGTACACCTGCCGCCCTTCCCAGGCGGCAGGCAGCTCGGTGGCCACCGCGCGAACCACCGGCGGCAGCCGGTAGCGGCGGGCCAGCGCGAGCGCGGTCGCCGGCAGCACCGCCGCGTTGAGCGACCCGGTGCCCCAGAGCAGCCACATGATCGGTGCGGTCTCCTCGAACCGGGAGGAGCGCAGGGTGGGCACGTAAGACCGGCCGTGCGCGGCGCCGTGCACCCCGCGCCACCCGTTGGCGGCCAGCGTGAGCAGCAACTTGTCCAGCAGAGCCTCGGCCAGCTCCCGCACCGGGGCATCGGCGGCCAGCTCGACCAGCGACACCAGGGCCAGCGAGTCGATCGCCAGATAGGCGTTCGAGTCGAACTCGCTGAACCCGCCGGCCAGCTTGCGCCGCATCCACTCGACCGCGAGCTCGCGGCCGTGCTCGGCGTGCCGGGCTCCGGTCCAGCCGCTGTTCGGGAACACCTCGTCCGGGTACGCCTCGCCGGCCAGCAGCTCGGCGGTGTGCCAGACCAGTTGGTGGTTCTCGGTGAAATAGCACATGGCGTCCAGGCCGGGCTGGTCGATCCAGTACTTGAAGCCGCGCAGGGCCGCGCCCACCCGCTCCCGGGCGCCGGCCGGCCACCGGTCCGCCGGAACACGGTGCAGCAGGTGCAGCAGCCCGACCGCCTCGAAGTCCGCGCAGTCCGCCCTGGTGGTGACCATGCCCAGCGCGGGGTCCAGGTCGTCGCCGGCCAGGCCGGGTTCGTCCAGCGCGTGCCGGGCCAGCGCCCTGGCCACGCCGGGCTGCCCGGTCGCCACGTGCCGCAGCAGTTCGGCCCGCCACACCGCCGGATCCGCGCCGACCGGTTCGGCCCGCCGGTGCGCGGGCAACGCGGCTACCCGCAGCGTGCGCCGCACCGGGCAGCGGGGGTCGTCCAGGCGCACGGTCAGCTCGGTCTCGCCCGTGGTCAGCATGGACGCGCTCGGCCCGGCGGCGGGATCGGCCGGACCGGCCGGCGGCTCCGCGGTGGGATCCACCCGGCCGGACGACAGTTCCGCCGTGGGATCCGCGGGCTCGGACGGCGGCTCGGCCGGGGGGA
The DNA here is from genome assembly GCF_039543365.1 of Actinospineispora eucalypti. NCBI lineage: Bacteria > Bacillati > Actinomycetota > Actinomycetes > Pseudonocardiales > Pseudonocardiaceae > Actinospineispora > Actinospineispora eucalypti. The sequence continues at coordinate 288,860 of NZ_BAABJP010000008.1, forward strand.
GCTCCGACCCGGTCAGCTCGGCCAGCGGGAGCTCCGCGGTCCCGTCCACCAGCCGCACCCGCTTCGGCGGGCCGTCCGGCGCCGCCACGCACAGCGCCGCGCCGACCGGACCGGTCAGCCGCACGATGCCGTCCGGCAGCGCCCACGAACGCACCCCGACCCGGTCGAGCACCCGCTCGGCCAGCGCCGAGGCGTACTCGTCGGCCCCGGGCGAGGGCAGCACCACACGCACCGGCGGACCGTCCGCCACCCGTACCGAGGCCACGTGCCGGCACTCCCGGAAGGCCACCTGCCAGGTGCTCAGCACCAGCCGGGTCGCGCCGGAGCGCGGCGATACCGAGACCGCGTGCCGCACCGGTTGCATGTAGGAGACGTCGTCGTGCACCGCGACCAGCTCGTCCCCCAGCCACAGGGCGAACGGCCCGGTGGAGGCCACCTCGAGGGTGCGCGGCTCGGACTGGTCCACCTCGAGCAGACAGGCCGCCACCGCGTGCCGGTACTCCGGGGTATGGCAGAACCGGCTCCAGTCCACCAGGCCGTCCCGGCCGGTGCGCACCCGCCGCCACCGGCCGGCGTCCTCCCGGTGCTTGCCCGGCGCCACCCAGGTGAAGGCGCCGCCCTCCACCACCTCGGGCAGGCGTTGGTCCAGGACCAGCGGGCGCTGGGCGTGCAGCGCGCGTTTCACCGGAGCCACGTCCGGGCCGTTGGTGAGCATCCAGCGGCCGTGCTCACCCCACGGCGAGCCGGCCGCCTCCAGCACGCCGGCCAGGTCGTCGCACGGCGCGGACCAGGCCGGACCCACCAACCAGTCCCGTAGGTAGCCGCCGCCGTCCAGGGCGTGCACCGTCCGGCCGGTGGGCCCGAACGCCATCCGTGTCCTCCTATCTCAGGCCGGTCCGCGCGATGCCGGCGATGATCTGTCGTTGCAGCACCAGGAAGATCAGCAGCACCGGCACGATAGACAACACCGACATAGCCAGCACCAGGTGGAACGGCACCACCAACTGCCCGGAGAACCGGGCCAGCGCCACCGGCAGGGTGTACGTGGAGTCGTCCTGGGCGACGATCAGCGGCCAGAGGAAGTCGTTCCAGCGCCAGATCACCGAGAAGATGGCCAGCACCGCCAGCGCCGGACGGCACAACGGCAGCACGATCCGCCAGAACACGCGGAACTCCCCCGCGCCGTCGATCCGCGCCGCCTCGATCAGGTCGTCCGGCAGCCCCAGCATGTACTGGCGCAGCAGGAACACCCCGGTCGGCGTGGCCGCCGCCGGAATGATCATGCCCCACAGGGAGTTCACCAGACCCAGCGAGGACACCACCTGGAACACCGGCAGGAAGATCACCTGCAGCGGGATCATGATGGTCGCCAGGCTGACCAGGAACAGGGTGTCCCGGCCCCGGAAGTTGTACTTGGCCAGCGCGAACGCGGCCATCGAGTTCACCGTCAGCGTGAGCACCGTCGCCGCGACGGTGACGATCGCGCTGTTCAGGAAGTAGTGGCCGAACTCGAAGGAGGTGAGCGCCTCGGTGTAGTTGTCCAGGCTCGGGTCGCGGGGCAACGGGCTCGGCGGCCGCTGGGCCAGCTCCGTCGGCGACTTGAGCGAGGACAGGGCCGCCCACACGATGGGCGCCAGCACCACCAGCGCGCCGGCCAGCAGCACGGTGGTGCGCAGCACGTCGCCGGTGCCCGGGGCTCGGCGGCCACCGACCGAGGTCCAGCCCTTCACATGACCTCCCGGCGGCGTCCGAGCAGGTAGTTGGCCAGAGTCACGCCGAGCACGGTCACGAACAGCACCACCCCGGCCGCACTGGCCAGCCCGTAGCGGATCGGGGACTGGAACGAGGAGTCGTAGATGTACTGCACGATCAACGTGGTGGCGCCCAACGGCCCTCCGCCGGTGAGCGTGTAGATGTAGTCGAACGCCTGGAACCCGTGGATGGTGGCCAGCACCACGACCACCAGGGTGGTCGGCCGCAGCAGCGGCAGGGTGATGGACCGGACCTGCTGCCAGCCACTGGCGCCGTCGATCCGGGCGGCCTCGTACAGGCCGGCGTCGATGCCTTGAAGCCCGGCCAGCTGGATCAATGCGTAAAAGCCCAGCTGCGCCCACAGGCCGACGCCGATGATCACCACCATGGCCAGCCGGCCGTCCAACAACCAGCCCGGCCGACCCAGCCCCAACTCGGAGAGCACGGCGTTGACCAGGCCGTTCTGCCGCTCCAGGGCCAGCGACCAGATCAGCCCGGCGACCACCGGGGAGACCACGAACGGCACGAAGTACGCCGCGCGGAACGCCCCGGCCGCCCGCCGCTGCGCGTGCAGCAGCAGGGCCAGCGCGGTGGACGCCACGGTGGTCAGCAACACCAGGCTCACCACGAACACCGCGGTCTGCCCGGCCACCCGCCAGAACTCCGCCGATTCGGCCAGCTCCGCGTAGTTGCCCGCGCCGACCGGGCGGAAGGTGCGGCCGTTCGAGCTGTCGTAGCGGCTGATGTTGAACCCGTTGATCGCCGGCCAGATGGTGAACAGCGCGAAGAGCACCATGTTGGGCAGCACGAACAGGTACGGCGCGATCCGGTGCCGGTTCACGAGCCCACCTTGGCGAGCAGCTCGGCCACCCCGGCCTGGACGTTCCGCACCGCGTCCGGCACGTCCTGGCCGCCCACCAGCAGCCGGCCGAACTCCCGCACCAGCAGCTTCGCCGACACGTCGAACACCGGGCTGCCGTTGGCCAGATAGGTGTCCCGTGGCGTTCGGTTGACCTCGGCCAGGAAGACCGCCATGTCCGCCTCCCGCGCCGGGTAGCGGATGCCGGCGGCCAGCAGGTCCTTCCGGGTGGGCAGCCAGAACGCCTGCTCGTCCAGGGCGCGCTGGGCCTCGGCGCTGTTCATCCAGTCGGCGAAGTAGGCGCCGAGCGCCGGGTTCGGCGCGCCGGAGAAGACGATCAGATACTTCCCGCCGGGGAACCCGCCGCAACGCTCCGCGCACGCGTTCGGCGCCGCCGCCCAGTTGAACTTCGCGGTCTTCGCCAGCTGGCCGACCTGCCAGTTCCCGGACAGGTACACCGGCACCCGCTGGGCCAGAAACAGCTCGTTCGCCCCCTTGTACCGGCTGCCCGACTCCAGCCAGAAGTCGCTCAGCAGGCCGCCCGACCGGGCCAGCCGGTTCAGCATGTCCAGCGCCCGGCCGGCCTTCTCCGGGTCCATCCCGGACCGTCCGTCGGGGCCCATCATGGTGGTCCCGTAGGCGCTCAGCACGCTGGAGAGCCGGTGGCCGGACTTGTCGATGGCGATCGCCGACTCCATCCGGTTGGCCCGCTGCACCTTCGTCGCGGCGGCAACCAGCTCGTCCCAGGTCCACGGCTTGTCCACCGGCGGGACCGGCACGCCGGCGCGGGCGAAGGCGTCCACGTTCACCAGCGGGCCGTTCATGGACAGGTCGCTGGGCACCGCCGGCATACGCCCGTCGGCGGTCTGCGAGGCCAGCGCCGTGCCCTCCACGAACCGGTCCGGGTAGTGCGCGCCGAAGTAGCCCTTGAGGTCGACCAGCGCATCCGCGTAGGGCCGCCAGTTGTTCACCCGGGCAACCCCGGGCGGCTGGCCGCTGTTGATCCGCCCCTGCAGGGTCTGCTCGAGATCGCCGAACGGCACGATCTGCAGGTTCACCCGCGCGCCGGTCTCCCGTTCGAACCGCGCCAGCTGGGCTCGCGTCGCGGCCTCGTCGGGCCCGTCGGTGAAGTACACATAGTCCAGCGACTGGCCGCGGAAGCTGGCCGGATCGATCGGCCCCGGCGGCACCGGCGGCTGCTCCAGCGGGCCGGGCGCGCAGGCGGTGAGCACGAGCAGGCAAGCGGCGGCCAGCCACGCCCGTCGATGCGCCCGCACACGGTTGATCCTGACAGCGATCTCCCGCTGGGGAAAGCGTTTCTCGCGCTGCCGGTTCCGAAGGTCGCCTGGACGGCCGCGGCGGGCCGGTCCGCCGGTCCGCGCAACCGAGCCCAAGTGTCAGGACACCGAGAGCACCTCGGCGGCGACGCGGAGGAACCCGGCCACCCTCGGGTCCGGATCGTCACGCCGGCTGACCAGCGCGGACTCCAGGGGCGGCAGGTCGGTGAGCGGGCGGTATGTGATCTCCGGCTGGCCGAAGAAGTCGTCGAACGACGGCACCGTCGGGTGGACGACCTTCCCCCGGGCGACCAGCGAGGCGACCTCGTACGGCTTCACCGGGCTGTTGGGGATCCGTTGAAGCGGCCGCCCGCCGGCGGTGGCGGCCGGCACGAACGCCCGCATGATGCTGCGCGGCACGCCGAAGCACTCGGTGACCCGGTAGTCCGCCACGTCCTCCAGGGTGACCGAGGCCCGCGCGGCCAGCGGATGGGTCCGGGCCACCGCGAGCACCCGGGGCTCGCGGGTCAGCACCGGGCCGACGGCCAGGTCGGCGGCGACCAGCGGCAGCCGGATGGCCAGCAGCCGGACCTCCCCCCGGCGCAGTGCGTCCAGCGGATCGGTGCCGTGGCTGATCTCGCTGACCTGCACCTCGCAGTCCGGGTGCGCCGCCTCGAACCGGGCGATGATCGCGTTCAGGTGCGGGCCGGCCGAGCACGGCTCGAAGGTGCCCAGGCGCAGCGTGCCGCCGGTGTCGGGGCTCGCCTGCAGCGCCTCGGCCAGCTGTCGGTACGCCCCGCCGACCCGCTCGCGAAACCGCTCGCCGAGCGGGGTGAGCGAGACCCGGCGGCTGGTCCGGTGCAGCAGCTGGCCGCCCACCTTGCCCTCCAGCTGGCGCAGGCTCTGGCTCACCCGCGACTGGGTGAGGCCCAACTTCTCGGCGGCGCGCCCGAAGTGCAGCTCCTCGGCCAGGGCGAGGAACACCCGGATCTCGCGCAACTCCACCGACTCCCACATCGATGAGCGATGCTACTCGCTGGGATCACCGATCGACCGTTGATCAGACCCGACCCGTCCGCGAGGCTGGCGCAATGCTGCCCCGGTCCCTGTTCGGCCTGCTCGCCGCCGCCCTGCTGTGCTCGGCCTGCTCCGGCACCGCCACCACCGCCGCCCCGCCCACGCCCGAGGAGCCGGTCGGACGGTTCGCCTCGCCCAACCCGGGCTCGGTCAACACCTACTGGCTGCGCGTGCCCCAGGGCCTGCTGGTGTTCGACACCGGGCGGAACGTGGCCGGCGGTCACCAGGCGGCGGCGGAGATCAAGCGCACCGGCCGCCCGGTGGTGGCCATCCTGCTCACCCACCCGCACCCGGACCACGTCGGCGGGGCGGGCGCACTGCGCGAGGAGTTCCCGAACGTGCCGATCTACGCCTCCGAGGCCACCGCCGCCTGGATGCGCGCGGACCCGCTGGGCTTCTACCCGCTGGCCAAACAGGCCGACCCGGACTTCCCGGCCCAGCTCACCCACCCGGACCGCACGTTCGCGGCCGGACAGCCGCTGGACCTGGGTGGCGTACGTCTGGAGACCGCCCAGTTCGACCCGGGCGAGTCGGAGACCGCGACCGCGTACTACGAGCCGGCCAGCCGCGCGCTGTTCGCCGGCGACCTCGTCGGGGACCGGGTCACGCCCGCGCTGCTGGAGGGTCACACCTGCGGCTGGCTGACCAACCTGGACCGGCTGGCCCAGCGCTTCCCGGACGCCGACACCGGCTACCCCGGGCACGGCGCGCCCGGCAGGGCGGCGGCGCAGATCACCGCACAGCGCGCCTACCTGCGCGACTTCCGGGCCCTGGTTCGCCCGGCGACGGCACCCACCTCGCCGGCCGGCGCCCGGCTGGACCCGGCCGAGCAGCGCGACATCCTGGCCGAGCTGGAGCGCCGCTACCCGGGCTACCCGAGGGTGGCCTCGTTGCCCAACCTGCAGGAGCTGAACGTGGCCTCGGTCGCGCGCGAGCTGTCCGCCGAGAACCCGGACAACTCACCCCCGGCCTGCCGCTGAGCCGTTCAGCGCAGCGCCTGCGCTCCGATGACGGACAGCAGTTGCAGCTTCTCGTAGCTCGCACTGCCGGGAACGGCGGTGTAGACGATCAGGAGATGCGACTGGTTCGGATCGAGCAGCGTCTGGCAGGTCAGCTCCAACGCCCCGACCTCCGGGTGGACGAAGTTTTTCACGTCGTTGGGCCGGATGCCGACCTCGTGGTCGTTCCACACCCGACGGAACTCCTCGCTCTGGGCCAGCAGCAGCTCGGCGTAGTGGGCCGCGCGGGAACCGGGACCCCGCAGGGTGGCCACCCCGCGCAGGCCCGAGGCGAACATCCGGGTGAGGAACGGGTGGTCTTCGGGGGCGTAGAGCTGACGCGTGGCGGGGTCGGTGAACCATCGGTAGCCGATGCTGCGGGCCGGGCCGCTGTAGGCGGTCAGGTCGCCGGTGAGCGCCACGCCGAGCGGGGTCTGCCGCAGGGTCTCGCCGAGCTCGGTGACGATCTCAGCGGGAGTGTCGTGCAGGCGGTCGAGGATGCGCAGCAGGCCGGGGCTGATGTGCTCGCTGTCCGCGCCCCGCCGGGGCGGGGCCTGCCCGGCCAGCAGGAACAGGTGATCCCGCTCATCCAGGGAGAGGTGGAGTCCCTGCGCGATCGAGGCGATCATCTGCTCGGACGGCTGGGGGCCGCGCTCCCGCTCCAGCCGCGCGTAGTAGTCGGTCGACATGTGGCACAGCGCGGCCACCTCCTCCCGCCGCAGCCCGCTGGTCCGGCGGCGGCGCCCGCGCGGGAGGCCGACGTCCTCGGGTTGCAGCGACTCCCGGCGGCGCCGGAGGAACTCCGCCAGTCCGGTCCGATCGATCACCGTGCGCGCCTCCTTCGACGCTCTTTTCTACCGCGCGCGCATCCCCACAGCCACGGATCGAGCGGTCCTGGATAACGGCCGCGTCCTCCACGACGGTGGGCCCATGGCACGCAAACCCCTCGACATCGCCGTCCCCGACCTGTCCGGCCGGCGCGCCGTCGTCACCGGAGCGAGCGACGGCATCGGGCTCGGCCTCGCCACCAGGCTGGCCGCCGCCGGGGCCGAAGTGCTCCTGCCCGTTCGCAACCCGGGCAAGGGCGCGGCCGCGCTCACCGCGATCCGCCGGGCGGCCCCGCACGCGGACGTGTCGCTCCGCGAGCTCGACCTGTCCTCGCTCGCCTCCCTCGCCGCCCTCGGCAAGACCCTGCGCGGGGAAGGCCGGCCGATCCACATCCTGGTCAACAACGCCGGCGTCATGACCCCGCCCGACCGGCAGACCACCGCCGATGGGTTCGAGCTCCAGTTCGGCACCAACCACCTCGGCCATTTCGCCCTGGTGGCCCACCTGCTGCCGCTGCTGCGCACCGGCAACGCCCGGGTGACGTCACAGGTCAGCGTGGCGGCGAACCAGGGCGCCATCAACTGGGAGGACCTGAACTGGGAACGCGCCTACAACGGGATGAAGGCCTACCGCCAGTCGAAGATCGCGTTCGGGCTGTTCGGCCTCGAACTCGACCGGCGCAGCCGCGCCCAGGGTTGGGGGATCACCAGCAACCTCGCCCACCCCGGGGTCGTTCCGACGAACCTGCTCGCCGCCCGACCCGAGGTCGGACGCGACCGGGACACGATGGCCGTGCGCATGATCCGGGCACTGTCCGCCCGCGGCATCTTGTTCGGGACGGTCCACACCGCGCAACTGCCGGCGCTCTACGCCGCCACCTCCCCCGACGCCGAACGTGGCGGGTTCTACGGGCCGCGCGGACCCGGGCACCTGGGCGGCCCGCCCGGCCGGCAGAAGCTTTACTCACCCCTTCGCGGCACCGAGCAGGCCCAGCGCATCTGGCGGGTCTCCGAACAGCTCACGAAGGTTCCCTTCCCCGACAGCTGAGTCAGGACCGGCTCGCCTGGGCGAGCAGGCGCAACGCGTGCGCGGACGGCGAGCCGGCCGGCCCAGCGCGTTCCGCGCTCGGTAATGCGGTTGCACCGCTCGGGCATGCTGAACGCATGTGCAAGCCGAGGGTGCCGTGACCGCTGTTCCCTTCCCCATCCCCCGAAACCTGCGCGAGTCCATCGAGGAGGACGAAGACCCGGAACGTGAGGAGTGGCTGCGCCGGCTGCCCGGCACGATCGCCGAGCTGACCGAACGCTGGGAACTGCGGCTGGACCCTCCGTTCGAACCCGGCGGCACGATCTCCTGGGTGGCCCCGGCGAGCGACCGTGACGGCGAGGCCCGGGTGCTCAAGGTCAGCTGGGCCGGCCCCGAAACCCTGCACGAAGCCGAAGGCCTGCGTGAGTGGGACGGCGACGGCACCGCCCTGCTGTACCGGGCGGAGCGGTTCGACCACACCAGCGCGATGCTGCTGGAGCACTGCCGGCCGGGCACCCCGCTGGCCCGGCTGCGCGCCGAGCCGGAGCGCGACGAGATCGTCGCCGGACTGCTGCGCAACCTCTGGCGGCATCCGGCGGACGGTCACCCGTTCCGTCCGCTGCACGTGATGTGCGACCAGTGGGCCGACGAGTTCGAGGAGGACTACGAACCCGGCGACCTGGATCCCGGCCTGGCCCGGGCCGGGACCGCGCTGTTCCGCGAGCTGCCCCGTTCCGCACCGGCCTCCGTGCTGCTGTGCACCGACCTGCACGCGGAGAACATCCTGGCCGGCGACCGGCGGCCGTGGCTGGTCATCGACCCCAAGCCGTACCTGGGCGACCCGCACTACGACCCGCTGCAGCACATGCTCAACTGCCCGGGCCGGCTGATCGCCGACCCGATCGGGTTCACCGACCGGATGGCCGGCCTGCTGGACCTGGACCGCGAGCGCCTGCGCGCCTGGTTGTTCGCCCGCTGCGTGCAGGAGGGCATCTGGCGGCCCGAGCTGGGCGTGGTCGCCGCCCGGATCGCGCCGGCATGAGCCGAGAGCCCTATCCACCCGTCGAGCCGTACCGGCACGGCCTGCTCGACGTCGGCGACGGCCAGCGGATCTACTGGGAGTGCTCGGGCAACCCCGACGGCAAACCCGCCGTGGTGCTGCACGGCGGACCCGGAGGCGGCAGCCGCCCCGGGCACCGGCAGTGGTTCGACCCCGAGCGGTACCGGATCGTGCTGCTGGACCAGCGCGGCTGCGGGCGCAGCACCCCGTCGGCCGCGACGGGAGACCTGAGCGCCAACACCACCGCGCACCTGGTCGCCGACCTGGAGCGGCTGCGCGAGCACCTGGGCATCAACCGCTGGCTGGTCTGCGGCGGCTCCTGGGGCAGCACGCTCGGCCTGGCCTACGCGCAGGCCCACCCGGCGCGGGTGTCGGAGCTGGTGCTGCTCAGCTTGGTGGGCAGCACTCGGCGGGAGATCGAGTGGATCACCCGGGAGATGGGCCGGGTGTTCCCCGCCGAATGGGCGCGGTTCCGGGACGGGGTACCCGAGGCGGAGCGGGAGGGCAACCTTTCCGACGCCTACCGCCGGCTGCTCGCCGATCCCGACCCGGCCGTGCGCGAACGCGCCGCGCGGGACTGGTGCGCCTGGGAGGACACCCACGTGGCCACCTACCCGGACCACCGGCCGTACCCGATGTTCCAGGACCCGGCGTTCCGCATGGTGTTCGCCAGGTTGGTCACGCACTACTGGGCGCACGGGGCCTGGTTGGCGGAAGATGCGCTGGTGCGGAACGCCGATCGCCTGGCCAGGACCCCCGGCGTGCTCATCCACGGCCGGCTGGACATCAGCAGCCCGGCCGAGTTCGCCTGGCGGCTGTCCCGGGCCTGGCCGGACGCGGAACTGGTGCTGGTCGGTGACGGCCACAGCGGACCCGGCCTGCTCGCCCCGCTGCTGGAGGCCACCGACCGGTTCGCCGGTCGGCGATGACCCGCGGCCGACCGGTCCCGCCCGACCCGATGCCGCTGTGGCGGGACGGGCGGCCGCGCAAGCTCTGGCGGTACGTCGGGGTGTACGGCCCGGAACTGTCCCTGTGCCTCGGCTCGGTGCGGGTCGGTCCGGCCGTCCAGTCGTTCTGGGCGGTGTGGGACCGCCGGCGCGACCTGCTCACCGAACGCACCGTGCTCGGCCGGGGCGGCGTCGGCCTGGGCACCCCCGGCCAGCCGGCGGACGAGCTGCGGGTGCGCGCCCACAACCTGCGCCTCGACCTGCGGGTGCGCGAGGACGAGCGGCCGGTCACGCTGGTCTCCCCGCACGGCCGCTCATACATCTGGACCCGCAAGGCCCCGGCGCTGGTCACCGGCACGGTGGCGCTGGACGGCCGGGAGCTCGCGGTCCGGGCGCGCGGGCTGGTCGACGACTCGGCCGGCTACCACGCCAGGGACACCGAGTGGCGATGGTGCGCCGGGGTCGGCCTGTCCACCGACGGGCAGCCGGTCACCTGGAACCTGGTCGCCGGCGTGCACGACGTGGAACCGCTCACCGAGCGCACGGTGTGGACCTCGGGGATGCCGCATTCGGTGCCGCCGGTGCGGTTCTCCACCCGGCTGGACCAGGTCATCAGCCCGGACGGCGGAGATCTCCGGTTCGTCGCGGAAGCGGTTCGCCGACGCGACGAACGGGTACTCGGTGGTCTGGTGCGCAGCGAGTACGTGCAGCCGTTCGGCGTATTCACCGGCCGGCTGCCCGGCGGGTTGGAGCTCGCCGAGGGGTTCGGTGTGATGGAGTGGCATCTCGCCCGGTGGTAGCTCGTTGGGCTGAACGCGGGGTGAAGGCGGAGGGGCGGGCAAGGTGCCGTACGACGTGGTTAGTGTTTACACCTTGACGATGGGCGATGAGCGCGGTCCGGCGACCGTCAGCGTGCACACCAGCGCGGACGCCGCCTGGCAGGCGCTGGACCGCGAGGTGCGCAGCCGGTGCGGGATGCGCCCGCGCCCCCGCCGCGTGGTGGACCCGGATGCCGCCACCCGCCTGGCCGACGCCTGGCGCTGGGGCAACCCGGAAGACCGGTTCTGGCAGATCTGCCCGCACCAGCTGTCGCTGATCGTGCCGGCGAACGCCCGCCCGTTGATGGCGCAGTAAACCTGCACGGGAAGTTACCAGGCAGTAAACTACTGGCGAGTACAGGCCGAAGAAGGCAGGTCCGCCATGGTCGAACCGATCGGTGTGCTGGGAACCGGCAGCTACCTGCCCACCCGGGTGGTGGAGAACGCCGAGGTCGCCGTCCCGGCCGGCGTCGACGCGGAGTGGATCGAGCGCAAGACCGGCATCCGGTCGCGCCGCCGGGCCGCGCCGGAGCAGGCCACGTCCGACCTGGCCGCCCGGGCCGCCGACGCCGCGCTGGAGGCCGCCGGAATCGAAGCCGCCGACCTGAGCTACCTGGTGGTCGCCACGTCCACCCCGGACCAGCCGCAACCGGCAACCGGTTGCCTCGTGCAGCACCTGATCGGGGCCCGGAACGCGGCCGCGTTCGACCTGAACGCGGTGTGCAGCGGCTTCCTGTTCGGGCTGGCCACCGCCGGGCGGCTGCTCGGCGGCGACGGCGGAGGCTACGGGCTGGTGGTCGGGGCGGACATCTACAGCCGCATCCTGGACCCCACCGACCGGCGCACCGCCGTCCTGTTCGGCGACGGAGCCGGCGCGGTGGTGCTGGGTCCGGTGCCCGCCGGACACGGCATGCTGGCGGTGCGAATGCGTTCCGACGGCGGCTCCCGGGGACTGATCGAGGTGCCCGGTGGGGGCAGCCGGATGCCGCCGTCGCCGGCCATGCTGGACGCCGGCGCGCAGTACTTCCGGATGATCGGCCGGGAGGTGAAGGACTACGTCTCCACGCACGTGCCGCCGCTGTTGCGCGAGGTCATGGGGGCCAGCGAACTGGCCGCCGAGGAGGTTGACCACTTCGTGCCGCACCAGGCCAACGGCCTGATGCTGGCCGACCTCGCCGGCCGGGCCGGGCTGTCCGAGGCGATCCGGACGAGCGTCTGGGACTACGGCAACACCGGCGCCGCATCGGTGCCGATCACCCTGGACGACACGGTCCGGGGCGCCGGGGTCGCCCCCGGCGAGACCGTGCTGCTGGCCGCGTTCGGCGGCGGAATGTCGATGGCGGCGGCGATGCTGCGCTGGTCCGCCTCGGCCAGGGCGCGAAGGGCGGCCTGAGCCGGGAACAACCGGGCGCGCCGGGTGGTCATAACCCGAGAGGCTTAGACGCGACTGGGAGGACCGGTATGACGCTCACCCACCGGCCGGGACCACTGGCCGGCACCGAGGACCAGCTCACCAACTACCGGATCGACGGCCCGAAGCACCGCCTGCTGATGCACCCGTTCCCGCGCCGGGTGCGCGCCGAGTTCGCCGGGGAGACCGTGCTGGACACCCGGGACGGGGTGCTCCTGCACGAGACCGGCCTGCTGCCGCAGCTCTACGTACCCGAGGCGGACCTGCGAACCGACCTGCTCAAGGCCACCGACCACCACACGCACTGCCCGTTCAAGGGGGACGCCTCGTACCGGTCCATCGTGGTCGGCGACCGGGTGGCGGAGAACGCGGTCTGGCACTACCCGGAGCCGATCGGGTCGGCCTCCTGGCTGGCCGGGTACGCGGCGCTCTACTGGTCGCGGGTGGACCGCTGGCTGGACGAGGACGACGAGGCCGTCGGGCACCTGACCGACCCGTTCCACCGGGTGGACATCCGGGCCACCAGCCAGCCCGTGCGTGTGCTCGCCGGCGACCAGCTGCTAGCCGAATCCACCCGCGCCCTGCTGCTCTCCGAGACCGGGCTGCCCAACCGGTACTACCTGCCGGTGGCGGACATCCGAGGCGACCTGCTGACCGCCACCGACACGCGCACGGTTTGCCCCTACAAGGGCTGGGCCAGCTACTGGACACCCACCGTGGCCGGCGAGAAGCTGACCGACGCGGTATGGGGCTACGAACACCCCTTGCCCGAAGCAGCCCGCCTGGCCGGCCACCGCAGCTTCCTCCACGACGGAATCACCGTCGAGGTCGACGGCAAACCGGTCTGACTCAGGACACTAGGCCCGGACGGTGGCCCCGCATCGCTCGGCGGCGACCGCTACGGCGGCGTCGCGGGCGGCGGTGGCCTCCTCGCGGGTGAGGGTGCGGTCCGGCGCGCGCATCCGCATGGTGAAGGCCAGCGAACGCTTGCCCTCGCCCACCTGGTCGCCGGTGTACACGTCGAACAGGCGCAGGTGCTCGAGCAGCTCGCCGGCCCCCTCGCGCAGCGCCTCGGCCACCTTGGCCGAGGGCTGCGCGGCGTCCACGACCAGCGCCACGTCCAGCAGCACCGGAGGGAAGGGCGAGACGCTCGGCGCCGGGCGCGGCTCGGTCAGCGGCAGGGCGTCCAGCGCCAGCTCCATGGCGCAGGTGCGGGCGGGCAGGCCCAGCGCCTCGGTGACCTTCGGGTGCAGCTCGCCGGCGTAGCCGACCGGCCACTCGTTCACCCGCAGCGCGGCGCACCGGCCGGGGTGCCAGGGAGCCAGCTCGGCGGCGGCCACGGTCAGCTCGACGCCCGCCGCCTCGGCCACCAGCCGGGCGGCCTCCACCGCGTCCGCCCAGGTGGCCGGGCGCCCCGGCCCCCACCAGCCGGGCCGCTCGCGCATCCCGGTGAGCGCCACGGCGACGTGCAGCGGCTGCGCCGGCAGGGCGGCCAGCAGGCCGCGGATCTGCTCGTCGGTGGGCCGGGTGTGCACCGGCACCGACGGCACCGGCTTCGGCTCGGCCTGCGGCAGCACCACCTGGCCGATGTGGAACAGCGCGGTGTCGGTGAGGCCCCGGGACACGTTGCGGGTCAGCGCCTCGAGCAACCCGGGCAGCAGCGTGGTGGCCAGCTCGCCGCGCTCCGCGTCCAGCGGGTTGAGCAGCCGCAGCGTGCGCCGGCGGGCGTCGTCCTCCGCACAGCCGAACGCGTCGAACACCGCGCCGGAGAGGAACGGGAACGGAATCACCTCGACGTACCCGGCCTCGGCCAGCGTGCGGGACACATTGCGCCGCCGCCGCTGGGCCAGGGTCAGCCCGCGCCCGGGCGGGGCCAGCGGCAGGACCGAGGGGATCTGCTCCAGGCCCTCCAGTCGCAGCACCTCCTCGACCAGGTCGGCCGGCGCCAGCAGGTCGGGCCGCCAGCTCGGCGGCGTGGCCACGATCTCGGCGTTTCCGGCGGAGGACCGCAGCTCGACCGCGCAGCCGATCTGACCCAGCCGCCGTGCCGTCACGCCGCGCTCGTAGCGCACGCCGGCAACCTGGTCCGGCAGCTCCAGCGGCATCACCACCGGCGCCGGCGCGGGCGCCTGGCCGGCGTCGGTCCGGCCGGCCGAGATCGCGCCGCCGCCGTAGCGCACCAGCAGGCTGGCCGCCCGCTCGGCGGCCACCGGGGGCAGCTCCGGGTCGACCGCCCGCTCGAACCGCCGGGACGCCTCGCTGGGCAGCTTGTGCCGGCGTGCCCCCCGGGCGATCACGGCGGGCTCGAAGTTGGCCGCCTCCAGCAGCACGTCGTCGGTGTTGTCGGAGATCTCCGTGCTGGCCCCGCCCATCACCCCGGCCAGGCCGATCGGGCCACTGCCGTCGGTGATCAGCAGGTCGTCCGGGTCCAGCTCCCGGGCGGCGTCGTCCAGCGTGGTGAGCTTCTCCCCCGACGCCTTGGCCCGGCGCACGACGATGTCGTCGGTGAGGGTCGCCGTGTCGTAGGCGTGCAACGGCTGGCCCAGCTCCATCATCACGTAGTTGGTCACGTCCACGGCCAGCGAGATCGGCCGCACCCCGGCGGCGAGCAGCCGGCGGCGCATCCACCACGGGCTGGGCGCCTTCGGGTTCACCCCGGTGACCCGCCGGGCCACGAACCGGCGGCAGCCGGCCGGGTCGTCCAGCCGCACCGGCCAGGCCTCGCCCTCGGCCTCCGGCACCTCGATCCGCGCCGGGTCCCGGAAGTGCGTGTCCAGCGAGCAGGCCAGCTCGCGGGCCAGGCCCCGCACCGAGAAGCAGTAGCCCCGGTCCGGGGTGATGTTCAGCTCGATGATCGGGTCGTCCAGGCCCAGCGCCTCGCGCGCGTCCTGGCCCGGCTCCCCGGTCTCCGGCGGCAGCACCAGGATCCCGGTGTGGTCGCTGCCCAGCTCCAGCTCCTTGAGCGAGCAGATCATGCCGTCCGAAACGTGGCCGTAGGTCTTGCGGGCGGTGATGGCGAAGTCGCCGGGCAGCACGGTGCCGGGCAGCGCGACGACCACCAGGTCGCCCTCGGCGAAGTTGGTGGCGCCGCAGATGATGCCCCTGGGCGCGATCTCGCCCACCTCGACCTGGCAGTACCGAATCGGCTTCTTCAGGTCCGGCAGCTCCTCGAACGACAGCACCCGGCCCAGCCGCAGCGGCCCGCTCACCACCGGCGGATGGTGGATCTCCTCAACCTCCAGGCCCACCCGGACGAACGCCTCACCGATCTGCTCGGCCGTGATGCCGCTCGGCAGCTCGACCTGGTCGGCCAGCCATGAGACCGAAACCCGCACGTCAACGCTCCTTGCCAGTGCCCCGAACCGGGGAGTAAGTGTCAGCCGCCGATGCCGAACGCGGCGCTGAACCGCACGTCGCCCTCGATCATGTCCCGCATGTCCGGCAGGCCGTTGCGGAACTGCAGCGTGCGCTCCAGCCCCATGCCGAAGGCGAAGCCGCTGTGGCGCTCGGGGTCCACGCCGCAGGCGCGCAGCACGTTCGGGTTAACCATGCCGCAGCCACCCCACTCCACCCAGCCGGCGCCGCCCTTCTTCTCCGGGAACCACACGTCGACCTCGGCCGACGGCTCGGTGAACGGGAAGTACGACGGGCGCAGCCGGGTCTTGGACTCCCGGCCGAACATCGCCCGGGCGAACGCGTCCAGCGTGCCCTTGAGGTGGGCCATGGTGATGCCCTCGTCCACCGCGAGGCCCTCCACCTGGTGGAACACCGGGGTGTGCGTGGCGTCCAGTTCGTCGGTGCGGAAGGTGCGCCCCGGGCACACCACGTAGACCGGCAGCGGGCGCTCCAGCAGCGCGCGGACCTGCACCGGCGAGGTGTGGGTCCGCAGCACCAGGTCCGAGTCGCCCTCGGTGTCCGGCTTGCCGTTCCGCCCGGACGCGATGTAGAAGGTGTCCTGCATCGCCCGCGCCGGGTGGTCCTTGCCGAAGTTCAGCGCGTCGAAGTTGAACCAGCCGGTCTCCACCTCGGGACCTTCGGCCAGCTCCCAGCCCATGCCGACGAACACGTCGGCGATCCGCTCGGAGAGCTGGGTGATCGGGTGCCGGGCGCCCCGGCCGATCCGGTCCCAGGGCAGCGTGACGTCGACCCGCTCCTCGGCCAGCACCCGGGCGTCCCGCTCGGTGACCAGCTCGGCGCGCCGGGCGTCGAAGGCCTCCTGCACCGCGACGCGCGCCTCGTTCACCCGCTTGCCGGCGTCGGCCTTGGCCTGCGGCGGCAGCGCGCCGATCTCCCGGCGCGCCGACAGCACGGGCGAACGGTCGCCGAGGTGCGCCGACTTCACCGCCGCCAGCGCGCCCAGATCCGCGGCCTCGGCGAACGCCTTCTTGGCGCGGTCCACGGCGGCGGCGAGCGCCTCGGGTTGCAGGGCGGCGACCTCTTTAGGGTCGTAGTTGTCGTTCACACCGGACATGTCGGAACGAGCCGCGCTCTCTTTGCTGGTGGGGGTTTCGGGTGGATCGGGAATCACGTGGCAGAAATCCTAGCCGGCCGCCGTGCCCTGGCCGTCGCATATACGCACACCGCGGCCGCCGTGGCCAGGTTCAGGCTCTCCGCCCGGCCGTAGATCGGCACCCGCACGCGCGCGTCCGCCTGAGCGACGACATCGGCGGGCAGCCCGTGCGCCTCACTGCCGAACAGCCATGCGCACGGCCCGCGAAGGAGATCCTCGGTGGCCGGGTCGTGCAGATCGTGCTCCCCGGCCGCCGTGGCCGCGAGCAGGCGCAACCCCGCGCGCCGGCAGCCGGCCAGCACCGCCGCCACGTCCCGGTCCCGGGCGATCGGCAGGTGGAACAGGCTGCCCACCGAGCCGCGCACGCACTTGCCGTTGTGCGGGTCCACGCCGTCGCCTGCCAGCAGCACCGCGTCCGCCCCGGCCGCGTCGGAGACCCTGATCACCGTGCCCAGGTTGCCCGGCTCGGACGCATCGACCGGCACGACCACCAGCTCCGGGTGCCCGGCCAGCGCCTCGTCCAGCGGCCGGTCCACCAGCGCGCACACCGCGATCAGCCCCTGCGGGGTGACCGTCTCGGAGAGTGCCTCGGCGGCGCGGTCGGTGACCTCGGACACCGCGATCCCGGCCCGGTGCGCATCCGCGAGCAGGCCCTGGTTCCGGTCGGCGGCGCCCCGGGTGACGAACAGCTCGAACACTCGGGCACCGGGCCGGCCGTCGGCGGAGGGAGCGGCCAGCGCCGCCCCTACCGCCTGCGCACCCTCGGCGAGGAAGCGACCGGCGCGCTCCCGGCCGGCTCGGCGCAACAGCTTGCGGGCGGCCGCCACCCGTGGCGTGCGTTCGGTGCATACCTCCGGCATGGCCGGCCGCGTCCGCTCCGCTATCCGATTCGCTCCGGTCGGCCGGTCAGGCCGCGGAGTCGTCCTTGTCCTTGCTCGCCGGCACGTTGGCCTTGGCCACCTCGACCAGCGCGGCGAAGGCGGCCGGGTCGTTGACCGCGAGCTCGGCCAGGATCTTGCGGTCAACCTCCACCTCGGCCAGGCGCAGGCCCTGGATGAAGCGGTTGTAGGTGATGCCGTTCGCGCGGGCGGCGGCGTTGATCCGGGTAATCCACAGCTGGCGGAAGTCCCCCTTGCGCGCGCGCCGGTCACGGTAGGCGTAGTTCAGCGAGTGGAGCACCTGCTCCTTGGCCTTGCGGTACAGCCGGGAACGCTGGCCGCGGTACCCGCTGGCCAGTTCGAGCGTCGCCCGCCGCTTCTTCTGGGCGTTGACCGCCCGCTTCACGCGTGCCACTGGTTCATCCTCATTCGGTCATCTGGGCGGGCTGGCCGCCGGGTCGGGGTTGGGTTACCTCGGCTCGGATTCAGCCGCCGAGCAGCTTGCGGACCCGCTTGGCGTCAGCGGGCGCGACCTCGGTGGTGCCGGAAAGCCGGCGGGTCTGCACGCTGGACTTGCGCTCGAGCAGGTGCCGCAGGCCGGCCTTCTGCCGCCGCAGCTTGCCGCTGCCGGTGACCTTGACCCGCTTCGAAATCCCGCTGTGCGTCTTGTTCTTGGGCATGACGAATTCCTCGCTGTTCTACTTCGGTGACGCTGGGCGCGCCGGGCTTGCGCCGGCGCCGATCGGGGCGGCTAGGAGTCGCTGGTCGCCGCGGCGGGCTTTACTGGCTTCGCCTTGTTCTTGTGCGGCGCGATCACCATCGTCATGTTCCGGCCGTCCTGCTTCGGAGCGGCCTCGACCACGCCGAGATCGCTGATGTCCTCCGCCAGTCGCTGCAACAGCCGGAAGCCCAGCTCCGGGCGGGACTGCTCCCGGCCGCGGAACATGATCGTCACCTTGACCTTGTTCCCATGCTCGAGGAAGCGCCGCACGTGGCCCTTCTTGGTCTCGTAGTCATGGGTGTCGATCTTCGGGCGGAGCTTCTGCTCCTTGATCACGGTCAGCTGCTGGTTGCGACGCGACTCGCGGGCCTTCTGCGCGCTCTCGTACTTGAACTTGCCGTAGTCCATGAGCTTGCAGACCGGCGGACGCGCCTGGGCGGCGACCTCGACCAGGTCGAGGTCGGCCTCCCGCGCAAGGCGGAGGGCGTCTTCAATGCGCACGATGCCGACCTGCTCACCGTTCGGCCCGACTAAACGTACCTCGGGCACCCGGATGCGGTCGTTGATGCGCGTTTCTGTGCTGATGGGTTCTCCTCTTGTGGATCGGGTTCCTCGCGGGGCACTCGCCGACGAGCACCAGCCACGATCACGCTGGGCAACGTCGCCGAACGCCCCTGGATTCCCGATCCACGACAAAGGCCCCGCCGCCACCCGGATATCGTGGCGTCGAGGCCCGCATCGACCGGCCGGCGAACGCCCAGATATCGGACGTTCGCACCACCACCGCCGTCACCGACGGTAGGACCGGACCCAGAAATCTCAGCGATACTGGGTGGGAGCGGGGCTCCTCTTGCCGCCCGCCACGCAAGCGCGACGAACTGGTCGTGCGGCCATCATAGCAGTGCCGGTCCACACAACCGCACCGCGCCACGCCCACCCTTGACCGACCGGTCAACTAGTCGATAGCGTGCCGGGCATGCCCCGACCCGTGGACACCCGCGAGCGCATCGTGCGCAGCGCGGCGCGGCTGTTCCTCGCGCGCAGCTACGCCGGCGTCGGGGTGGCCGACCTGTGTGAGGCGGCCGACGTGCGCCGGGGCAGCTTCTACCACTACTTCCCGTCCAAGGTGGAGCTGGCCAAGGCGGTCGTGGACCTGCACGCCGGCGAGTTCCACCGGCGGATGGCCGAGGCCCAGCGGGACCCCGGGGCCGACCGGCTGCGCGCCGCCGCCGACGCCGTGTTCACCATCCAGTCGGCGTTCGAGGGCAAGTTCGGCCGGATCGTCGGCTGCCCGTTCGGCAACCTGGCGGCCGAGCTGGCCACCACCGACGACGAGGTGCGCGCGCATGTGGCCGACGCCCTCGCCGGCTGGGAGGCCCGGCTGGCCCAGATCTGCCGGGAGGTGGCGGCCGACGGCGCGCTGCGCCCCGGCCTGGACCCCGACCGGGTGGCGCGCGCACTGCTCGCCCAGATCCAGGGCCTGATCCTGCTGGCCAAGGTGCGCGGGGACAGCGCCCGGAGCATCCGGGACGACCTCGGCACCGTGATCGACAGCTTCCTGATCACCCGGTAAAGGAGCCGTGGATGACCGATCCGACCGTTGTCGACTTCCATTTCGACCCGATGTGTCCGTTCGCGTACCACACCTCGCGGTGGCTGCGTGAGGTCCGCGAGCGGGTGGACCTCACCGTGCGCTGGCGGTTCTTCAGCCTGGAGGAGGTGAACCGCGCCGAGGGCAAGAAGCACCCCTGGGAGCGGCCCTGGTCCTACGGCTGGTCGCTGATGCGCATCGGCGTGCTGCTGCGCCGCCGGGACATGGCGTTGCTGGACGCCTGGTACCGGCTCACCGGCTCCACCCTGCACGAGCGGGGCGGCAAGCCACACGACCCGGAGGTGGCGCGCCGGCTGCTCACCGAGATCGGCGTCGAGCCCTCCCTGCTGGACGAGGCGCTGGCCGACCCGTCCACGCACGACGAGATCCGCGCCGAGCACGCCAAGGTGGTCGGGCGCGGCGGCTTCGGCGTGCCCACGCTGTTCGTGAGCGCACCGGGGCTACCCGCCGACCAGTGCCTGTTCGGCCCGGTGCTGGTGGACCCGCCGACCGGGGCGGCCGCCGAGCGGCTGTGGCGGACCGTCCTCGGAATGCTGGAGTTCCCGCACGTCTACGAACTCCAGCGGCCCAAGTCACCGGCCGACGAGGCGGTGATCGCCGATCGCCTGCGGCCCTACCTGAGCGGCCGGGACTGGGTCAGCATCAACCGGGGCGAGCTCGTCGAGTTCCCCACCGTCGAGGAGGCAAGGGCATGACCGCACCGGCGATCGACCGGCGGACCGTGGTCGACAACCTCGGCGAGGAGTGGGC
Organism: Actinospineispora eucalypti; assembly: GCF_039543365.1. Lineage (NCBI taxonomy): Bacteria > Bacillati > Actinomycetota > Actinomycetes > Pseudonocardiales > Pseudonocardiaceae > Actinospineispora > Actinospineispora eucalypti. The sequence continues at coordinate 309,384 of NZ_BAABJP010000008.1, forward strand.
CTCACTGGCCGCGCTGTTGGGTGAGTTGGCCGACGCGGACTGGCGAGCGCCGAGCGTCCTGCCCGGCTGGTCGGTGCAGGACGTGGTGGCTCACATGATCGGCACCGAGTCGTGGCTGGACGGCCAGACGCCGCCCGAGCCGGCCGAGGACCCGATGGGCCTGCCGCACGTGCGCAACCAGATCGCCGCGATGAACGAGCGCTGGGTGCTCTCCATCCGCCCGGAGGAACCGGGCCGGGTGCTGGACCGGTTCGTCGGCATCACCGACCACCGGCTCGGCGTGCTGCGCGGGATGTCCGACGAGGACTTCTTCCGCACGGCCTGGACACCGGCCGGGGAGGACACCTACGCCCGGTTCATGCGCATCCGGCTGTTCGACTGCTGGCTGCACGAACAGGACATCCGGGCCACCCTGGACCGGCCGGGGCACGACGGCGGGCCGTGCGCGGAGATGGCGCTGGACGAGGTGGCCGGCGCGGTCGGTTTCCTGATCGGCAAACGGGCCGGCGCACCGGACGGCAGCGCGGTCACCCTGCGGCTGACCGGCCCGGTGCACCGGGACTTCCACGTCGAGGTGGACGGCCGGGCCAAGGCGGTCGATCAGCTGTCCCGGCCGGCCACCGCGACGGTGGCCATGACGTCCAACCTGTTTACCAGGCTCACCGGTGGCCGGGTGGACCCGGCGGAGCACCTCTCCGAGGTGCAACTGTCCGGCGACACCGATCTGGGCCGGCGCATCGCGCTGAACCTGTCCTTCACCATCTGACCGGGCTACGCCTTGATCAGCCCACCGTGGCCTTGCGGCCGCGCTTCGGCGCGGCCGCGGTCGCGGGGGTGACCAGCCGGGCCAGGAACTCGCCGGTGTAGCTGGCCGGGTGGGCGGCGACCTGCTCGGGCGTGCCCTCCACCACCACCGTGCCACCGCCGGAGCCACCCTCCGGCCCCATGTCGATGATCCAGTCCGCCGTCTTGATCACGTCCAGGTTGTGCTCGATGACCACGACGGTGTTGCCCTTCTCCACCAGGCCGTTGATCACCGCGAGCAGCTTGCGGATGTCCTCGAAGTGCAGGCCGGTGGTCGGCTCGTCCAGGATGTAGACGGTCCGGCCGTTGGAGCGCTTCTGCAGCTCGCTGGCCAGCTTCACCCGCTGCGCCTCCCCGCCGGAGAGGGTCGGCGCGGGCTGGCCGAGCCGCACGTAGCCCAGCCCCACCTCGTTCAGGGTCCGCAGGTAGCGGGCGATCGAGTTGATCGGCGCGAAGAACTCGGCCGCCTCCTCGATCGGCATGTCCAGCACGTCGGAGACCGTCTTGCCCTTGTAGTGCACCTCCAGGGTCTCCCGGTTGTACCGGGCGCCCTTGCACACCTCGCACGGCACGTACACGTCCGGGAGGAAGTTCATCTCGATCTTGATCGTGCCGTCCCCGGAGCACGCCTCGCAGCGGCCGCCCTTCACGTTGAAGGAGAACCGTCCCTGCTGGTAGCCCCGCACCTTGGCCTCGGTGGTGGCCGCGAACAGCTTGCGCACGTGGTCCCACACCCCGGTGTAGGTGGCCGGGTTGGACCGGGGCGTGCGGCCGATCGGCGACTGGTCGACCTGGACCAGCTTGTCCAGCCCGTCCAGCCCGGTGATCCGGGTGTGCCGCCCGGGCACCTGCCGCGCGCCGTTCAGCTTGTTGGCCAGGACGGTGGCCAGGATGTCGTTGACCAGCGTGGACTTGCCGGACCCGGAAACCCCGGTGACCGCGACCAGGCAGCCGAGCGGGATCTCCACGTCGATGCCGCGCAGATTGTGCTCCCGGGCACCCACGATGGTGAGCTTCCGCTTCGGGTCCCGGGGCCGGCGCTTGGCCGGCGTGGCGATCTCCCGCCGGCCGGAGAGGTAGGCGCCGGTGAGCGAGGTGTCGTGCGCCTCCAGCTCGGCCACCGGGCCGCTGTGCACGATGTGCCCGCCGTGCTCACCCGCGCCGGGGCCGATGTCCACCGACCAATCCGCCGCCCGGATGGTGTCCTCGTCGTGCTCGACCACGATCAGCGTGTTGCCCAGCTTCTTCAGCCTGGTCAGCGTCTCGATCAGCCGCCGGTTGTCCCGCTGGTGCAAGCCGATGGACGGCTCGTCCAGCACGTACAGCACACCGACCAGTCCGGACCCGATCTGGGTGGCCAGCCGGATACGCTGCGCCTCGCCGCCGGACAGGGTGCCGGCCGCCCGGTCCAGGGACAGGTAGTCCAGGCCCACGTCCAGCAGGAAGCCCAGCCGCGCCTGTACCTCCTTGAGCACCCGCCCGGCGATCATCGCCTGCCGGGAGTCGAGCACCATGCCGCTGAGGAACCGGGCGCAGTCGGCCACCGACATCGAGCAGACCTCGGCGATCGACCGGTCGCCCTGCTCCTGGTGGCGCAGCGTGACCGCGAGCACCTCGGGCCGCAGCCTTGCCCCCTTGCACGCCGGGCAGGGCACCTCCCGCATGTAGCCCTCGTAGCGCTCGCGCATGGCGTCCGACTCGGTCTGCTCCATGCGGCGTTCGAGGAACGACACCACGCCCTCGAACGCGGCGTAGTAGGAGCGCTCGCGGCCGTACCGGTTCAGGTAGCGGACGTGCACCTGGTCCTCGGTGCCGTGCAGCACCGCCTTCTGCGCCTTGGCCGGCAGCTTCCGCCACGGGGTGTCCATGCGGAACCCGATCGACTCGGCCAGCGCCTTGAGCAGCCGGCCGAAGTACTCCGCCGAGTGGCCCCCGGCCCACGGCGCGATCGCGCCGTCCTCCAGGCTCAGCTCGTCGTCCGGCACCACCAGCTCGGGGTCGACCTCCTTCTTCACTCCCAGCCCGGAGCAGGCCTGGCAGGCGCCGTACGGCGAGTTGAAGGAGAAGGTGCGGGGCTCGAGGTCGTCGATGGCCACCGGGTGCCCGTTCGGGCAGGCCATCCGCTCGGAGAACCGCCGCTCCCGGCCGGGGTCGCCCTCGTCGAGGTCCACGAAGTCCAGCACCACCAGGCCGTCGGCCAGGCGCAGCGCGGTCTCCACCGAGTCGGTGAGCCGCTGCTTGGCGCTGTCCTTCACGGACAGCCGGTCGACCACCACGGAGATGTCGTGCTTCTCCTGCTTCTTCAGCTTCGGCGGGTCGGACAGCTGGTGAACGGCCCCGTCCACCAGCACCCGGGCGTAGCCCTGGGCCTGCAGCTGGGAGAACAGGTCCACGAACTCGCCCTTGCGGGTGCGCACCACCGGGGCCAGCACCTGGAACCGGCTGCCCTCGGCCATGGCCAGCACCTGGTCCACGATCTGCTGCGGCGTCTGCCGCTCGATCACGTGCCCGCAGGTGGGGCAGTGCGGCACGCCGGCGCGGGCGTAGAGCAGCCGCAGGTAGTCGTAGACCTCGGTGATCGTGCCGACCGTGGAGCGCGGGTTGCGGTTGGTCGACTTCTGGTCGATGGACACCGCCGGGGAAAGGCCCTCGATGAAGTCCACGTCGGGCTTGTCCATCTGGCCGAGGAACTGCCGCGCGTAGGCGGAGAGCGACTCCACGTAGCGCCGCTGGCCCTCCGCGAAAATCGTGTCGAAGGCCAGGCTGGACTTGCCGGATCCGGACAGCCCGGTGAACACGATCAGGCTGTCCCTGGGCAGGTCCAGGTCGACGCCGCGCAGATTGTGCTCGCGCGCGCCACGAACGATGAGTCGGTCGGCCACAGAAGCCCCTTCCGAACGACCGAGGGGTACCAAATCCATGCTACGAGTCACCCCCGACAGAAACGCGAGCCGGCCCCGTCCATCCCCGCCCGCAGTGCCGAGATATGGCCCGCCTGCTGTCCGCTAGTTTCATGGTCATCAGGACCTCAGGGCCGTCTGGCCGGCCCCAAAAGCGACCACCATGCCCTGATGATCATGACGCGACCGCCGGCGCCACACCATCCGTCACAGCGGTTGCGCGACTGTCACACCATGGGGATTCGATCTTGCGGTTACCCCCAACACGTACCGGTCGTGAAACGGAGGCGACAGCCCCGCCACGGATGGCGATCAACCTGGAACGAGAGCCGCTAACGTCGGCCGGGCCAGCTCGAAGGGCCGGGGCCCGCCGCACCAGCCTCATTCGTCCCGTCTCAGACCACTCAGCTCAGCCGTCCAAGCCGTCTTTGGAACCCAGGAGCCGCGGGACGGCAGGTTCCCGTCTCAGACGAGAGCCCAGACGCAACGTCACCGGAAGAGTGGTGGGGCGCACACAGAGGGTGAGGGGACTCACCAGGCGATCGGCGGTCAACCCTGAGAGCAGACTGTATGCTGTAACCAGTCGACCAAAACCAGATCGGCTGCACTACGAACCACTGGAGTGTGAGATGGCGATGACCGGGGCAGCCGCGCCGGCCCGCTCGCGAATTGCCCGGCCCGTACCGCTGCGCGAGAGCGTGCAGGCCGCGATCCTGGAGATGATTGTCAGCCGCGAGCTGCGTCCGGGACAACACCTGGTGGAGAACGAGCTCGCCAGCCTGCTCGGGGTATCCCGGCAGCCGGTGCGCGAGGCACTGCAGGCGCTGAAGAACGACGGCTGGGTGGAGCTGCGGCCGGGCCACGGCGCCTTCGTGCACGCCCCCACGGCGGAAGAGGCCGACCAGCTGCTCTCCGTGCGGCGGCTGCTCGAGGCCGAGTCCGCCGCCAACGCCGCCCGCAACGCCGACAGGGCCGGGGTGGCCCGGTTGCGGGACATCTACCAGCGCGGCGTCGAGGCGCTGGCCCGCGACGACGTGGAAGCGGTCATCGGGTGCAACGCCGAGTTGCACGCGGAGATCGCCCGGTTGTCCGGCAACAAGGTGTTGGTGGAGCTGGCCTCCACGGTGGCGCAGCGGGTGCGCTGGCTGCACACGCCGGTGGCACGCAGCCGGGGCAACCAGTCCTGGGCCGAGCACGAGGCGCTGATCGACGCGATCGCCGCCGGCGACGCCGAGCGGGCGGGAAAGCTCATGGCCGAGCACACCGAGCACACCCGGATCAGCTACCTGGCCGAGGACGCGGCGTCGGACGAGGTCGACGAACCCCAGCGGGTCATCGGCTGACCGTCCGGCCGGCACCCGGCCACCACAGGTAACACGCTCAAAACGTCGCGCGGAACACACCGCGCGAACGGTCGATCCCGGATGCCCAGCTCCGGGTCGGATGTTGAAACAAGTACGAGTATCGGAGGTTTATCAGTCATGTCCAAGATCAAGTCCGTGTTGTCCGCCATCCAGCGCGTCCCGGGCGGCGCCTCGGCCGACGGTGGCGTCATCGGGGTCGGCCTGACCGCCGCCCTGCGGGCCCAGCGCGCTCGCGGTGCCGAGCCGATGGAGCAGAGCGACCAGGCCCGCCCGGCGCAGGTGAGCGACGCCGGCGACGGCCGTCACGCCCCGGTGCACTGAGCCGGCATGCGCGTCAACGCCGACGCACAAGCGTGACCGGCGGGCCCGAAAACCCGCCGGTCACCAGGTAACACCGCACTACATGACGGCATAGAACACCGCGACAATGGCCGCGTAGGCGGCCAGCATCCCGGCCCCCTGCCAGCGCGCGGTACGGCCGCGCAGCAGGAACAGGGCCGGTACCGCGACCGCGATGGCCAGGCCCAGGTACTCCACGCCGCTGAAGAACAGCGGCATGGGACTGATCACCAGGGAAAGCAGGATCACCGCGGGGATCACCCCCAGCGCGACCTGCGCGGAGGACTGCAGGGCGATCTCCGAGGCCAGTCTCACCCCGCCGCGAGCGGCGATCACCACCGCTCCGCCGTGTTCGGCCGCGTTGCCGGCGATGGCCACGATCACCGCCGAGCAGAACAGCTCGGACAGGCCGGAAGCCCGGGTGAACGCCTCGATGGAGCCGACCAGCACCTCCGAAACGGCCACCGTGGCCAGCGTGGCCAGGCCGAGGGCCAGGAGCGCGCGCCTCAACGACCAGTCGGCCTCCCCCGACGACCCGCTCGCCCGCTGTTCGCGGGCCTCCTTGACCACCGACCACGCGGTCAGCACCAGGTAGATGGCCAACAACACCGCGGCCACCCCGATGCCGATCGCGGTCAGCCGCTCGTGCGCGGCCGGCCCGCCGACCAGCTCGGGCAGCGCGAACAGCAGCCCGGCCAGCGCCACCATGCCGAGCGCCGCGTAGGCACTGCGCCGCGCTATCCGGCCCTTGCCGCCGACCACCAGGGAGAACCCGAGCACCAGCAGCAGGTTGCTGATCACGCTGCCGGACAGCGAACCCCGGACCACCTCGAACAGCCCGTTCTCCACCGCGAACAACGCGATGATCATCTCGGGGGCGTTGCCGAAGCTCGCGTTGAGCAGCCCGGCAATGGCCGGCCCGGTGTACTCCCCGACCTGCTCGGTCGCCTCACCGATGAGCCAGGCCAGCGGGACCAGCGCGGCCACCGAGAGCAGGAACACCGGGACGTCGTCCATGCCGGCCACGGCGGCGAGCACCGCGACGGGCACCAGCGCCAGCGAGGCCCACAACAAGCGTCGGAGGGTGAGCTTCGACCAGCCGAGGTAGGCCAGCCAACGCAACCGGCGGGCGACGCCCTGGGGCGCCTGGGCGGCGGCGATCGCCGCGCCGGGTGCGTCGGTCACCTTCTCAACCGCAAGATCTTTCTCGCTCATCCTGCCCTTTCTCGGCCGGCCCGCCGCCTGGCCCTGCGCTGCTCGCGCTGGCGGTACACCACCTCAGCGTGCGCCAGGTACGCACCGAGTATTCGTTCGGCCGTCGGGTTGTGCTCGCGGATCCGGACCAGCCAGCGTGGCGCGAGCCGCTCGTGCAACCAGATGAACCCGACGGCGTAGCCCATGCTCACTATTCCCTGATAGGCAAGGAATCCCAACACGTCGGGCGGCGGGGTGACCGGCCCGCCGAGCAGCACCGGGGTGAACGTGGCGTGCAGGAACCGGGCCAGCGGGAACGCCAGCAGCCACAGCAGCGCGGCCGGCGCGAACACCCCCGGCCGGGCCCAGCCGTGGGCCAGCAGGGCGCCGTACGCCGCCCCGCCGGCCGCCAGGAGCAGTCCCAGCACCAGCGCCCCGGTCGCCGCCCAGCCGGCGGGCTGGCCAATCAGGGCGGCCAGCCCGCCGACTACCATCCCGGCCACCAATCCCGTGGCTATGCCGGGTACACCCACTTCGAGGGTGTGGCGGATCGTGGATTGCCGAGACATCTGCGCGGTAGCCATCTCAGTCCAGCACCACGCCGAACCTGATCAAGCTGTAGAACAGCATGCCCAGGTAGAACACCGCGCCGAAGCCGATGACCAGGTTGGTCCACAGCTTGGGCCGGATCGGCTTGGGCAGCATCCGGTTGTTCACCAGCAGCAGCACCACGCAGTACGAACCCATGGCGAACGTGGACAGGAAGGCCAGCACGTCCAGGATCGCGGCGGGTCCGTCGGCCGGGCCGAACAGCAGGATGCAGATCCCGAAAATGATCACTGCCCAGAGGAAGAACGCGTACAGGTGGGACAGCCGGAACCGCTTCGCGCCGGGCACGAAGTTGTAGGTCATGTCCGCCTGGCCCCGGGAGAACGAGTCGAACAGGCCCAGCGTGGCGTTCAGGCCGATCAGCGCGATGAACCCGAGGAACACACCGCCCAGGGCCGGGATGCCGACCGAGGAGAAGGACTGGGACATCGCCTGCAGCGCGACCTCCCGCTCGCCGTCCCGCAGCAGGTTCACCAGGTCCGGGTTCTGCCGGGCGGCGGACTGCGCGAGCACGGTGAACGAGATGGTGACCAGCATGGTCACGCCCCAGAACAGCAGCAGCGCGTCGAAGGTGACCCAGCGCCGCCAGCCCTTCCACTTGGCCATCTCGTTCGGGTCGTCGGTGTCGAACATGAACCCGCGGGCCGGGATGGCCTCCTGCTCGCCGGCGTGCGCCAGGCCGCGGATCTTCGGGATGTGCGCGCCCATGCCGGCACCGCTCTCCCGCAGGTGCAGCGTGTACCACATCTGCTGCATGCCGGACGGCCCGGCGAACGCGATCGAACCGACGATGACCGGGAACCACGCCGGCGAGAACGCCTCGGCCGGGAAGTACCCGAAGGCGAACATGCCACCCAGCGTGGAGGTCAGGTCACCCCAGGTGCCCACCAGTGAGGCGATCACCGCGGTGCCCACCACGAGGCACCCGATCAGGATGGAGAGCAGCCCCTCCAGGAAGTTGTAGATCACCTTGGCCAGGCTGAACACCACCCCGACCAGTATCAGCCCGGTTATCGCGGTCACCGTCCAGGGGATGCCGGTGACCTGCTCGAACGCGGACGCCCCGGCGGAAAGGTGGCCGGGCCAGATGTAGACCAACAGCGCCGTGACGAAGAAGAACCACATCAACGGCTTGAACACCCGGGCCGCACCGGTGAAGATGCTCTCCCCGGTGGCCATGGCGTACCGGGCCATCTCCAGCATGACCACGGCCTGCAGGGTCACACCGATCAGGAACAGCCACCGGATCTCCGGGCCGAACAGCAGCACCAGCCGGGGCCACATGTAGGACTCGCCCATACCCACACCCAGCGCGACCAGGAAGACGGTCGGGCCGATGAGGTGAACGGACGGCGGTGCGTCGGGCAACTTGCGGATGGGCATCGGGTCCAGCCCACCGGCGTGCCAGAAACGTTCCTCCTTGGGTTCCACCGTGCCGGTGGCGGTGTCGGGTAGGTCCGGGTTGGGGTTCTTGGACGTGGTCACGGCAACTCCCTTGTAGGCCGCTCAGTCGGGTGACGTCCGGGTTGGGGGTGGGCGGGCGGTTCAGATGGGCAGCCTCAGAGCAGGCCCGCCGCGCGCGCCCACCGGTACTTCGCGCCCAGCACGGCCACCGGCTTCTCGGTGGTGTACGGGTAGGCGACGACTCCGTTGTCGTAGAGGTACTCGCTGGCCTGTTCGACCTCGGTGTCCCCGGCCAGGGAGGCCACCACCGGCTTGTCGATGCCGGCCGCCCTCGCCTCGCCGACCACCTTGGCGACCAGCTCGGCGAAGACCATGGGCGGAGTGACGATGGTGTGCCAGTAGCCCAGGATCAACGCGTGGATTCTCGGGTCCTCCAGGCCCAGCTTGATCGTCGCCTCGTAGGTGCTGGGCGGCTCGCCACCGGTGATGTCGATGGGGTTGCCGGCCGCGCCGAACGGCGGGATGAATGCCTTGAACGCCTTGTCCAGGTCCGGCGGGATGTCCATCAGGGACAGCCCGTTGGCATCGCAGGCGTCGGACAGCAGCACCCCCGAGCCGCCGGCGCCGGTGATGATCACGACGTTCTCGCCCTTGGGGGTCGGCAGCACCGGCAGCCCCCGGGCGAACTCCAGCATGTCGTTCAGGCTGTAGGCGCGGACCACGCCGGCCTGCCGGAGGATGTCGTCGTAGACCTTGTCGTCACCGGCCAGTGCGCCGGTGTGTGAGTTCGCCGCCCGGGCCCCCAGCGCGGTACGGCCGGCCTTGAGCACCACCACCGGCTTGCGCTTGGTGGTCTGCCGGGCCGCCTCGACGAACGCCCTCCCGTCCTTCAGGTCCTCCAGGTGCATGGCGATGCACTTGGTGTTCGGGTCCTCGGCGAAGAAGGTGAGGAGATCGTCCTCGTCGATGTCCGCCTTGTTGCCCAGCCCGACGATCGCGGAGACGCCGGTCCGGGTAGTGCGGGAGAAGCCCAGGATGGCCATCCCGATGCCGCCGCTCTGCGAGGTAAGTGCCACGCCGCCCCGCACGTCGTAGGGCGTGCAGAACGTCGCGCAGAGGTTCTCCGGCGTGTAGTAGTAGCCGTAGATGTTCGGCCCGAGCAGCCGCACGCCGGCCTCCCGGGCGGTGGCGACCAGCTCCTCCTGCAGCTCGTGGTTCCCGGTCTCGGCGAACCCGGAGGGAATGAGCACCGCCGCCGGGATGCCCTTCTCCCCCACCTCCCGGACCGCGCCGACCACGAACTTGGCCGGGATGGCGAAAACCGCGACATCCACCTCGCCGGGAATGTCGGCCACCCTGGCGTAGGCCTTGCGGCCGAGCACCTCGTCCGACTTGGGGTTGATCGGGTAGATCTCCCCCGCGTAGCCCCCGTTGATGAGGTTCTTCATCACCGAGTTGCCGATCTTGCCGGCCTCGTTGGACGCGCCGATCACCGCCACCGCGCGCGGGTGCATCAGCCGGGTCATCACCTCGAGCATCTGCTCGTGGGTGTAGCGGGGCCGCTCGGGCTGGGGCTCGGTCTCCACCAGGATCCGCACGTCGGCCGCCACCGCCCCCTTCGCGTCGGCGAAGACGGGGTTCAGATCCAGCTCCCGGATCTCCGGGAAGTCGGTGACCAGGTCGGACAGCCGGACGATCACGTCGGCCAGCTTGTCCTCGTCCACCGCCTCGCCGCCCCGGACGCCCCGGAGCAGCTCGGCCGCCGCGATGCCGTCCAGCATCGACCGGGCCTCGCCGGCGTCCACCGGGGCCAGCCGGAAGGTGACGTCCTTCAGCACCTCGACCAGCACGCCGCCGAGCCCGAACACCACCACCTTCCCGAAGCTCTGGTCGGTGGTCGCGCCGATGATCACTTCCTGGCCGCCGGACAGCATCTGCTGCACCTGCACGCCGTGCACGCTGGCGTCGGACTTGTACGCCTGGGCGTTGGCCAGGATCTTCTCGTACCCGTCCCGCACCGCGTCGGCGCCGTGCACCCCGACCAGCACGCCGCCGGCCTCGGTCTTGTGCAGGATGTCCGGCGACACGATCTTCATCGCCACCGGGCCGCCGCCCAGGTCCTCGGCCAGCTTCACCGCCTCGTCGGCGGTGGTTGCCAACCCCTCGCCCGGGGTCGGGATGCCGTAGGCCTCACAGACCAGCCGGCCCTCCGGGGCGGTCAGCGCCTCCCGGCCCACCGCCTTGGCCTTGTCCAGTACCTCACGTACCGCCTGCTTGTCGTAAACCACTGTTCAGATCACCCCGTCTTGGCGCAGACCGGCGTACTCGTCGGCGCTCAGGCCCAACTCGCTCTGGAAGATCTCCTGGTTGTGCTGGCCGAGCAGCGGTGAGGTCTCCACCTTCACCGGCGAGTCGGACAGCTTGATCGGGCAGCCCACGGTCTGGAACGGACCGCGCTCCGGGTGGTCCACCGTGACCACCATGTTGTTCTCCACCAGCGAGGCGTCCTCGATGATCTCCTTGGTGGACAGGATCGGGCCGCACGGGATGTTGTGGGCGTTGAGCTGGGCCAACACCTCCCACTTGTCGTGGTTGATGGACCACTCCTCGATCAGCTGGAACATCTTGTCCAGCTTGTTCAGCCGGGCCTCAGGGGTTGACCACTCCGGGTCGTCGGCCAGCTCGGGCCGGCCGATCAGCTCGCTCATCGGCCGCCAGCCGGGGGGCTGGATGATCACGTAGATGTAGTCGTTCGGCCCGCCGGGGCTGCACCGCACCGCCCAGCCCGGCTGCCCGCCGCCGGACGCGTTGCCCGAGCGCGGCACCTCGTCGCCGAACTCCTCGTTCGGGTACTCGTTCAGCGCGCCGTGCGCCAGCCGCTGCTGGTCGCGCAGCTTCACCCGGCACAGGTTCAGCACCGCGTGCTGCATGGCCACGGTGACCCGCTGGCCCCGGCCGGTGCTGTTGCGCTGCACCAACGCGGCCAGGATGCCGGCCACGGTGTGGATGCCGGTGCCCGAGTCACCGATCTGCGCGCCGGTGGCCAGCGGCGGGCCGTCCTCGAAGCCGGTGGTGGACATCGAGCCGCCCATCGCCTGGGCGACCACCTCGTAGGCCTTGTAGTGGGTGTACGGGCCGTCGCCGAAGCCCTTGATCGACGCGTAGACCAGCTTCGGGTTGATCTCCTGGAGCTTGTCCCAGGTGAAGCCCATCCGGTCCACCGCGCCCGGGCCGAAGTTCTCCACCATCACGTCGGAGCTCTTGACCAGCTCGGTGAACAGCTCCTTGCCGCGCTCGCTCTTCATGTTCAGCGTGATGCTGCGCTTGTTGCAGTTCAGCATCGTGAAGTAGAGGCTGTCCACGTCCGGGAGGTCACGCAGCTGCTTGCGGGTGATATCGCCGGTCGGCGCCTCGAGTTTCACCACGTCGGCGCCGAGCCAGGCCAGGATCTGGGTACACGACGGTCCGGACTGGACATGGGTCATGTCCAGAACGCGGATCCCTTCCAATGCACTCATCGGTTCAGGCCCCTTACTTGTACATCGTCTGGTTCATGGTTCCGGGCGCGTACACGTCCGGGTCCACCCAGACGTTGATCAAGGAGGGCTTGCCGGACTCGCGGGCACGCCGCAGGGCCGGCGCGATGTCCGCCGGGTCGCGGACCTCTTCGCCGTAGCCGCCGAGCATCTTGGCGAACTCGGAGTAGCGGATGTCCCCGAGCGTGTTGCCGACCCGGCCCCGGGCGTCGCCGTACTTCTGGATCTGGCCGTAGCGGATCTGGTTCATCGAGGAGTTGTTGCCCACGATGCCCACGAACGGCAGGTCGAACCGGACCATCGTCTCGAAGTCCCAGCCGGTGAGGCTGAACGCGCCGTCACCGAACAGGCAGACGATCTCCTTGTCCGGCCGGGCGTGCTTGGCCGCCATGGCGAACGGGACGCCGACGCCGAGGGTGCCCAGCGGGCCGGGGTCCATCCAGTGGCCGGGCGAGCGGGGCTGCACCACCTGGCCGGAGAAGGTGACGATGTCGCCGCCGTCGCCGATGTAGATGGAGTCCTCGGTGAGGAACTCGTTGATCTCGTGCACCAGCCGGTACGGGTCGATCGGCGAGGCGTCCGAGTGCTGACGGGCCAGCCGTTCCGGTAGGCGGCGTCCTCCACCGCGCGCAGCTCGGCGATCCACTCCTTGCGGTCCTTCGCGGTGGCGGCGGCGGCCACGGCGGAGAGCACCGAGCCCGGGTCGCCCACGATGCCGAGGTCGATGTCCCGGTTCTTGCCGACGGTGCGGAAGTCCAGGTCGATCTGCACCACCTTGGCGGTCGGCGAGAGGCGCCGCCCGTAGCCCATCCGGAAGTCGAACGGCGTGCCCACGATGATGATCAGGTCGGCTTCGGCGAAGGCGTGCCGGCGGGCCAGCTGGAAATGCAGCGCGTCGCCCGGGGGCAGGGTGCCCCGGCCGGCGCCGTTCATGAACGCGGGAACTCGCAGCTCACGGACGAACCGCACCGCCTCCTCGGTGGACCGGCAGGTCCACACCTGGCTGCCCAGGAGGACGCATGGCTTCCGCGCTCCGTCCAGCAGCTCGGCCAGCCGCTGCACGTCGGCCGGGTCACCCAGCGAGCGCCGCGACGCCCGGTACTGGCCGGCGCCGGGGATGCGGGCCTGCTCCAGCGGGATCTTCGCGTCCAGGATGTCCCGGGGGATCTCCAGGAAGGACGGGCCGGGGGCGCCGTGGAAGCACTCCCGGAAGGCCATCGACACCATGTCCGCCACGCGCGCGGTGTGCGGCACGTTGGCGGAGAACTTGGTGATCGGCGCCATCATGTCCACGTGCGGCAGGTCCTGTAGTGACCCCATCTTGTGCTGGCTCAGCGCGCCCTGGCCGCCGATCAGCAGCATCGGGCTCTCCGCCCGCAGCGCGTTGGCCACGCCGGTGACCGCGTCACTCGTGCCGGGGCCGGCGGTGACCACCGCGCAGCCCGGCGTGCCGGTGATCCGGGCGTAGCCGTCGGCGGCGTGCGCGGCCACCTGCTCGTGCCGCACGTCGATCACCGAGATGCCCTCGTCGACACATCCGTCGTAGATGTCGATGATGTGTCCGCCGCACAGGGTGAAGATCGTGTCTACCCCCTCGGCCTTGAGCGCCTTGGCAACCAGATGCCCACCCGAGATCTGTTCGGGCTCCCCCACCGCCTTGGCGGTTTGGGGAGAGCTCCCGGGAAGCGTTTGCGTCATCCGATCGTCATCTCCTTGTCCAGCAACGGAGTTGTCCTGGCCGCTCAGGGCCATTCACATACTGCATACCGTATGTGGGATTTCGTACTCCTGCTGACTGGAGATGTCCAGACCTAGCGCAAAACTAGTGTCAGGTTTCTACATACTGCATACTAAAGACCGAACTCGACGACCTGGGAGGTCCTCGTGAAGGTTGCTGTGCTTGGAGCCGGTGCAATCGGCGCCTACGTCGGCGCGAGCCTCTGCCGGGCTGGCGCGGAGGTACACCTGATCGCGCGCGGCCCGCAGCTCGCCGCGCTGCGGGAGAACGGGGTGCGCGTGCTCAGTCCCCGGGGCGACTTCCACACCCACCCCAACGCCACCGACGACCCCGCCCAGGTCGGCCCGGTGGACCACGTCTTCCTCGGCATCAAGGCCACCGGCTACGCCCACGCGGGCGACCTCGTCCGGCCCCTGCTGCACGAGGACACGACCCTCATCGCCGCGCAGAACGGCATCCCGTGGTGGTACTTCCACGGCCTGAAGGGGCCGTACGAGGGCCGGCGGATCGAGAGTGTCGACCCCGGCGGCGCGGTGACCAGGGCACTCCCCCTGGAGCGCGCGGTGGGCTGCGTGGTCTACGCCGCCACCGAGATCGAGTCCCCCGGGGTGGTCCGCCACCTGGAGGGCACCCGGTTCTCCATCGGCGAGCCGGACGGCAGCATCTCCACCCGGTGTACGGAGTTCGCCGACGCGATGGTGGCCGGCGGGCTGAAGTGCCCGGTCGAGCCGGACCTGCGCGCGGACATCTGGATCAAGCTGATGGGCAACGCCTCGTTCAACCCGCTGTCCGTGCTGGCCCGGGCCAGCCTGGCGGCGATGTGCCGGCACCCCGGCACCCGGTCGGTGGTCACCGCGATGATGGAGGAGACGCTCGAGGTGGCCGCGAGGCTCGGCTGCCACCCGGAGATCTCCATCGAGCGCCGACTGGCCGGCGCGGAGCGCACCGGCGAGCACAAGACCTCCACCCTGCAGGACCTGGAGCGCGGCCGCCCCATGGAACTGGATGTCCTGCTGGCCGCCGTGGTCGAACTGGCCGACCTGACCGGCGCCGAAGTCCCCACCCTCCGCGTGGTCGCCGCCATCACCGACCTCCTCAACCAACAGGTCCAACCCACCTGAGCGCACCAAAGATGATGCGCCGAGCGAGGGTGTGTATACAGTATGGATTGGTCTTGTGTTGCGGGTCACTGTGCGGCAGACTACTTCATACAGTATGGAAGGAGCCCGTCATGGACGAGCGTGAGCATGACGGCGGCCGCGAGGTCCGCGACTGCTACGGACGGCTCTACTACACCCGCGACAACCCCGAGGACCGGTCCGGCCGGGACGCCTCGGTGTGGTTGGCCTGGCCGCCGATGGCCGCGGTCGGTGTGCTCCAGTACGGCTTCGGGGTGGCCGCGCCGGCCCTGATGGCGCGCAACGGCTGGTCGCTGAGCACCGTGTTCTGGCTGCTCGCCGGCTGGATCGTGTGCCAGGCCGGCGTGGGTTTCCCCGTCGCCTACCTGCGCGAGCGGAACTGGATCGGGCTGCGGGCGGTGATGCTCACCGGCGCCGCCCTGAGCACCGTGGGCGTGCTCGCCCTTGCCTACGGCCCGGGGCTGCTGGGCGCGCTGGTCGGTTACTCGGTACTCGGCGGCACCGGCGCCGGCCTGGTCTACGCCGCCTGCACGTCCACCGTGGCGAAGTGGCACCCGGACCGGTCCGGCAGCCAGGTCAGCCTGGTCACCGGGGCCTTCGCCTACGGCACGGTGCCGTTCGCCATCGCCGGCGTCGTGCGGCTGGACGGGATCAACCTGCCCCGCGCGCTGACCGCCACGGCGATCCTGGTCGGGCTGATCGTGGCCGGGTTCGGGCTGTTCTTCCGTGACCCGCCGCGGCGCTGGTGGCCCGCGCACATCGACCCCCGGCAGTGGGCGCTCAAGCACGCACCCGGCCGCCGGATGAACCCGCCGGCCATCCGGGAGTACTCCACCCCGGGCGCGGTGCACACCGGCACGCTGCCGGTGATGCACCTGATCCTGTTCACCGCCGGCGCGGTCTCCCTGTTCAACGCCGCCTTCCTGGTGGTGTTCGCGCTGGACACCGGCACACCGCTGGGCCTGGTCGCGCTGGCCGCCGCACTGCTGGTCGGCATCAACGGCGCCAGCCGGGCCACGGCGATGCGGGTGTCCGACCGGCTGGGCCGGCGCCGCACACTGCGCCTGGTGCTGCTGGTCCAGACGGCCGCGCAGCTGCTGCTCGCGCTGGCCGCCGGTACCGGGTCGGCCGCGCTGCTGGTGGTGGCGGCCGCGCTGGCCGGGCTGGGCGGCGGCGCGTTCTACCCGCTGTTCGCCAGCCTGGTCCGGGACTACTTCGGCGAGCGGCGCGCGCTGGAGGTGCACGCCGTGGTGTACAGCGCCAAGGCGCTCGGCGGGCTGGTCGGCGTCGGCCTGGCCGCCGTGGCGGTCACCGCGTGGGGCTTCCCGGTGGTGTTCCTGGCGGCGGCCGGGGTGGTGCTGGTCTCCGCGGTGGCCACCTCGGCACTGCAGCGGCCGGGGCTGCCCAACACGTTGCCCGGCATGGGGTCGGCGCAGGCCCGGCCGGCCGGCTGACGCGTGGGTTCAGGAAACGCCATGGCTGTCGTCGGCGGCGGGCTCGGTCCCGTCGCCGTCGGCCTGGGCGAGGTAGCTGCGCCGGGTGTTGGTGGTGTGCGTGCGCATCACGTCGACGGCCCGGTCCGGGTCGCCGGCGGCGATCGCGTCCACCAGCGCGGCGTGCTCCTCCCAGGACTGGTCGCCCCGGGTGCGCGCCACCGGGTTGTAGTACCAGCGCACCCGGCGGTCCACCTGGCCGGCCAGCTCGACGAGCACCTCGTTCCCCGCCGCCCTGGACACCGCCGCGTGGAACTCCGCGTTCACCGAGACCAGCTCGGCCAGTTCCTGCCGGCGCAGCGCGGCCACGCCCCGCTCACACAGCGCGCGCAGCTCGGCCACGTCAGACTCGGTGGCGTGCAACGCGGCCAACCGGGCGCTCTCGGTCTCCAACAGCTCGCGAACGGCGAGCAGCTGGTCGGCCTCCTCGGCCGTCGGCTGGTGCACGAACGCCCCGTGCGCGGGGCGCAGGTCGATCCAGCCGTCGTTCTTCAACCACTGCAGCGCTTCCCGCACGGGCTGGCGGGAAACGCCCAGCATCAGCGCCAGGTCGTTCTCCACCAGGTGCTGGCCGGGGCGCAGCTGGCGACTGATGATCATTTCCAGGATCGCCTCGTACACGCTCTGCCGCAGCGGAACCGGGCGCGCGATCTGTCGGGATCTCTCGGAGGGCATTTCAGCAGGCGGCAATATGGCACTCGCTCGACTCGGCCGCCCCGTGGGGAACGGCGATCACCGGTTTGCGGGCTACAGCATACGATGTGCCGCCGAGTCGCCGGACGAGTCGTAGACTTTCGGTGACTCCGAGGACGGCAGTGACTTCGAAGACATGGTCGACTTCCGAGTCTGAGGGACGGAGAAGCAACGATGCGCAAACCCCGCCACGTACGACTGACCGAGCCGCTGGTCCGCGAGAACGGCGTGCTCAGGCCCGCCACCTGGGACGAAGCCCTGGACCGGGCGGCCGCCGGATTCACCGCCGCGCGGGCGCACGGACCCAGCGCGTTCGGCATGTTCAGCTGCTCGAAGGCCACCAACGAGATGAACTACACGGCGCAGAAGTTCGCCCGTGTGGTGATGGGCAGCAACAACGTCGACTCCTGCAACCGCACTTGACACGCGCCTAGCGTCGTCGGTCTGACGACAGTGTTCGGTGCCGGTGGCGGCACCTCCTCCTACGAAGAGGCCGAGCGCGCGGACCTCATCGTGCTGTGGGGTTCCAACGCGCGCGAGACCCACCCGATCTTCTTCCACCACGCGCTGCAGGGCCTGCGCAATGGCGCCCGGATGTACAACGTCGACCCCCGGCGGACCAGCACCGCCCAGTGGGCGGACGGCTGGCTGGGCCTGGACGTGGGCACCGACATCGCCCTGGCCAACGCTATCGGCCGCGAGATCATCGCCTCCGACCTGCACAACCGGGCGTTCATCGAGCGGGCCACCACCGGCTTCGAGGACTACCGGCGCAGCGTGGAGCCGTACACCCTGGAACGCGGCGAGGAGCTGACCAAGGTGCCCGCCGCACTGATCAAGGAACTGGCGCACGCCTACGCCCGCGCGGACCGGGCGCAGCTGTGCTGGACGCTGGGCATCACCGAGCACCACAACGCGGCCGACTACGTGTTCGCGCTGATCAACCTGGCCCTGCTCACCGGGCACGTGGGCCGCTACGGCTCCGGGTTGTGCCCGCTGCGCGGGCAGAACAACGTCCAGGGCGGCGGCGACATGGGCGCCATCCCGGCCAAGCTGCCCGGCGGCTACGACCTCGGCGACGACGAGGCCCGCGCCCGCTACGAGCGAGCTTGGGGCGCGAGCATCCTGGCGAAGCCCGGTTGGCACCTGTCGCAGATGTTCGAGGCGATGGAGAGCAAGGAACTGCGCGCGCTCTACTGCATCGGCGAGAACCCGGCCGAGTCGGAGGCCAACGCCGTTCACGCCCGGCACCTGCTGGAGGGCCTGGACCACCTGGTGGTGCAGGACATCTTCCGCACGGCAACCGCCGAGATGGCCGACGTGGTGCTGCCGGCCGCCGCCGACTGGTGCGAGTACACCGGCACGGTGACCAACAGCGAGCGCCGGGTGCAGCTGGTCCGCAAGGCCATCGAGCCCCCGGGGTTGGCGAAGCCCGACACGCACATCATCTGCGGCATCGCGGAGAAGATGGGCTACCCCTGGGGCGAGCCCAGCGCCGAGCAGGTGTGGGACGAGCTGCGTTCGGTGTCGCTGAACTGGCACCACGGGATGAGCTACGCCCGACTGGCCGAGCTGGGTGGGCTGCAATGGCCGTGCCCGGAGGAGGACCAC
Organism: Actinospineispora eucalypti; assembly: GCF_039543365.1. NCBI lineage: Bacteria > Bacillati > Actinomycetota > Actinomycetes > Pseudonocardiales > Pseudonocardiaceae > Actinospineispora > Actinospineispora eucalypti. The sequence continues at coordinate 328,208 of NZ_BAABJP010000008.1, forward strand.
CCGGGCACCCCGCTGATGCACGCCCGGCTGTGGGCGGACGACCCGGCGGACCGGGGCACCCCGGCACCGTTCACCCCGGTGGAGCACGTGCCGCCGCTGGACGAGCTGTCCGAGGAGTTCCCGATCCGGCTGACCACGGTGCGCAACCTGGACAACTACAACTCCGGGGTGCAGACCGGCGGTTACACCTCTCCCCTGCGCCGGCGGGAGGCGCTGCGCATCGACGCCTCCGACGCGGCCGAGCTCGGCATCGAGGAGGGCGAGCGGGTGCGGTTGGTGTCCCGGCGGGGCGCGGTGACAGCGCCGGTGAGCTTCGACCCGGCGCTGCGGCCCGGGCTGGCGTCCATCACCCCGCACTTCACCGAGCAGGTGGACACCAACGCGATCACCAACGACGCCTGGGACCCCAAGTCCGGTACCTCGGAGTTCAAGGCAACCGCGATCCGCATCGAGAAGCTGCCCCAGACGGCGCAACCGGCGCTGCCCGCGGCGGGCGGCTGAGGAGGAGCGTTGGATCTTCGGCTCACCCAGGCACGCGCCAGCGCGGCCGAGCGGGACGCGGTGGACCGGCTGCTCGGCCCGTCCGAGAACGGCGCCGTCGCCGAGCACTTCACCGACGCCGGGCACGCCGCGCGCGGCCGCCGGCACCTGCTGCTGCCCGCCCTGCACGCGGTGCAGGAGGAAATCGGCTGGATCAGCCCCGGCGCGCTGAACTACGTGTCGCTGCGGCTGTCCGTGCCGCCGGCCGACGCGTACGGCGTGGCCACCTTCTACGCCATGTTCAGCACCGAACCGAGGGCGCCCCGGGTGGTGCACGTGTGCGACGACATCGCGTGCGGCGCCAACGGCGGCGAGCACCTCGCCGCCGCGCTGACCGCCGAGCTGGGCGCCGAGGGGCACGGCGAGGAGGTGTGCTGGGTGCGCAGCCCCTGCCTGGGCCTGTGCGAGCGGGCGCCGGCGGTGCTGCTCCAGCGCACGGCCGAGCCGGACTACTCGCTGGCGCCCGCATCGGTGGAGGCCACCCTGGCGGCGGCGTCCGGCGGCGGACCCGGCGCCTCGGGGGCGGACGGGGCGTTCTCCGACACCTCGGTGAGCGTGCCGCAGACCCCGGGCGGCAACGCCGACCTGCGCCTGCTGCGCCGGGTCGGCCTGGTCGACCCGACCAGCCTGGACGACTACCGGGCGCACGGCGGGTACCGCGCGCTGCGCCGGGCGGTGAACGTCGGCCCGTCCCGGGTGATCAAGGAGATGTCCGACTCGGCGCTGACCGGCCGGGGCGGGGCGGCCTTCCCCACCGGGGTCAAGTGGGACGGCGTGGCCCGGGCGCCGGAGCGCCCGCACTACCTGGTGTGCAACGCGGACGAGTCCGAGCCCGGTACCTTCAAGGACCGGGTGCTGCTGGAGAGCGACCCGTTCGGCCTGGTCGAGGCGATGACCATCGCCGGCTACGCCGCCGGCTGCGAGCGCGGCTACCTCTACATCCGGGGCGAGTACCCACTGGCCACCCGCCGGCTGGCCAACGCCATCGAGCAGGCCCGCCGGCGCGGCTACCTCGGCCCGGACGTGATGGGCGAGGGCTTCGCGTTCGACATCGAGCTGCGCCGGGGCGCCGGGGCGTACATCTGCGGCGAGGAGACCGCGCTGCTCAACTCCCTGGAGGGCTACCGGGGCGAGCCGCGCAACAAACCGCCCTTCCCCTCGGTGAGCGGCCTCTTCGGCAAGCCCACGGTGATCAACAACGTGGAGACGCTTTACAACGCCCTGCAGATCATGGAGGGCGGTGGCCCGGCGTTCGCCTCGATCGGCGGCGGCCGGTCCACCGGGCCGAAGCTGTTCTGCCTCTCCGGCGCGGTGGCCCGCCCCGGGGTGTACGAGGTGCCGTTCGGCACCACGCTGCGCGAGGTGCTGGAGCTGGCCGGCGGCCTCGTCGGCGAGACGCGGGCGATCCTGCTCGGCGGGGCGGCCGGCGGCTTCGTGCTGCCCGACCAGCTGGACGTGCCGCTGACTCTGGAGGGCACCAGGGAGATCGGCGCCACCCTCGGCTCCGGGGTGATCTTCGCGCTGGACACCTCGGCCGACATGCCGGACATCCTGCGCCGGATCGCGGCGTTCTTCCGCGACGAGTCCTGCGGCCAGTGCGTGCCCTGCCGGGTGGGCACCGTCCGCCAGGAGGAGGCGCTGGCCCGGCTGGCCCGCGGCACCGAGATCGGGTCCCGCGAGCAGGAGCTGGCCCTGCTGGACGACCTGGCCCGGGTGATGCGCGACGCGTCGATCTGCGGCCTGGGCCAGACCGCGCCGGCCGCGATCCAGTCGGCGATATCCCTGGACCTGCTGAACCGGAGGTCGAACCGATGACGGTGATGCTCGGCGAGATCCGCCGCCTGGTGACGGTGACCCTCGACGGCGTCGAGGTGCGGGTGCCGGAGGGCGCCACGATCCTGGACGCGTTGCGCGCGCACGGGGTGGACACCCCGACTCTGTGCTGGGCGCCCAACCTCACCCCGATCAACGCCTGCCGGGTGTGCATGGTCGACGTGGAGGGTTCCCGGGTGCTGGTGCCGTCCTGCGCCCGGGCGGTGGAGGACGGCATGGTGGTGCGCACCGACTCGGAGAAGGTGCAGCACAGCCGCCGCATGGTGCTGGAGCTGCTGGCCAGCTCGGCCGACATGTCGCAGACCGACCCCGACGTGCAGCGCTGGATGACCAAGTACGGGGTCGACGCGGGTCGCTACGGCCCGCCCGCGCCGCCGGCGGCCGACGGCGAACGGGATCGCCGGCACCCAGGTCACCACCAGGAGCCGGACGGCTCGACGGCGGCCAACGTGGCCCAGCCGGTGAAGGTGGACAACGACCTTTACGTTCGCGACTACGGCCGTTGCATCATGTGTTACAAGTGCGTCAAGGCCTGCGGCACCGACGCGCAGTTCACCTTCGCCATCTCGGCCGCCGGCCGCGGCTTCGACACCCGGATCGCCACCGAGTACAACACCGAGCTGCCCGACTCGGCCTGCGTGTACTGCGGCAACTGTGTCGGTGTGTGCCCGACGGGAGCGCTGAAGTCGGTCTCCGAGCACGAGCTGCGCGAGTCCGGCGAGTGGGACGAGGAGAACGAGACCGTCACCACCACGATCTGCTCCTTCTGCGGCGTCGGCTGCAACCTGGAGCTGCACGTGCAGCACAACAAGATCGTGAACGTGACCTCGCCGAGCGACCACAGCGTCACCCACGGACACCTGTGCATCAAGGGCCGGTTCGGCTTCCAACACGTCCAGAACCTGCCGGATTAGGGCGGTGCCGGTTTTCGAACGGCTTGGACGGCGCGGCTTGGGGAGTCTGCCGCGGCTTTTGGTCCGGCCCGTTGCGTTTGGCCTCGCGCCTGTTCACAGGGCGTGACCAGGCGTGGGCTATAGGTTGATCGCCGTCTCTGGCGGTTGAGCGTCGATTTTCGCGGCTAAACCGCCACGGTCGACGATCACGCCCCCGGCGCGACGAACGGAAGCCGGGTTGGGGCCGTCCAGCCATTACGGCGTGTAGCCGAACGCAACGGGCCGGGCCGAAGCGGCGGAAGACCACTCAGCCGCGGCCGTCCAAGCCGTCTTAAATCCGCCCCGAACGAGTCAGCCGCCCTCCAGGTGGCGCTTGGCCAGGGCGATCTCCTCCCGCACCTCCCCCGGCAGCCGGCGGCGCAGCAACGGCTCCAGCAGCCACCGGGTAGCCGGGTGAAAGCTGAAGTTCAGCGTGCGGGTCACCCGGGTCCCTTCCGGTACCTCGACACACTCGAAACTGGCATTGAACTTGGCGAACGCGTGCTGCATGCGGTTGCGCGGCGGCGGGGACAGGGTGATGTCGATCCGTGACCACGGGGTCAGCCGCACCTGCTGCACCACCTTCGGCTGCGGCACCCCGGCGACCTTCGGCCGGCACTCGAACTCCAGCAAGTCGCCCTCCCGCTCGGCCCAACTGACCGGCTGGATCTTGCGGTCGATCTCCGCGTACCGCTCGATGTCCATGACGAACTCGAGAAGCTCCCGGGGAGTGCACCTGATCGTTTCGACTACCTGCACGGTGACCATGGTGAGAGAGTAGTCTCTCACTTCATGGCTCCGCTACCAGAATCGTCACCACCGGTGCCGCCGCGCGAGCGGTTCGTCCGGGAGGCCGCCCGGCTGTTCGCCGAGCGCGGCTACGCCGCCACCTCGGTCGGCGACATCCAGCAGGCCTGCGGGCTGACCCGGGGATCCGGCGCGCTGTACAAGCACTTCTCCTCCAAGCGCGCCCTGCTCGGCGAGGTCGTCGGCATGCACATCGGGACCATGCGCGCCGGCGAGGCGGCCGAACAGCTGCCGGACGACCTGGCCGACGCCCTGCGCCTGGTCGTCCAGCTCGTCTGGGGCGGCATGCGCCGGGACCACCAGGTGCTGCGGGTGATGCTGCGCGACCTGGACGAACACCCGGACCTGCTGGCCGAGGTGTGGGAAGAGGTGCGGCGCAGTGTCTACGACGAGTTCACCCGCTGGCTGGACCACCGCACCGACATCCGGGTGACCGACCCGGCCGCCACCTCGGCGGTACTGCTCGCCGCGCTGACCTATTACCCGATCTTGGATACCCTCATCGGCCACACCCCGGGTGACATCGAGGCGGACCGGTTCGCCGAGGCCTGGGTGGCGCAGGCGCTCGCCGTGCTCCGCGGCGCGGGCCCGGCACCGGACGGGAGGGACAGTGCGGGAACTCATCAGCACCGAGATTGACCGGCAGCACCAACTGCTGGCCCGTTGGCTGGGCAGCGAGGCACCCCCCGAGGTGATGGACGAGCTGCGCGCGGCGCACACCGACGACTTCACCATGGTCACCACCGACGGACAGCCGCTGGACAACACCGGGCTGTTCGAGGCGCTCGCCGGCGCCCGCAACGCCCGCCCCGGGCTGCGCATCCTGACCAGCCAGGTGGAGCTCGTGGCCGAACTGGGTGAAGGACTGCTCGCGCGGTTCCTCGAGACGCACGTGGACCACGGCCACACCTCCTCCCGGCGGGTCACCGTGCTGTTCCGCATCGAACCGGGCGGACCACGCTGGCGCTACCTGCACGAGACCGCGATCCCCGGCTGAAACCGAGCGGGACCCGGACTAGGCTGATCCGCGTGGACGTGCTGGACGATTACACCGGTCACACCGACCCCGGCGGTGCCGCCATCCGCCGCACCCTGGACGGCCTGACCATCACCAAGGTCTCCGTCGGCGAGTACGACAACAACGCCTACCTACTGGTCTGCCAGGCCACCGGGGAAGCGCTGCTGATCGACGCGGCCGCCGAGCCGGACCGGCTGATGGACATGGTCGGCCACGGCGCAAGCCGCCCCGAGCTGCGCACCATCGTCACCACCCACCGGCACCCCGACCACTGGCAGGCGCTCGGGGCGGTGGTCGGCATGTGCGAACCGCGCACCATCGCACACCCGCTGGACGCCCCGGAGCTGCCGGTGCCGACCACCACGACGGTGGAGCACGGCGACACGGTCCGGGTGGGCCAGGTGGAGCTCGAGGTGATCCACCTGCGGGGGCACACCCCCGGCTCGGTCGCGCTGCTCTACCGGGGTTCCGACCGGCCGCACCTGTTCACCGGGGACTCCCTGTTCCCGGGCGGGGTCGGCCGCACCTGGGCGCCGGAGGACTTCGACTCGTTGATCGACGACGTGTCACAACGGATCTTCGACCCGCTGCCCGACGACACCTGGTTCTACCCCGGCCACGGCGACGACTCCACCCTCGGGGAGCAGCGCCCGTCGCTGCCCGAGTGGCGTGAGCGCCGCTGGTGAACGACGCGGGCGGGGGGATCGTGGAGATCTTCACCGACGGCGCGTGCAGTGGTAACCCCGGCGTGGGCGGTTGGGGCGCGGTGCTGCGCTACGGCCGGCACGAGAAGGAGCTGTACGGCGGCGAGTCCACCACGACCACCAACAACCGCATGGAGCTGACCGCGCCGATCCGGGCGCTGGAGAGCCTCAGCCGGCCGTGCACGGTGCACATCTTCACCGACAGCACCTACGTGCGGAACGGCGTCATCTCCTGGCTGCCCCGGTGGAAGAACAACGGCTGGCTCACCCGGGACAAGCAGCCGGTGAAAAACGCCGACCTCTGGCAGCGGCTGGACGCGGCCGCCGGCGCACACCAGGTGGAGTGGCACTGGGTCAAGGGCCACGCCGGCCACCCGGAGAACGAGCGCGCCGACCGGCTGGCGGTGCGCGGGGTCCAGGAGGCCCGCGAGCAACGGGCCTAGCGGACGCTCGCCCCCCGCAGCTCCAGCGCCCGCTGCTTGCTCACCCCCGAGACCAGCCCGCAGTACGTGCACTGCACCTGGTAGCGGGAGCTGACCACGAACAGCGGGATGAAGAACAGCGTGAACTTGCTGTACGCCCGGCGCAGCGGGTGGGCGCTGGTGGTCCCGCAGTTCGGGCAGCCGAGGCTGAGCATGGCCAGCTGCTCGAGGTAGCGCTTGACGCCAAAGATGACCAGCATGACTCCAAGGTAGCGGCGGCGGAGCGGTCTCCGTCGGGATCAGTGCAGTCTGATGTGCCTGGCGCTGGTCCAGACCCGGCGCAGCCCGTAGCCGACCTCCTCCGGGTCACACACCAGGCTGCCGGGCAGCCGGCGGTGCAGCTCGCACGCGGTCTGGGTCTTGCCCCCGCCGAACGGTCCGTTGATCCACATCAGCACGGCCCGACGGTACGCCGCAGCCGGTTCAGCGCGAGGTGGTCCCCCGAGCCTGGGCAATCGTGTTCCGGCCGGCCACGCGGAGCAGGTCGTGGTCGGCCGCCACGGTGACCAGGTCGACGCCCCGGGCGGCGTAGCCGCCGTTCGCGTGCAGGCCGGCGATCACCCCGGCCGACCGGCAGGCCGACACCACCTGGTCGATCCCCCGTTCCACCTCGGCGGCGAACGGCGGCGGTCCCGGCGGTAAGCCCAGGGCCAGACCCAGGTCGGCGGGGCCGACGAAGACCCCGTCCACGCCCGGCGTCGCGGCGATCTCCGCCGCGTTGGCCAGCCCGGTGGCGGTCTCCACCATCACCAGGCAGGCCACCTCGCGGTTCAGCTCGGCCGGGGTGGCGCCCAGCGCCGCCATCCCCCGGTTCCGGGCGAAGCTGCGGCCGCCCTCCGGCGGGTAGCGGGTGGCGAACGCCGCCCGCGCGGCCTGCTCGGCGGTCTCCACCATGGGCACGATCAGCACTTCGGCCCCAGCGTCCAGCGCGTGCCCGATGGCGTAGTAGTCGTTGCCGGGCACCCGCACGGCCGGGGTCACCTCGGTGCGCGCGGTCACCCTCAGCAGCGGCTCGAGGTCCGCGACGCCGAACTGCCCGTGCTGGCAGTCGAACGCGACGAAGTCGTACCCGCACTCCACGAGCACCTCGACGGCGGCGGTGGACGGAATCGTGCTCCACACGCCGAACACGGTGCGCTCACGCCACTTCCGGCGCAGCTTGTTACCGGTCATCGCACCCTCCCCGGACAGTCCAGAATCGAGCGTAGGCGATATTCCACAGCCCCGCCGGGGCAGGAGAAACCGCCGACCACAAGCAATTTCAGGCCACCGGCGACCGGCGGAATTCCGTCGGAGAATTACCCGACCCCCTCGCGGTCAGGACAATTGGTCACCATCGCGTTTCCGGCGAGGTGACGCCGAATACTGCCCGGTCCGGCCAGGGAAATCCCCGAAAGAATACCCACCGGAGGCACAAAAGAAATAACCGGATAATGCGCACCTATCGGTGCTCGGTTTATCGACAAGCGGTCGACGGGCGTTGGCTCCGTCTGGGCCACCGCGGTACTGTCCACTCGTCGCGCGATTCGACCGGTGAACCGGCGTCTACAGCGTAGACCTTCCGACCTTCGAGCCATCGCTTATACGTTGTACACATGGGGACCGCAGTGCTGGATCTACGCCGTACACCTGACCCGCTCCCGACGGCCGCACCGGTTCGCTGAGCCCGGCCGGTGGCCTACAGCACCGCCGCGCGGATCGCGGACGAAGCAAGGGCGCTGCTCCTCGCCGAGGGGCTGGAAGCGGTCAGCATGCGCCGGGTGGCCAGCGCCGCCGGCATCACCGCGATGGCCATCTACCGGCACTACCCGAGCCGCGAGGCGCTGCTCGGCGCGGTGGCCGACCAGGCCCGCGCCGAGATCACCGAACGGTGGCGGCACCGGCCTCGCCAGGCCACGCCCCGGGCCGAGCTGCGCTCCACGCTCAACGCGGTGCTCGACCTCGCCCTGGGGCAGCCCGCCCTGTACTCGCTGCTCACCACCGACTCCCCCAGTGACTCCGCCGACCTGAACTGGGACCCGAGGGCCGGCAAGTCACCGGTGCTGGACGCGGTCGCGGCGGCCATCGACGAGGGGATGGACGACGGCGACTTCCCACCGGACGACGTGTGGCAGGTGGCGGTCACCATCGTGGGCATGCTGCACGGGCTGATCAGCCTGCACCACGCCGGACAGCTCGGGCTGTCCGACCCGGAGTTCCGGGTTCTCTGCGGCACCTCGATGACCCGGCTGCTGGACGGCGTCGCGCCCCAACCCGCGGCCGAGCCGGTGGAACCGGTGGCACCGTGACCGGCGAGATCCGGCTACTGCTCATGTCGGACACGCACGTCCCGGCCCGGGGCCGGCGGGTACCCGAGGCGCTCTGGCGGGCGGTGGACGAGGCCGACGTCGTGGTGCACGCCGGTGACTGGGTGGGCGTGGAGCTGCTGGACGAGCTGGCCGCCCGCGCCCGCCGGCTGGTCGGCGTCTACGGCAACAACGACGGCCCCGCCCTGCGCGCCCGGCTGCCCGAGGTGGCCCGGGAGACCCTGGCCGGGGTGCGGCTGGCCGTGGTGCACGAGACCGGCGCGGCGGCTGGCCGGGAGCGGCGCTGCGCGGCCCGCTACCCGGACACCGACGTGCTGGTGTTCGGCCACAGCCACATCCCGTGGGACAGCGTGGCCCCGGGCGGACCGCGGCTGTTGAACCCCGGCTCCCCCACCGACCGCCGGCGCCAGCCCACGCACACCTGGATGACCGCCCGGATCGCCGGCGCTTCCCTCGAGGACGTCCGGCTGCATCATCTGGAGAGCTAGCTAAGCTAACGCTCCCGCCGCAGCTCCAGGACGGCCATCACCAACGCGACCAGCACGAACGCCGTCGCACACAACAGCGCGCACAGGATCGCCAGGCCCGGCCGGTTGCCGTAGAGGTCCAGCGCCACGTAGTAGACCGCGGCGAGCAGCGCGGTGCCGATCGCCGAGCCCACCCGCTGGCTGGTCTGCAGCGCCCCACCGGCCGCGCCGGCCATCCGCACCGGCACCTGGGACAGGGTCAGCGTGATGTTCGGCGAGATGACCAGGCCGCAGCCGATGCCGGCCAGGGCGAGCGGGGCGGCCGCCCACAGCGCCGCCGCCGGCCCGGTCTGGACGGCCAGCGCCACTGCCGCCCCGAGCAGGCCGACCACCATCGCCACCAGGCCGTGCACGGTCAGCCGCCGGCCCATCCGGGCCAGCAAGCGGCCGCTCACCATGGCGGACAGCGCCGATCCGACGGCGAACGTGGTCACCGCGAGGCCGGAGTGCAGAGGTGTGTAGCTCAGCCCGTCCTGGAAGAAGAACGCCAGCACCAGCCAGATTCCGCTGAAGCCGATGAAGAACGCCAGCCCGAGCACGGCTCCGAAGGTGTACCCGGGGGTATCGGTGAACAGGCGCGGTTCCAGCATCGGGGGGTCGACGCCCCGCCGGGACAGCCGCAGCTCCCAGCGCGCGAAGCCGAGCAGCAGAGCCGCGGCCACCGGCAACAGCCACCACCACCGGTCGAACCGGTCGTGCTCGAGCAACGGGAACATCAGCGCGAGCACTCCCGCGCCCAGCAACGTCCCGCCGAACAGGTCCATCCGCCGCCACATCGGCGTCGGGTCCCGCACCACGTCGGCCGGCCGGCCCGGCAGCAGCCGGGGCGCCAGGGCCAGGGTGAGCAGGCCGATCGGGACGTTCACCAGGAAGATCCACCGCCAACCGGTGGACTCGTCGAAGGCGGCCAGGATGAGGCCGCCGATGACCGGGCCTATGGCCGTCGAGACCCCCAGCACCGCGCCGAACAGGCCGAACGCCCGCCCCCGCTCGGCCCCCCGGAACAGGTCCTGGATCAGCCCGGAGTTCTGCGGCCCCAGCATGCCCGAAGTGAACCCCTGGGCCAGCCGCGCGGCGACCAGGGTGGCCAGGTTGGGCGCCGCCCCGCAGAGCGCACTGGTCAGCACGAACCCGGCCAGCGAGACGCAGAACATGCGCCGCCGCCCCCAGGCGTCACCGGCCCGGCCGGCCGGCACCAGGGACAGCCCGAAGGTGAGCGCATAGCCGGAGGCCACCCACTGCGCCTCGGCCGGGGTGGCCCCCAGGGTGGTTCCGATGGACGGCAGGGCGACCGCGACGATGGTGATGTCCAGCAGGCCCATGAACCCGGCGGCCAGGCTTACCCCGAGCGCCCGCCAACGACGTGGGTCCGGCTGGTAGTCCTCCGCCGGCGGGTCAGGGGTTGTCGGTCGCGGGGCGGCGGTCACTCCAGGAGTGTGCGCCCTGGCCGGTCTCGTGCGGCTGCGGACCCCTGACCGCGGCCGGCTCGGCGTCGGTCACCTGCGCGGCGGCCGCCGCGTCCCTTTTGGCCACCGAGCGCGACTTGATCAGGCTGGCCACGGTGGTGATGGCCAGCACGCCGACGATGACGCTCAGCGAGAGCGCGATGCCCACCGTGGGCACCGGCACCGGGTCGCCACCGTTCAGGAACGGCAGGTCGTTCTCGTGCAGCGCCTCGAGGATCAGCTTGACGCCGATGAAGGCGAGGATCACCGCGAGCCCGTAGGACAGGTACACCAGCCGGGAGAGCAGGCCGCCGAGCAGGAAGTACAGCTGCCGCAGCCCCATCAGCGCGAACGCGTTGGCGGTGAAGACCAGGTAGGGCTCCTTGGTGAGGCCGAAAATGGCCGGGATGGAGTCCAGCGCGAACAGCAGGTCGGTGGTGCCGATCGCCGCCATGACCACCAGCATCGGGGTCACCCAGCGCTTGCCGTCGATCTTCACCGTGGTGTGGTGGCCGTGGTACTCCTTGGTCACCGGGAGCACCCGCCGCATCAGCCGCAAACCGGCGTTCTCGTGGTACTCCTTCTCCTCCTGGCCGTGCTCACGCAGCAGCTTGTACGCCGTGACCAGCAGCACCAGCGCGAACAGGTAGAACACCCAGCTGAACCTGGCGATGGCGGCCGCGCCCACCGCGATGAAGATGCCCCGCATGATCAGCGCGATCACGATGCCGACAAGAAGCACCCGGTGTTGGTGCTCGGCCGGCACCTTGAACGCGGCCATGATGATGACGAATATGAACAGGTTGTCGATCGACAACGAGTACTCGGTGAGGTAGCCGGCGAAGAACTCACCGGCGGATACGCCGCCGTAGAACGCCCAGATGCCGAGCCCGAAAACCACGGCAAGGGACAGGTAGAAAATCACCCAGCGGGTCGCTTCGCCCATGGTGACCGCGTGTGGTTTGTGGTCGACCACGAAAAGATCTACGAGGATCACGGCACAAAGTGCCACAATGGTGACGAGCCACAGCCATACTGGAACGTTCACGTCATCGCGCCTTCCGCAGGAGAGCATCGGTCATCGACCGAGGTCTCTCCCGCCGACCTGACCGGCCGACCGATGGCACCGGGCCGAACTGCGCCGTGTTGACGATGCCACCGCGTGAGGGATACTCCCCTTGGCTATGGCATACAGTCTGCTCTACCTGAGAACGATTAACCAGACCGGGGTACCCCAGATCACCCGGAGACAACCATCACGTCACGTTCGTCACACCGGTCGTTGCGGTGGCCGGCATGATGTGCCGCATGGTTCTGGAGATCGCTGAGTTCAGCGTAACGCCGGGTGACGAGGAGGCCTTCGCGGCCGCGTACCGGGAGGCGAAGCCGCTGGTGGCCGCCACCGAGGGGTTCCGCTCGGCGCGGATGACCCGGGGAATCGAGTCGCCGTCGTCGTTCGTGCTGCTCATCGAGTGGGACACCTTGGAGGCGCACACCAAGGGCTTCCGCGAGTCCGACCGGTTCACCCGTTGGCGGGAGCTGATCGGGCCGTACTTCGCCGCCGATCCCCGGGTGCAGCACACCGAGGAGATCTAACCCGGTGCCGGGGACCCGCCTCGACCTCTCTCGGATCGAGGCCGCTCGCCGGGTGATCGACCCGATCTTTCTGGACAGCCCGCTGTACCGCTGCGAGGCCCTGGAGCCCGACCTCGGGTGCGCGGTGAGCATCAAGCTGGAAACGGCGAACCCGGTCCGCAGCTTCAAGGCCCGAGGCACCGAACTGGTCGCCAGCCTGCTCGCCGACAATGGCGCGGGGGCCGTGGTGTGCGCCAGCGCGGGCAACCTCGGCCAGGCCCTCGCCTGGTCCGGTCGCGGCCGGGGACTCGATGTCACCGTCGTGGCCGCCCGCTCGGCTCCGGCCGCCAAGCTCGACCGCATCCGCGCGCTGGACGCCCGGTTGGAGCTGGTGGACGGCGACATCGAGACGGCTCGGGAGCGGGCGGCGGCGATCGCCCGCCGGCGGGGCATCCGGCTGGTGGAGGACAGCCTGGACATCGAGACCTGCGAGGGCGCGGCCACCATCGGCCTGGAGCTGACCGAGGCCGCGCCCTCGTTCGACGCCGTCCTGATCGCCCTCGGCGGCGGGGCAATGGCCACCGGTGTGGGTCACGCGGTGAAGACCCGGGCGCCCGGGGTCGAGGTGATCTGCGTCCAGCCGCTGGGGGCGCCGGCGATGGCGCGCTCCTGGCACGAACGGCGCGTCGTCACCACCGACTCGATCGACACCATCGCCGACGGCGTCGCGGGCCGGCATCCCATCCCGGCGGTCCTGGACGACCTCCTTCTGGTCGCGGACGATGCGATCCTGGTCCGGGAGGCCTCGATCATCGCCGGCATGCGGCTGCTGCTCGAACACGCCGGTCTGGTCGTCGAGCCGTCGGCCGCGCTCGGCATCGCGGCGATCCTGGAGAATCGTGACCGCTTCGCCGGCCGGCACGTGGTGACCATCGTGTGCGGCAGCAACGTCGATGTGGACGCCTATCACCGCTGGGTCGCTCGGTAGGTCCGGGGAAATTCATCAGCCTGCCCTCAGGTAGCTCACATACCTTCGAGATGTGCGCCGCTTTCTACTCGCCACGCTGCTCGTGCTCCTGCTGCTCGCGGTGGGGGCCGGCACCCTGGTGGTGACCTCCCGGGGTGGCCCGGAGGACGTCCCCACCGAGCAGTTCCGGCTGAACGTGCCCGGCGGCCCCGGCCAACCCGGCGAGGTCTCGCTCGACGCCACCCTCTACCGGCCGGACCGCACGCCCGCGCCGGCCATCCTGATCGCGCACGGCTTCGGGGGCAGCAAGGCCTCGGTGGACGCCGACGCCCGCGAGCTGGCCGACCGGGGTTTCGTGGTGCTCGCCTGGTCCGCCCGGGGGTTCGGCACCAGCACCGGGCAGATCGCGCTGGACTCCCCCGACCACGAGGTGGCCGACGCGTCGCGCCTGATCGACTACCTGGCCACCCGGCCGGAGGTGCGGCTGGACGGCCCGGGCGACCCCCGGGTCGGGGTCACCGGGGGCTCGTACGGCGGCGCGCTGTCGCTGCTGCTGGCCGGCTACGACCATCGGGTGGACGCGATCGCGCCCCTGATCACCTGGAACGACCTGTCCCAGGCGCTGTTCCCGAACGCCCGCGTGGCACCCGGTCCGCGGCCGGCGGTGACCCCGGCGGCCACCGCGTTCGGTGACGACGGCGTGTTCAAGCGGACCTGGGCCGGCGTGTTCTTCTCCTTCGGCATGGCCACCGGGCGCGGCCCGACCGGCATCGCACCGGAAGCGTCGTCCGGCGCCAGCCGCGCCGCCGGGGCCGGCCGGGAGGACGACGACGCCGCCGACGCGGAGCAGCGGGATGCCCTGCTGGCCTCCGACCCGAGCCGGCGGGACCCGGCGGCTCCACCGGCCACCCTGTGCGGCCGGTTCATCCCGGCGGTGTGCGCGGCATACACCGAGGCGGCCAGCACCGGGCGGGTCAGCCCGGCCACGGCGGAGCTGCTGCGCCGGTCCTCCCCGGTCAGCGTGACGGACCGGATCAAGGCTCCCACCCTGCTGGTACAGGGCGAGACGGACACCTTGTTCGGCCTGGACCAGGCGGACGCCACAGCCCGGCAGATCGCCTCGGCCGGCGGGAAGGTCGAGGTCATCTGGTATGCCGGCGGCCACGACGGCGGCGCACCGGGACCGGTGGTGCGCGAGCGGGTCGGCGAGTGGTTCGACCACTACCTGCGGGACCAGCCGCCCGGCGAGCCCGCCGGGCTGTCCTACGCGGTACAGGGCGGGGTGCGCACGGAGAGCCGAAACACCCCGACCGTCCGGACGGTCACCTCGGACGCCTATCCAGGTCTCGACGGGGCGCCACCGGTGACCCGCACGGAGCTGGCGCTGCGCGGCGACCCGGTGGTGGTCCTCAACCCGGCCGGGGCCAACCCGGCCGCGATCACCACCGTGCCCGGCGTGGGCGGTGCCCTCGGCTCGCTGTCCGGCCGGTTGGCCGCGCTCACCGCCGAGCTGCCCGGCCAGTCCGCCGGCTTCACCACCGACCCGTTGCCGCGCCAGTTCCTGCTCGCCGGGTCGCCCCAGGTCCGGATCAGCGTGGCGCGGGTGCCCGGCCAGCCGACCGCCGACGAGGCGGTGCTGTACGGCAAGGTGTCCGAGATCGCCCCGGACGGCCGGCGCACCCTGCTCGGCGGCGCGGTGGCGCCGATGCGCATCCCGATGCCGGCGGACGGTTCGCCGGCCGAGGCCCTGGTGACCCTGCCGGCCGTGGTCGCGCCCGTCGAGGCCGGCAACCGGCTGGTGGTGTCGATCAGCACCACGGACCAGTCCTACGGCGGGCCGACCCAGCCGGCGGCGTGGCGGATCGGCATCGCCGGCGGCTCGGTAGGGGTGCCTAGCGTGCCCGGCCGGAACGTCACCGCCAACACCGTGCCGACCGGCCCCGCCGTGGGCATCGGGCTGATCGCGGCCGCCGCGCTGGCCGCCTGGGTGGTGGCCAGGGTGCGCACACGGCGCCGGCGCGCGGCCGAGGCCAGCGAGCTCACCGGAACCGAGCCGCCGCTGGTGATCGACGGGCTGCGCAAGTCGTACCCGGGCGGCGTGGTCGCGGTGAACGGGGTGTCCTTCGAGGTCCGCCCCAACCAGGTGCTCGGGCTGCTCGGCCCGAACGGGGCGGGCAAGACCACCGTGCTGCGGATGCTGATGGGGCTGATCACGCCGACCGCCGGGTCGATCCGGGTGTTCGGGCACCCGGTGGCGCCGGGAGCGCCGGTGCTGTCCCGGATCGGGTCGTTCGTCGAGGGGCCCGGGTTCCTGCCGCACCTGTCGGGCGCGGACAACCTGCGGCTGTACTGGGCGGCGACCGGCCGGCCGGAGGCCGACTCGCACCTGGAGGAGGCGCTGGAGATCGCCGGGCTGGGCAACGCGCTGGCCCGCCAGGTGCGCACCTACAGCCAGGGCATGCGGCAGCGGCTGGCCATCGCCCAGGCGATGCTCGGGCTGCCCGACCTGCTGGTGCTCGACGAGCCGACCAACGGGCTGGACCCGCCCCAGATCCACGCCATGCGCGAGGTGCTGCGCGGCTACGCCCGCGACGGCCGGACCGTGCTGGTGTCCAGCCACCTGCTCGCCGAGGTGGAGCAGACGTGTGACCACGTGGTGGTGATGCACCGGGGCACCGTGGTCGCGGACGGCTCGGTGGCCGACATCATCGCCGGCGGCGGGCAGGCCAGCTTCCGGGTGGACGACCCGGAGCGGGCGGCCGAGGTGCTGCGCGGCGCGGCCGGGGTCAGCGCGGTCGAGGTGGAGCGGGACAGCGTGCACGCCGACCTGAACGGCCTGGCGCGCGCCGACGCCATCGGGCGCCTGGTGGCCGCCGGCGTGGCCGTGGAGGCGGCCGGCCCGAGGCGCCGCCTCGAGGACGCCTTCCTGCAACTCGTCGGAGAGGACACCACGCCGTGAGCGCTTTGACGACCGACCGGGCGCTCGGCTACGCGCCCGAGCACACGCTGCGGCTGCGGGTGGAGCTGGTGCGCCAGCTCAAGCGCCGGCGCACTCAGGTGGCGCTGCTGCTCACCGCGCTGCTGCCGGTGATCCTGTGGGCCGCGTTCGGGCTGGCCACCCGGGGCTCCACCACCGGCGCGGTGACCCTGGTGGACCTGGCGCAGACCAGTGCGCCCAACTTCACCGTGTTCGCGCTGTTCGCCTCGGCGAGTTTCCTGCTGGTGGTCGTGGTGGCGCTGTTCTTCGGCGACACCATCGCCAGCGAGGCCTCCTGGTCCAGCCTGCGCTACCTGCTGGCCGTGCCGGTCCCCCGGGCCCGGCTGCTGCGGCAGAAGGCGATCGTGGCCGGGCTGTTGTCGCTGGTGGCGCTGGTGGTGCTGCCGGTGGTCTCGCTGATCGTCGGGTCGCTGGCCTACGGGTCCGGCGACCTGGTCAGCCCGAACGGCGAGTCGCTGGAGTTCTGGCCGGCGGCGGCCCGGCTGCTGCTGGCCGCCGGGTACCTGGCGATACACCTGTTCTGGGTGGCCGGGCTGGCGCTGCTGCTCTCCGTGGCCACCGACGCGCCGCTGGGCGCGGTGGGCGGAGCGGTGATGGTGTCCATCATCTCGCAGATCCTGAACACCATCACCGCGCTGGAGGACCTGCGCGACTACCTGCCCACCCACTACGGCAACGCCTGGGCCGACCTGCTCGCCGACCAGGTGGACTGGTCGGACATGACCCGGGGCGCGTTCTCCTCGGTGCTCTACGGCACCGCGTTCTGCGCCTTGGCGGTATGGCGTTTCCGCACCAAAGACGTCACTTCGTAAGCAGGTGGCCGGCGAGGAGGAATGCGTGGAAAGCGCGCCGAGCAGGACGGCGATGTTTGCGGCTGTGTCGCGTGGGTTGTTTCGCCTGGAGACGGCGTCGCCGTGGGTACTGGACGATGTGCTGGCCCTGGTGCTTGTCGGCCCGGTATGGCAGCAGCTGCGAGACCGGTTCGATCCGCTGTTCCCCGGCCCGGTCCGTCGCGAGTCCCGCGCGGCTGTCTGCACCCGCGGCCGGTACGCCGAGGACCGGCTGGCTGCTGGTGCCTTCACGCAGTACGTGATTCTTGGGGCGGGGCTTGACTCGTTCGCGTGGCGGCGGCCGGATCTGCTCGGCTCGCTGACGGTGTTCGAGGTTGATCACCCTGCCTCGCAGGCCTGGAAGCTCGAGCGGGTCAGGGAGCTCGGCCTGCCGCTCAGCGACTCGCAGGTATTCGTGCCGGTTGATTTTGAGGCCGAACCGGCTCAGGATGCTCTGGGCCTGGCCGGGTTCGACTGGGCACAGCCGGCGATGTTCTGCTGGACGGGCGTGGCCCCCTATCTGACGGCACAGGCGATCGAGTCGACGTTGCGCACGATCGCGACGGCTGCTCCCGGGTCTGAGGTGGTGTTCTCCTACCGGGCCGAGAACTGTGCGCTCGACGACGTGGGGACGGAATTCGCCCGGATCTACACGCCGATCGCGGCTTCGGTCGGCGAGCCTCTGCAGCCTGGCTGGCCGGTATCCGAGATCGAGAGGCTGATCAGCCGGTGCGGGCTAAAGGTCGTGGACCACCCCGCACATGCAGACCTCCAGCAGCGGTACTTTGCCGGCCGTACCGATGGCCTGCGGCCCTATACCTTCGAGACCCTGGTGGCCGCGCGGGTCACCTGAGCGAGCAGGGTGACGGCAGAGTCGTTAGGTGATGCCGAGCGTGGTCAGTGGGCGGATGGCGTCGCGGGCGTGGTGGCGTAGCGCGGCGGCGATGTTGGTGAGCTTCCCCCACCACGGTCTCTCTCCGGTAGGACCGCTGAAGCGATTGCCGGAAGCGGCACAGGTAACGGCGTTTTAATGCCGCTTCCGGCAATCGTGTTTCATACGCCGAGACAGAGAGGCTGGGAACCAGCTCCGGAGCGGCATTCACCTGCCATACAGGTCAGCAAGCACGTCGTTGGCCGCCTCCATGTGCAGCATGTGCCCGGCCTCCACCCGCGTTACGTCCACCCCGGTGGGCACGGAAAGGATCTGATCCGCGCCGCCCCAGATCACGGTCACCGGCACGTTCACCCCGGCCAGCAGCGCTGGCGTGTCGATGGCCTGCTTGTCGCCGTCGAGCAGGGTGGCGAGCAGCGCCTGCAACGCGGTGGACACCCCGTCCAGGCGCTTGTACTTGAGCAGGTCGTCCACCAGCTGACGGGTGACCAGAGCCGGGTCCGCGAACAGCCGGCCGAGCAGCGGTTTCAGCTCCCGCCGGGAGGCCGCGCCCGCGAACCCACGCAGGTACTCCGCGTCCGGCCGGGAGCCCTGGGCGCCGTACCCGGCCGGCGCGAGCAGGGTCAGCCCGCTCACCCGGTCCGGCGCCCGGGCCGCCACCGCCGCGACCACCGCGCCGCCCAGCGAGTGCCCGACCAGGTGGGCGCGCTCGGCGCCGATCACGTCCAGGAAGCCCAGCACGGTGCCGGCCAGCGTGTCCAGGGAGCCGTCCCCGACGTCCTTCTCCGAGGCGCCGTGGCCGGGCAGGTCCAGCGCGTGCACGGTGTGCGTCTCGGACAGCGGCTGCTGCACGAACAGCCAGGAGTTCTTGTCCCCGCCGAACCCGTGCACCAGCACCACCGGCTCGCCCGGCGCGTCTCCCATGGTCACGTAGGAGATCGACCGGCCATCCACCTCGGCGGTGCTGGGCAGGATCTCCTCCTCGCCGCCCAGCTCACCGGACTCCAGCTGCGCCCTGGCCTCGGCCACCACCGCGTCCACATCGCTGTCCGGCACCTCGGCCGGGGCGAGCACGGCCAGCGTGGCCCCCACCGGCAGTTCCACCCCGGGTTCGGCGACGATCCGGCGCAGCAGCCCCGGCTGTGGCGACTCCAGCGTGCCGGCGATCTTCTCCGTCTCGATGTCGGCCAGGTCGTCGCCCTTGTCCAGGGTGTCCCCCTCGGCGACGAACCACTCGATCACCTTGCCCGTCTTCATGGACAGCCCCCACTTGGGCATGGTGATCCGTTGGATCTCCTCACTCATACTCGACCACCGTCTTGACCGCGTTCACGATCTTCTGCGCGTCCGGGATGTACAGGTCCTCCAGCGAGTCGGCGAACGGCACCGGGGTGTGCGGCGCGGTCACCATCTGGATCGGCGCCCGCAGCGAGCCGAACGCCTCCTGGGCCACGATTCCGGAGATGTCGCTGGCCAGGCTGCACCTGGGGGTGGCCTCGTCGACCACCACCAGCCGGCCGGTGGCCTCCACGCTCTCCAGGATGGTGTCGGTGTCCAGCGGGCTGGTGGTGCGTGGGTCGATCACCTCGGCCTGCACGCCGTCCTCGGCCAGTGCCGCCGCGGCGTCCATCGCGGTGTGCACCAGCTTGCCCACCGCCACGATGGTCACGTCGCCGCCCTCGCGCACCACGTTGGCCTCGCCGAACGGGATCGCGTAGCTCTCCTCCGGCACGTCCCCGGTCAGGTCGTAGAGCATCTTGTGCTCGCAGAACATCACCGGGTCGTCGTCCCGGATGGCCTGGATGAGCAGGCCCTTCGCGTCGTACGGGGTGGACGGGGCGGCCACCTTCAACCCGGGGATGTGGGTGAAGACCGGCAGCAGCGACTGGGAGTGCTGCGCCGCCGCGCGCAGGCCGGCGCCCCACATCGTGCGGATCACCACCGGGGTCACCGCCTTGCCGCCGAACATGTACCGGAACTTGGCCGCCTGGTTGAAGATCTGGTCGAAGCAGACGCCCATGAAGTCGATGAACATCAGCTCGGCGACCGGGCGCAGGCCGCCGGTGGCCGCGCCGATCGCGGCGCCGATGAACGCCGACTCGGAGATCGGGGTGTCCATCACCCGCCCCGGGTACTTGCCGTAAAGCCCCTTGGTGACGCCGAGTACGCCGCCCCAGGCGTCGATGTCGCCCGGCGCGCCGGTACCGCCCACGTTGTCCTCGCCGAACACCACCACCCGCTGGTCGCGGGCCATCTCCTGGTCCAGCGCCTCGTTGATCGCCTCGCGGTAGCTGATCGTGCGTGCCATGATCTGATCTCCCCTCGGGCTCAGTACGAGACGTAGACGTCGGTGAGCAGCTCGGTGCCCTCGGGCTTGGGTGCGGCCTTGGCCTCGGCCACCGAGCGGTCGATGAGCGCGGCGACCTCGGTGTCCACCCCGTCCAGCTGCTCGGCCGACAGCTGCCCGCTGCCGGTGACCTTGGCGCGGAACCGCTTCAGACAGTCCAGGTTCTCCCGGGCGTTCGCCACCTCGTCACCCCGGTAGAGCTGCTGGTCGCCCTCGAAATGGCCGAAGTAGCGGGTGAACTTGACCTCGATCAGGGTCGGCCCGCCGCCCTCCCGGGCGCGCGCGATCGCCTCGCCGGCCGCCTCGTGCACGGCGAAGAAGTCGAACCCGTCCACGATCACCCCGGGCATGCCGAACGCGGCCGCCCGGTCCGCGATGTCGTCGGTGGCCACCGACCAGGTGGACGAGGTGGCCTCGGCGTAGCCGTTGTTCTCCGCGACGAAGATGGCCGGCAGGTTCCACACGGTGGCCAGGTTCAGCGACTCCAGCGTGGTGCCCTGGTTGGAGGCGCCGTCGCCGAAGAAGGCCACCGCCACCCCGCCGGTGCCCAGCTGCTTGGAGGCCAGCGCACGGCCACAGATCAGCGGCGGGCCACCGCCCACGATCCCGTTCGCGCCGAGCATCCCCTTGGAGAGGTCGGCGATGTGCATCGAGCCGCCCTTGCCCCGGCAGGACCCGGTGGCCCGGCCATAGATCTCCGCCATCATCGGCACCGGGTCCACGCCCTTGGCGATGCAGTGCCCGTGGCCCCGGTGGGTGGACGCGATCGCGTCGCGGTCGTCCAGGTGCATGCACACGCCGGTGGCGGATGCCTCCTCGCCGGCGTAGAGGTGCACGAACCCGGGGATGTCCCCGCCGGCGAACTCCTCGTGCACGCGTTCCTCGAAGTCGCGGATGGTGCGCATCATCCGGTAGGCGTCGAGCAGCTGCTCGGGCCCCAGCTCGTGGGTGCCGGTGGAGGCCATGGTCGCTGTCATGTGCGTTCCTTCCTCGTGGGCTTTCAGGCCATGACCACGCCGCCGTCGATCATGATCGACTGGCCGGTCATGTAGTCGGAGTCCTCACTTGCCAGGTAGGAGACGAAGTTGGCCACGTCCTCCGGGGTCTGCACCCGGCCGAGCGGGATGCCCTGGGAGTAGCGGGCCAGCGCCTCCCCCTTGCCGGTGCCCAGGTAGCCGCCCAGCTGCTCGTCGATCAGGTCCCACATGTCGGTGCCCACGATTCCCGGGCAGTACGCGTTGACCGTGATCCCGTGCTCGGCCAGCTCCTTCGCCGCCGCCTGGGTCAAGGCCCGCACGCCGAACTTGGTGGCCGAGTAGTGCCCCAGAAAGGCGTATCCGGAGTGGCCGGCGATGGACGCGGCACTGATGATCTTCCCGCCGCCGCCCTGCGCGATGAACCGCTCGGCGGCCGCCTGCATGCAGTAGACCACCCCGTACACGTTCACCTTGAAGATTCGTTCCAGGTCCTCCGGGGTCACCTCGAGCAAGGTCTTGACCTGGGCGATCCCCGCGTTCGCCACCATCACGTCCAGCGCCCCGAACCGGTCGGCGGTCTTCGCCACCAGGTCGAAGACGGCCGCCCGGTCGGTCACGTCCCCCGGCAGGGCCACGGCCCACCCACCGGCCGACTCGATCTCCTCGGCGACGGCGGAGGCGGTGCCGGGGTCCAGGTCGTTCACCGCGACGGCCAGCCCGTCGGTGGCCAGCCGCAGCGCGATGGCCCGCCCGATCCCCCGGCCGGCCCCGGTCACCAGCGCCACCCGCGCGCTCACGCCAGGCCTCCCGGCGAGACCAGGATCTTCACGTGTTCGTCCTTGTTCTCGATCAGCTGCCGGAACCCGCCCTCGACCAGCTCGTCCAGCCCGATCCGCGCGGTGATGAACTGGCCGGCCTCGACCGTCCCGTCGGCGAGCAGCGCAATGGTCGCCGGGTGGTCGCCGCAGTAGGCCAGCGAGCCGATCACCGACACCTCGGCGGCCACCAGCGCGTTCATCTGCACCGTGGCCGGGTGCCCCCAGATCGCCACGTTCACCACCTGCCCGCCGGGGCGCACCGAGCCCACCGCGCTGGCCAGCACCGCGTCGATGCCCGCGCACTCGAAGGCCACGTCCGCCCCGGCACCCTCGGTCAGCGCGCGGACCTCGGCCGGCACGTCCACCTCGGTCGGGTCCAGCACCACGTCCGCGCCCGCCGCCGGCGCCTTCGCCTTCCGCGCGGCGGCCGGTTCCACCGAAATGACCTGGCCGGCCCCCTGGGCCTTCAGCGAGGCGATGGTGACCAGGCCGATCGGGCCGGCCCCGAACACCACGGCGGTCCCGTCCTTGGGCAGCGCGGACAGCCGCACCGCGTGGTAACCCACCGCCAACGGCTCCACCAGCGCGCCGACGTCGGTGCCCAGCTCACCCAGCGGGTGCACCCACCGCTGGTCCACCACGCAGCGCTCGGAGAAGCCGGCGCCGGGCGACCCGGACAGCCCGACGAAGCCGAAATTGCGGCAGATGTTGTACCGGCCGGCGGCGCAGGCCGCGCAGCTGCCGCACACCAGGTACGGCTCCACCGCCACCTTGTCGCCCACCCGAAGCCCGGTCACCCCATCGCCGAGCTCGGCCACGGTGCCCGCGAACTCGTGCCCCATGGGCACCGGCAGCGTCGCCCCGGAGATCGGGTGCGGGCTGCCCGGGGGCGGAATGAACAGCGGCCCCTCCAGGAACTCGTGCAGGTCGCTGCCGCAGATCCCGCACCAGTCCACGGCTATCTTCACCTGGCCCGGACCGGCCTCCGGCTCGGGTATCTCATCGATCCGGATGTCACCCCGGCCGTGATATCGCGCCGCCTTCATCTGACCTCCTGGTAGTGCGCCCCGGTCGTCAGCAGTCCGCGCGCGGCCGCCTCGGCCAGCGCCGCGCGCACGTTCAGCACCGTCGGTCCGTCGCCGGCCAGGCTCACGGTCACCGGCGTCGCCGGGCCGAACTCCAGCTCCCGCTCGCCGTCCACGGCCACGGTTCCCCTGGTCACCTCGCTGGACACCACTTGTCCTTCACGCAGGGCGCCGAACTCCCGCACCCCGACCGAGGCGAGTACCCCGGGGGCGATGGGCGCCAGCACCCGCCGCGTCCCCGGGCCGCCGTCCCCGAGCCGGACCAGCACGCCGCCCGGCTCGCTCCGGCCGACCGGCGACAGCAGCCCGGCGATGCTGGAAAGGCCGATGGCGTGCGGCTCGGCGAACGCGCAGTACAGCTCGCGCAGCGTGCCGACCTCCCACAGCGCCCTCGCCCCGACGTGCGACACCGTGCTCACGCACACGTCCACCAGCGCGGTCTCGTATGCGTCACCGCAGCGCACCCGCAACGCCTTGGCCCGGTAGGTGACCGCCTCGCCAGCCAAGCGGCCGGTAGCCAGCAGCCCGGCGGCGGTGCCGGCCACGGTGGCTTCCCACATCTCCGGGAACGCGTTGTTGGTCCCGGTGGAAAGGGGCAACAGGGGCAGGTCCGGGCACTCCGGCGCGGCCGCGCGCACCGTGCCGTCCCCACCCAGCAGCACCAGCACCGCGACGCCGCGGGCCCGCATCGCCCGGGCCAGCGCCCGGGTGTCGTCGGCGTTGCCGCGCGGGTCGTCCAGCTCGCGGAACTCCAGCTCCGGCCAGCGCCCGTCCCGGGGGCCTCGCTTACCGGCCGCGCGCAGCACCCCGGCCGCGACGCCCATCGCGTCGGTGGACAGGTACACCCGCTCCACCCCGACCGCCCCGGCGGCCGAGATCAGCCGCAGCACCATGTTGGTCTTCTCCGCGTTGGGGAAGACCGAGGCCCGCGCCACCAGGCGCCGGATGTCCCGCCCGGACATCGGGTTGGCGATGATGCCCAGCGCGGACCCGGGCACCACCGGCAGCTCGGCCGACACCGCCGACTGGACCGCCGCGCCGTTCCGGTCGCCGTCGTCCGCGCCCACCAGCCAGCCTCCTCGCCGTCGTGTGTCCTACCTCACCGTGCCAAGCGGAGGAAGGCAACGGTTGCACGGCGGTTGCAGCGCCGAGTTGCCTCTCCTGGCCATAGCGTTCCGCTGAACGCGGTGCCCACCGCCTGGAGCCGAGCCCGACGCGACCGAATCGCCGGACGACCGGCCAGCGGTCAGCCGACGCCGACCGTCTGCCGGTCCGGTTCGATGATCCCGACAACACGCTCCTGGTCTCGCGGGTACGGCTGACCGATGTACTTGGTGGAGACCTCATCAATGATCGCCCAGGCCGCATCGCCCTCGAGCCACTCGATCACGCGGCCGCGCACGACCACCGGTTCGAAGGGGTTGTCCGGCGTCGTCATGGACAGCGCCACCCGGGGGTCGCGGCGGAGGTTGCGGGCCTTGCGTGAGTGCGGACCGGTGAGGAAGACGACGTGATCGCCGTGGGTGGCGACCCAGAGCGGCACGGTGTGGGGCGAACCGTCCGGCAGAACGGTCGCCAGGTGGGCCAGCGAGGTGCTGTCTACGGCGCGGCGTACGTCGGGGTTGAGCATCGGGACCATTCCCTCCAGAGTTCCTTCAAGAGACTCCAAAACCATAGCGCATAGAGTTTCTTAAAGGAACCCCAACCGCTAGACTCGCATCATGCAGCGCACGGACTTCAGCGAGATGGCCTGCTCGATCGCGCGCACTCTCGATGTGATCGGCGAGCCGTGGTCGCCCCTGATCCTGCGGGATATCTGGGTCGGCATCTCCCGGTTCGAGCAGATCCAGGCCGACCTCGGCATCTCGCGCAAGGTCCTGACGGAGCGGCTGAGCCATCTCGTCGACCGGGGCATCATCGACCGCCGCCCCTACGACCGGCGTCCTCGGTACGAGTACGTGCTGACCGACCGGGGAACCGAGCTGGTCGACCTGCTGATGGTGATGGTCCGCTGGGGCGACAAATGGCTCGCCGGCGAGGCCGGTCCGCCGGTCCTCTACCGGCACCGCTCCTGCGGTGAGGTCAACCGCGTGGACCTGCGATGCGCACAGTGCGGCGAGCCGATGCACGCCGGCGACGTCGACCTGATTCCGGGACCGGGCGCCGCGACCTGAGGCGCCGGTTCAACGGAAGAGCGCGCGCACCCCGGGCGCGGTGGACCGTGCCAACAGCGGACACTCGGCGAGGTCGGGAAGCTGCACGTCGACCCCCGGGGCGATCCGGTACGGCCGGGCCAGCAGCAGCCCGCCCAGGCTGCGGCGCAGCCGGGAAAGCTCGGCGCGCACGGTGACCAGGTGCTGTGCGTCGCCGTAGAGCGCGTGGCTGAGCTCGGTGCCGGTCATGCCCGCGTTGCCGGCCCTGGCCAGCAGCAACAGCAGCTCGGCGTGCCGGGTCGACAGCGGGTGCAACCAGACGCTGGTGCCCTCGACGACCGCGCGGGGCGGCCGGTGGTCCAGTTCCAGGCGCAGTCGCAGGCGCGCCCCGGTGGCCGGCTGCGGCGCTCGCAGCAGCCAACCCCCGGGCACCGGCTCCGGGTGACACAGACCCAGCCGGGGTACCGCGAGCGGCTCGCCCTGGCGCGGCGCCGGAACCCGGTCCAGGGTGGGCATGCCGG
The DNA here is from genome assembly GCF_039543365.1 of Actinospineispora eucalypti. Lineage (NCBI taxonomy): Bacteria > Bacillati > Actinomycetota > Actinomycetes > Pseudonocardiales > Pseudonocardiaceae > Actinospineispora > Actinospineispora eucalypti. The sequence continues at coordinate 353,965 of NZ_BAABJP010000008.1, forward strand.
CGGCGGCGGCCACCCAGCCGTGGTCGTCCACCACCAGCCCGGGACCCCTGATCCCGGCCAGCAGCGGAGCGCCCACCGCGCGCAGCGCGTCCAGCCGGCCCTCGTGCTGCCGCCAGAGGCTGGACTCGGCCAGCTTGACCGCCGTACACACCAGGGCGACCGTCGTCGGGTGCACGGTGTGCGCCGGCCCGGACACGTCGACCACGCCGAGCAGCTCGCCGGTGCGCGGGTCGTGCACCGGGCAGGCCGTACAGGTCCAGGCGTGCTGGCGGCGGACGAAGTGCTCGGCGGAGAAGATCTGCACCGGCGCCGCCTCGACCAGCGCCGTACCGATGGCGTTCGTGCCGACCACGCCCTCGGACCAGTCCACACCCTCCACGAACCCCAGGTGGTCGGCGTGGTGCCGGATCTTCGGCGGACCCTCCCGCCACAGCAGCACGCCCTGCGCGTCGGTGATCACCATGACGTGCCTGGCGTCCTCGGCCACCGAGGTCAGGCTGGCGCGCAGCTCGGGCAGCACCCGGGCCAGCGGCGATCTCAGCCGGCGCCGCTCGACCTCCTCCGCCGCAACCGGGCCCGGCGGGTCCCCCAGGTCGGGGCTGACGCCCTGGCCGCGCACCCGGGTCCAGGAGCGGGCCACCAGCTCTCTCGGCCGGGCCGGCGGCCGGTCACCGGCCAACAGGGCGTCGTGCACCCGGGCCAGCAACCGGGCGTGCCGGCCGAGGTCCACTCCGGGACGGACCGCGCAGACGCCATCGTCCACCGAACTACCTCCGAGAGCGGCGGACCGACGATTCCGCCGCCCGGGCCAGACTAACCCGGAACGCGCTGGCTGAGCACGCGCCCAGTTCGGCGCGTGCGGGCCGCTAGGGGGCGCGGGTGGCCGGCGCCATGGGGGGCGCGGGCTCGGTCGGCGCCACCGCTGGCACCCTCGGCGTGCCGTAGAGCACCCCGGCCACGATGACCACCCCGGCCAGCAGTTCCACCCAGCTCGGCCGCTCACCGAGCACCACCATCGCCAGGGCGATCCCGACCACCGGGATCAGCATGCAGTACGGGGCCACGATGCCGGCCGGGTAGCGGGCCAACAGGATCGTCCAGATTCCCTGGCCGACCACCGTGGCGAAAACGACCACGTAGCCGAGCGCGGCCAGGGCGGCCCAGCCGGACGGGGTGAACGCGGTGTCCAACGCGGTGACGACGGCCGCCTTTCCCTCCACGAACCAGGACAGCGCGAACAGCGGCACCGGTGGTACGACCGACATCCAGAGCATGAACCGCATCGGGTCCTCCGGCGCCGCCTTCCGGCTGCACAGGTTGCCGAACGCCCAGCTCAGCGCCGCGAGCAGGCCGAGGGCCAGCGGCAGCATGGGCGCCACGGCGGACCGGGCGGCGGCGATGGCCACCAGCCCGCCCACGGCCAGCGCCACCCCGGTGGACTGCCGCCAGGTCAGCCGTTCGCGGAGCAGCACCGCCCCGAGCAGCACGGTGAACGGCGCGGATGCCTGCAGCACCAGCGACGCCAGACCGGTTGGCAGCCCGTTGGCCATGCCGAGGAAGAGGAACGCGAACTGCGCCGTACCCACCCCGAGCCCGTAGCCGAACAGCCACCACCGGTTCCCCTTGGGCGGCCGGACGAACAACACGGTGGGCACCGCGAGCACCAGCCACCGCAGGCAGGCCAGCAGCAGCGGTGGGAAGTGCTCGAGTCCGACGTGTATGGCGAGGAAGTTGCCACCCCAGAAGATCACGACGACGAGAGCGAGCAACTTGTCGCGTACCGTCACGCCTCCACGGTTGACGACCGCAACAAAGAAGACAATCAATAAGAGTTTGCAAGTACGTTTAGATTTGCTTCATGGACGTTCGCCGGCTGCGGATCCTGCGTGAGCTGGCCGACCGCGGCTCGGTGTCCGCCGTCGCGGCCGCGCTGGCCTTCACCCCCTCGGCGATCTCCCAGCAGCTGCGCACCCTGCAGGAGGAGGTCGGGGTCACGCTGCTCGAGCCGGCCGGCCGGGGCGTCCGGCTCACCGACGCGGGCCGTGCGCTGGCCCGGCACGCCGACGCGGTCCTCGCCGCGCTGGCCGAGGCGGATGCGGCGGTGGAGGAGTTCCGATCCCAGCCGCGGGGCCTGGTCCGGATGGCGATGTTCAGCTCGGCCGCCCGGCTGCTGCTCACCGGGCTGCTCCGGCGCATCTCGGCGCTGTCCCAGGTGGAGCTCCGGTTCAGCGACGTGGACATGACCCCGTCCGACGTGCCCTCGCTCACCGCCGACTTCGACCTGGTGGTGGCCCACCGCGACGAGCACGCGGCCCCGTTCCCCTCGGACCGCTGGGAGGTGGTGCACCTGCTGCGCGAACCCCTGGACGTGGTTCTGCCGCCCAGGCACCCGTTGGCCCGCCGGCGGCGGCTGCGGGCCGGCGACCTGGTGAACGAGTCCTGGATCAGTGTCCAGGAGGGCTTCCCGGTGGACGACGTGCTGCGCTCCATCGCGCTGCGCACCGGCACCCGGCCCCGGGTGGTGCAGCGGATCAACGACCTCGCGGTCACCGAGCAGGTGGTGGCGGCCGGCCTGGGGGTCGCGCTGCTGCCCCGCTACTCCACCGACCACCGGGGCGGGCGCCGGCTGGTCTGCCGCGAGCTGACCGGGGTGCGGGCCGCCCGGCACGTGGAGGCGGTCGCCCGGCGGGACGCGTTCGCCCGGCCGGCGGTGCGCGCCGTGATCGATGCGCTGCGCGCGGAGGTGGACGAGATCCGGCGCCGGTAAGCCGGTCGCGCGGCACCCCGGCTAAGGTGCCGGCATGACCAGCGGCGACGGCACGGCCGACGAACCGGTGCTGTCCCGGCTCGCCCGCGACCCGCACCCCACGGTGCACCGCGCGGCGCTCGCCGCGCAGCATCCGCGCTGGGGTCTGGCCACCATGTCGTTGCTCGTCCTGGGCCTGGTCGCGGCATTCGCCAGCTTCGCCCCGCTGGCCGGAGCGGTGGTGCGCCGGTGCGCCTCGCCCGGCGCGCCGCTGTGCACGCCGTCCGCGCAGGCGGTGATCCCGGCGATGCCGGTCGCCGCGCTGATCCTGGGCCTGGCGGTGGCCCTGCTCGCCGGCCGCTGGCTGGCCCGCCACAACGGCACTCCGGAGTGGGCCGCGCTGGCGGGGTGGGCGCTGTTCCTGGCCGGCGCCGGTGCGGCGCTCGTCCTCGGGCTCGCGCCCTGACGGCTTCACGCAGCGACCCGGCGGCTACCGGCTTCCCCGCCGAACTCCAACCGCTGCCCGATGTGCTGCCCGGGCCGGGCGACCCACCCCTGCGGGTGCTGTTCTGCGGCATCAACCCCGGCCTGGTCTCGGCGGCCACCGGCCATCACTTCGCCCGCCCGGGCAACCGGTTCTGGCCGGCGCTGCACGGTGGCGGGTTCACCCCACACCAGCTGCGACCGGACCAGCAGGGCGAACTCCGGGCGCTGGGCATCGGCCTGACCAACCTGGCGCCGCGCCCCACTGCCCGGGCCGACCAACTCGACACGGACGAGCTCCGCGCCGGAGGTGAGCGGCTGCGGGAGCTGTGCTCGCGACTGCGCCCGCGCTGGCTGGCGGTCGTCGGCATCACCGCCTATCGCACCGCGTTCGCCGAGCCCCGCGCCGCGATCGGCGAGCAGGCCCGCGAAATCGGCGAGACCCGGATCTGGGCGCTGCCCAACCCCAGCGGCCTCAACGCCCACTGGCCGCTGCCCGCCCTGGCCGACGAGTTCGCCCGGCTGCGCGCGGCGGTCGAAGCGAGTTAGTCGACCGCCGGCCGTTTGCGCCAGGTTATCCCGAGCAGCACGAAAACCACCACGGTGACCAGCACGTAGCTGGCCCCGACCACCTGCTGCACGGTCGACCAGGTCACCTCGACACCCGCGACCCCGCCGTGCGGCAGGAACTGGTGCGGCGCCACGACGAAGATCACCGTGAGCACGCCGGTGACCGCCGCCCACTGCCGGGAGCCGGCGCGCCACGCGGAGACTCCCGCGATCAGGATCGCCGGCGCCACCCACACCCAGTGGTGCGACCAGGAGGTCGGCGAGGCGAGCAGCGCCACGCCGGCCAGGGCCACCAGGGCCAGCGGCCGGGGGGCCTTGCGCAGCACGGGCAGCGCCAGCAGCAGCACCGCCGCCGAGAGCACCAGCCAGACGACCTTCAGCTCCAGCCCGGCCACGCCGGCCCGGGCGAGCACCGCCTGGAAGGTCTGGTTGGTGAAGAACGGGGAGCCGCTCACCCCGCTCACCGCGGACATGCCGCCGCCCCAGTAGCGCAGCGAGGACGCCGGCGCGACCAGCGCGCCGATGCCGGTGGCCACCGCCGCCGCGACCACCGTGGTGGCCCCCGCGCGGTAGTCCTTGCGCAGCAGGAAGAACAGCACGAACGCGGCCGGGGTCAGCTTGATCGCGGCGGCCAGCCCGATCAGCATCCCGCGCGGCCAGCGGGTTCGCGCGGCCAGGCAGTCCACCGCGACCATGGCCATCAGGATCAGGTTGACCTGGCCGAAGCGGAACGTCTCCAGCACCGGTTCGAAGACCAGGCTGGCCGGCAGCAGCGCCGAGGTGGCGGCCAGCGCGCCGGCGGACCCGCCGGTCGGCCACAGCCGGCGCAGCACCACGTAGAGCGTGACCGCCAGGGAGGCCAGCGAGACGATGAACAGGCTGACCCAGGCGGTGGTCCACCCGACCACCGTGAGCGGCACCATGAGCAGCGCGGCGAACGGCGGGTAGATGAACGGCAGCACATTGCCGACGCTGGTCTGGGGCAGCGCGCCGTACAGGTCGCCGCCGGACAACCAGGCCCGCACGCCCAGCCGGTACACCTCGAGGTCCAGGAAGTAGCCGTGCAGGTGGACGAGCAGCGCCACCACCGCCACCGCGAGCACCGGCAGCGAGACCCGGTAGATCAGGGCCGGCCGCTCGCGCAGGCGCGCACCGAGTTCACCGAGCCGACCGCGTGTCGCCTGTAGTTCCGCAGTCACAACCCGGTTCCCCACTCCCCACCGAACAGCCAAATCAGGCACAACCGTATCGTCGCCGCCGATGACGCCCCGAGGGGGCGCCTCACTTGATGCCGGCCGCGTCCATCCCCCGCATCTCCTTCTTCAGCTCGCCGATCTCGTCGCGCAACCGGGCGGCCAGCTCGAACTGCAGGTCACGGGCGGCCGCAAGCATCTGCTCGGACAGCTGCTGGATGAGGTCGGCCAGCTCCGCGCGCGGCATGTTCCTGGTGTCCCGACCGGCCACGATGCCCGAGCTGGCGCTCGCCCGGCCCGGCTCGCCGGCGGCCCGCTTGCCGCGCGACTGGTTGCGGCCCGAACCGCCCACCTGCACCTCTTCGGACTCCCGGTACACCTGGTCCAGGATGTCCGCGATCTTCTTCCGCAGCGGCTGCGGGTCGAGGCCGTTGGCCTCGTTGTAGGCGACCTGCTTGGCCCGCCGCCGGTCGGTCTCGTCGATGGCGTACCGCATCGAGTCGGTCACCGAGTCGGCGTACATGTGCACCTCGCCGGACACGTTCCGGGCCGCCCGGCCGATGGTCTGGATCAGCGAGGTGCCGGAGCGCAGGAAGCCCTCCTTGTCCGCGTCCAGGATGGCCACCAAGGACACCTCGGGCAGGTCCAGGCCCTCACGCAGCAGGTTGATGCCGACCAGCACGTCGTAGTCGCCCTGCCGCAACTGGCGCAGCAGCTCCACCCGGCGCAGCGTGTCCACCTCGGAGTGCAGGTAGCGCACCCGGATGCCCAGCTCCAGCAGGTAGTCGGTGAGGTCCTCGGCCATCTTCTTGGTGAGCGTGGTGACCAGCACCCGCTCGTCCTTCTCGGCCCGGTCCCGGATCTCGTGCACCAGGTCGTCGATCTGCCCCTTGGTCGGCTTGACCACCACCTTCGGGTCGACCAGGCCGGTCGGCCGGATCACCTGCTCGACGAACTCGCCGCCGGTGCGCTGCATCTCGTACGGCCCCGGGGTCGCCGAGAGGTAGACCACCTGGCCGATCCGGTCGGCGAACTCCTCCCAGGTCAACGGCCGGTTGTCACACGCCGAGGGCAGCCGGAAGCCGTACTCCACCAGGTTCCGCTTGCGGGACATGTCGCCCTCGTACATGCCGCCGATCTGCGGCACGGTCTGGTGCGACTCGTCGATGACCAGCAGGAAGTCCTCCGGGAAGTAGTCGATCAGGGTGGAGGGCGCCGACCCCGGGCCCCGGCCGTCGATGTGCCGCGAGTAGTTCTCGATGCCCGAGCAGAACCCGACCTGGCGCATCATCTCCACGTCGTACTGGGTGCGCATGCGCAGCCGCTGCGCCTCCAGCAGCTTGCCCTGGCCCTCCAGCTCGGCCAGGCGCTGCTCCAGCTCGGTCTCGATGTCCCGGATGGCCCGTTCCATCCGCTCCGGCCCGGCCACGTAGTGGGTGGCCGGGAAGATCCGCACGGCGTCCACCTGCTTGAGCACGTCCCCGGTGAGCGGGTGCAGGTAGTAGAGCGCCTCGATCTCGTCCCCGAAGAACTCGATCCGGATGGCCAGCTCCTCGTACGCCGGGATGATCTCCACGGTGTCCCCGCGCACCCGGAAGGTGCCGCGGTTGAAGGCCATGTCGTTGCGCGTGTACTGGATGTCCACCAGCGCGCGCAGCAGCAGGTCCCGGTCGACCTCGGTGTTCAGGTCCAGCTTCACCGAACGGTCCAGGTACGACTCCGGGGTGCCCAGGCCGTAGATGCAGGACACCGAGGCGACCACCACCACGTCCCGGCGGGTGAGCAGGTTCATCGTCGCGGAGTGCCGCAGCCGCTCCACGTCGTCGTTGACCGACGAGTCCTTCTCGATGTAGGTGTCGGTCTGCGCGATGTACGCCTCGGGTTGGTAGTAGTCGTAGTACGAGACGAAGTACTCGACCGCGTTGTTCGGCAGCATCTCGCGCAGCTCGTTGGCCAGCTGCGCGGCCAGGGTCTTGTTCGGCGCCATCACCAGGGTGGGCCGTTGCAGCCGCTCGATCAGCCAGGCGGTGGTCGCGGACTTGCCGGTACCGGTCGCGCCGAGCAGCACCACGTCCTGCTCGTCGGCGCGGATGCGCCGTTCCAGCTCGTCGATGGCGGCCGGCTGGTCGCCGGCCGGACGGTACTCGCTGACCACCTTGAACCGGCCCTCGTCCCGGGGCACCTGGGCCAGGGTGCGGTCGTCCGAAACGGCGATGTCTGGGTGTTCGGTCGCGAATGCCACGTTATCGAGGGTAAGCCTTCGGTCTGACAAGATTTCCGGCGATGGCACACGTGCACCCGCCCAAGGTCGAGACCTTCGACGTGCCGGCCCGGACCAACACCGACCCCAAGGGGTTCGTCCGGCCGGTCGACGAGTACCGCACCGAGCAGTTCGGCCTCTACCTGCGCCGGCCGATGCAGGACCACCCGAGGGTGGCCTGGATCGAGTCCTGGCTGCTGCCGGCGCTCGGGCTGCGGGTCACCGACTGGGGCTGGCGACCGGGCCACGAACGCGACCAGGACTTCTACCTGGACATCGTGGACGTGGACCGCGACGGCGACGTGTGGCGCACCGTCGACCTCTATCTCGACCTGGTCACCCGCGCCGGCCGGGACACCCAGGTGCTGGACCTGGACGAGTACGTGCTCGCGGTAGCCGACGGCCTGATCGACTCGGCCACCGCCGAGCGCGCCCTGGCCGTCAGCTACCGCGCGCTGGCCGGGCTGGCGGACCACCAGCACGACCTGAATGCCTGGCTTTCCAGTGTGGGCGTGGCGCTCACCTGGTACAACCGAACCCGCTGAGGGTCAGCTGTCGCCGCCGCCCCCACCCCTCGGGTACTCGCGGGGCTCGGTGTTGCCACCGCCACCGCCGCCACGGTTGCCGGCGCCGCCCGACTCGCTGTTGCCACTGCCGCCCCGCGAGCCGCCGCCGCTGTTGCCGTTCTCACCGCCGCCGCTGGTGCCGCGGCTGTGCTCGCCGCCACCACCGCCACCGCGCCCGGCGTTCGACTCGCCGCGGGGCGAGCCGTCCCCGCCGCCGCGCTCCCGGGTGGGCTGCTCCTGCTTGGGCTCCGGCTTGGGCGTGTAGGCCGGCCGCTCACGGGTCTGCTCGTGGGTGGTCGGCCGGACCACCGGCTCACGGGTCGGCTCCGTGGTCCTCGGCCGGGGGGCCGGAGTGGCGGTCGGCTTGGGCTGGGTGAACTCCGGCTTCGGCTCCGTGACCTCCGGCTTGGGCTGCAGGACCTGCGGCTTCGGCTGGGTGACCTCCGACTTGGGCTCGGTCACCTCCGGCTTGGGCTCGGTGGTCTTCGGCTCCGTGGTCTTCGGCTCGGTGGTCTTCGGCTCCGTCGTCACGTCGGGCCGGGGGAACTCCACCGGCGGCCGTGCGGCCGGGATGGTCGGCCGGGTGTTCGGCTGCTCCGGGATCGTCACCTCGGGCGTGGTCGGCTTCGGCTCCGCGCTGGACGTGGGCAGCTCGGCGGTCGGCTCCTCGGCCGGCTTCCTCGGGTCGGACGGCTTGACCGGGAAACCCGGCCCCGACCAGTCACCCGGCCTGGGCGCCTCGGTCCACGGGCGACCCGGGTCGTGGCCCTTCGACGGTTCGGTCGTCGGCTCCTCGATCGGCCGGGGCAGCGGGAAGGGGCGCTCCGGCCAGGGCACGTGGGTCGTCGGCGGACGCGGGTGGTCCGTCGGCGGACGCGGGTGGTGGGTCGGCGGCCACCACGGGCCGTCGTCGTCACCGTTGTGATCACCATCGTGATCGTTGGGGTCACCGTCGTGGTCGCCGTTGTGATCACCATCGTGATCACCGTTGTGGTCCCCGTCGTGATCGTTGTGATCGCCGTCGTGGTCGTTCCAGTCACCATCGTGGTCGTTGTGGTCACCGTCGTTGTCGTCGTCCCAGTCGGGCACGTCGACCGGGTCCGAGTCGCCCGCCTTGGAACCGGGGCCGAGCACGGTGACGCCGTTCGGCAGGACGCGCGAACCCTGGGGCGCGGTGGCCCCCGGGCGCAGCGTCACCAGCTGCTCGCCCGGCTTGAGCACCTCGGCCACGGCCGGTACCGGCCCGGACGCGGCGTCCGGCACCGGGCTCGCGGCGGGCGAGAGCGCCACCGGCGCGGGCAGCGGCGCCGCGCCGGAAACCACCGACTGGGCAACCACGGTGACCGCGCCCAGCGCGCCGACGGTCAGCACGGCGGCGGTCGCGGCGGTCGTGGTGCGGTTCATCGCGTCCGCCCGCCGGATGACCGCGTCAACCGGGGGCAGGGCGACAGATTGGGTCAGATCCTCATCGAGGCGCCGGAGTGCGGCGGCTCCGAGGTCGACGTTGTCGGTCACAGGTCCTCCCAGTTCGCGGTGGGTGGCACGGTCGGCGGGCGCAACGCCATCAGGTCGTTCAGCTCCCGTCGCGCGAAGGCGAGTCGCGCCTCCGCCACCCCGATGTCCAGTCCTTCAAGCTCGGCGATCTCGATCAGCGGCGCGTGCGCGATGTCGGCAAGCACCAACACCCGGCGCCGGTACGGCGGAATTTCCGCCAGAGCCTCGAGCACCGCCCGGTGCTGGGGGTCGTCGGTCGGGGCCTCGGCCGCACCCTTGGACTTCTCCAGCCCGAACTTGGCCAGCACCCGGCGCCACTTGCTGTTGCTGCCGCGCACCGCCATGTGCCGGATCCAGCCCGCCGGGTCGGGCAGCTCGCGGATCTCCGACCACCGCTGCCACGCCCGCGCGTAGGCTTCCTGCACCAGATCCTGCGCCTGGGTCGCGTTGAGCGTGATCAGGCACAGCTGGGCCACCAGCCGCGGGTAGTTCGCCTCGAAGTGCGCGCCGAACTCGGCACGCGGGCTCGACGGCTCCATGACCGTCGTCGCGCCCGGATCCCCGAGCACCGTGGTCGCTGCCACGTCACCGGGTGGCGGCTGGTAGTACATTGGCCGCTCCACGTCATCCCCTTCGCATGCGTACTAGTAGGCAGGCGCCACCGGACGCCCGCCCTCGCGCCCAGTGTGTCGAACGGCGGATCCCCTTCGTTACACCTTCGGGGAATTCACTCTGCGTCATTCGGAGTGCGGCCCGTCCAGACGGGGCCGCCAGCCGGTTGAGCGCGCCCAGGCCTCCGCCAAAGGCTCCGTCCTGTCGAACCACGGCTCTTTGGCCTGCGCATATGCCGAGGTGTCCCGATCCGTGGCGTGGGCCGCCGCGAGGGCGCGCTTGGCGGCGAGATACTCGTCACGCGCGCTCGCGTCCGCGCACAGCCAGTCCCGGAACATCAGGGCATACCGCCAGCCGGGTGAATCAACGACACGGACGTGCAGATTGGCCGCCCGCCCGGGGTCGGCGTTGATATACAGCCGCTTCCGCCAGGCCTCCGGGTCCGGCACGGATGCCTTCGGGGTGTCCCGGGTGATCGATGGCCAATGCACGAACCCGGCCCCGCGCAACGCGCCGACCAGCTCATCGGCCCGGTCCAGCGAGTCGACGCCCAGCTGGATGTCCAGCACGTCCTTCGCCGGAAGCCCGGGCACCGAGGTGGACCCGATGTGGTCCAGGGTGCGCACCGCATCCCCGCAGGCGAACCGGATCCGGGCGGCCAGGCGCGCGTACTCGCTGGACCATTCGGGGTTGGGCTCCGCCAAACGGGGCGGGCCGTACCCGGACCGGCGGTCGTTGCGCAGGTTCGACTCGAACGGAACCAGGCGGTCCCGCCACAACTTGTCCAGCTCGGCGTGCATCACCGACGGCTCGCCGGAGTTGTCCAGCCACACGTCGGCGACCGCCCGGCGGGCGGCCTCGTCGGCCTGCGCGGCGATCCGGGCCCGCGCGTCCTCGGCCGTCATGCCCCGACCGACCAGCCGGCGCACCCGTTCGTCCACCGCCGCGTCCACCACGAGGACCAGGTGGAACGCGGCCGCCATGCCCCCTTCCACCAACAGCGGGATGTCCTGGAGCACGATGCCGTCGGCCGGGGCCGCCGCGAGCATCTCCTCGGTCCGGTGACGGACCAGCGGGTGCACGATCGCGTTCAACCGCGTCCGGGCATCCTCGTCGGTGAAGACCACGGCGGCCAGCGCGGGACGGTCCAGGGCGCCGTCCGGGTCCAGGACCTCGGCGCCGAACTCGGCGGCCACCTGGGCCAGGCCGGGGCTGCCGGGCGCGACCACCTCGCGGGCGATCACGTCGGCGTCGATCAGGTAGGCACCGAGGCCGACCAGGCGCCGGGCCACCGTGGACTTGCCCGCGCCGATACCCCCGGTGAGCCCCAACCGCAGCATGCCGGCGACGCTACCGTGATCGAAAGCGACGAGCCGGGCGCCCCATCCGATCGGGGTGCCCGGCTCGTCGCCGTAGCTGGTTGGTGCCTACCGGTTCAGCTCAGGCGCCGCCGGACAGCTTCTCCCGCAGCGCGGCGAGCTGCTCGTCGCTGGCCAGGGTGCCACCGTCGCTGCTCGAGCTGTCCGAGGAGTAGTTGGACGCGCTGCTGACGCCGCCGCCCTCGCTCTCCTCGGTCGCGGCCTTGGCCTCGGCCTCGGCGGCCTTCTTGAGCTGCGTGATGTGCTGCTCGTAGCGGACGTGCGCCTCGGCGTACTGGCGCTCCCACTCCTCGCGCTGCTTCTCGAAGCCCTCTTGCCAGTCCTGGGTCTCCGGGTCGAAGCCCTCGGGGTAGATGTAGTTGCCCTCGTTGTCGTACTCGGCGGCCATGCCGTAGCGCGTCGGGTCGAACTCCGTCTCCGGGGTCATACCCTCGTTGGCCTGCTTGAGGGACAGCGAGATGCGCCGGCGGTCCAGGTCGATGTCGATGACCTTGACCATGCAGTCGTCGCCGACCTGCACGACCTGCTCCGGGATCTCCACGTGGCGCTCGGCCAGCTCGGAGATGTGCACCAGGCCCTCGATGCCCTCCTCGACGCGGACGAACGCGCCGAACGGCACCAGCTTGGTGACCTTGCCCGGCACGATCTGGCCGATGGCGTGGGTGCGGGCGTACAGCCGCCACGGGTCTTCCTGGGTGGCCTTCAGCGACAGCGAGACGCGCTCACGGTCCAGGTCCACGTCGAGCACCTCGACGGTGACCTCCTGGCCGACCTCCACGACCTCGCTGGGGTGATCGATGTGCTTCCAGGACAGCTCGGAGACGTGCACGAGGCCGTCCACGCCGCCGAGGTCGACGAACGCACCGAAGTTGACCACCGAGGACACCACGCCCTTGCGGACCTGGCCCTTGGTGAGCTGGTTGAGGAACTCGCTGCGCACCTCGGACTGGGTCTGCTCCAGCCAGGCGCGGCGGGACAGGACCACGTTGTTGCGGTTCTTGTCCAGCTCGATGATCTTGGCCTCGATCTTGCGGCCGACGTACGGCTGCAGGTCGCGCACGCGGCGCATCTCGACCAGCGAGGCCGGCAGGAAGCCACGGAGCCCGATGTCCAGGATCAGACCGCCCTTGACCACCTCGATGACGGTGCCCTCGACCGGCTCGTCCGCCTCCTTGAGCGCCTCGATCGTGCCCCAGGCGCGCTCGTACTGAGCGCGCTTCTTGGACAGGATCAGCCGGCCTTCCTTGTCCTCCTTCTGCAGGACAAGCGCCTCGACGAACTCCCCGACCTTGACGACCTCGGCCGGATCGACGTCGTGCTTGATGGACAGCTCGCGGGAGGGGATGACTCCTTCGGTCTTGTACCCGATATCGAGAAGAACCTCGTCCCGGTCGACCTTGACGATGGTGCCTTCAACGATGTCCCCATCATTGAAGTACTTGATCGTCTGGTCGATGGCGGCGAGGAAATCCTCCTCCGTCCCGATGTCGTTGACGGCGACCTGCGGAGTGGTCGGGACGGTGGTGGTGTCGGTGGACATGCGGTGGGTAGCTCCGGTATGGATAGATGTGGCGTGGACGGGCGGTTTGAGCCGCACGGATGGACGTGTAAGGGGATGCGTATACCCTTGCACCTTCATGCTACGCGTCACCCGATCGGGCGGGCAACGCCGCCCCCGTGCTGAACCGCCCCCAATTCCCCCCGCCAAGATGCGTGGGTGAACGTGACGGATCACCCGCTGGGTGAGACCAGGGTGGCCCGGCGGAGCGTCTCCTCGACCGAGTCGGCCCGCGCGAACCGCCGCTGGTGGGACGCGGACGCGGTGGACTACCAGGCCGAGCACGGCGAGTTCCTGGGCGACGCGGACTTCGTCTGGTGCCCCGAACGGCTGCGCGAGGCGGACGCCCGGCTCCTCGGCGAACCCGCCTCGTTGGTCGGCGCGCAGGTCCTTGAGCTGGGCTGCGGCGCCGCCTCGTGCGCCCGCTGGCTGGTCGGGCAGGGTGCCGCCGCGGTGGGCATGGACCTGTCCTCGGGCATGCTTCGCCAGGCGGCACTGGCCGCCCAACGGACCGGGGTGGCCGTGCCGCTGGTGCAGGCCGACGCGGAGCGGCTGCCGTTCGCCGACGGGGTCTTCGACATCGTGTGCTCGGCCTTCGGGGCGGTGCCCTTCGTGGCCGACCCGGGACGGGTGATGCGGGAGGTGGCCCGGGTGCTCCGACCGGGGGGCCGCTGGATATTTGCGGTAAACCACCCGATCAGGTGGATCTTCCCGGACGATCCCGGTCCGGCCGGCCTCACCGTCACCCAGTCCTACTTCGACCGCTCGCCCTATCTGGAGGTGGACGGCTCCGGTGCGCCCGCGTACGTGGAGCACCACCGCACCCTGGGTGACCGGGTCCGGGACATCGTGGCCGCCGGCCTCGAACTGGTCGACCTGGTCGAACCGGAGTGGCCCGCCGACCTGGACGACACCTGGGGACAGTGGTCGCCGCTGCGCGGCGACCTCTTCCCCGGCACCGCGATCTTCAGCTGCCGGAAACCGGCGCCCGCTTGCTCAGGCTGAACCAGTTCCCGGAGTCGTCGCGCAGCAGCGCCTCCGTGCCGTAGAACCGCTCGGTCGGCGCCTGCAGGAACTCCACGCCGCGCGCGGACAGCTCCTCGTAGGACTTCTGGCAGTCGTCGGTGGCCAGCACCCCGGGGCCGATGGCCCCCTTGGCCACCAACGCCCGGAGCTGGTCGGCGGTCTCCGCGTCGTGCCCCATCCGGCAGTCGGCGAGCACAACCTCCAGGTCGGGCTGGTTCGGCGGGCTGACCGTGAGCCACTGGATACCGTCGCCCATGTCGTGGTCGCCGATCAGGGTGAAGCCCGGCTTCTCGGTGTAGAAGGCCTTGGCCGAGTCCTGGTCGAGCACGTAGATGCACATATGCGAGAACGCGTTAATCATGGTGCGCAGGCTATTGAGCCGGATGATCGCCGCGCTTCTCCGCGATTGCTGTCCTGGTCCAGGCCATCACGAAGCAGCCGGGCACCGGCAGCGGCGCGCGCTCGGTCCAGTTGCGCCGCCGGTACTCCGAAGGCGGCAGGCCGACCAGCTCGCGGAACCGGCTGCTGAACGAACCCAGGCTGCTGAACCCGACCAGCATGCACACCTCGGTGACCGTGATGTCCGCCGAACGCAGCAGGTCCTTGGCCCGTTCGACCCGCCGGCGGGTGAGGTACGCGCGTGGGGTCTCGCCGTAGGTCGCGCGGAACGCCCGGGCGAAGTGGTACCGGGAGAACCCGGCCTCGGCGGCCAGCGCGTCCAGGTCCAGGGGCTCGGCGTAGCACCGGTCCATCAGGTCGCGGGCCCGCCGCAGCCGCACCACCACCGGCACGGCCGGCACCACCGGCACGGCCGGGGCGCGCCGGGTCGGGGCCGCGAGGTCGGTCACCGGGCAGCTCCTCCGCTGGGACGAACCGGGACTCTACCCGGTCCGGCGCGACGGCCGGGCCATGTCCTGCACGGCACCGCCACCGTCGCCGGTCTGGCGGCCACCGCGCTGCTCGCCGGCGGCGCGCCCCGGGTCGAACCGACCAGCGCGGGAAATCCGCGGGTCGACCTGATCCAGCGCTACTACCAGGCCTACGCCGGCGGTGACCCGAACGCGCTCCGGCCGTTCTTCGCCGACCAGCACACCGCCGACGCGTTCTTCTGGCGGCGCTTCCGGCTGGCCGCGCTGCCCCACCGGCTCGCCCCGGGCTGACCCGTCGCGTCAGTGCGCGGCGTCGTCCCAGCTGCGCCCGAAACCGACGGAGACCTCGAGCGGCACGGACAGCTCGTGCGCCGCGCCCATCTGGTCGCACACCAGCTCACGGACCGCGTCCCGCTCCCCCTCGGCCACCTCGAGCACCAGCTCGTCGTGCACCTGCAGCAGCATCCGGGAGCGCAGGCCGGCCTCGGCCAGCGCTCCGTGCACCCGCAGCATCGCCACCTTGATGATGTCCGCCGCGCTGCCCTGGATGGGGGCGTTCAGCGCCATCCGCTCGGCCATCTCCCGGCGCTGCCGGTTGTCGCTGGTCAGGTCGGGCAGGTAGCGGCGCCGGCCGAGCATGGTCTCGGTGTAGCCGTCCTTGCGCGCCTGGTCCACCACGCTGCGCAGGTAGTCCCGCACGCCGCCGAAGGTCTCGAAGTAGCCGTCCATCAGGCCGCGCGCCTCCTCGGTGGAGATGCGCAGCTGGCCGGAGAGCCCGAACGCGGACAGCCCGTAGGCCAGCCCGTAGTTCATCGCCTTGATCTTCGCCCGCTGCTCGACGCTCACCTCGGCGGCGTTCACCCCGAACACCTTGGCGGCGGTCTCCGCGTGGAAGTCGTGGTGCGAGCGGAACGCCTCGACCAGGGCCTCGTCCTTGGACAGGTGCGCCATGATGCGCATCTCGATCTGGCTGTAGTCGGCGGTCAGCAGCTCGGCGTAGCCGCCCCCGACCACGAAGGTCTCCCGGATGCGCCGGCCGGCGGCGGTCCGGATCGGCACGTTCTGCAGGTTCGGCTCGGTGGACGACAGCCGCCCGGTGGCGGCGATGGTCTGGCTGTAGGTGGTGTGGATGCGGCCGTCGTCGTCGATCGACTTGAGCAGGCCGTCCACGGTGACCTTGAGCCGGGTGGCGTCGCGGTGCAGGAGCAGGTGGGAGAGGAACGGGTGCTGGGTCTGCTCGAACAGGCTCTGCAGCGCATCGGCGTCGGTGGTGTAGCCGGTCTTGGTGCGCTTGGTCTTCGGCATGCCCAGCTCGTCGAACAGCACCACCTGCAACTGTTTCGGCGAGCCCAGGTTGATCTCCTTGCCGATCTGCGAGTACGCGTCCTGGGCGGCCTGCTTGACCTGCGCGGCGAAGTCCGCCTCGAGCGCGGCGAGCAGGTCCCCGTCCACCGCGATGCCGGCCCGCTCCAGGTCGGCCAGCACGCCGAGCAGCGGCAGCTCCAGCTCCTGGAGCAGCTTGGCCCCGCCCAGCTTGCCCAGCTCCAGGTCCAGCGCGTCGGCCAGCTCGCCGACCGCGTGGGCGCGCAGGATCTCCGCCTGGGCCCGCTGCTGGTCGGCCTCCTCCACGCCGCCGAGCAGGGACAGCTGGCCGTCCTCCGGATCGCCCTCGGCGCGCAGCTCGCGGCGGAGGTAACGCAGCGCCAGGTCGGCCAGGTCGAAGCTGCGCTGGCCGGGCCGGACCAGGTAGGCGGCCAACGCGGTGTCGCTGGTCAGGCCGGCCACCGTCCAGCCGCGCAGGCGCAGCGCGTGCAGCGCGCCCTTCACGTCGTGCGCCGCCTTCGGCCTGGTCGGGTCGGCCAGCCACTCGCCGAGCGCGGCCTCGTCCTCCGGGGTGAGCGCGGTGACGTCCACGTAGCCGCCGTGGCCGTCCGCGCCGGCCAGCGCGATGCCGTCCACGTCCCGGCCCAGCCAGCTGCCCACGTTGCCGTGGAAGGCCAGCCCCACCCGGCGGCCGTCGGCGGCGTGCTCGGCCAGCCAGTCCCCCAGCTCACCGGGCGCGAGCGGGCCACCCTGGACCTCGAAACCCGACTCCGCCTCCGGCTCCGCGCTGGCCAGCGTGGCGAACAGCCGCTCGCGCAGCACCCGGAACTCCAGCTCGTCGAACAGCCGGTGCACCGCGTCACGGTCCCAGGCCCGCACCGCGAGGTCGTCCGGCGCCAGCTCCAGCGGCACCTCCCGGACCAGCTCGGTGAGCTGCCGGTTGAGGGTGACGTTGGCCAGGTTCGCCCGCAGCGCGTCGCCGGCCTTGCCCTTGACCTCGTCCACCCGGTCGGTCAGCTCCGCCAGCGAGCCGAACTCCCTGATCCACTTGGCGGCGGTCTTCTCCCCCACGCCCGGGATGGACGGCAGGTTGTCGCTGGGGTCGCCGCGCAGGGCGGCGAAGTCGGGGTACTGCGCGGGCGACAGCCCGTAGCGGGTGTTCACCTCGGCCGGGTCCACCCGGGCCAGGTCGGACACCCCGCGCTTCGGGTAGAGCACCGTCACCGCGTCCCCGACCAGCTGGAACGCATCCCGGTCTCCGGTGCAGATCTCCACCCGGTAGCCCGCGTCCACCGCCTGCGTGGTGAGCGTGGCGATGATGTCGTCGGCCTCGTAGCCCTCCACCGCCATTGACGGCACGGCCAGCGCGTTCAGCACCTCGCGGATCAGCTCCACCTGGCCCCGGAAGTCGTCCGGGGTGCTGGTCCGGTTGGCTTTGTACTCGGCGAACGCCTCGGACCGGAAGGTCCGCCGGGACACGTCGAACGCCACCGCCAGGTGCGTCGGTTGCTCGTCCCGCAACAGGTTGATCAGCATCGAGGTGAAGCCGTACACCGCGTTGGTGGTCTGCCCCGTCTGGGTGCGGAAGTTCTCCGCCGGCAGGGCGTAGAACGCCCGGTAGGCGAGCGAATGCCCGTCGAGCAGGAGCAGACGGCGTTCGGCTTGGCCCTGGTCAGTACTGGTCGGAGTGCCGGCGTCGGTGGCAGAGGTGGCGGTGGTGGCGGTCACCTCGGCAAGTCTAGGGCCGCCCCCTGACAGCTTTCCCCCGGCTATTCCCGGCTAGTGGTTGGCCGGGTCGCCGGAGCGGTCGGCGGGTGGCGTCGGGGGCGGCATCAACCGGCCGGCCAGCCGGTACTCCCCGCGCACCACGCGCCAGTGCAGCTCGTCCCAGTCCGGCGGCAGGTCGTCACCGCGCCACGGCTGGTGGACCCGCCAGCACTCACCCCAGGCCCGCTCCTGGCGGTCCCAGGCCCCGGCCAGCCAGCTCCAGCAGCGGGCCAGCCGCTCCCGGACGCCCCGCCCCGGCCGGGGAAGAACCTCGCGCGCCGGGCGGTTGTACCAGTCACGGCCGTCCCGGGAGTCCACCCCGAACAGTGGTCCCCAGGCGGCGAGCAGCACCGCCAGTGCCACCATGATCAAAAGTCCAGTCATGGCCATCGCCTCCCTGTGGCTCTATTATCGGGGTAATTGGATTGGGACAACAGAGCCAATCCCGGCGAAGTGGACTGGGCCAAATGAACGGTGACCGGCACGTGACCGGCCGCACGCTGGCCAAGCACCTGGGCCAGTGGCGCACCGAGGGCAACGGCGCGGTCAGTCCCGCCGCCTATGCCGAGCTGGCCGAGCGGATCAAGCTGCTGGTGCTGGACGGGCGGCTCCCGGTGCGCACCCGGCTGCCCGCCGAGCGCGAGCTGGCCACCGCGCTGACGATCAGCCGCACCACCGTGGCGGCCGGCTACGACCTGCTGCGCGAGGCCGGCTTCCTGCACAGCAAGCGCGGCTCGGGCAGCTGGACCACGCTGCCCGAGACTCCCGGTGTCCAGCACCTCTCACCGTTCGCCCCGGCCGGCGACAGCACCGCGCTGGACCTGGCCTACGCGGCCACCGCCGCCCCCACGGCTCCCTTCGCCGCCGCCCTCAACTGGGCCACCGAGCGGGTGACCCACCACGCCACGGGCAGCGGTTACCAGCTGTTCGGGCTGCGCTCGCTGCGCGCGGCGGTGGCCGCCCGGTACACCGCACGCGGCCTGCCGACCACGCCGGACGAGGTGCTGATCACCTCGGGCGCGCAGCACGCCAACGCGCTGGTGTTCGCCACCCTGGTCTCCCCGGGCGACCGGGTGCTGGTGGAGCACCCCACCTACCCGAACGCCCTGGACGCCATCGCCCGCGAGCACGCCCGAGCGGTTCCGGTCGGTTTCACCGGCACGGACTGGGACATCGACACCATCGCCGCGGCGGTACGGGACGCCTGCCCCCGGCTGATGTACCTGATCCCGGACTTCCAGAACCCCACCGGCCTCTGCATGAGCGCCGAGCAGCGCGCCGAGCTGGTCGAGCTGGGCCGGCGCACCCGCACCCCCCTGCTGGTCGACGAGTCGGTGGCCGAGCTCCCGCTGGACGGGGAGCAGCTCGCGCCGCTGGCCTCCCACCTGCCGGAACACAGCTCCTCACCGATCATCACCGTGGGCTCGGCCAGCAAGACGTTCTGGGGCGGCCTGCGCATCGGCTGGGTGCGGGCGCGCCGGCCCATGATCGACCGGATCGCCCGGTCCCGGGCCTCGGTGGACATCGCCAGCTCGGTGCTGGACCAGCTGATCACCCAGCACCTGCTGGACGCGATCGACACCGTGCTGGCCGACCGCCTGCCCCGGCTGCGCTCCGCCCGGGACCACCTGCGCGGGCTGGTCACCCGGCACTTCCCCGGCTGGACGGCCTCCGCGCCCACCGGCGGGCTCTCCCTGTGGGTGGACCTGGACGCCCCGGTGTCCAGCGCACTGGTCTCCAGCGCCAGCCGGCACGGCGTGCTGCTCGCCGCCGGCCCCCGGTTCGGCCTGGACGGCGCCTTCGAGCGGTTCCTTCGGCTGCCGTACACGCTGCCCGAACCGTGCCTCGACGAGGCCATGGAGCGGCTCACCGCCGCCTGGCTGGCGCTCTCCTCCGACCCGGCACCGACCGGCGGCTGGCCCAGCCGGACCGCCGAGGTGGCCTGAGCGACAGCGTGCGGACACGGCCGGTAACCGCCGCATAAGCTGCCTGGATGTCGATCCAGTCGCAGAACCCGCCGCTATCGGCGATCTCGTTCCCCGATGAGCAGCTGCCCGAGCGGATGGGTATCCAGATCACGGAGATCGGCAAGGACCGGGTGGTCGGCACCATGCCGGTGGCCGGCAACCGGCAGCCGTTCGGGCTGCTGCACGGCGGCGCCAGCGGGGTGCTGGTGGAGACGCTGGCCTCGGTCGCGGCGGCCCAGCACACGCTGCCCGAGCGCTTCCCGGTCGGCCTCGAGCTGGCCTGCACCCACCACGGCAGCGCGACCGAGGGCCTGGTCACCGGGGTGGCCACGCCCCTGCACGTGGGACGCAGCACGTCCACCTTCGAGGTGGTCCTCACCGACGGGCGCGGCAAGCGGATCTGCACCGGCCGGTTGACCTGCATGCACCTGGACAACCGGCCCGGCCCCCGCGTACGCCCGGAGGCGTAGCCGGGCAGTCGACCGTCGGCCGACGCCGGAGGCGCGCCCGAGTCGCTACCGTTTGTCCGGTGAACCGGGTCGCGCTGGACGCCAGGCTGCTGCTGCCGGCGCTGGCCGCCGGGTTCATCCAGGTCATGGGCAGCTTCGGCGCGGCCGGCCGGCAGCCGGACGCGCGGCCCCTGGACGCGCTCGCGGTGGTCCTGCTGCTGCTCGGGCCGGCCGCCTTGCCGGCCCGGCGCCGGTACCCCGTCGGCACGCTGGTCGCCACGGTCGCCGTGCTGCTCGGCTACCTGGCGCTGGGCTACCCGTACGGCCCGGTGGTGCTGTCCGTGGTGGTAGCGCTGGTGAACGCCGTGGTGCACCGGCGGCGGCGGGCGGCGTGGCTGGTCACCGTGCCCACCTACCTCGCCATGGTCGTCCTGTTCTGGTTGCGCGAGGGGCGGCTCGAGCCCCTGGCCGTTTCCGGGCTGGCGGCCTGGCTGCTGGTGCTGCTCACCCTGGGCGAGCTTTTGCGCGGCCGCCGCGAGCGGCTGGCCCGGGAGCGGCTGGCCCGGGCCGAGGAGGCGCGCGCCCGGGCGACCGAGGAACGGCTGCGCATCGCCCGGGACCTGCACGACGTGCTGGCCCACCACGTCTCGCTGATCAACGTGCAGGCCGGCACCGCGCTGCACCTGCTGGACGAGCAACCCGGCCTGGCCCGGGAGGCGCTCACCGCGATCAAGGCGTCCAGCAAGGAGGTGCTGGTGGAGCTGCGCGGCATGCTCGGCGTGCTGCGCCGGGTGGACGAGGAGCTGCCCCTCGCCCCGACCGCCGGCCTGGCCGGCCTGGACGCGCTGGCCCAGCGGATGCGCGGCACCGGCCTGCCGGTCACCGTGCGCACCGAGGGCGCCGCGCGCCCCCTGCCCACCGCGCTGGACACCGCGGCGTTCCGGATCGCCCAGGAGGCGCTGACCAACGTGCACCGGCACGCCGGCGCCGACTCCGCATCGGTGCTGCTGGACTATTCGGGGCCGGACCTGGTCCTGCAGGTGGACGACGACGGCCGGGGCGCCAGGGGCGAGCCCCCGGCGGGCAACGGCATCCCCGGCATGCGGGAGCGGGCGGCCGCGTTCGGCGGGCGGCTGGACGCCGGCCCGCGCCCCGGCGGCGGATTCCGGGTGCGGGCCCGGCTGCCGATACCCGGTGAAGGGGAATCCAGTTGATCAAAGTGGTGCTGGCCGACGACCAGGCGCTGGTGCGCGCCGGGTTCCGCGCGCTGCTGGACGCGCAGCCGGACATCGGGGTGGTCGGCGAGGCCGGTGACGGGGCCGAGGCGGTCCGGGTGGTCGCCGAGACCGCGCCGGACGTGGTGCTGATGGACATCCGGATGCCCGGCACGGACGGCCTGGCCGCCACCCGCCGGATCGTCGCCGACCCGGCCTCGGCCGGCGTGCGGGTGCTCATCCTGACCACCTTCGACGACGACGAGTACGTGTTCGAGGCGATCCGCACCGGGGCCAGCGGGTTCCTGGTGAAGGACACCGAGCCGGTGGAGCTGCTGCGCGCGGTGCGGGTGGTGGCCGAGGGCGAGGCGCTGCTCTCCCCCGGCGTCACCCGGCGGCTGATCGGGGAGTTCGCCCGCCGGGCCCGGCCCGCCCGGTCGGTGCGCGAGCTGGACGCGCTGACCACCCGGGAGAAGGAGATCGTCGCGCTGGTCGCGGAGGGGCTGTCCAACGACGAGATCGCCGAGCGCCTGGTGGTCAGCCCGGCCACGGCCAAGACCCACGTCAGCCGGGCCATGATCAAGCTGGCGGCGCGGGACCGGGCGCAGCTGGTGGTGCTGGCCTACGAGACCGGGCTGGTCCGCCCCGGCTGGGCCTGAGATGCGTCGCCTCGGCCCGGCGCTGGTGCTGGTGGTCGCGCTCGCCGGGTGCGCGCCCGCTCCCCCGGCCCTGTACCAGCTGCCACCCCGTCCGGTGCGGGCCGGCGAGACACCGCTATCGCATCCGCCGGTGGTCAACGGCGACACCGAGTTCACCGTGCTCGGGCTCAGCTCGCTGGACTCCATCCTGGGCAGCCACGCGGAGTGGCGGCCCAAGCAGGGCCGGCTGGTCCGGGTGCGGCTGGTGGTGGCGAACCTGGGCCGTTCCGGTTCGGTGTTCGACACCAAGGCCCAACGGCTGGTCACCGCCGACGGCGCGGTGCTGGCCCCGGACCCGGAGGCGATGCTGATCAAGCGCCAGCCGGGCGAGTTCGAGCTGGGTGCCTCGGTGCGCCTGGAGTTCGACCTGTACTTCGACGTGCCCGCGCGGATTCGCCCGGCCGCGCTGCGGGTGACCGGAGGGGCCACCCTGTTCCAGGCGCCGGACGCTCCGGGCACCGACATCCCGCTGCCCTGAGCCCCCCGAGCCGGCCGCGGCCGCGGCTAGGCTCTTCCGTCATGGCGGTGAGCTCAGACCGGAAGCGGGTGGACCGACGCACCGCGCGGACCACGGCGGCGATCCTGGACGCCGCCGAGAAGCTGTTCAACGACAGCAGCTTCCACGCGGTCAGCATGGACGCAATCGCCGCCGAGGCCGACACCGCGGTCGGCTCGATCTACCACCACTTCGGCAACAAGGAAGCCCTCTACCTGGCGCTGGTGGAGCGGGCGCTGGAGGTCAACGAGGCCTACATGGCGCGCGCCCACGCGCCCGGCCGCACGCCGGTGCAGGAGCTGTACGCGGCCAGCGACGCCTACTGCCGGTTCCACCTGGAGAACCCGGGCTACTTCCGGATGATCGCGCTGCGCATGCTGGACGTGCCGCCGGGCGACCTGGCCAGCGCGGCCGAGCAACGCATCGCGGACAAGGTGGAGGCACTGGTCGGCAACATCGCGGACGCGCTGCGCCGGGCCGCCGAGGATGGGCAGATCGAGTGCACCGACCCGCACCGAACTTCGGTGTTCCTCTGGGGCGCCTGGAACGGCGTGCTGGCACTGCGGATGCGCCCGGACCGGCTGGCACTGGACGAGCAGGAGCTGGCCGAGGTGATCGCGATCGGCCGGGACATCGTGCTGCGAGGACTGGCTCGATAGAGTTCTTGTAGTAGCGTTCAGTTTTGCAGTACCGTTCAATCCATGGTTCGGGTAGCAGCGGTGCAGCTCGAAGCGGTGCTCGCCGACGTGGACGCCAACCTGGCGGCCTGCGCGCGGCTGGGCACGCGGGCGGGCGAGGCCGGCGCGGAGGTCATTGCCCTCCCGGAGTTCTTCACCACGGGCATCGGGTTCACCGAGCGCCTGGCCCACGCGGCACTGCCGCCGGACGGCCCGGCGACCGAGCTGCTGACCGGGCTGGCCGCCCGGTTCGGCGCACTGGTCGGCGGGTCCTTCCTGTGCCGGGACGCGGACGGCGAGGTGCGCAACGCGTACCTGCTGGCCGGTCCGGACGGAGTGGTCGGCCGGCACGACAAGGACCTGCCGACCATGTGGGAGAACGCCTACTACGTGGGCGGCAACGACCCCGGGGTGCTCGACACCGGCGAGCTGACCGTCGGCGCCGCCATGTGCTGGGAGCTGATGCGCACTCGGACGGTGCACCGGCTGGCCGGCCGGGTGGACCTGGTGCTCGCCGGTTCCGGCTGGTGGTCGGTGCCGCACTGGGCGCCGCGCGCGCTGTTCGGGCCGCTGGAGCGGGACAACACGGCAACCGCGAGGCAGGCCGCCGCCAGCTTCTCCCGCTACGTCGGCGCGCCCACCGTGCACGCCTCGCACGCCGGCCGGCTCGAGTGCGCAATGCCCTGCCTGCCACTGAGCTACCGGGGGCGCTTCGAGGGCGCGACGGTGATCACCGACGCGGATGGCCGGGTGCTGGCCGAACGCCCCACCCGCGACGGCGAGGGCGTGGTGGTCGCCGAGGTCATCCCCGGCCGGCGGACCCCGGTCGCCGATCCCCCGCGCGGCTTCTGGCTGCACCGCCGGGGCGCGCTGCCCACCGCCTGCTGGCACTACCAGCGCTGGCACGGCGAACGGTGGTACCGCCGGCACCGCGCCGGGGAGCTGGTGTCCCGATGAGCGCACTGGTAAGGGTCGGCCTGGTCGAGTTGGCCCTCGGCGCGGTGCTCGGCTGGGCGGTGCTGGTGTCGGTGGCCCAACCGGCCACGCTGGGCCGGCTGGGCGTGGCCAGCCCGAGGCGAGTCCTCCAGGCGCACCTGGACTTCATCATCATGGGCCTGATCCTGGTCGCGGTCGGCCTGGCCGCGCCGGGTATCCCCGGCTGGCTCGCCGTGACCCTGGCCGTCGGAACCTGGGTGAACCCCGGCGCTCTTCCTGCCCCTGGCCTTCCACGAAAAATCAGCCGGCACAGCGGTGTTCAAGCTGATCAGCGGCCTATCCTTCGTCGCCGTCTCCGGCGGGCTGGTCGCGGTGGCCGTCCTGGCCTGACCCATCCGTCGGATGATCGCCGGCCGTGGCGGTCGGTCAACCCGGCGCCGGGTCGGGCTCGATCAGCGCGGCAAACCCGTCGAGCACCCGGGCCAGGCCGAACTCGTAGGCGTGCGCCGGGTCGTAGGCCGCGCCGTGCGCGGCGCCGGCGGCCGAACCGACCCTGGTGGCCAACGGGTAACGCGCCGGGTCGAGCAACTCGCCGAGCAGCGGGCCGACCTTCGCCCACCACCGATCGTCGTCGCCGGCGCCGTCCGGCCGCTCCGCCCGCACCTGGGCGGCCGTCCGCGCCCAGCCCTGCACGAAGCCGAGCAGGTGGGTGAGCGCGGCGTCGATCGTCACGTCGTCCAGGCCGAGGCCGTCCAGCGCGGCCAGCTCATGCTCGTACTTGGCCATCTGCCCCGGCCCCAGCGGCGGCCGGGTGGTCGAGATCCACGCGGCCCACGGGTGCGCGGCGAACAGGCGCCGGTTCTCCCCCGCGACCGCCCGCAGCCGCTGCCGCCACGGCTGGCCGGTGCTGTCCGTGCGGGTCATGCGCAGGTAGGCGGCGTCCAGCATGAGGTCGAGCAGCTCGGCCTTGCCGGGCAGGTAGGTGTAGAGCGTCATCGGGGCGACACCGAGCGCGGTGGCCACCCGGCGCATGGTCACCGCGTCCAGGCCCTCCGAGTTGGCCAGTTCGGTCGCCGCCGCCACCACCGCCTCCAGGTCCAGTCCCGGCCGGGGGCCGCGCCGGGACGGCTCGGGCAGCCGCCACAGCAGCTCCAGGGTGCGCACCGGATCACCGGCTCCACTGCGTTCGGCAGGCACGGTAACGAATCCTCCCGGCAAACGCTGTACACTGTACAACGTACGGAGTTTACTCGACGCCAGGAGGCTACATGAAGGTCACCGCACCACCGGCGGTTTCGCTCAACGTGTCCGACCCGGCCGCTTCCAGTCGCTTCCTGGTGGAGCATTTCGGCTTCACCGAGGAGATGGCCGCCGAAGGGTTTCACTCCCTCACCCGCGAGGACATCGGCATGCACGTGGTCTTCCTGGCCACCGGGTTGCCCACGCTCCCCGAGGACCAGCGGGACATCCACGCCACCGGCCTGATCCTGGCGTTCACCGTGGACGACCTGGAGGGCGAACTGGCCCGCCTGCAGGCCGAGGGCGTCCAGATCACCATGCCGCTGACCGAGGAGGAGTGGGGCGAGCGGGCCTTCCAGACCCGCGACCCCAACGGCGTGATCGTGCAGCTGCTCGACTGGAAAGTCAGCTCGTAGTCGGCCGGGTGTCCTGCGCGCGGGTGTCCAGGTCGCCGCCGAGGTAGGCGGCCTGGACATCCGGGTCGGTGAGCAGCTGGTCGGCCGGTGCGGCCTTGACCACCCGGCCGGTTTCCAGGACGTAGGCGCGGTCGGCCAGGCGCAGCGCCTGGGTGGCGTTCTGCTCCACCAGCAGCACGGTGGTGCCCCGGGTGTTGATCTCCGCGATGATGTCGAAGATCTGGTTGACCAGGATCGGCGCCAGGCCCATGGACGGCTCGTCGAGCAGCAGCACCTTCGGCTGTCCCATCAGCGCCCGCCCGATGGCCAGCATCTGCTGCTCGCCCCCGGACATGGTGCCGCCGGCCTGGGTCTTGCGCTCGGCCAACCGGGGGAACAGCTCGTAGACCTCGGCGAGGATCTTTTCCGAGCCCCGCTTGCGGGCGTAGCTGCCCATCAGCAGGTTCTCCTGCACCGTCATGCCGGGGAAGATGCCCCGGCCCTCCGGCGCCTGCCCGATCCCGGCGACCACCCGCAGGTGCCCGGGCATCCGGCTGATGTCGCGGCCGTCGAACACGATCCGCCCGCCGGACAACGGCCGCAGCCCAGAGATGGTCTTCAGGGTGGTGGTCTTGCCGGCGCCGTTGGCGCCGATCAGCGCCACGATCTCGCCCGTGTCGACCTGCAGGCTGACCCCGCGCAGCGCGGCGATCTTGCCGTAGTGCACCTGGATTTCGGATACCTCAAGAAGCATCGGTCGGAGCCCCCAGGTACGCCTCGATCACCTTCGCGTTCGCCCGGACCTCACGCGGCAGCCCTTCGGCGATCTTCTGGCCGAAGTCCAGCACCGCGATGTGGTCACTGATGTCCATCACCAGGCCGACGTCGTGCTCGATCAGCAACACGGTCCGCCCGGACTCCCGGATCCGCCGGATCAGTCCCTGCAACGACTTCTTCTCCGCCGGGTTCATGCCGGCCGCCGGCTCGTCCAGCAGCAACAACCGGGGTTCGGTGGCCAGCGCGCGGGCGATCTCCAGCCGGCGCTGGTCGCCGTAGGACAGGTTCTTCGCCGCATCCTCCGCCCGCGCCGACATGCCCACGAACTCCAGCAGCTCGGCCGCCTTCTCCCGGCCCTGGCGTTCCTCCTTGCGGTGCCAGGGCAGGCCAAGCGCCGCGCCGACCGCCCCGGTCCGGTGGTGCGCGTCCGCCCCAACCATGACGTTCTCCAGCGCCGTCATGTTGTGGAACAGCCGGATGTTCTGGAAGGTCCGGGCGATCCCGGACTTGGCGATGCGGAACCGCTTCATCCCGTCGATCCGCCGCCCGTCGAACCGCACCGCGCCCTCGGTCGGCCGGCACACCCCGGTGACCACGTTGAACACCGTGGTCTTCCCGGCCCCGTTCGGGCCGATCAGGGCGACGATCTCCCCCTCCTCCACGGTGAAGCTGACCCCGCGCAGCGCGGTGACCCCGCCGAAGCGCATGGTCACGTTGTCCAGCTCCAGGGTCGGCTGCTCGTCCGTCGTACCGGGTTCCGCGCGCCGCGTCTCGATCATCTCGTCGGTCACCTCCCCACCTCCGAAGACGACCCAGATCCACCGGCCGCGACCGGCCCGGCCACCTCGGCGCCCAGGGCCGAACCACCCGGATCTGCCATCTCCGCCTTACGCCGCCGCGACGGCAGCAGCCCCTCCGGCCGCAGCGCCATCATCAGCACCAGCGCCCCACCGAAGATCAGGATCCGGTACTCGGCGAACCCTCGGAACCGCTCCGGCAACCAGGCAATGAGGAACGCCCCCAGGATCACCCCGGGCAGGTTGCCCGAACCGCCCAGCAGCACCGCCGCCAGGATCGTCGCCGACAGGATGAACGGGAAGTTGGTCGGCGCGATGAAGATGACCTTGCCGGCCCACATCACCCCGGCCAGCCCGCCGATCAACGCCCCGATGGCGAACGCCAGCAGCTTGAACCGGAACGTGGGCACGCCCATCAGCTCGGCCGCGTCCTCATCCTCCCGGATCGCCGTCCACGCCCGCCCCACCCGGCTGCGTTCCAGTCGTACCGAGAAGATGATCACCAGCACGATCGCCGCCAGCACCAGGTAGTAGTACGGCAGCGGGTCCAGCAGGAACTCGGTGCCGAACATCGCCGGCGGGTGCGGGATCGGGGTCAGACCCCGGGCGCCGCCGATCTCCTCGGTGTTCACCGCGGTGATCCGCACGATCTCCCCGAAGCCCAGCGTCACGATCGCCAGATAGTCACCGCGCAACCGCAGCGTCGGGGCACCCAGGATCACCCCGGACACCGACGCCAGGACCATGCCCAGCACCACCGTCGGCCAGAACGACCAGCCGTGCTTCACCCCCAGGTAGGCCAGCGTGTACGCGCCGATCGCGAAGAACGCCACGTACCCCAGGTCGAGCAGGCCCGCGTGACCGACCACGATGTTGAGCCCCATGGCCAGCAGGATGAACGTGCTGATCGGGTGGAACAGCAGGGTCGGCCAGTCCGAGTGCGGCGACATGATCGCGCCGATGAACGGGCTGGGCGCGATGATCGCCACACCCAGGGCCAGCGCATAACCGATCCAGCGCTGCCACGGCGGCGCGCCGGCCCACCAGTCACGGACCGCGTCGAAGTATCCGCCGGCGATCGAGCCGAGGCGGCTGAGCGGGTTCCCAGTGGCGTTCATGCGCGCGCCTGCTGCAGCGACTCGCCCAGGATGCCGGTTGGCCGGAACAACAACACAACTACCAGGATCACGAAAGCGATGACGTCCTTCCACTGGGTGCCGAAGAAAATCGCCCCCCAGTTCTCCACCAGGCCCAGCGCGATGCCGCCGACCAGCGCCCCTCGGATGTTGCCGATGCCGCCGAGCACCGCGGCGGTGAACGCCTTGATGCCCAGCACGAACCCGATGTTGTAGCGGATGTTCTCGAACTCCATGGCGTACAGCACCCCGGCCACGCCGGCCATCGCGCCGCCGAGCAGGAAGGTCAGCCGCACGATGGTGTTGATGTTGACACCCATCAGCACGGCCGCCTCAGGATCCTGCGCGGTCGCCCGGATGCCCCGGCCGATCCGGGTACGCGCGACCAGCTGGTCCAGCGCGACCATCATCACCACCGCCGCGACGATGATCACGAGATGGTCGGTCTTCACCTCGGCGCCGAACACGGTGAACACCGTGTTCCGGTCCACCAGCCGGGGCACCGCCGCATCGATCCGCCCCTGCCGCTCGAACACCTCGGGTATGACCACCAGGGCGAACAGCTCCTGCAGGAACAGCGAAGCGCCGATCGCCGAGATCAGCGCCGCCAGCCGCGGCGCGTTGCGCTTGCGCAACGGCCGGTAGGCGACGAACTCCAACGCCACCGCCGCGCCGCCCGAAGCGGCCATCGCCACCACGAACAGCAACACCATCATGCCCAACAGGGCCAACCCGGTGAGCGGCCCCGGCAGACTGACCAGGCTCAACACGAACAACGCCGCGAACGAGCCGATCATGAATATCTCGGAGTGCGCGAAATTGATCAGCCGCAGCACGCCGTACACCATCGTGTAGCCCAGCGCCACCAGCGCATAGATCGAGCCCACGACCAGGCCGCCGACCGTGCTCGGCCCGAACTGCAGAACAAAGTCGTTGAACAATGCCCCGTTGCCCCCTCAATAGCACCGGACACAACCACAATCGCGCCGGACGCCAGCCGCATTACCAGCCGCCGCCCGGCGCGACCGGGGTCGTTCAGCCGATCTTCGCCTGCTTGGCATTGCCCAGCGGCTCAATCTTTCCGTTCTTCACCTGGTAGACGAAGATGTCGGTGGTCGCCACGTTGCCGTTCGGCGCGAACTTGATCTGCTTCCCGGTCCCGGCGAAGTCCACCGTGGACAGGAAGGTGTTGATCGCCTCCGGCGTGGTGTGGCCAGCCTGCACGGCCTTGATGAACGCCGTCGCGGCATCGTAGGCCTCGGTCGAGTACACGGCGGGCTCCGCGTTGTACTTCGCCTTGTAGGCGTCGTAGAACTTCTTCGCCGCACCGGTGGAGTCGGCCGCCGGGATGGCGCACGGGCAGCCGATGACCGCGCCTTCGGCGGCCTGGTTGCCCGCACCCCGGATCAGCCCGGCGTCCAGGCCACCGTCACCGGTGGCGAAGGTGGCGGTGATCCCCGCGTCCCGGATCTGCTTGAGCAGCCGGCCACCCTGCGCGTAGTAACCCCCGAAGAAGATCACCTGCGGGTTGCTGGCCTTGATCTTGGCCACCGAGGAGGAGAAGTCCGAGGCGCTCTGCGCGAACTGGTCCTTGTCCACGGTGACGCCCTTACCGGACAGCTGCTTGGCGACCGCTCCGCCCAGCCCGGTGCTGTACTCCGAGTCATCGTTGATCACGAACGCCTTCTGCGGGCTCTTTGCCGCGATCAGGAAGTCCGCGATGCCCGGGCCCTGCAGGTCGTCCGCCGCGAGCGTGCGGTGGAAGTACTTGAGGCCCATGTTGGCCAGACCCGGGTTGGTCGCCGAAGCGGAGATCATCGGGATCTTGGCCTGGTCGAAGAACGGGTTGGCGGCCTTGGACTCACCGGAGAACCCGGGGCCGATCAGGCCGACGATCTTGTCCTGCTGGGCCGCCTTGGGCGCCAACCCCTGCGCCTGCTCGGGCGTGCCCTGGCTGTCGTAGTCGACCAGCTCGATCTTCTTGGGTGGGTTGGTGGCGTTGAACTCGTCGAACGCCAGCTGTGCCGCCTTGTGCGGAGGATCCATCAGGCCGGCGTTCTCTCCGGTGAGATCGCCGAGGAAGCCGATCTTCACCGTGTCGGAGGACGCCTCCGCGCCCCCGCCGCCTGTTCCCCCTCCGCCGCATGCCGACAGCACCAACGCACCGGCGAGCGCACCCGCCAGCGCGATGACCGTCCGCTTCCGACTCATCCTGAACCTCCTGTGACTGCGCGAGCCGAGTCCAGCAACGGGCCCCCGAGCACCGTGCAATAGCACTCACCCATTCGTGAGCGTGTGGGGAACCTATTGGACTCACGCGTTCCGCGTCATCACATACGTGACGCTCTTTACCAGAACGCAACGCGCGCACCGCCGTGTATCACGGCGTGCAAGCACGCTATTACAATCCGGCTCGCGGCGGAAGGGTCCAGGTCAGCCGGTCAAGATTCGATCAAGATGGCTGGTCGAGGCCGTTGATGACCGCTTCCGCGACCGCCCGCATGGTGCTCCGGCGGTCCATCGCGGTGCGCTGGATCCAGCGGAACGCCTCGGGCTCGGTCATCGCGTTGTTGGTCATCAGCAGACCCTTGGCCCGATCGACCACCTTGCGGGTCTCCAACCGCTCGGTGAGCGTGGCGACCTCGCCCTCCAGCGCCTGCATCTCGGCGAACCGGCTGACCGACAGCTCGATGGCCGGCACCAGCTCGTGCCGGGCGAACGGCTTCACCAGGTAGGCCATCGCACCCGCGTCGCGCGCCTGCTCGATCAGCTCGCGCTGGCTGAACGCGGTCAGCATGACCACTGGAGCGATGCGCTCCTCGACAATGGTCGCGGCCGCCGAGATGCCGTCCACCTTCGGCATCTTGATGTCCAGGATGGCCAAACTGGGGCGCAGCTCGCGGGCCAGCTGGACGGCGGACTCGCCGTCGGTCGCCTCGGCGACGACCTCGTACCCCTCCTCGCGCAGCATTTCGGCCAGGTCGAGGCGGATCAGCGCCTCATCCTCGGCGATGAGCACGCGGTGCGCGACCGGCGGCGCACTGTCGGCCTGGGGTTGCCGGGTCTCGGCAGCCTTAGTCACGAGGTTCTCACTCTCCTGTAGCGGGTCGGGCCCTAGCGACCAAGGCTACCGGGATAGGGTGTTCACATGATGTGATCCTGGCCGTCGTTAACGACAGCGTCACACCTCGCCCCCGTAGCCCAATCGGCAGAGGCAGCGGACTCAAAATCCGTCCAGTGTCCGTTCGAGTCGGACCGGGGGCACCAGCATCTACCAGGCAAAACAACCGAATCAAGATCGAGCTAAACGATCTCTGTCCATCCACCTGTCCACCCGTACAGTGGGGGAATGGCCAGAGTCGATAGTGCGCGCCGTCGTAAAGGCGCGATTCGCCAGCGCGGGGAGTCGCTGCAAGTTCGGTACTTCGCCGGCTACGACCCGGTGACGAGCAAGAAGATTTACCTCACCGCCACCATCCCCGGCACTGACCAGAAGGCCTGGGACAAGGCAGACGACAAGATCGCGGAGTTCCGTACCCAGGTCACCAAGCAGCAGGCGACCGAATCCTCAGTCCCGCTCAGCCGCGCACTCGATGAGTGGCTGCGCACCAGCGAGATCGAGGACAGCACCCGCAAGACGTACGAGGGCTACATCACCCGGACGATCAAGCCGGCACTCGGCATGGTGGCGGTGAAGAAGCTGGACGCGCGGGCGCTCGAAAGCCTGTACACCGAGCTGCGGCGCTGTCGCGTGCGTTGCGACGGGAAGCCGTTCATCGAGAAGCACAGCACTGACGCTGACCATGATTGCGTCAAGGCCAAGTGCCAGCCACACGTCTGCAAGCCGATGGCCAGCTCGACAGTCCGGCAAATGCACTCGATCATCAGCGGCACGATGGCTGCAGCCCAGCGCTGGGGATGGGTGCAGAGCAATCCAGCGACGATCGCCAAGCGCCCCCGGCAAAAGCCACCGGATCCAGATCCACCCTCCTCAGCTGAGGCCGTTGTGCTCGTCACTGAAGCGTTCCGCATGGATCCGGACTGGGGCACTCTCGTCTGGCTGGTCATGACCACGGGCATCCGGCGCGGCGAGCTCTGTGGACTTCGCTTCTCCCGGCTTGACCTGGACGGGGAGGTAATTGATCTACGTCGCAACTGGGTTGGCGGCAAGGAGAAAGACACCAAGACCCACCAATCCCGCCGGATCGCCCTGGACGGCGAGACCGTGGCGCTGCTGCGCAAGCACCGCAAGCGCGTTGCCAAGCGCGTGCGCTCGCTCGGCCAGACGTTCGACGACAACCGCTTCGTCTTCAGCGGGACCCGGACGCTCGATCACCTCCAGCCGTACTCGCCCAACGCGGTGACACAGCGGTATAAGGACATGGCAACCCGCCTCAAGATCGACACCCACCTGCACGCACTGCGGCACTACTCGGCAACCGAGCTTCTGACCTCGGGCGTCGATCTCCGGACGGTCTCTGGTCGGCTTGGCCACGGTGGCGGCGGCACTACGACCCTCCGGGTCTATGCGGCCTGGGTGCCTGCCTCCGACCGCAAGGCTGCCGAGGTGCTCGCTTCGCGCATGCCCAAGCTGCCGAAAGCATCCCGGAAGTAACTGCACCGAAGCAGGTTGGTCATCACAGCCCGATTCCATGCTCCCTCGTAACCCGTTTGCCTTGCGAGGGAGAACGCACCATGGCACGGTCCGACCGGAAGCGTCGCAAGAGCGGGGACCTCGTCCTGCGGGTTCCGTCTGCAGTACCTGAGCTCACGCCGGAAGCCTCTCGAGCGCTCCTTGCGCTCTTGCTCGAGATCTCGAAGGAGCAACGGCGGAACAAGCCTCCTGAGAAGGCGTAATCACCCGTCAAGCGCAAGCACGGCGGCGGCACAGTCGGGGTGATAGGCGTCGATACTCTCGTCCGCACAGCCAAGCTGCCGAAGGCCTCACGCAAGTAACTGCGCTGAAGCAGGTTGGTCATCCCGGTCAACTTCCATACGCCCTTGGAGCCACGCACGTGGTTCACGAAGGAGCGTCTAATGGCAAAGCCAAAGCGCAGTCGTCGGGGGAACGAGCTCATCGTTCGCGTACCGTCCGAGCCGTTCCCGCTCACACCAGAAGTCTGCCGCCAACTCCTTGCGATCATCAATGAGCTCTACGAGGAGCAGCAACGTACGAAGCCGTCCGAGGCCGAGTAGCTACGTCTCCGCGCACAGCATGCTCTGGACAATGGCGAGGGAGCCGCGATCACGCCAGCGTGCCCAGTGCCAGTACACGGTGGGCCAGGGCGGGAACGAGTCCGGCAACAACCGCCACGAGCAGCCGGTCCGCTCCACGTACAAGATCGCGTTGAGAATCTCCCGGCGCGCGTGCTTCTCCCGCCGGCCACCCGTCGATGGCGCCGGTAAGACTGATTCGATCAAGGTCCACTGCGCGTCGCTCAGATCAGTCGGATAGTGCGCATGAGCCTTCCTGCTGCGGACGCATCGAGCTTTCTTGCGCGTCGCCGTCTGTACAGGAGCACCGCCAGGGCAGTCATCCACGACGATGACATTAGTCGCGTGGCGCAGGCCCCATGTACCCACACCCTGAGCACTCGTCCGAATGGTAATGCGAAATCGCTCAGATCGAAATGCGGCACGCCTCAAAGCCGGCGCGGGGCAGAGGAATGGTCGACTCACTGCGTGAGCCTTGCATTTCTGACGCCCTGAGCTTGACATGGCCATCCCTCCCGATCAAGGGCACCTCGTGATCTTTTGGCCCTTCGGGACGCTGACGCTCCAAAACATCACCAGGAACCACCCTTGACCGCGAGCCTCTATGACCATGCGCGGCGCACAGCGCGGTGACGGGGACAGCACCCGCCACCCGCCAACCGGGCGTCAGGAACATAAGGGAGCATGCGTCATGGGATGTCAGTGCTGCGGCAATTCAAGCGACAAGCCCGCCAACGCCAAGACGTTCTACACCGTGGCCGAGACTGCGAGGCTGCTCCGGGTCGATCCCGCGACGATTTATCGCGCGATTCGTGAGGATGTCTTTCCGTCTATCCGCGTGCGTTCCCGCTACATCGTGCCAGCAGTGGCGATTGAGGAGATGGCCGCCCAGGCTGCTGAAACTGGTTGCTGCGTGGATGTCGCAGCGATCGCTGCCGAACGGCGGCTCGCTCGGGACGTTGCGAGAATTTTCAACAAGGACGACTCATAATTGCGGGCGCTGCCTGGGCTGTTTGCCGAGGTGCACCATCACGCATGCGGCGACCTCAGTTGGAGAGTGCCCGGGTAATGCCGCCTCGCATGGCCGCATCTTTGAGACCGGTGACCCCACGCTGCTCGTGTGACGCATTCTCTATGTGCGCACACCCGTGGCATCGGCGCGACCTTCGATAATTCATCAACTGTTAACCTCATCGATCCTTTTACGTAGTCAACGTTACTGCCAATTCTCGATCAACATAACGAATCCATTGCAAGCGACAGGCGGCCACTATCGCGCCGTCCGCGACGTATCCTAGAACCGGAATTCAATTCAACGTTGACACCCATCCGAGCAACGTGTACAATGTCGACGGCCCATAAGTGATGTGGGTCACAGAAAAATGAAACGACCAGAACGCGAACCATCGGAATCCCGCAAGACACCTGACAACCAGGGGGGTGGCGAGTCGATGACTCCAGGTGATGTCTTCAGAAGGTCTCTTGCCGCAAGCGAAGCGTCCGGCGCTAAACTCCACCCTACCCGCGATGTTGCGCCGAACTCTTGGAAAACACCTGCCTCTGAAAGAACCATCTTAAAGCTCACAGGTCCGTATTCAACTCCCCTGCCCGAAGCAGCGGGAAAAGAAGAAGTACCACGCAAGTAAGGCAGATCTGCGGAGCTTTCGCTATTTGCCGAGTGATGCGTACGAATTATACAGCCCAACTATCACTTTCCTGGCTGCTTCTCTCACTGAGCCTGTAAGAATAGCAAAGTCTGCGGCACACATAGTCGAGAGCGCTGATGGCTGATACGCCTTTGCAACGTTAATATCCGTTGCATGGGCATTCTCGATAATCTCCCTAGCCACTACTCGATAATTTGACACCAGAGTTGCGGCGCCGATGCAAACAGGATAACTCGTCGCATTTGCATCGAAGTCAATCTCCGCCATGTGGATCGGCACGGACTGCAGTGTGCCCCACATTTGCGTCTTCTTTCCACGTTCCGCACCGTCTATGAGTCGCGCGTTGCCGAAATATACAGCCTCCGCCGCCGCAATAGGCGAATTAGGTGCAATAGGAACGCTATGTTGAAGAGTTACAGATGATCGATGAATGTACGCTGACGTGCCGGCAAGCGAGATTTGGAAGGAGCCGGGACTTCGTGGGTCACTCCCCAAATCGCGAACCCACAGATACAAAGCAAACTCTTCTTCGTCGAGATGCGCTTTTGTCATCCCCATTTGCGAGTACTCCAAGCGACAATTCGCCCTGAGGTCGTTGATGAGGGCCATCGGACCTCCAACCATTGCCTCCGCGAGTGCCTCGCTGACTTCGCGTCCTTTATCTCCACCCGCAGGGACGTTTCCGTTGGTCATACCCAATGCTAGGTGAACCTTTTCGAGAATC
Source organism: Actinospineispora eucalypti (assembly GCF_039543365.1). NCBI lineage: Bacteria > Bacillati > Actinomycetota > Actinomycetes > Pseudonocardiales > Pseudonocardiaceae > Actinospineispora > Actinospineispora eucalypti. The sequence goes on from NZ_BAABJP010000008.1 coordinate 390,197, forward strand.
CGCCAGAACCGACGGCCGTATCGCAGATCACTCGTATCTTTCGAGTACTGCGTAGTCGGATCAGCTGCTATCGAGAGTTCCTCGATGCACTGCGCCACCTGCCCGAATGATTTAAGAATAACAGTTTGCACGCCAAAATGCCTATACCGTGAATCTGCTTGCGCGCTACAATAGGCAAGCGCCAGTGCGCCTCGCCGTGCTCTACTGAGGTCAGGTTCCGGTGCATCGGGAACCATCAGCGTGAAGGCCTTTCCTGTCCTTACCGCGTGAAGGGGGCCCGAAAGGTTTGGATCTGTGAGGCTCATGCCGACAAACAGCACTACACTCTCACGGAGCGCTTTTTGTATCTCGAGACGAACGGCGGCGCCATGCTCCAGATACTGGGACTCGCCCAGAACGATCGGCCCAATGGCGGGTTCGCCTCCAGGCGGGACGTACCCATGCAGGTGCAATACCTCAATCTTTTGCATTGGGTCGGTGCCCCACCACTTCCTCGCTTGCTTCAATCCTCGAGCCTCAACCACCACCTCTGGCATTCGTTTCTCTAGCGCATCTTCTAATTTGTTGTCATAGTTCGTCGTCATGATGCGTACTCGGCTCTGAACAACCTGGACAAAACTTGCAAGCGAGTCAGCGAGGACTCCCGGAGCAAGATTCGCCTCCTGTCCGGCATACAATCCATCGCGAACAAAGCTATCCCACGCCAGGTTGCGATCCTTCCTGAGTGCAAAGATATAGTCTGCTTTGCGAGGAGGGTCGATTCGGTCAATCACTACCATTTCCTGCATGTCTTTATCGTCTAGGACCCTAACTAGCCGCTGCAGCAGTTCCTCCCAGCTCGGCAATCCAGAGTCTTTGCTCACGCCTGCGCCGCAGATGATTGTGATCTTCTGGTCCGGAGTGGACACGGCCTCTACAAGATCTCGCAATGATGGTTGCCGCGTTAGCGAGAGCGCAGGGTGGTCAAGCGATTCGATAGTGCGTACCGGCTCTTTAACAGGCATTGCGAATCTCTTTCGCGGCACTAGCAAACTTTGCTATCGTCAACCTGCTGGTGCGAGCGAGAGTCGTCCCCTCCGCCGCAATAATCAAGAGGCGTCACACTTCGACGCCGCATCGTTACAGCATGTGCGCTAAAACGATACTGATTTTCTTCATGCCCGCCTGCGAAAGATTTTTCGCAGGCGTTAAATATCCAGAGGCCTGTCGAGCCGAGCACGGCAGAAGGCGTCTATTGAACCCGATAGAAACCAGCGTTAGGCTGATCACTCCTAGCGACACCAGATACCAGCCTACGCCTGCATTCCAGCTGCAGTGACTAGCAACTCGGGATCTCCTGTGCACCTAAATCGAACCCTCCGCCACATCAAGGCAGACTTCCTTCACCTTCGCAACATCGAGGCCTACGCCGCCGCCGCAGTCGCCGCAGTGCTTGCGCCGCTGGCAATCATTGGCGATCTTGTTCCTGTTAACGTCCAGTGGGCCGCGCTCCTGGCTGGTGTCGCTGTGATCGTCTATCGTTCAGCGGTCCCACTAGGTTCACCGTCCCAGTTTGATGAGCTCGCAGGTGACCGCGACAGCTTCCACGGCTTGCCCCTGAGAGAGCGATGGCACAACGCCCGCGAGGTCTGGATCTTCGCACCGTCTGCAGTCAATCTGCTCAATAGCCAGCACTGCGACATCCTTAGGCGCGAGGTACTGAGCCACGCGGACTCCGTTGTCCGGGTCATCGTGCTCGACCCGACAAACCCAGCAGCGATCGAGCTCGCGGCGCACCAGCTGGATGACTCGCTTGACTATCCGATGCAGGAGTTCGCCGAGAGCCTACGTACGTCCGTCCGGCAACTCGGCCTCATGAGCAAATGGCAGGTGGCCGGTAGCTTCGAGTACGGCTTCATCGACTACAACCCTGGCTTCAGTCTCGTGGTGACCGATGCAAGCCGACGGAGCGCATCGCTGGTCGTCGAGTTCCACGCGTTCCATAACGAGACAACCCACTCACGAATGCACCTGGAGTTAACGCCCAACACAAGCGAGCGTTGGTTTCCGTACTGGGTCAGCCAGTTCGACCACATTTGGGAGCGTGCGCGTAAACCAGAGACCGCAGATTCCCCCTTTGCAGAGGGTATGAGAGACCAATCAAGCGACTCAACCACAGGTGGTGACTGATGTGCCAAGACCAGGCGTACTCAACACTATCAAGAGGCTAGCGATGCGACCTCATTCGCTGGACGACGCAGGTGTGCGAAATCTGCTTGCGCGGCAAATCGTCAGATTCAGTTTCCTGGGCATCCTTGTAGCGTCCGTTGTCGCACTCTTTGTAGCAAAAGACAAAGAGGAAGTTGCGCGTCTTATCCTCGCTTCGCTCGTACCCCTCTTTGGCACCTGGGTTGGGACCGTGCTGGCGTTCTACTACGCGAAGGATAGTTTGCAGACCGCAACAGATAGCACGATACGACTCGTGGGTAAGTCTGACCCTTTGAGCCCAACCAGTACCGTGATGATACCCCGGAGCGATATTGAGGGAAAAAAGCTGGCGGCTGGAGATGATCCCAACACGCTCCACCTCACCGATATCCGGTCTGATATGGAAGCTGCGAGACGCCAGCGATGGCCGATATTCAACGCTGATGATGAAGTTACCTATGTCGTGCACAAATCAACGCTTGATGCATACTTTGCCGCGCACCCCTCAGAATCGGCCCCACCTACCGTCGCGAGCCTGTTGGCCATGCCGAGTCTGGCATCGTTGATTTCAGCGATCGGCTTCGTGAAGCCGACAGATACGGTCAGTCTCGCGCGCACAGTAATGCGCTCAGTTCCCTACTGTAACGATGTCTTCATTACTGCCTCAGGCGAGAAGAACGGCCCTGTGCTCGGCTGGTTAACGAACACCATGCTTGCGAACATCGCATCGTAATGCGGAGTCAGCCTCACAATGACGCACGGTTCTGCACATACTCATGGTGCGGGATCGCTAGATCCCAGACTCGATCGCGCACGTTGCGGCAGCGCCTGATGATCGTTGGGTCGGTGGTTGCGGCACCCCCGGCGAACTGGCCGCTCGGCTCAAATACGGTGAACACCACCAGCGCGTCATCCAAGAGCCAGTAGTCATCTGCTGTGAGTTCGTCTGGCCTGATGCAGTGTCGTGGGAGCCAGCGGATCTCCTCCCCCGCCGCGATGTTGTGCGGCGCGACCGTTAGACCCCAACGGGTGTAGTCGCCGTGCGGCACCGTGACGACCCGGGCTCGCCTGATCTGCTTTCCACTGCCCGTCGTCTCCCGGATGAGTTGCAACCACGGCTGATGCCAGGCGAAGTCGTCGGGATCGCCGTTCAGGAACAGCTGGAACGGACCGGCCTCGTCCGGCGTGTGATAGCTGTCCTGCACTTCGAGGTGGAAAGCGTCGGCTGCGAAGTTGTGAAAGAGCTCGTCGAACGCCCGGCCCTGGAGTAGTTCCATCTCGTCCAACCTTCCTTGCCTTGGTGCGCCCTTCGCATTCGTTCGTCTCGTGCCTGCGGCGTTCGTCGTTCCCCTCAGTTTGTCCACATGGCGGGATCATGTGTGGCAACAGGCCTCCGTATTGAGATCGACTGACACCATGGGGACAACGCCAACCTGAAGGAGACTCACCTGATGTCCGAGCGGCACCTGACCGTCCGCACCCGTGATGGGCTCAAGCTCGCCGGCACGCTCCTAACTCCGGATGCTGCCGCAGAGCGGGCGGTTATCCTCGTCCACGGCGGCGGTGTGACCCGGGAAGAGGGCGGCTTCTTCGCTCGGCTTGCTCTCGGGTTGCAGGCCGCTGGTGTTGCCTCCTTGCGCTTTGACCTTCGTGGCCATGGAGAGAGTCCAGGACGGCAGGAAGACCTCACGCTTGCCGGCATCCTGTCGGACATCACCGCAGCCCTCGGGGTCATCCAGGCCGAGACGAACGTCCCCAAGGTCTCGCTCCTTGGCGCAAGCTTCAGCGGCGGCATCTGTGGCTTCTACGCCGCAGAGCATCCGGGGACGCTCGCAAGCCTTGTGCTCATCAATCCATTGCTCAACTACAAGAAGCGCTTTATCGATGACAAGCCGTACTGGCATAACGAAGTAATCGATGAGGAGGCAGGGGAGAAACTTGCCGCCAATGGGTTCATCCCGCACTCACCAACATTCAAGCTTGGACGGCCGCTGCTGAACGAGGTATTCTTTCTGCGACCTGATCGAGCGCTCCCCCAGATCGTCACGCCCACCCTCCTAATCCATGGCAGCCGGGACACCTTCATCTCGATCGAGTCGTCGCGAGCGGCGAGTACCCAGTTCGGTGGCGAAACCAAGCTGATCGAGATAGACGGAGCACAGCACGGAATCGCAGTCCATGACGACCCGACGTACGCTGACCCGCAGACGCAGAAATGGCAGGCATTCGCCATTGAGTCGATTGCCGGTTGGGTGACAAGTCACTGACTGCCCAGCGCGCCAGCGAGTTCCCGCACTGCCGGGCGGTGACGCCATGGCGCCAGCAGACCACACACTCGGACCAGTTCTTGTGTGGTGCGTCTGGAACTCGTCTCGCGCGCCACTTTCAGCGCTGTTGTCGCCGTATTGGTCGCGTCATCAGGTGCACCGGCAAGTGCCAAGGCACCGGCCTGCAACGAGAGAAAATAGCCACGATCGCGGTACGAGAAGGGCTGCTTGTCGAGGCACGACGCATAGACTTCGACAGCACGGGTCGGCTGCCCGCCTTCGCAGTAGCAGATAGCACTCTGCATTGTCAGGAGCTCGAGCGTGTAGTGGCTACCAAGCTTCTCGGGATGGCGCTGGGTCGAGTCCGCACTTGCCAGCAGTTCATGTGCCTCGTCGAGCTTGCGCTCAACGCTGCCGTGCGTCTCGCCGGTCATCGCCAGACCTCGGGCCTCTTGCTGCGATGCTTCGGCTGCGACCAGCGGCGGTAGTGTCCACGGCCCATGTTGCGCAGCTTGGGCCAGCGTCAGCATGCGTAGTGCGTCCCGGTCATCCCAGGCCGATTGACTCTTTTTCAGCAGGATGTATCCCTGCATTGCCCAATCGCCAGCTTCGAGCGCCCATTCAGCTGCGCGGTCTCGCCAGTACAGTGCAAGGTCTGGCCGGTAGGCATCTCGGTAGAGCCAGCCTGCAAACTCGGCGCCACGGGCACCAACTCGTAGGAGCTCTCGACGGACTGCCGGCTTAACCTCGCGTGCGTGCTGTTCGACCACGCTGACGACTCCAAGAACTGCCGGCAATGTTGAAGTCGGTCCTTTGGCGCCATCAGCCGTCATGTGCGCTTCGAGTTGCCGATGGAAGGAGTCAACAACAGAGCTGTCCAGGTACCGCCGAGCATCGTCCAGGGCAAGCCGGAAGTGATCCCGTTCCACCGGGATTGCCTCGTCATCGGAAATCTCAACCAACGGCCGGCTCGGTACATCAGTCGCAAGAAGGGACGACAATTCGTTTCGATTGATGCCAAGCAAACGGGCAAGCTTCGGCCTGAGCCACACTGACGGCTCGGTCGCGCCGCCCTCCCACCGGCCAACGGTGGAGCGATCAATACCGAGTCGGTACGCGAGCTCCTCTTGCGTGAGCCCTGCGTTTCGCCGCGCACGGCTGAGTCGCACCCGCTTCTGGGGCATGAAGCCTCTCTACCTCACCTGGAGAAACCGCCGAGAAGACAAAGTGTAGCGAACGAGCGTGATCGACTCCGCAGAAAGCGCAGGTCAGACGCGGTAGAACCTTCATCTGCGCTGGTAGCAGCCCTGGATGCCGCATTGCTGCATCATCCGTGCCGCGTCCGTGCGCTGGGGCATGACCTGATTGCCGGCTTGACTCTCTCTCATGGCCCCAGTCCTCGTCGCGAGCAACGAATCGCCGCACGTCGCCGGCGCTGTAGAGCTGTGGGGTAGGTCAGTGACCTTTCCCACCGCCGCAGACCTGCTGGTGACGGCGGCGTTGCTTGCGACCGAGGTAGTCGTCATCGAGCGCGAACATCTTGACCACGGCGGGATGTGCTCCCGCTGTGCCCAAACGTTTCCCTGCGGGCGCATACGTTTCGCCACAGCTGCACGAGTCTCGCTCGGTTGGCCGTGTGCCTCGCAGTCGACAACTGCGGTGGTGAACCCGTGACCAGGCCGGAACGAGTCGTCTATGCGGTGCATGCTGTGCGCCCCCAGGAGATCTCAGCGATCACGCTGATCAGTTTCAACCTGAAGAAGGCCGAGGAGTACGCCGCCACCCTGAGTACCGATCCCGGCGTGTTGGCAGGGGCGGTTACGCGGCTCGTTGTGGATGCCCTAGGACACAGGACAGCCGTTGCTCTCTACGTCGCCGGCGTCCGCCAAGAAGTGCCCTGGATTTCTAACGATCGGCGAATCGCAGCAAACGGACATGGCCAAGCGTCGAAGTACTCACCGCACTAACGAGTAGCTACGGCGCTTCGTACGACGCCCTGCTCAGAATCGATGGCCGTCAGGATTGTCGTGGTCTTGGGAGATGACTCATAAGCACGTCGACCACAAGCTCAACGGCCTCGCGCTGCGCGCCCTTCTCTCTCCGATCTATCCGGTGCAATTTCTACGCCGGGAAGGCGTGCTTCCGCCGGTTGACATTCAGTAGCATTTTCGTTTATAAAAGCATTCTATGGCCGAAAGGGGTCCCCAAAACTTACCAGGCGAACCGCTGTACAGAACACCATTATTACCAGAACTTGCAGACTTCTTGCGTGGGCAGGATGTTGCCTGCCTCATGCAAGCGACGGATCAGGGAACCGCGTTCGTCGTCAAACTGCCCACGCCAGAAATCAATAACCTTCGCGGCCGGGTACCGATCCACTTCCACCACGAGCTTTACAGCCATCCAGCTGCACCGGTAATCAGAACAGTCCTCACCGTTTACGACCAACCTCAGCAGCCCCTCGCGCTTGAAACATTCACGAACATCGAACAACCGGACCAACGTGCCGACCTCGCACGATTAACAACGCAAGATGAGCTACACATGCTGTTCTACGATGACCAGCTCACACACCGACTCACCAAGGCAGTACCTTTTCGCAACGATGGGCAAATCGAGGAAATGCTGCACACCGCCGATGCTCTCCTGGCGGCAATTCCACCTCAGCAGTTCAGTTTCGAGCGAGCGAGACGTGCGGTAATACAGCAAACAGGCTGGTAGGTCCAACTTCCCTCACACCATAAAGTGACAATAAAACGGTTGTCGAAACTTGACAACAACACAGCAATTGTTTACTATTAATTGCTCCGCTTTATGGCAAGTAGTCACGAAATATCACACGCTACGTATCTCCTCGCGCAACGAGTCGACCTCGGTGTCGAAGAACCGCTGGATGCATTCCTAGGACCAGAGCCTTCGCTGGACAAATTGACCGAAGCCGCAGTCGCGCTCGGACAGCCACAGATCATGCTCCCGCTGCTTGACGCTCTTATCTACGACCCCACCGGTACAGAGCTTGAGCGAACACCCGCGCGCATGATCGTCAACCACGATGAGGACGGCAACCGGGTCGAGAGCCTGCACGCGGTACCCCTCGCTCAGGGCGACGGCTGGAGTGCACGGTTGCACGTCTGGTCTGCTGGGCAGAGCCAGCTGACCGAGGACACCCACAACCACACAGCCGACTTCGGGTCGGCAGTACTCACCGGTGCCTTCAGAGACACGCTGTACTCCCCCGCCGCTCACGGAGAGGGCGAGAAGCGCTACGAGTACCTCAACGATGGCCAGCGGACGGGACCGGTGCGTGAGGTGGTGCTTATGAAGGGGCCAAGCCGCATCATTCCCGCCGGCGAGGCACACACCATGGATCACCGTGTCGTGCACAGCGCCAACGTCCGACCAGACGGGCCAGGTGGTATCTCAGCAACAGTTGTCGTGCGCCGGCCGCGCAAACAGTTCGGCAACGCCTACACGGTCGGCGAACGTACTGGTTCCCCGCCGTGGGTTGAGCCAGTCGACGGAGTGGCCGCGTTAAAGAAGGTTCGCACGGCACTCGAGAATAGTTGAAAAGGTCATAGCGCAGGGCACTTCAGCCGCCAGTTAGAGCCACCCAGAGCACCACGATGATGCCAATGAATACAAGGATCCAAGCCAATGCGTTCATGGGAGTCTCCTCAAACACCAAAGGGCTTTAGGTGAGGGGTCGACCAAAGTACATGATCTTGCCGGCCAATATCTGTGCTATACTATTTTCGAAATTGCATGAAAGTTCTAAAATTGTCCATTTGGTTATGCGTGTTCTTGTTCATCGCAGCTGCTGCAGTTGTTGAGTTGTATTTTGATCCAGCTAACACTACGTTGCCTTGGCATGACCCACACGCGGTGTATCGCATCGAAAAGGATGGCGACTCAAACTACCTCCTTGCCTATACCGCCCATTGGCTGGGGATGGAGAGGGCAGGCACCCTGCTCATCGGTCAGAGCACCGTCGAACTTGCCCCGTACGTCGGCAAGCCAATAAGATTCCAGGGATCAGTCAACTATAACGCGACGCAGCAGTGCATCAGGAATCGTTGCCACAAACTTTTTGGACCATCAGAAAAAGGCGCTGCCATTAACATCGAACGCGTTAGTGCACCCTAGGGCTACGCATATGGCTTCGGTGGAATGTAGTCAACGCAGACTGAGTCCCATTCAAGGCGATAATCTGTAGGAGGCCAGCCATCGACCAGATATTTCTGCACGCCACCTTCGTTTTTCCACTGGTCAGCCCCGCCAGGTCCAACAACATGTGCACCTTTGTTCCTTGTCATCTCTGTTGGCCAACCAACAACTGCATGTCCTGGAACTTTGTCTTGTGCAGGGGCTTCCGCACCCTGTTCCATCGTGTAGCCGATATATGTTGGAGCTTCGCTATTATGACCGCAGTGACCACTCGGGTCTGCATTTGCGTATGGGCCTGGTGCCACTAAGAGCATCAAGGCCGTTGTGACGACCACTCCGAGTGAGTTGAGAGTCATCGTTGCACTCCTTTTGAGCCACTCAGGCTCTTGGCCAGAACAAGCCGCGCCGCAGCGGCAGGCTCCCACACCACAAACCTCACTGGCAGCAGTCGTTACCAACTCTTCACTGCAAGCACCTCCACCTGGCTTGTCGGCCTTCGTGGATTCCGCCACCCCGACTAAGGGACTCGACCATTAAGGGCATCGACGACAGCATCGGGAACCGGGTCGGAAGCCGTCCGGTAGGAGAGAACGCAGCCGACCCACCGCGCGGCCGCTGCATCTCCCCCACCCGGGGAGTGGAGCATTGGTGACCTCGATTGATCTTGTTAGGAAGGATCACGTGTTGGGGTTCTCGATGGGGTCTACCGCAGGCGCGCACTCATGCGAGCTATCTGGCTGAAGAAGCGCTCCTCGGGGGATACCAACACACCAGAGAAACTCGTTGATCTTGTTAGAAGCGATCTGAGGGCTTCTAACGCTCTGACCAGGAGAAATACGTGATACCGGACATAGCGTGGTTTATCGGAACTATCTCCAGACACCGCCGGGCACGATTCTGACGTGCTGGTAGTATCTCATCAAATCACCCAGAAGTCACCGTCCCATGAAGCGAGGCAGCATGTCGACCTTTGAGGAGATCGAGAGCTGGTTCCTCGACGAAGTGGACAGCCTGCGCTCACAGGCCCAACTTGTGTACGAAGAGCAAGTTCTACCTCACCATGGGGACGAGAAACTTCACGGCTTCCGACACGCTCTTTACGGCTTCATGATGAACACGATGGGTTTGCTAGATAGGTTGTCATGCTATGACGCCGGCCATCAGAACACTCAAACTGCCCGCATGCGGGATACTCTCACTACCTGGTTCGGAGTAGAAGCAGATCCTGCAAAAATGTTGATTAAGATGTGGCGTCACACGCTGATGCACACCGGAACGCCGATCCGCATGCACAGTGCTAACAAAGACATGGCCTACAGCTGGCTCATTCACTGGACCGAAAAAGAACTTCCCCGCGAACAGCATATGAAGTTTCATTACGGCCAGCTTCAAAATAGAGTGACGGTTCTAAACACTGCCCTGCTACTACTAATCGACGATCTAAAGGCGGCAGTCGAGAAGCTTTTCGAAGCTGCGCGAAATGACAGTGCCAAGAAGGCAGTTATCGAACAGATCCACGCAGACATCGAGGATGTTCGGTTTAGCTTGTAAGGTCTAGTTCCCTAAAACGACGGTTTTTGTAACTCATGATTCATTGTAGCCGATCACAATATCCTCAGACGGCGAGGGGGATTTGTTTAATTGGTTCGCGTTTTCGCTAGTCCATAGAGTTGCAGCGCCTCGAGAACATCAGGCGGGATGGCGTCGACTGGTATGTTGTCTCGGCCAAATTTCTTATATATTGCGTCGAGCCAATCAACAGCTTCCTGTATACTCATCTTTGGCAACTGTGGTTCAGTGGATTTGCTTTTCATGTGCCTTGATTTTACGACATCTCTTCGCCGCGTTGTGTAAGAAGTTTTGTCTCGAAGACTGTTGTGTCACAAACGTCCGTTTCTAGGACTCTCCTATCACCCTGTCGAAAGTGAACCCCGCAAATAGGCCGGAGCGTCCCTCAAGTCGTCTCAAAATCAACGTCCTTGTATTTGCCAAATTCCGCGAGTTTTGGGATGTTGCTGATTGCATTTATTTTCGGAATAGCATATAACTAACAACGCAGACTATGTTTACCGAAGAACAGATAGCACAGTTGAGGGAGCTCCTGAAGGCCGAAGTCGGGCCAATTCACGAACGCCTCGACGCACAGCGGGATCAGATAGACGAGGTTCGCAGTGAGCTGTCTTCACGAATTTCTGGTCTTGAACACAGCGTCAAAGATCTCGCAGAGATACTCGGTGACCCAGTCTTCACCAAACTGGATAACCACGAAGCTCGTCTCGAAGCACTTGAGACAGAGCTACTGCACAAGCCTTCAAAACACTAACCGAACTATGCTGATTGGCTACGCCCGAGTTTCAACACACGACCAAACGCTTGACCTCCAGCAAGACGACCTCACCAAGGCCGGATGCGAGCGCATCTTCACCGACACCGCATCGGGCAGCACGACCGAACGTCCAGGTCTCACCCAAGCACTCTCCTTCGCCCGTCCTGGAGACACAGTGGTCGTCTGGCGACTGGACCGGTTAGGCAGCCTCCGGCACCTCATCGACACGCTCAACGGGCTCTCAGAGCGTGGTGTCGAGTTCCGCAGCCTCAGGGAGCACCTGGGCACCGCCACCAGCGGCGGCAAGCTTGTCTTCCACCTCATGGGAGCACTAGCCGAGTTCGAGCGAGGCGAAGACCAGAAGTACGTCCACCACGCCAGGCATGTCATCGACCAAGCCTCGGCCGATGACACCGTGAGCGGAGATGAAAGGTCAGGTGCGACTGTTGAACGTGCACAGACGGTCGCGGCGCAAGCTGCTACGACCCGTTGGCTCCTCAGCGCCGGTGCTCGCCAAGGACAGGAGGTCCTTCTGCTGTTACGTAACTACCTAGACTGGATGCGCATCACCGTCATCCCCCAGGCCGAGCAACTTACAACCTAGACAGACGGTCACGAGTTGTGCGTCAGTGCTCTGCCTTGCCCTCGGCCACGTCCGTCACCATGAACGCCCATCCCCCTCCCTCAGCGCCGCCATCATCTCGAGGAAGGCCGAGGCGCTCCGGCGAACCTCCTGGATCGCGACGACGTCGAAGCGACGAACGATCTCCGCAATGCAGCGCACATTGCTGTGATCTCGGAACGGGCTGTCCCCCCACTCTCGATCGCCACTTCGGATTGACCCGATCGAAGGCCCGCACGTTCCACGCCGGCGAGCTCGTCAATGACGTCCTGCGGCGGGTTTCCGACGGGTTCAGGCATCTGGCGCCTCCCTTAGCGACACGTGAGGGCTCTTGGCTATCGGAGTGACCCGCGCCGCTGTTACCACGAGCCACAGCAGCCGATCAGAGCCTCAAATGTCCCTTCGTTTGCGCCAAGCCAACATCCGATCACTCCAGAAGCGTCAGTTGATCTTGCTAGAGTCGATCTGGGAGCCCTTGAACCTTTGACCAGCAGGAATAGCGGCATCTCGACGTACCGACAATCACTGATGAGCCGCCGATGGACAGCCGCTGAAGCCGTCAGGCAGCGTCGGCCTGGTGCCGTACGCTCCCGCGCGTGGCCGGCTACCAGCACCTGCTAGCGATCCGGTGCGGCGGGTGCTCAGCTACGTGGGCCGGCGAGAGTCGAGCCCACTGCGCCAGATGTCACCGAACCTGGGACAACGTGGATCTGTTCGACACCCACCTGGAGGAGGACCGGTGTCTCCACCCACGCACGCTCGGCCTCGTGGAGACCAAGAACCACATTTGGTACTCAACTGAGTAAGAATCTCCGACATGGTTGGCGTTACCGTCACAGTGCTTGGCGACAGACCCTTTATCGGTCAAAGTTTCACTAATACTCTAAAAAGATTATCGGAAAGTGGAAGCAACTCGATGGACTGGCCCTCATAACGAACCTGCTCGTAGTCTTCTGCGCGGAAGACACCGTGCGGGACATCCTGACTGTCACCGAGCCACATGCGGGCACGGTAGTCAACCATCAGTCCGTCCCGGAGTCTGATCCAGTAGTGGACCACCTCTACGCTAGAAGGCTCGTAAATGATCCTTCCGAAGTACGGGTCATGCGGAATACCATGCTGCAACAGAATTGTCGAAAAGATGCGCGTCATGCCGTCGCACTCGAGGTCACAGGAATCGTAACTACCTAGTAGCGCTTCTATTCGTTCGGCTGTATTCACATCTTGCGAGTATACGCCATTGTCCTCTTGGGGTGAACCCCTCAAAAGTCCTGACTTGCATCACTGGGAAAGTCCCCAAAGCCACCGTTTAATGGACGGTTGATTCAGACCATTTTTGGTATAATTTCCATACAATGCTTCGAGCTCGTGGTGAAACCAAAGCAGTAATTGTGCAGTATCTCAGCAAGAATCCGCTTGCGAGATTTGCCGATGTCGCAACGGCGGTGAACGTGGGTTACTACACCGTACAGCAGCACATCGAAGACCTACGGCGTGCAGGTAGGATCGCCAACAGAGGCTCGAGAAGAAAAGCGCATTGGGAGATACTGCCAGCGGATGACATTGAAAAGGTCCTAAAGCCCATTCGCTAATCAACGTCCTTATAGCGCCAGAATCAGCGAGTTATAGGACTCCCGCAACGTCATCTTGGTACTTTTGTAAGATTTCGAGGCTAGCGAAACGCCGTAAATTAAATATTGTGCGACGTGATCAACCCGTTGATAACTATGCTATACTGACAATGCTTATGACATTTGCAGAAATAGACGACATGTGTCACGAACTGAACGCCTGGATATGGCGCCTGTTCGATGAACAAACAGAGGCTTACCTGTGGAGTTTGCGGCAAGGCACTTCCGACATCTCGAGGTCGTTCGATACACGAGGGTAGGGTACACGCGCAAGTAGCGTCGTAAACCGGACCTTCTCCGACATGCCCCTCACCTCTTGTCATTTCTGTAGGCCTAGACAAAGTGAGGACGTCACAGATCATCACGTGAACTGGGACCACTTTCGCTTACACGCGGCAATCCAGAGCCCAATCCAGCCTACGCCCAGGACGAGCGCCTGTAAGTCTTCCAAGCCCGGCCCTCTAAGCGAGCCGAACGCATTGCCTCCAACAAAGTTTCCTCTGACGGCATCCGCCACCAGGAGCATAATCAAGAGCAACGCAGCAAATCTCTTCCACCGCCAAATGCCTACAAGGCAGATGGCTTCGAGAATCAAGATAGCAAAATACCAGCGAAGCTCAACTCTGCCGCTAAGAACTAGTCCCCAAGCCAAGAAAATGACGACACCCATCTGCAATAATACGAGAAAAGTCAACAGGCTTCCACGGGTCGGATACCGGTGAATGCAAATCCAGAACACCACCGCTAACGCGATACCGACGAATAGGACGGTGTCCAGGATATGAGATAACCACAGCACGATCGGCAAGAGAAGCCACAGAAAGCGCCGAGTACGTATCATACACTTTTACTATGCGGCAAAATGGACATTTCTGTCAATACGAATCGAAAACATTTTAAAGCTCGGCTCAACCGCCATGACCATGCGATGACTCCCACGCTTGAAATGCTGCCTGCGCGGCGGATTCGAGACACCCCAACGCTTTACCTGGTTTACCCGCCGCTACCGCCTCAGCGGCGTGCTGTGCACACTCCACGACATCGTCGACCCCTACGCCGATCAGGGATAGGTCGGTTGCCGCCTCCCTGCAACCCGGGTCGAAATCAAGCTGACCCTCAACGCATGCATTGAGCCAGGCAAAGAATTGAGCAATTACGTTGGGATCATCTGGCGGTGTCCATGTATTCGGCCATGTTTGTTCCGGGGAATCAACGATCACCGCCGCAGGAATCACGCTCGCCATTTCTGCTGGCCTCGACACGTACACCCCCGACGATGTCGTAGAGACGATGATGGCCATTGCCACAACTGCACTGTTCAAAACCGTTCTGATATTGCGCCAGCACGTCAACGCCTTACCCATGACATACTCCATTGCAGTTGATCGAGCTCAGTTGTCGATCACTTAATCGCGCCTTGTGGAGGAAGCTCTTACCGGAGATCATTCAAGCTGGCGAACCGAACTGGTGAACGGGTGAAGTAGACACCTTTCGTGGAATGCCGTCCAGAGTAGAACGGCCCAGCGAGAGCACTTGACACAAAACTGTGACTCCCGAGGAAGCCCGGACTGCGGTGAGCTGCCAGCTCACCTACACCGCGCGACCTACATCCCCTTACTCGCCAACCGCGAATACAGCTCGCGCGCTTCCTCTCGCGATCCCTGCGCCAGTCCGATCCGATCAAATACCGCGTCCAAATCGTCACCCCGTCGATACGCCCGGACGACATGGGTGTGTCGCAAGGTCTTGGGCGTCAGGTCCCTCTGAATGCCGCTACGCTCCTTGAGCTGCGTGAACAACAGCCGGCCGAAGCGGTCGGTGAACGGAAACAGCACATCCGTGACCGTGTACTGCTCCAAGTACGCCTCGCAGACACCCACAAACCGTGCAGGCAGCGTGACCTTGCGGTCCTTCCTCGTCGCCTTGCCAACGTGCCTGATCCAGAGCTCCGGGTTGTAGGGGTCCGACGTATCCACGTCCGCTCTGGTCAGCCTGTACAGCTCGCTGCTCTTCATCCCGGTCTCGATGAACAGCAGCACTAGGAGGTAGGTCCGTGGATCGCCGCTGGCCACCTGGTAGAGCTGCTCGACCTGGCTGTCATACAGGTAGCCCGGTAGCGGGGACTGAACGCGGCCGTTCATCAACGACGCGCTGGGGTCCTTCTGGATGGCTCCCGTGCTGCGGAGCCACCCGAAGTAGTTGATGACCGCGCTGAGCTTGCGCGTCATCGTCTTCTCCCCCACCGGCCTGCTTCGACCTGCCACGAGTCGTGCCCGCCAGTCCTGCAAGTCCCCGAGGGTGATGTCCTCCAGCTCCCGGCCTCGGAGGAACAGCGCCAGATCCTGGACATCGCCGGCGTACGTCTTCACGGTCTTGGGGGCGTAACTGCTGCCCAAGTGCACCAGATAGGCCGACAGCGTGGTCAGGATGGTGCTCTCCCCTGTCGGCTTCACCACCGGCCGAACTTGCTGGAGAACTACCCGCTTCAACCCACCAACACGAAACAGTGGTAATTGTTCTCTAAGCATATATTATAGTATGAGTATATTCCCAATACTTCCGAGAATCAAGGATTTCTCCCCCATCGTCCCGGACACCTTTTTCTTATGCGCGTGGACGGCAGAGGAGAACCTTGTGATTCTCGGAAGTAGGAAGACTTAGCCTCGATGCCCCAAATGGCCGGTTTTGTGAAACGTCGAAATACACGCCCGCAAAGGGCCGCATTCTTCGCCGATCCGACGTTGACATTAGGCGGTCAATTGTTTATAGTGCGAGTATATGGCAGCAACAACACTTCACATTAAAACTGATACAGCAGTTCGCGACAAGGCTACGAAGGTGGCCGAGTCGTTTGGCATTTCACTCAGCACACTTGTTAACCGAGTGCTTGATCAGGTTGGCCGCACTAAGAAAATCGACTCGGACCTCCTTGACGAGATACCAAGCAAGTGGATGATCGAGCAGATGCGAAAAGCTGATGAGGACATCAAAGCAGGCCGAGTGATTCGGTTCAAATCGCCGACTGCTGCTATCAAGTACTTTCGTGAGCTAGCTGACGCCGATGAAACTACTAACCGATCCCATCATTGAAACTACTCCTAATTTCCGTACCCAACTCAAGGCCTCGCCACGGGCAGTGCGGTTTGCCTTTGCCGATGCAATCCAAGTCTTTGTTACCGATCCACACCATGAGTCACTACATAACCATTCGCTCAGAGATCGCTACGCCGGTTTTCGCAGCATCAACGTGACATCCGACTGGCGTGCCGTCTATCGCATCGTCACCACAGGCAGCGAGCAAGTCGTCACCTTCCATTTTTTAGGCACGCATGATCAGCTCTACGGTAAACCATGAATATCTCAATCTTAATCAGCAAGGTCACCTGGTTGTCCGAGGCACCGACCTTTGCATTGCCGTCGTACTTCGTTGGCTTGGCAAGGGCACGTCTCTCACACAGATCGTGGCCGCGCACGGAGGGAAACTCACTGTCGAGAAACTACAGAATGCGATTAACGAGGCGGCCGAACTTGTCGATCCCCAACATGCAAGCGATATGACTGCCGCGAAACCGGAGAGTGAGAAGGCGACATGACCCACGTCCGGGAGCAGCCTCTCGCGGTCAAGTTTCTCATCGAGGTCTGGACGCAAGAGCAAAGCGAACCGTTGTACTCCTACGAGGCAGAGCTTTCGTTCCCTCGGTCCAAGGTTCTGCGCGAATCAGCCGAGCGCATGGGTGCCCCTCTCGAGACTGCCGCTTACATCATCTTTCAGTCGCAGGTTCAACAAGAACTCCGCACGCACTGGCCAGGATGCACGATCAAGGTTCGCCCAGCGTCGCCTCTATCATTTACCACCGGATGACTTACGCATCGCCTGCTTAACAGCCGCAACTATCTCGTCCCTCGCAACGACCTTAACGGAAACACCCCGCCTACGCGCCTTCTTCTGCAGTTCAGATAGTGTCGTGTGTGGCGGATGAACATCATAGATTTGAAGAAGACGTATTAGTTGCGCAGCACTTGCAAACTCGATATCTGCCGGCACATCCTTGAGTATCTCAGAGTCGGGAATATTACCAAAACAAACGTTGCATATCACGGGCACGTCATCAGGGGTCCCATCAGATGTGAAGACTGGCCTTTGACACTCGACGCACAACGCCCTCTTGCCTGCTCCCGTGATGTCCTCTCGACTTCCAACAACTCGATCAACAGTATCCCACTGACGCGACTTATGATTTGCTACCTTCATTGACTTCATTTATAGCATGAATTTCGCAATTTGTCTCCCTTGGTAAACCGCCAAGCATTCAAGGGAAACCGCCTTTCTGCTGCATCCGACCACCGAGGGACAGCCTTCGTGATCAAGCTGCCGGGCCACGAGCTCTTCAGCCACCCAGCCGCACCGGTCATCCGGACGGTGCTGACCCTCTACGACCAACCAGGCAGGCCTCTTGCCCTGGAGACCTTTATCAACGCTGAACAGGCAGGCCAGCGCGCAGACTTTGCCCAGTTAGGTGCGCAGCAGGAACTGCCCATGCTGTTCTACGACGAGCAGCTCACCCACCGATTGACCAAGATGGCGCCGAACCAGCCTGACGGCCAGGTCGCAGACATCCTCCGGCAGGCCGATGCCCTCCTGACTGCGATCCCACCCGAGCAGTTCAGCTTCGAGCGGGCGAAACTGGCTGTCGTGCGCGTGACCGGCTAGCGCTCGGGATTCGAGGCGCGAGCGAGCGCGCAAGCCACCAGCCGAACCGCTACGTCAGCCTGTTCCAACCCGCCTGTTTCGTCCAGAGCTCACCCTCCGCAATCAACAGGCTCTTGGTCGCCTCTTTCCCATACTGCAGCGCGAGCGCCTCGAAGCAGAAGCACCGCTCGGGTGAACTATATTCAACAACGCAGAGCCAAATGCCGATAATCCGAATCCCCTGCGCCACGGCCACAAATTTGGCATCGCCAGGCAGCGGCAGATTAGTGGCCAGTTCCCGCACAAAGGCACTTTCCGCTTTATGGCCGATCACGAGTCTCAGCATCTTGGTGATGGCTGTTGCACCTAACTCATGATATTTAGCCTTGCCGGCAAGCACGATCTTTGCCATCTCGTTCAGCCAGCGGCAGCGCCCTCGCCGCCACTTTCGCTTGAGCCGGTTCCAGGTTTCTTTGGTCACATGGTCCGCGACTCGCTCGGCCGTAGCTTCAACAGCGCCATCTTTGAAGACATCAGCACAAAAATCCGCAGCTGCTTTTACTTTGGCCTCGTCGAGGAGCTTCTGCCGGAGCTTCTCAGGCATTGACGGCCGGGGCGGTGGCGAGGAGCGGTGGCGCTGCGCTGGAACTCCGGACCAGTTCGAGGTTTGCGCTCGCGTCCGGCTCCCTCGCCGGCCAGTGCCTCGGCGCTCGTGTGCCCGGACCCACGTACCATCTCGTCGGTAATAGCCTCTGACGTGAATCACCAGCGGTCCTCAGCTGCGCTTCGCATCCATAAATTGCAGCAAGACACAACTAGGTAGTGGACACGCGTTGCACAACTTCGCTCGCTCGGCTCAGCGTGACAAGCTCTGCGGAGTAATTACAACGCACCGCGTAACGTGCCTGCGCAATCGCGATCAAGCGATTGGAGCAATAAGTATGCTATTTTGCAGGCTATCTGGGATTGCCGGGCGTCTTCGTACCAACCTACGCCAAGGAGGAGATCTGTCAGCAGCGCTGTAAGCCATCGGGGAAGAGATTTCCGGGGCAGCCACCTGAACTCGACGGGGCTAAGCCGGCAAGCCCGTTGACCACACCTCCCGCCGCCTGCCCTTCGCCCGCCTCGCCCAGCGCACGATCACCCGGGCTGGCTCCCCAAAGCCGTATGTGATGAGATAGGGCTCCTGCTGGCCAGCCGCAAACACGGCGAATGCCGTCTCGCCGGCGGTTGGACCGCCCCGCGTGACCTCGACCTCGACACTGTATGCCGCAGCCGTCCCCGTCTGCTCGAGGATGTAGCGGCTCTTGCCAGCGCGCCGAAGCGACCAGCCGACCGTGCCCTTCGGACGCCGGTGGCCGAGGACTCCGAACACCACCGTGGTGACGAGCGCCAGGCCACCGATGATTGCGCTTGCGACCGCTGCCCCGCTGGACGGTTCGAGTGCCAGCGCGGAGCCCGACGGCGCAGCGAGAAGAGATTCGACCAACACCCCGAAAATAACCTCTCTACTTGAGCCGGCCACGAGGACCTGACTAGCAGCTGTATGGTTATCCCAGGGGCGGGGTAAGCGGACGCTACCGCACCGGACGACCAGCGGCAATACCGTTGGAGTCACAGAGCGAATGGCCGCTCGCAAGTAGCTGTGAAGAAGTCACTTACGCCACATCTATAGTTGAGCGTTTAACGAGCTCGTATCGATCAGATGATGCGAGTACATTGCCGCGCGCGACGGGCAGCGGTGGCCTGGCGCTGGGTGTGTGCGGAGGGCTGGGGCGTGGTCGAGTCCAACTACTGCCGGCGGGGTACGGGGACGCCCTTGGTGCTGCTGCATAACCTCGGGCAACGGTGGCAAGTCTGGCGGCCAGTCATTGACCAACTTGCCGAGCGCTACGACGTCATCGCGGTGGATCTGCCACGGTTGGGTCGTGCCCCTATCCCCCAAACGACCACCGAGGACGGTATCCGCGCCTTCGGCGTCCGATCGCTCAAGCGGATCTTCGACCACCTCGAGGTCAGCCGGCCACACGTCGCAGGCTGCGGACTCGGTGGGATGCTCGCCATCGCCGCCACCACCACGGGGATCGTGTCCTCCGCGACCGCCCTGGCACCGACCGGGTTCTGGACGCCCAGACAGCGCTGGTGGGTGATCACACACCTGCGGCTCTTTCGGATCGCGGCCCGAGTTTCCTTGGCTACCGACCCGCCGCTGGCCGAGCTCTCCCTGATGCGGAACCTGCTCATCTCCCGGCTCTGCGAACACCCGAGACGCATGGAACCCACCGAGGCGCTCGCCAACCTCACCGCCATGCGCGACGCGTCGGCGTTCGACGAAGCCATGGCCAGTGCCCGCCAGTTCCAATGGAGGAGCGACCCCAAGCCACTCGTTCCCCTCACCGTGGCGTGGGGAGAGCGGGACAAGCTGATGGCTCCCAGCCAAATGATCAACGCCGAGCACCGACTGCAAGGCGCGGAGTTCGTCCGACTACCCGGCTGCGGGCACGTGGCAATGAACGACGACCCCGGCATGGTCGCCAGGGTCATCGTCCGCACGTGTGCACGAGCCGAACGCGGCCACTCGTGGGGCTCCACCGAGGTAATGCAGACCTACACGCGCATCACGGAAGGGTATGGGCGCCAGTGGCGCGGCTAGCTGGGGGGTGCTGGCCTCATCTCGGTCCGAATTGCTCCCGCCAGCGTTCCACGTCGTACGGCGAGAAGGCAGCCAGGTTAACCTGCCCATCCTCACCAATATAGTTTGACTCCGCAATGCCGAACCACTGCATAATTCCGCCGAGTACAAGCGAGCCGAGCCGCATTCGTTCATCAATAGTAGCCATTTCAGACAGCTCCACGACGGTCTGAAAATGTGGGGAATCAGACACAGCTCGCGTATCCTGCAATCTTGAGCGACCACTCCACTCGGTATCGACAATCTGCAGAGATCTCGCTAATGGCGCGCCTGGTGTCGATTTATACGTAATGCCTGCGTGGATAGTTGCACTCCCCCATCCCCCGGATTGATGGGAACACCAATTCAGCCCCATGGCGAGGGCGCACATCGTGCCGTCCGTGAAGAAGAACTCGTTGAGCTCGCCATCTTTGGAGTGTCTCAGTTCTGCGGCCACAAACGCATCGCCAGACGTGTACAGCTCACAATGCGTATGGCGTGGGTCATCTGGGTCCTCCCCGGCTGCGTACGGGCGTTCGATAAAGATGACACGGCTGGGACCAGGGATAGCCCTGCTATACTCTCCGACAAACGAATCACTCGTTATCGATCGGAGAGCGTTTCGCAAACGCCACTCGTCCGCTTCAGTGACGAACTGCCGGTTAATCCGTTGCTCAACCGGATAATCGACAGTGACCGTAACGTACGTCCAGGCAAATTCGGACCGCTCAAGCGCGTTGCAACCTTCCTCGACAACGCGCCTCTCCCGTGCTCTGCGAACCTCAGACGCTTGAAAGCGGTCCCGGTAGAGGTCAGCAATCTCATACTCGCGCATCCACTGACAGTCCGCACCCCGACGAATTGGATACCGGTAAAGTGGTCGTTCACCACGTTCACCTGCAATTGCGTGTGGCCGATTTTGACTCGGTGGCACGGTTAAGAGCAGATAGTATCCGCCCTGCTCCGCTTCGATAGACGTAAATGAGCACAAGATCGGCGGTGCCGCGTAATTCGCGAGCGCGGTCCGCAGTCGCTGCTCTTCCGCCGCTGCAGTAGGCTCCTGGATCGGCGTTAACTTCGAAGCACGCTCCCGCCAGTACGATCCGCCGGCACATCCATGGGCGATGCGCCGCCGCCAATCAGCGTTGTACAACGTCCTTCTTCTTGCGTCGACTCCTCAGTCCTGCGGAACTCCGCTGCCGAGAAGTGGGCTGCGTCTCAGAAGCCTGACCCCGCCATTTCTGCACAGTCTCGCGCAGTGCGTCAGCCAACGCACCACTCCATTTGATCACTGCCAGCACTGCAGCACTGAGCCCGGCGGCAATTGCGGCTATTACCGGCGAGGCCTCCTTCCACCACTTATTGAGCGCTTGGCCCCAGGTCGCTTGTACATGCACCTTGGTTACAAAACTCGTGACGCGGAACGGATGCTCGCGCTGCAAGAGCTCAGCACCGGCTCGTGGCTCTGAGATCTTCAGCGCTGGTTGGAGCTCGAGGCGCAGCTCGTGCTCACTCGGCTGGAGCGCTTTAACAGACCACGACCAGTTGAGCACACCCGTGGGCGTGAACTGCCGCACGATCCACGAGCGGTCCTCCACGTCGACACCATCGCCCACCGGCACCAGCCGCGCGCTCAGCACACACTGCACAGCGACCGGCGCGGCCTGCGCGTTCACTCCGGGCAGCACGAGCTCTGGTGCCTCCGGTGTACTGCGGATATCCACTGCTGCGACGTAGGTGCCGGACTGGTTGACGCTGAGGGTCATGTCGCGTGGATAATCAGCCTGTCCGAGCTGCCATTGCTCAACTCCCTG
Organism: Actinospineispora eucalypti; assembly: GCF_039543365.1. NCBI lineage: Bacteria > Bacillati > Actinomycetota > Actinomycetes > Pseudonocardiales > Pseudonocardiaceae > Actinospineispora > Actinospineispora eucalypti. The sequence continues at coordinate 412,569 of NZ_BAABJP010000008.1, forward strand.
ATCGCACGCCTGCACAAAGGAGCTGAGCCGCGTATCAATTGCCGCTGGTGGCAGTGGTACGACATGGGGTCGCACCGGAGGCAAGCCAGCGACCGTTGCACCTGGGGCTTCTCCTCGATCAAATGCTGGTGGCTGCGCATCACCTGTCGAGCCAGCATCACCCGTCCTGGTATCCGTCGACCTTGTGGGCACATCGGTCGGCGAGCCATGCACGACCGGGGTGCTATCGCTTTGCGCACCGCTAAAGAGGAAAGCACCCAATCCCATCGAGAGCGCCGCCACCAACAACCCGATTGCGGTAGCTATCACAGAAGCGGTGTGTGGTCGCTGTGCGCCCCGTTCACCGCAATCGCCTCGATGTGCGCTGTCATTCATGAGGATTCGTTTCAGCAAGTGACTATAGAGGTAATCGTCGCCCAGCCACCCAAGCCATGCCGATCCTGGGTAGCACCGAAAAAGCTAATCCGCGACCTGCCCGTTCGTCGAGACGTCGATTAGCTCTTTCTGCGCGGGCTCGTCCGGTGCCACTGCGAACCGCTCGGCAGGAATGTCGCGGCGCTTGCCAACGATCCGGTAGCTAAACTGACTCTTGGCCGACGCATTCTTGGAGCGCACCTCAAATGACGTGCCGGTTCTCGCGGCCACATAGAGCGCATTATTGTCGTCATACTCGGTGAGAAACACGTGGTATGTCTCATCTGCGAGGACTGAGCTAAAGTCGCTATCAAGCTCGACCGTTGCGTACCCGTTTTCCAGTGCACCGACCCCAAAGTCCTCAAACCAGCTCTCCGGGCTTTCGACTGCATACAGCAGCCGCAGCGACCCATCACGGACACGAACGGCTGCAGATTTTGCGCCCGTGACGGTAAGGGCACCGTTCACCTGCAAACTACCGTTGACCTGGACACGGCCATCGAAGTTGCCAGCAAACCCCCGTCGAGCAATGGCCCAAATACCAAAGGCATTGGTTCCATTATTCGCCACTGCGATGACGCCGTTGCCATTGGGCGCCGAAGATGTCGCTCGAACGCCCGCACCGTTCTCACCCAACCCCGCGCCACAACTGCCCCGAACACCATCTTCAGTTCCGGACGCATCAGCACCCGTCTTGATATTTGCGCCGTGTGTTTGAAAACCGATAGCTGTCGGGCCGAGTGCCGTGAATTGCGTATCTGAACTCATTATTGCCCCTCAATCTCGTAAGCCTCTCGGCCACAGATTGGCCGAGTGCGTGGAACGGTGAGCCCTTCCAGCCCGAACCTCATGAGGCATGACGCCTCGATCCATAAACGCGGTCAAACAAGCCGGCAGCCAGGGTCCGAAGCTGCGCACGTACCGAGGGGTCCCCACCGGGATACGGACAGTGGCACAGCATCCGCCCCAGCGTCACCAGTCGTTACCAACTCTTCACAGAAAACACGTTTCGAGGCCGTTTTGCGGGTTTGTCTATACGCTGTTTGCCGTAGGAGATTCGTCCATACATCGCAGATAGCGCCGTTGACAGCGTGTCCAGAGATGTAAATAGGTGTCCTCTATGTGGCCGCGCCAACGTACCGCCAAATGATTCCTAAACTAGGCCATTCGGGTGGTGTCGCGGTACAGCTGCCGTCTCCTGGTAACAACTGCGCGTGATGTGACGACGATCGCACCGCCAGTGAGCATCCGACCGGACGCTCACTATGATCAATCCCCTGGGGAAGCAATGGCCGCTCGGTCGTCGTCTAGCTCGGCAAAAGGTTGGCTCGCCGGCATCGTCCTATTGTTCGTCGTCGTCGGCTCGTGCAACGCCGGTAGCGACGATGCGTCATCTGCAGCACCCGCCCGGACGCCAACCACGACGAGCGCCGCGCCGGTGGCTCCGGCAAATCCCTGTCCGTACACCAGCAGTGCCCAACCAGCCGCCTACGACGGGATGCGCGGGTGCTACGCCGGCGGCGAGCTGGTCACGATCTCGCGCATCCACGACGCGGCAACCTACGTACTCAGCGACGGCCGGACGATCAGGCTGGCTGGCGTCCTCGCCCAGGGAATCACAACGTGCGCAGGCAAGCAGGCGCTGCAGCTGGTCAACGGCATAGTCGCTGTTGGCCAGCAAGTGAATCTCGTCCGGGATCCGGGCGCTGGCACCGATCCATTCGGCAGTCAGTGGGCATATCTGCAGGCCGGCTACGCACAGGACGTGGGTTCCACGCTTGCGACCGCCGGCTACGCCGACCTCTACGCCGAAAGCGGAGCCAACGCGAGCTACCTGCAAGCAATCGCGCCAGCCATCCGTATGGCACAACAGCTGCATACGGGCCAGTTCGGCCCGCCCTGTGGCCCAGCCCTCGAGCGACCCCAACCGCTCGTCACAAACGACAGCAACCGCACCTATCTGCGGAACCAGGACAACGAGCCTGATCCGCCCAAGCGGCGCACGGGCAGAAGCGGGCATCCGTGCCTTCCCGGTGAACGTGACGGTGATGGCGACGGCTACTGCAAGGAGGGTCGGTGAGCACCGCAATGCCGGATGGGACCCGTCTGGCTGTTGTTACAGCTGCGCATCAGCTGCGCCCATTAGGCCGTTCGGCCCTAGACCGCTGCGTGTGACGGGTGTCTACTTCCGCGCGCTCCAGAGAGGAGGGCGACAGATGAGACGCCTCCGATGAAGCTGTGGTTCGCCGCTACCACTAGGAGATGCGCAACGGCCGGAAGAACGAGCTCGCCGAGGAGCTGTTCATTGCCGATCACCTCCTGCATGACCCACACGTGCAGGCTGGCCCGGGACCAGCAGGCATCGCCGAGGCAGTCCGGACCCACCAGGAATCACTCGCTGGCTACTGGGAGATTGAAAGACATCTTCTCCCACGCAGATTAGATCGTTGCGCGCTGGACAGGCACTGGAACGCACGTTGCGGAAATCAACAGTATCCCGCCGACTAGCAAGGATCTGCGAGTAGACGGGATCACTATTCACGTTTGCAAGACCGCAAGATCGCTAAACGTGGGGGGTCTGGAATACCCTTGGGCTTCCGCAGCAGCTCGGTGCGACTCCAAGTTGGCATCGCCAACACTATTACCCCGGGAGCAAGGCATGCGTTTTTGACATGCAATAACGAAATAGGTTATCGTTAAGTATCGCTATGAAGATACTCTATTTTCTCTATGGCAAGTTGCTTACGGTACTCGCACTCGCTTCATTGCCACTGCTGGCAATCAGCCTTCTCTCTCCAATCGAGGATATCAATGTCTTCGGCATGTATTACTATCTCGCCTGGCTCTGGTTCTTGTGCTTTCTCTCCATAGGGTATCTTTCCGTAGGTACGTATCGGCTATCGCTACTCGGAAAGCGGAACCGGCACGGGCAGCACGCCAACTACCCCTTGCTTCGTCATGGCACCTTTGGTCTGGTCACTTCTCTCGGCGCGTTATACCTCCTGGCTCTCTTGGTTCCCGCAACGGCCCTAGCCCCTGACGGCACGCCGTGGTGGCAACTACCGACATGGGTCTTAGTCACCTACATCACGACACCACCTTCCTGGCTTCCATGGGGACCATTCCTCATCCTCGTGTCCCGACTGATCATCTGAGTCTCTCGCAAGGAGTTGCCCATGAAACAGCGGGCCAATCTCTCCACTTTCGTACTTCTCCTTGTCTACATCGCTCCCCTACTCGCTGGCTGTGGTTCCGCTCCATTCGCGAATACCCCGCCTGCTGCACCAGACCTCCGCTCGCTCGTGACAAACCTCACCTCTGCCGATCCAGCCGTCCAGGAAACGGCGCTGCCACCTGGCCTGCGGGTCATGTCTCGCCGACCTCCCGGGCTCTTGCCTACCGGTTCGACACTCGTGATGGCCCCCGAGACATGGGAGATTGCCAGCCTCGACCAGGCCGGCCGGCCGCACCTTGCGACCATCCACGCCACACTCACCCGGCCAGGCGAGCCCGCCGAAGCATTGAGCTTGCATCTGATTCACCTTGATGATCAGTGGCTCCTCTATGAGACAAGCCCGTCATGACCTCGACGGTCAGGCGAGCGTGGCTGATAGGGATCGCACTCCCGCTTGTCTTCGCAATACTCCTGGTGACTGAGCCCGCTCATGCATACGCAACGGCGGCTGCCGCCAATTGCTCATGTCCGAAGGTGGTCGATGCTCAGGGAAACCCACTCAAGGTGCCACCAGGCAAACAGCCCGTCCTCCTGGTCCACGGCTGGGGTCTACCAGGTATCGCATGGCCTTTCGGCAATCCTAGTCAGTGGAACGGCAATAACGGACTTGCCGATCAGCTCGACAACAAGAAGAATGACTATGTTGTTGGGAGGCTGGACTACAGCGACATCCACGAAAAATGGGTGACAGACGGCGGCTCGGATAGCAAATCCATCGCCCAACGAGTTGCCGCAGCTATTAAGTGTCTAGCCAAGAACACAGGGAAGAAAGTGATCACCGTCGGCCACTCAATGGGCGGACTCGCGATTCAAGGTTCATTGGACATCGATCCGGCAGTCGCACAAAATATCGCCGGCATCATTTCGGCCGGTACCCCCTGGCAGGGCGTGCCACGCGACAGGATAAACCTGATTATTAACGCCGCTAGGCTGTCTGCGACGGGTCTAGATGTGCCTCTTGACTTTCGAGTCCAATTTTACCTCAACACGATTGCCGCCAGTAGCGGGCTTCAAGCTATGGAGGCAGGTAAAGAAGGCAAGCTCTCGGGTAACTTTAGCAACCTTCCAAAAATCCCTCCAGATATCGACCTACTTCCAGTCGGAGGAACGCTCACGGCGCCGTCGAAGTCCGATGATGTCAACAAGCAGACGCTGCCACTGACCGACATTGCCGCCGGCCAACAGGTCAACCTTGTCGGCACAACTGTAAATCTGTTTGGCCAAATACGATCAGCCCTTGTTCCCAAGGATCAGAAAGCGAGCGAGGCCGCAGACCCCTTCGTTGGAATAAATTCTGCAACGAAACCAGAGGCTGGCGGTCATGTACTCACACCCATTGCGCTTGACTGCAAAACTGGACCATTCTGGTGTCGCTTTGGCGCCCGCCCGTTTCTCGGAAGCTTTCATTCTGATATCCCAACAGACCCAGCCTTTGCCGAGCGAGTCATGCCGACAATCGAACAGTGGAAACAGAAGAACACCCATGCCTCAACTGACAAGCTAGCCAACGACCCAGACGCCCTCGGCAATTGTGAACCAACACCTACGCCTGCCCCAACCCCGCCTCCGCCGCAACAGCTCATCGTTGATCCACCTACGCAGCGCTATACTCCGCACTGCGACGATAACGAGTATCTCGACCACGGTGATTGCAAGCTCAGGCCGGTTGAGTGTCGCCACAACCAGATCCCGGACGGTCATGGCGGCTGCAAGGACAAACCTTGTCGGGACGGCCAGGTACGTCACGGTGACGGTGATTGCTACGACCAACCGCCCGCCGGCGGCCCAAGTTGCCGACCTGGGATCATGGTGTCGCAGGGCGAGTGTGGGCCTGGGTACAACAACGGTAATCCGAACCGCCAAGACCCTTGCCCCAACGGGATGGTTCGCGTCAGTCCGGCAACTTCTTCAAGCAGTGGTTGTGTCGTTCCTGGCGGCGGTCAGCAGCACACGCAATGTCCTCCCGGCCAGCACCACAACAACAAGGGTGTGTGCGAATCCGACCAGCTGAACCAGAGCGGACCCTGTCCGGACGGCAAGCACCGAGACAAGGAAGGGATCTGCCGGTCCGCCAGCCAACCAACGACGAAGACCACCCCGCCAAACTCGCAGACGAGCAAGAGTGCTCCGACGAGTACGCGGCGCGGCGGCCACCAGGCCGGCGGTGGTACTCCGTCCACGACGAAGAAGCCCGACACTGTGTGCAAGCCGGGCTACGAGATGTCCGGCGGGAAGTGCCAGAAGGTCGAGAAGTAGCCAACGAACCCGCGTTATGGTTCGTCCTCGATGTCTTCGCTGTGCTGTGCAGTGAGATCGTCTGCCCAGGCTTCGTACTCCTCGTTAGATAGATCTGGGTACGCGATCGCCACCAGCTCGGGTGAGGGCGCCCGTAGTGGCGATCGCCGCAAGGGTTCGGAGAAGCAGATCAGATCGTCGAGGAACCGCGTGGCTTGCCATGCGAGCTCTTCATCGTCGCACCAAACGCCCATCTCAAGGTGAGACTTCGCCTGCTCAGTCCAGTTCGCGCTCCCCCACCACACCGACTGCGGCCGGAAGAAGCGCATCGGCTCTGCTCCGGGTCCTTCCTCGGTGATCTGCCCGAGGACCAAGAGCTTTGCGTGCAGGAGCGGCTTGCGCTCCTGGCTCCCTGACCAGCCCACCATCCGCACCGGGCCGACTCGGTAGTCGGGCGGCAGATCGTAAGGTGTGAGCCAGTCCTTATCTTCGTCCTCCATTGCGGGAATGCGATTCCGCATCCCTGCAAGCACATTGGGAAAGGCGTTCCTCGCATTTGCCAGTGGTTCAGCCAAGTGTCGACAACTCTTATCAATCACGATGCAGCAGGCCGAGAGCGCCGCTAGGCTGCGCGCGATCTCAACGTGCGTTAACCAGGGGACACAACCGATCGCTGCAGGTTTTCCCGTGAATGTCCTGCGCACTGTTGCGGCGTGCGTATCGAGCAGTTCGGCAATACCGTGCACGACATCACTGCCGAACCAGATCCGCCATTGCCCTGCTGGTCCCCATGAGCGTGGCTGCGCTCGCCACATTGCGAAAGCATCATAATCATCAAACGACTGAGGCGGCACACTTTAACCCTACGCGGCAGCACGCGAAGAGGAAACGAGCAATCGTCATGATCTCTACTGGCCAAAAGCGGTGACGACGGCCTGCCGTCGCTCCCCCGCCGAGCGCAGTCTCGGCTTCTCCGCAACTTACAGAGTTGATCTTGCTGGCACTTTCCGGACATCACGAACACCCGGCCTCTGCGTGAGACCGGGTGTCGTCCTCATGCTCTCCGCTACTCCTCATGCTCATTCAGCATGCGCGCTAGCCGTCGCCAAGCACGGGTGATGGTGTGCCATGCCAACTGGTCGCAGACCTCCCAAGCGAGCGGACCAACCTCGATTCGCACATGCGCCGGGTGTTCGTGGCCAGACCTGGCAGGCACGCCAACGATCGTGCAGACCGGGTGTCCCGCGAGTCGAACGATCGTGCCAACCAGGGCCACGCGGACCGGTACGTGCAGCTTCCCGACGGCCGCCCGGGGCGGCACAGCCGCGCACACAACCGGCTTTGCCATGTGCCAGGTGTCCGCCACTCGTTCCGCAACGAACGGGCTGCGTACATAGACCAACAGTTCACCCATGCGCATCCCGGCTTCCTGGTCCGTGGTGCCGATATGCCGCACGCTGACTTCTACCGGAATCGATCCGGCGACGCGCACCGCAGTGGCGGTAATCGTGCTGGTGTGCCGGCTCATCAAGCACTCACCCCAACGGCACAGCTGCCGCCATACTTTCGGCGTTGTACCGCTCGAGGTCAGCCAAGATCGCCGTTGCGGCCTTGTGCACCGTCTCGGCAGCTGTCCGCAAGAGCTCCGGGTCACCGTTGCTCCAACCGGCCACGTACCCGGCGGCTGATTCTTCAAGGTCCAACCCGCACGCCGTCGCGATCACGTAGGCGATGCCGTCTGCCTCGGTCTCTCGTTGCGCACGAGCAATCTCCCGATGCTCATGATCCGCGCGGATGTGCCCGAGCTCGTGGGCAAGGACGCGTACGGCTTCCGCTTCGTCGACGTCGGGCCGAACGGACACCACACGGTCCGCGCAATTCGTCCAGCCATGCGCGCCGTTTCGTGCCGGGTTTCGCTCCAGCCGGTAGCCCGCAGCTTCGACCAGGTGGACAAGCCCGTCCCACAGACCAGCCGGGCCAGCACCACGCAAGATCATCTCGGTTGGTGCGGTCGGGAGTGCCTCCCCATCGGTCTGGCTGATGTCCCATACGTTCTCCGTGCGGAAGCCACAGACCACCATGAGCGGGCGGCCGTCGTCGCCGTAGGCAGGCTGGCCCTTGCCCACCCGTGCCGCTGCTTCCTCATCAGTCAATCGGCGGCGCACCGGCGCCAGAACCTTGAGCGCTCGTTCCCCTCGGCGAACCTGCCGCTGCATGCTCTGCCACGTCCGGTACCCGGCAACCTGGGACAACGCCATGCCTCGCTCTTCAGCCTGCAGCCAGAGCAACAGGACGTTGTTCACGCTGTAGCGGTGGAACTTGGCCGCAGTCCGCAACATCGCGGCCCATGCCGTACTGCTGGTCAACGCCAGGACTGCTGTCGTGAGCTGGCTGGTCAGCGCCTCCACTTTCGCGACACGCTCCTCAGGCGTGCTCGTCGGCCGCTTTCCCCGGTGCTGCATGCCGCTCACGATCCGGCTCCTACCGAGCGGCCCTCGTCCTCCCACTCGTCCAGCAGCTCAGGCGTGACGCATTGGCCATCCGTCGTGTGCCCAAGACAGCCATCGCAACAACCCTCGTGCTCGAGATAACCGCAGGTCTGGCACTGCATCGCTTTGCCTCCTTGACGCCCTGGTCATGCAGGCGGCGGGTCCTGCCCGCCACCGCAATGCGGCGCCAGGCACGGCCGGAGAGGCTCGCGGTCAAGGGATTAGGCGAAAAGATCTTGGGCAAGCGCAGCGGTCCGAAGGATGACCAAGATGTTTTCGACCCCTTGATCGTGAGACCGGCCGTGCCAAGCTCAGGGCGTCAAGAAAGGCAGCCTCCGTGAAGCGGAGACGTACAAATCCTGCCCAAACGCCGGCATTGAGACGCTCTGCCAGGGAGTACCGTTACGAAGACACACGCTTCTCTCTCCAGGAGCTCACTAATGGATCTCGAAGCGCTGTTCGCAACTCCAGTCGGCACTCGCCTGCTCCGGTTAAGGAGGGGTGAGACCGCTACGCAACCGCCGACCGAGCTCATCCTGTGGAAGCCGGGTCTCGATCCAAAAGCCCTCTTTCGAGCGTCCCACTTTCAGTGCACTACCCGAATGTTACGTCGAGTTGCAATTATCGTAGCAATCATTCCCATAATCTCCCTGATCGTTGCTCTCTACTTCTCATCGCGAGCTGACTACTTCACAGGTGGCATCTTCTTCATTCTTACATTGTTCTCATTCGTTGCCTTCTTATGGTTTGCGTCCCACATCCAAGATCGAGAAACTGCCGACAAGGAAGATTGCGACAACTGGTTGCCGAGCGTTCGCAACAAGCACTACTACAGTTCGAGAGATCGCAACGAGCAGGTGCGGCCACTCATCGAGGCGCTGCGCAAAATCCAGAAGAGCAGCGCACAGGGGCCTGGAGTGATCAGCGCAGACATGCTTTCAAGCCTGCACGAGCAAGTCTGGGTGCTCGTTACGTCGGGGTGTACGACAACCGCTGACGTGGCAATGCTCAGCTCAGTTGTAGCCGAAGTCGAGGACAAGCAGCGTGAGGACACACTACGACAACTCGATGAGGTGCGTCGTCGCGGTGAAGATGCTCGAGAAATGTTGCGTTACCAGGGCGAAGCGCTCATTGAACAAGTGCGCGCCTTTGATGAGTTCATGAGGAATCGCGACAGGTAATTGCGTCCTGAGTAGACGGCCACACGTCCAGTTGATCTTGACAGGTCTAAGCAAGATCACTTATGCTTGTGTCGTATATGGAAAATGCGGAAACACCGCGCGATGACCGTTCGCTTGATGAACGCCTCGAGGCACTGAAACAACAATCCCGACCTGACCGCAAGACGAAAGTAGTTCGCCGACGTGCGTCAGTGGCACAGCATGAACCAACACGTCTGGCAGGAGCATTTGACCAACGGGCGCAGGACGCAACGGATGCAGCCGCTGCCACACTGCGCAGTGCGCAAACGCGGATATCTCGGCGCAATGAGGAAGCTGGAGCCACTCATCGGGACGCGAAACGCGCTCTCGAGAAACAAAGCACGGCTGCTGCCGACGAAAACGAGCCAGCAGCTATGGTTGCACGACGCCGTCTCGACCAGATCCGCGCCGAACTCAAGCGTCAGAAGTAGCGGGGGGTCGGCAGGCGTCGCGCCGTTACCGCCGAAAGATTGTCTTCCCGAGACGGCGAGGCCGCCTTCCGATCGTCGCTGCAGGTCCCGCTGACTCGCCCGCCTGGGCCAGCACTTCGCGATCCTCAATGGGCCCAAAGTACTTCGTGAGGTATACCTGCCTGACCGCCTCGAGCCGCTCGCGTGGCACAACCACCTTCGGTACGGACGGCGTGAGGATGTTGTGCACTGAGTCGTCCGGCAGCCGGACGAACGTCTCCCCCACTCGGAGCCGCTGGATCGCCTGGACATGACGCTCCCACTGCTCTGGTAGGGACAGGTAACTCGGGTGGGTCCGTTCCTCGGCCTGGTCGTCCGTCACCACATGCTTGACCTCCATCGGGTTCACCGCTCCGATGAGCCGGGCCGAGTACTCCGCATCCATCCGGCCGGTCTTCAGGATCATCTCGATCCCCACGTTCTGCAAAGCGCCCTTGAGGCGGTCGCTTGCTTGCGACCAGTTCTGGTGCGCCATGACCGAGAACAGTCCGTACTTTCGAGTCTCCGACAACATGCGCGTCAGCGACGTCTCGGACTGGGCCATGAACTGGCTGAACTCATCGATCAGCAAGTGATGCACGCGCCGCTTCGCGTCCTCGTCGTCAGCGCGGGAAAGCGCGGCGTTCTCCATCCCCACGGTCAGAAGGCAGCCGAACAGCCGCTTGGTGTCTTCGGGCAGCGGCCGGGCGAGCGAAATGATCATTGATCGACCGGAGTCGATGATCTCCCGAAATGAGAGCCGATTCGTCCTGTGGCCGAGGCTGTAGCGGAGCACCGGCGAGAGGGTCAGGAGGTCCGCCCGGCTCAGCGTCGACTCCTTGCGGGTTGCCTCCTCCCTTCCCCACTGCTCCATCCGCCCTCGGAAGAACCGCACGACCTGCGGATCACTGCCCTGCCGCAGCGCCCGGTCTCGAAAGGGCTTGTCCGTCAGGAGATCAGCAAGCCGCGTGAGCGGCAGGTCTGCCTGCCGGAGGGCCACCACAGAGTGCTTCAGGATGTTCTCGAAGGTCGGGGCACCAGTTGCCAGCTCGGGCCAGGCGCGACGAGCCGCCTCCATGACGAGCTCAGCCATCTCGTGGTCGCCGTACGGCTGATCCAGGAAGTTGAACGGCAGGTACCGCTTTCGCCTGGCCGCCGTGGGGATGTCCAGATAGATGATCCGGTCGTACGCGCTGGGGTCGTCGTAGACACCGCGTGCGACCAGGTGCTTGAGGATCAGCTTTGAGAGATCACCATGCGGGTCGATGAGCGTGACCGGCATGCCGGCGGCGAAGAACTTCAGGAAGAGGTTCGCGAGGAAGTTGGACTTGCCGGAGCCGGTCTTGCCAAGCACGTGCATGTGCACCTGTGCCTGCTCCGGCGTGATGGTGAGCTCTTTCCGGCCGAGGAACCAGAAGCGACGGGTACTCCCGAGCGTGATAGATGGTTTTCGGCCGAAGAGCCTCATGTCCGGAGCGGGACCACCCCGCCTTCTGCTGGTGCATCGAGCAAACTAATCACCGTCTCACTGGCCGGTGTCCGCCAGTGAGTCTGAAAGAAGAATTCCACGGGGCGGACGGTCGTCGGCTGTACTGCGGTGAACAGGAAGATCTCGGCGATGCTGTGTCCTCGGTCGGTGAGCTCCGAGAGGGTCCAGGCCGCAAGCTCGTCGCGCCGGCGTACGTCGGGGCAGACGACGGCGATCGTCAGGTTGTCCGTCTCAAACGCCTGCTGATACGGCCCAATAGCCCACTCGGCGAGCGCCGCGACCTTCTCCCGCCACGCCCGCTGGCCCTCAGTCCCTCGATCCAGCTCGACTGAAATCGTGATGCCAGGACCACCGTTCACGGCAAGCTCGAACCAGCCGTCCGGGATCACCGCACGCGTCCTGGTTCTCTCCAGCGGCTGTTTGGGGCTGGCTGGCACTTCCACGTGAACCGGGCGGTGTTTGAGCTGCCGCTCGGAGAGCATCCTGCGGCATTCAACCTGATAGTCCCGGGTGAGGCATGTTGCGCTGAGCAGGACATCGATCGCGTCCAGCGTGTGCTGCATATACGGGCTGTTCTTCGTTGCGCGCCGCACCTCGTTGGGTCGGAATCGCCTCTCGACCTCGTAGCCGAGACCATGGACATAGGAGCGCCCCTTGGCATCCAACGTGTAGACGAGAGGTGCCTGTCCCCGCCGCACCGGCAGTGCATCGAGCGCGAGCACGTAACCGGCGTCAGCGAGATCCTTGAGGCGTCGTTGTGCCTCACGGTTGCGGTCGCGGGAAGAAGGGTAGAACAACCGGCTCGTTTGAGCGGCAGTGAGGAAGAAGAACCGGGCAAGAGCGATCAGGATCGGCTCATCCGCAGCACCGATTTTGAAGGGCAGCTGAGTCATAGTCAGGGTTTACCAGGGGATGTTATTTAGAGCCATTCAGATTAGCAAATATTTCAAAAGAAGTAAACCCTCACCTTCGCGGACGCCGCGTTATCGGTGGTCCCGCAGGTTCTGACGGATTGCGACGTGCATCTATCTCTCGTTGCACGTCCGACCAGGCTCGTGCGTATTGCTGCAACGACCGGGATGTGACCTCAGTCAGCCTGTGCGCTCCAATTGATTCCGCAGGCTTCCGAGCTGTCACCCGATACTCATGCGGGTTACCGTTTTGATCCAGCAGTTTGCAGTACGCGACATACTTCGGCAATGACGATAGCTCGGTCGCTATCTCTGCGGCCCGGTCCGCGTGAGTCTGGTCGAGCTCCTCAATCTCGTCGTACACGGATGGCTCGGAAATATGTATCTGCTGATATTCACGCTCGCGTCCCTGGACAAAATGTATCGCAGGCCGAGTCGTTCGTTCAGTATCCCGAACCGCCTTGTGACCACGCAGCACCTTTTCGGTCCAGACTCTCTCGTGCTTTCGACGAAACTCGTCTGCTTCCTGTCGCTTCTCGTCAAGGAGCGCGCTTGCCCTATCGCGAAGACGCGCGATCTCAAACGTCTTGAGGATCAGCCAGCCGATACCTTCCTTGAAATCGGTCACAGCCCAATGGCTCCCCGGCCACCGTGGATATGTACCATCACGTTCAGTGCCCTGCGCTGGTGGTTTCGGCCCGTTCCGCTCCACGTCATCCGTCGAGAGCGGGGTGGCTCGCATAAAAAAGTTCTTCTCCTCGTATACAGTCCGCAACATCGTACACAATTCATCTGCTATCCCCTCAAGCCACTCTCTGTCTCCTTTTCCCTGAGCGAACCTCTTCGCATGCTCTTTCAGGCCGACTACTAACCACGCATGATCTGCCGCGTCAGCAGGAAGGCGGTAGACCTCGTATACATGTTTCTCTGCTTCTTTCCATCCACGATGCCAAGACTTCGGCAACTTAGCAAGAGTCCGTAACCCGCCGACGGTTACCGTTTCCCCGCTTCGCACTCGCGCAACCATGTGCTCGGCGAAGTAATCTCTTCGAGGGTTGAAAAGCATATGATCAGTACGGCCTATTGCCCACTGCTTATTGCCGCCGATGTAGCCACGCCAATCACCGAGCATGCTAGATATGTACTTCGTTGCGTCGCCGGAGCGCGCCAGCATATGGTCTCCACAGCCGCATGGACAGGATGTCTCGGAAGCACACTCCCGCCTCATCTCTACACCAGTCCGGAAGAGCTCGAGACGGCGACGAGCAACTGCGAGCATGGCTTCAATCGCTTCGGTCAATTTCGTCAATGTGCGGTACTGGGTCTCGTGGTCTGCGCTCTCCCACTCGGTATGGGTGACGTTTTCATACTCAGGCACGGTACGCAGCTTCACGACCCGCTTCGTCCGCTTCGGTGTTGTATCCAGATGTAACGACATTCTCGGTGCATCTTCACCGTCGAGCTGAAACATGATCAGTGAGGCAGCGCTTGCCGGCCTTCCGCCCACTCGCTCGAGGTTCTGGTGAGCGACCGTCATCCCGATCTCGTATTTACCGAATTCCTCAAGCATCCGGTCTGTGGTCCTCGTAGCGAACCGACCGTATTCATCAAGGTAGACGTGCACACGTGGCCGGGCGCTCGTACTTCGTCCAGCACGCCTTGCCACCGCGTTGCCGAGATTCGCGAGAAAGGCCATGCCAAGGAAGTCCGCTGTGTCCCGATCCAGCACATCACCGGAGAGTCGGAAAATTAAGCACTGGCCTCTATCCAGAGCACCATCAAATGGAACAGTCGTCTTCTGCTGCGCCACCATATACCGGATGGCATCACTGCCCAGGAACCTATTGACCTTATTCAACACTGGCCACCTGACCTCCCGGCGCTCCCGAGGAGGTAATCCCTGATACTCCTCCCAGAAGCTCAGGACAGTGCTGTTTGTCACTGTGTGCAGCGAGCGCTGGAGGAAGTGTCGGTCGGTAAACAGGAGCGGCACCTCGTTGAGTGTGTGCCCGTTAGCGATTACGACGTAGGCCGAGTTGCGCAGACCCTCGTCGATCACCGGGTAGAAGTTGCGCTCATCCAGGAAGAGCTTTTTGAACACCTCAATCACGTTGCCAACGACACGGTCGACATTCAGGCTGTCGTCATGCGGGCTCTCATACAGGTTGAGGCCGAAAGACGTACCCATACCGAGCTCAACCACCGTGATGCGCTCAAGCGCCTCCGGTGGAGCGACTTCAACGATCCGAGTCGCAAGATCACCATGTGGGTCCAACACGATGGTCCCGGTGCCTGCGATCAGATCGTCCCTGATCAGATGCTCAAGCACGGTCGTCTTGCCGAAACGAGTCTTGCCGATCAACGCCACGTGCGCGGTTCTGTGCTCTGCTCCGAGGTAGACCGGGCTGCCCTCTCCCGTATGACCAAGGAGGCAACCATCAGGACCCTCAGTGCCGACCAGAGTCTGGTACGCCTTCACCGAAGCACCTCCAGGTGTTCTGTGTCGCGCCTGCGTAGGTTAGCGGCTCTCGTCGGTTTTGGGGATAGGTCGTTTCTAGACGAAGGTGCGCATGACGCTGAGGCAGTCGTCATCCCGATCTACGGTGCGCGGTAAGTCGATATCGTGTTTACGGATAATAAAACTATCTTCGGCAACGATTGCTCCGATCGATTGCGATAATCACGACCATTCTTGACAACCTTTCGCAATCGTTTCATAATCTGACGTGCTTTATGACCGAGCGATATTCGTTGTTCCCCGATTTCGATAGAAAATCACTCACCGAAGCACTCGGCGGCGAGCTCCGTCCAGTCCACGATGTCGCGCATGGCGACGGTGAAGCAGTCGGCGTCGCCGGCAAGGCCGAACTGGAGATCTATCCTCGTGCCGGCGTCGCCCGGGTCACCACCGAACACGCTCGCGTAGAGGTCTTCCGAGTTCCGGGCATGACAACCGATGACGAAGCCGGCCGGGTGCACTTCCAACGTGGCGAGGAAGACGACCGCGTCCGGCTCCTTGTCCGATCCGACGGCAACGTGTCGTTCTACCCCGTCCTACGCGCCACAGAAACGCGCACAGCGGCCGAAACACCGCGCGATGCACCGGTAAGTCATCAGACGCCAGAGACGGCGTCTCAGAGCGTCACAGAACCAACGGACACGGCAGCTCCCCCGGCTCAGGAGTCAGAGGAACACGTCATTGTTACCCTCACTGGCCGGCTCGGTCGCGATCCCTGGTTCAACCGGGATGGTGATGAGCTCCGAGCTGGCTTCCCGCTCGCGGTGAACCATGCGGATGCGACCACATGGCACAACGTCGTTGCCCACGGTGAGGCCGCCGAAGAGGTCGATGCCGGACGCAATGCCGGCTACATCCGCAAGGGCCGAGAGGTCGATGTAGCTGGCCGGCACTCCGAACCAACCGGCAAGGGAAAGCCGCCGTTCGTCGCAACGGCCGTGACTCGGCCGGCGCGACGGCGTCAGTCTTCTCCTGGTCGAACCGACTGACAGCCGGAGGGCGAGCGGAGCGAGCCCGGCCTTCCTTGCCTAAGGAGAATTGCGGGCTTGCGGTTCCCCCAAATTCGCATTGGGGGGAGCGACAAGGCCTCAATCAGCGGCTCAACGTAGCCCGCACTTCTTAAGGATCGACTCAAAACGCCAGTCGCAAAGATACATACACATCATATCCATTGCGCCACGCTCCTCAGGACTTGCGGCGTCGTAATACGCTAACAAATCCTCGGACGCGTTTTCGTCATCGGAGCTCATCTCCGCGAATATTGTGGGGACGATATCTTCCATACTGCCCACCTCCCTTCTCGAGGTTGAATCCTCGCTGCTTCCTCCCAATTCGCAGGAGAGGAAGCCGTGAGCGCTCAACGCTCATCTGCCAAGAAGCTGGTCAAGGATGAGAGCTCCCCACCCTTTCGGCGGTTTGAGACTCACCCGCTGGCTTTTCGCCAGCTTGTCGTCAGCCGGCTTGATGTAGTCGCTCATGTGGTAGTCACGCTCGACCCCGAGCTCCAGCGCCGCCATCATCCGGTCGGACGCTTCGGTCTGATCCTTGCCAGGTACTTCGTAGATCCGAAGGATCTTGAACTTAGGCATAACGGTCACCTCCCTTCTGCTGCTCTTGCAACAGCCTCTTCCCGCCGCCGGCCACGCTCGTGTCAAGGCCGAGCCGCAGCGAGTCACCGCAGTGATGCAGCCTTGAGACGCGCCTGGCGGGTGGCACAATTAGGAGGCTAGAGAGCAGCCCAGGTGCTAACACTCCCGCTGGATCGCCGCGAAGCGGTGCTGGCGCGCAGCGCTCTCATAGTTGGCCGCAGGCCAACCACTGCGTCTGTAGGACGCTCTTGTCGTGCCGGAAGGAAGGTGCAGGAAGGAATGCCGGCGCGACTCCCGTGTGCGGAGCACACCCTCCCCTTGTGGGCGAGTGGCCTTTTCTCTGCCTCGCTCCCCTGATCAACCCAGGTACCCGTTCACGTAAGTTACCCACACAGATCACCACGGGACCAACAGCGGTAGTGCGAGGCAGAGAAAAGGACAGGAGGTCGGCGTCAAGCTGCAAGCAGCTAGGGAACAACGAGACCGGTGACGCCGACCTCCTGTCCGCAGGACGCTCGCCCACTCTTTGGCCTGGCCACAGGCCCCGTTCCTTCCTGCTACTGATCCACCGAAGGTGCTCCGTGACCCGCCCGCAGGTGCGGCTCTTGCGTACCGCCGCTCGTACCGCGCTGGAACGGTACGACTGGCGCGACCTCGAACGTGAGCAACAGAGCTGTTCGATCAGTTCTGGTACTCAAGCGCGGCGAGTCCTCCCTCCCCCCAAACCCCCTACCCCTCTCTAACCGAAAGAGTTCGACCTATTTATACGGCATTCGCTTTTTCTCCCCGTTGACGAGCAACGAAAAAAATAAAGAGTTGACATGCTTGTTTAGACGGGATCAGTTTCTCATGCTCTCCAGGTAGTGAGCCTAGTAGCCTTATAGTCAACCGCGATGCGCTCCGACTAAGCAATACGCTCTACCGTCGGTGCAAATAGATCAAAACATATAGCAATATGACCTGCCTAGTCCCGTACACTCCGGACCGTCCGTACATCTAGTACGAGGCGTCCTCCCCGGGTTAAACGTACGTCCCGTATGGGACGTCCTACCCATCCTCCCCGGGCTTCTCGTACCGCCCGTACTATCCGTACATCCCGTACGGGGCGTACGGGTATAGGCAACATTGGCGCATGTCTTAATTAGTACTTGACAGATAATCCATAACGTGTCATTCTAGTTGAACGGTTATCCAATCTTTGATAACTGCAATCGTCATGAATATCCCGGAGTACTTCAATCTCAATGAACAACCATTCAGGCTCGGACCCGATCCGCGATACTTATTCTACTCAGGGCAAGTAAAAGAGGCGATCGCCAAGTGTGAGTATATGGCCCTTAATCGTGTCGGCCCGATCTATATGTACGGGCCAATCGGCTCTGGAAAGACCTCGATCCTTCGTCGCCTTACCGAACGTCTTGGTGATGACAAACGCTACAACGTCGCCTACGTGATCGCCGCCAATGTTCGCAGGCCGAATACATTCCTCAAAGTTATCATGCAAGCGTTCGAACTCCAAACGGCGCGCTCTTATGACGCAAACCTCCATCTATTTGAGACATTCCTCGCCGAACAGTTCCGAAACGACACAACTCCTGTGCTTCTTCTGGATGAAGCGCAGAATGCTAATCGCGATGCACTCAAGCTCATCCACTACCTACTCAACTTTGAAACAGCCACGACCAAACTCCTCCAGATAGTACTAGCGGGCCAGGAGGAACTCGCGGGAAAGATACTGCGCTATCGCGAACTCGCTTCACGAATGTTTCCAATTGCGATTAACGCTATGTCCAGTGATGATCTCGAGGAGATGCTGCGGTTCCGCTGGCTGGTGGCGGGAGGCAAACAACTGCCTTTTGAAGAAGGGGATACAGCCTATCAAACTCTCTTTGCTTACTCCAAAGGGCTCCCGCGAGATGCAATCAAAGTATGCGACGAGGTTCTCAGAGAGCTTATGGCAACAGGCAGGAAGCGGGCGACAGCGAAAGATGTTGAGACAATAGCGATCCAACTGAATCTCAAACTCTAACTATGCCGGGACGATACGACCTACTACTGCAAAAAGACCAGCCGAAAGGCGATCCGTTACCGAAGGAAACTCCGAAGCCTTCGACTAACGAAGTTCAGAAACCCGCGCCGGCACTAATGTCCGAGATGACGACGGTGCCTGCCGCTTCCTCCGCACCACCCGTACGGCCCGTACTACCCGTACCCCCCGTACGGGGTCAGACAAAGCGAATTATGCGTCCTCGCCATCCGTTCGATATCTATCAAGATCAGTATGAGTCACTACGAGATCTATCGCTTCAGGAACGCATGGAAGGCGGGCAGGGGAGCATGTCAGCGATGGTTCGCGATGCCCTCGATAGCTATATTGGAAAGCATCGAAAGAAATAGGTATGAGGAGTCCAAGACGGTCAGCGTCATCGGCTTCTCAGGGAGGAACGCTCCTTAAAATGTTACGCTTTGTGAGTGCGAACTAGTCTCATTCAGTGATCCTCGGCCGAAGCCATCCGCCGCGCTGGCGGTTCAAGCACGCTTCTTACGCGCTCATTGAAGTGTGTGTTGTCGGGGGAGGACATTGTGCATACCAAGGCTTGCGCAGATGCAACAGGCCATATCTGCCGGTGCACCGGTTGTGGAGGATCTGAGCACGGCTGGGTGGGCGGTCTCTGGTTGGCCGCACCGAGCCGCACAAACGAGCGCGAGGCACGTGAAAGAGAGGCAGATGACCGATGGCGGGCGTCCTTTGACCCCTATACTAAAAAGTCCAACCGATTCAATCGGGAAGCAGCCGCAGACTCTGCGAAACTTGGCGTTATTCGCTGGCTAGCCCACAACTGGGCCGCCTGCGCTCAACGGCTTCGTGGTACCGAACCAGCGACATCGATCCCCAACGAAAAAGGCTCCTTACCAACCGGCGGCGAGGAACCTGAAAGTGAGCTGCAGCAGCTTGCCCACCTCGATGTCGCTGACGACGCAGTGGTTAAGGCGATCGACAAGCTCGGCAGTGCCATAGCCAAGCCCACCAGCAAAGTCATTGATGACTACCTCGAGGAAAGCGCTAAGCCACTTGTCCGTCGTGACTTAACAAAGCACTTCTGGTGCGATCTCTTCGCGACCCTTGCTCAGGCTCTGGAACTCTTCGAGAAGGCACTCGATAAGATACCGAATTGGGTTACCGACGCTATTCTACATTCTGAGCATCAGAAGAAGCGAAAGCTTGTCACTCGGCCGCTGGTCAAGCTTGCCGTAAAAAAGGCGTGGAGCGTCGTGGAGCAGATGATTGATCACTCGTTCAATCACAAGAAGGTCCTCTTCGCGCTCCGCGTTCTCGGTGTCCTTTGCTGCCCGGCACCTGAGAAGCACCGTGCCGTAGTCAAATATTGCGTCGTTCCACTCGGCAACAAGATCCTCGAAAAGGAGATCAAGGAACGCCTCAGAGCCGTGCTTCCAGAAGATCTAATCCAGGGCCTTGACGTTGAGAGTGAGCCAGAGTCAACTGAGGCATAATGGCCGACGCTTTATGCGTTGCCTTGGCTACAGGAGCTGCCGATTTCGCTGAGCGAAGTATAACCCGACATCGCTTCGCAATGCCCATAACCCGCTCCTCCGACCGAGCATGCTCGGCCGATACCACCGTCGCTGTCCGGACAGAATCTCCTGGAGGAATTTCGCCCCATCCATCGTCCGTGTTCGGAAGGCGAGAGGGGAGCCTCGCTCCTGCCTTCGATCGAGGTAGGCGAGTGTGCCAAACGCTTGCAGCTTGGCTCGCTCGGTGAGTTCGCGGTTGTCAGGGTCTTCCCACGGTGCGATCAGCCGTGCCGTCTCGCTGCTGTCGACCACCCGGAACCGAACCGCTGGCAAGCCAAACAGCGCCTTGCGCACCGCGACACTGTCCAGTCCCTCGCGGATGAACCAACAGACCTTCGTGCCCTTGCGTTCGCGAGATGCTGTCCGCTGGCGGAACTGGGTCGGACGCAACTGTACCTCGAGGCAGTAAGAACACTCGTGTACAAACACGTCGGCTCTGGTCGGTGGATGCTCCGGCGTCGTGGTGTACCCGAGGCTCTGCGCGATCCGAGCAAGGTAGAGCTTCAGCCACTCGTGCTGCGGGCTCGGTGGTCCACCGCCCAAGCCGGCAACGTCCCAATGATTGCAGGTTCGGCCGGCGACCTTGAACTTGAAGATGCGCGGGTTGTACCGGTTGTTGCGATTCTCGTAGGAGATCAGCTCAACATCGCACCCGGGCTCAGGGCAGACGAGTGGGGGACGCGGTACGGCACGTACGAGCTCCCAGTCGTCTGGGTCGCCGGCCCACAACGGCGCCGCACGTGGCTGATGCCGCAGCTGTGCATGGCGCTTTCGCGAAGGATGAGCGCACGCATCCATACTGTCTTTATCCCACGCTCCTGGCACCGGGAGGATAGTTCGTTCCTCGATTGCCGCCGCCGGACGTCCACGGGGTCGCCAAATCGCCGTTACGGCACGCTCGGCAGCGCTGACGGGTCGAAATCAGCCGGCGGGTCCAGTTGCCCTCTGAGGGCATCACAGCCCCTTCTAGACCCTTCCCGAGAGTCCACTCGCGATGCCCGGTGACGGCCTCGCTTCCTGGACGGATGCAAGTTCCTTCCAACAGTTACAATCAGTGCGCATCTGCTCACGGAATGTGCACAGGTTGATCGTTTACGCTTCGCTCGGAAGCGCTCAGACCCACGATTTGGCTGTCCTCCAAGCTGTCCGCCAACTGTTGCCAAATCGTGCCTTTTCTGCCTCTCGAGGCAACATGCAGTCACTGTTTGCCCAGGTCAGGGGCGGTTTACCTGCCTCAAGTGCCGACTCAAAATCCGTCCAGTGTCCGTTCGAGTCGGACCGGGGGCACCAGCATCTACACGAAACCCGCTGTTGGCCGTTTGGCCCGGGTCGTCGTCGTGTGGGGACATTATTTTGGTGATCCATTCGGCTGTGTCAGCGATGGCGGGTAGATCGTCGGCGGGCAGCGTAATGGTGATGGCCATGTTGCCGCTGTCGTGTTCGTGGATCGTGAGTTTGATGATCTCGAACAACTGGCGCAGCAGCTCCTCGGGTGCGCGGTACAGGTTGATCGCTAGGTGAGGCAGCGCGTCGAGCAGCGCCGCGTCGTTGGCGGTGGGCCGGTGGGTGGTTCGGTCTGGTCGGTCTTGTCCAGGTCGGCCGAGGTGAATGGCTGCCAGAGCTTGCACAGCCTGAATTGATCATTTGCCGGGGCGCGCATCTAGCTGTGGCGTAGCATTCGCCCTGCAAGCGTCCTCCAGGCTGGCCGGCTGCGGCTCTGGTCGACGGGAGAGCTCGCCGACAGGGTGGTGTCGGACGTTGAACGAGGGTAGCGGCGCGCCCGCGCCGAGGGTGGGGCAGCGCATCAAGGACGCGCGCGAGCGCGCGGGGCTGTCTCGCCCGGTGCTAGCCGGGTTGATCGGCATGTCCGCGGAGTGGCTCAAGCGCGTCGAGAACGGCCGCATCCAGACCCCCCGGCTGGAGATGCTCGCGCAGATCGCCGATGCCCTCGGCATGTCCGATGTGGCCGAGCTGACCGGGAACGGGTTCGCCGTACCGGTGTCGGTGTACGCGGGGCCTCGGCACGCCGCGCTGGGCGCGGTGCAAGCGGCGCTGACCGACTACCGGATCACCCCGGCCGCGAAGCCGCCGAACATCGAGTACCTCGGATTGCAGCTGGCGAACGCGTGGCGGGTCCGCCACTCCAGCTCTGACCATCGCACCCAGCTTGGCGCGCTGCTGCCGTCGCTGATCCGCGATGCCCAGCAGGCCGCCCGCACCACCGAGGGCGAGCAGCGGCGCGATGCCCGCCGGGTCCTGGCCGGCGTGTACGCGCTCACCGACTTCTACGTCGCCTACCAGCCCTCACCCGAGCTGGTCTGGATGGTCGCCGACCGGTCGCTGACCGAGGGGCAGGAAGCGGACGACCCGTACGCCACGGCCGGCGGCGCCTGGGCGATGGTCCAGGCACTGCGAGATTCCGGCCGGTGGGAAGAAGCGATCGCGCTCGCCGACGACGCGGCCGGCCAACTGGCGCCGTACATGGAGAACGCCCCGGACGACTGGCGCGGCATGGTCGGCGCCCTGGAAGCGGAGATCGCCTACGTGTGGGCGCGCCGTGGCCGCCACGGCGAGGCCTGGGCACGCTGGGAACGCGCCGAACAGATCGCCCGCCAGCTCGGCCCGGGCTACCGGCACGTGCAGAGTTCCTTCTCACTGCCGGTGATCAAGGCGCACGCGGTCACGCTCGGCGTCGAGCTACGCCACCCCGGGGAGGCACTGCGCCACGCCGAGGCGTTCGAGCCTGGCGACATTGCCTCGGTGCCCCGGCGGTCCCGGCACCTGATCGAGGTCGCGCGGGCCTACCACGAGCGCGACGAGCGGGTTGCGTCCTGGGCGATGCTGTCCCAGTCGGCGCGCGCCGCGATCGAGACCATCCGCTACAACGGCTACGCCCGAGAGATGCTGGTCGATCTGCGCAGCCGCCCGCCCACAGGCCTAGCCTCGGACGTGACCGCCCTATGCGAACAGGTCGGCATCGCCGCCTAGTCCATTCGGGTGAGGGTATGAATCGTACCCGCCGGTTTGACCTGCGTTAATACGGTCGTTGTGTGCATGGTGGGAACAACGACCGCACCCTGACGATGCCGGATCAGGGCGACCTGGAGCAAGCCAAGAAGATCATCGACACGCACCTGCGTGACCCGTGGGGCAACTGCATGGAATGCAGCGAGCACCCACCAGCACGCTACCCGTGCGACCTGGCCCGGCAGGCCGCAACCACGCTCGGCGCCGCTGTGTGTCCTGCGGAGTCCGACCATGTCGTCCGCGTCGATGCGTGACTCGGCGACGGGTGCGCGGCTTCGTGGACCTGATGTGCACCCATCCGACAGTGCTGGTCACCACCGAGCACACCCACCAGCCCGCCGCCAACGGGACATGCACCGGCTGCCCGGGGCGGCCGTTTCCTTGCGCCCATTGGAAATGCGCCCGCGAGGCCCCGCCAGCGACTCGGCTGGGATAGACCGCCACCCGTCACCGGCGAATCCGCCGAATTCGCCACGAGCAGGCGGACCGAAGGGCGATGCTGACACCGCCGCACCACAAGCACAAATGCCTGATCAACAACCGCACGGAATCGAAGAAAGGAACAGGTCATGCCCCTGCTCACCACCAATCCCACACCCACCGAGTTCGCTCACGGCCCGATCGCTTCGCACTCCGCCCAGTTCGGGCTCGCTCGGCCCACGGACATCCAGGCCGGCAACGCTGCGCCGTCCCCGGTTGGCGTGCGGCCGTGGAACCTGCGCGGCGCGCAGCCCTTGGGCCGCGCCGCCGGCGTGACCTCGTGGCGCTACGACCATGACCGACAGATCGCGGTCACGCCGGAAGGGTTTCCGGTGACCGCGGACGGCGAGGCATCGGCGGATTCGGTGTCCACGCTGGACGGCGACGAAGGGCCGAGCGAGGACTGGAAGTACGACTTCCACCCCGACTCCCCCAGCAGCCCAGTGTGAGCGTGCTGATCCTCGCCCGAGATTTTGATCCAAGCGTCGATCAGATGATCCCGATGTTGACCCGGCGCGACGCGACCGTGCACCGGGTCAACACCGGCTGGTTCCCCGCCCAGATGCAGGTGAGCACTGAGCTGCGTGGCCGTTGGCAGGGCCAGCTGTCGACCCCGCGCGGCGCGATCGACCTCGACGAAGTTTCCTCGGTCTGGTACCGCTCACCGGAGGCGTACCGAATGCCGCCGGAAATGTCGCCGGTCGAGGCCGAACACGCTCGAGTCGAGGCGAAATACGGACTCGGGGGCGTGCTGGCCTCCCTGCCGGTGCTGTGGTGCAACCACCCCAACCGCGTGGCGGACGCGGCGTACAAGCCGGTCCAGCTGGTCCGTGCGGCCATGGCGGGGCTCGCCGTGCCGGACACGCTGATCACGAATGAGCCGGACGCGGCGCGGAAGTTCGGCTCGGAGGGGCCGACGGTGACCAAGCTCGTCGGTGGGATGGCCATCGAGGAGGACGGCACTAGAAAGAACGTCTACACCCGCCTGCTGGCCGAAGCCGACTTCGCCGACCTGGCCGGCATCGAACACACAACGCACCTGTTCCAGCGCTGGGTACCCAAGGCACAGGAGTGCCGGGTCATCGTGATCGGCCGACACGTCACCGCCGCCGCGATCACCGCCGGCAGCAAACGGGCTTATGTCGACTACCGCACCGACTACGACAGCCTGTCCTACGAGCTGGTCGAACCACCCGGCGCGGTCGCCGCCGGGATCCGAGCGCTCTTGAAGGGCTTCGACCTGGTCTATGGAGCACTCGACTTCGTGATCACTCCCGAGGGCGAGTGGGTGTTCTTGGAAATCAACCCGGCCGGCCAGTACGGATACATTGAGCAGAACACCGGTGCGCCGCTAACCGAACAACTGGCCAACCTTCTCGCGGGGGCTGCATGACCACCACGGAAAGCACCTGGCAGCCCTACGCCGCCCGGCTGGCCGAGCAACTGGTCGAAGCCGGCGACATCCACGATCCGGTCTGGGCCAAGGCGGTCGCGGAAACCCCACGCCACCTGCTGGTGCCGGTCAGCTACCGCCAGCGGCCCGACGGCTCGTGGGAGCAACTCGACGACGACTTCGACCTCGCCTACTCGCCTACGACCTTGGTCACGGCGTTGGAGGACGGCGTGGCCATCTCATCCAGCACTAAACCGGACCTGATGGCGCGCATGCTGGAAACCCTCGACGTCCGCGACGGCCACCGGGTGCTGGAAATCGGCACCGGCACCGGCTACAACGCGGCCCTGCTGGCCCACCGGCTCGGCGACGACCGGGTGTACTCCGTGGACGTCGACCCCGGCCTGGTCGAACCGGCACGCGAGCGCCTGGCCAGTTTCGGCATCCACCCACATCTCGCCACCCGCGACGGCGCCACCGGGTGGGCCGAGTTCGCCCCATTCGACCGGATCATCGCTACGTGCTCAGTGCAGCGGATTCCATGGTCCTGGGCCGAGCAGCTCACCACTGATGGCCTGCTACTCGCTGACCTCAAGCTCGGCCCGGGTGCCGGGAACCTGGCAATGTTGCACCGGTCCGACGATCGGCTCGAAGGCCGGTTCACCGGCCGCTGGGCGGCCTTCATGGACCTACGCCAGCCCGAGCACGCGGAAACCCCCACACCGTGCCAACCCCAAGCGTCGCTCGTTCGTCGGCGCATGACCAGCGCGCCGGCACAGCCGTGGAATACGCACCGTGAAGTGTGGATGCTCGCCAGCCTCGCCCTGCCGGCGAACCTGACCCGTGGCTTCCGACTCAACGCCACTACCCGGGCACCAGAAGCGTCGATGCTGTCCGCGCCGGACGGCTCCTGGTGTGAGGTGGACCTGTCGACCGCCCAAGTTCGGGAAGGTGGCCCAACACGGCTGTGGGAGCAGGTTGAAGAGGCTCACACCCGGTGGCTACAGATGGGCGAGCCACGCTGGGAGCGATTCGGACTCACAGTCACCCCCGATCAACACCGGCTCTGGGTTGACTCGCCTGCGCAGGAAGTGACGGAGCTGAACTGATGGCCACCATCGATCACCGCTCCCAATGCGGCGAATGCCAAGCTCAACTGGTCCACCTCGTCGGCGATCCATCGGTGCCCTACGAAGACATCGAGCCGCTGGAAGGCGGGCCTCCAACCCTGGTCGAACACACCGAGGAACGCTGCCAATTCCACCAGTTCCTCACTCCGGACCCGAGAAACCACGTGCTCCCAGGTAATGCCGCATGGCTCACTAAACGAGCGACGGACCAACCGCGCAAGCTCCGGTTTAGGCGTTGGGTCCGGGAATGAAGCAACGGCGCGCCCTCCACTGACACCAACGACTCACGCACAGCAGCGAGGAGGCGCGGATCTTCCTGGGTACCCGACCCACTGGAATTAGGTACCGGGCTCCAGTGCGGAACGAACTCGCTGGCGCTGGTGGCCGCCATCCAGGACGCCAAGCGGTTGCGCGCACGGTATCGACTCGACGCCAAACAGGATCGGACGCCCGCCACGCTCGCCGTTTTCCGACCCAACCAGGTTCCACAACTCGGCCGTGGCCTTGGTGAACGTTCCACGTGAGCCAAGATGACTCATGTTTTTCACTCAGTGGTGCCGGTCCAGAGTCGATCTCGTGCTCGGGTTCTCCCAACGAACTCCTGACGGGCTCGTCTTGCTTCACGCTCGACTCGGTCTGGATGGTTCCCGCGATTGGTTGACCTAGCGAACGTGGGAAGGTAGACGGCAGCAAAATCGAGACCCTTGGAACGGTGCACAGTTCCAACCTTAACCCTATGATCGGGTTCGCCGTCCCAAATGCTGAGATCAATGACATCGATGTCGTATCCAGCGAGATAGTCACGCAGGTACGCCGCATCTATCTTGCTATGCACTAAGACAGCCATCTCTCCATACTTCACTCCAAACCGATGATGATCACGTTTAATCGCCGCCACCAGAAGAAACGAAAGATCCGATTTGCTCTGTCCGTAAGCCCGCGCTATAGGCGGACCCTCGCGTACGACTTTGACATCACGAACGCCCCGTTCACTAATAGGGTCAAGATCAAAGAACTCGTGGTTACTGACGACTTGATGCGCGGCGTCGATAATCTGACGGGTGTTCCGGTAGTTAACTTTCAACACCGTCGCGCGACCCAGAACGGATATTCCAGCTTCCGCCAGAGTGAATCCCCCCGTATAGAGGGCTTGTTGGCCATCGCCGACAAGGAAGAGACCATCAGCTTGCGGCGCCGCAAGCAGCCCACAGAGTTTCAAGCCCAGCATAGATAGATCTTGGACCTCATCCACCAGGACCGCAGACCAGCCCGGCTCCGGCGGCGCCTGCTCAACCAGATCAACCGCAGCGGACAGCAAGTCGTTGTAGTCGTGCGTACCTCGCCGTTCTAATTGCTCGTTATATGCGATCAGCAGATCCCAGACGTGACGTTTGTGCTCACCGGTAAGCGGGATGGATCGACCACGCCGTTCGAGACGTTCATACTCGACAAGTCGTCGCAGTCCACGGCCCTTGATGACATTGTTGATCTCTTCCTGCCAGTACTGCGGATTGGCGCATATGGCCTTGAGTGGGCCACGCGCGCCGACTCTATTCCAAGCTTGTCCGAACGCTGCCTCGATCTTTCGCCCGTTGGTGGCCTTCGACTGATTCGCATCCGCAAGCAACTGACGGGCCAGCTCATGTATGCCCAGAAAGTCCACCCTATCCACCGTCTGTGGGGACAGCCGCCGATATACAGGTTCAAGTTGGTGGGTCATCGTACGGACAAAACTGGTGATCAGAACGCGACCGGGGCGGGTGGCCGCAAGCCATGCGGCCCGGTGCAACATGACCACTGTCTTGCCAGTTCCCGCCGGCCCACGCACTCGAGCGGGACCGTTGAAGCTACGCCGGACGAGACGATTCTGCGCGGGATGCAGGAACCCCATCCACTCCACCAACGGCTCGGACGCGGCCCGTTCGATCTGCGCATTAAGTTCAGCCAAATCGAACAGCCCACCATCCGCGGGTGGAGGCGGCGCTTCCGCCGGTGGCGCGGGTTCGGACTGTATCGGCACCGCAAGGACTCCCGAACGCGGCGCCGGGATCAGGCCGGCCGCAGAGCTGGGCGGCAACTGCTCGATCATTCGCCCACTGACCAACTCCACCTGCTCGGACGAAAGAACGTGGGGACGACGTGAAATGAGCGCACAAAGCTGACGAGGCACACAAAGGCACACTCGCCCAATTCGAGGTTCGAGCTCACTGGCGTGGGCATGACTGGTGAACACCAACACCGGCATCACGTGAATCGGGGACAACCCGGCAACGACACCATGCTCACTACTCGTAACGTCCTCAAGGACGTCCTCAATGGCTGCGACCAGCCTGAGCAGGTCTTCCACCGTCTCCTGCCGGTCATCATCACCGCACCACAACCGGCCGTTCCGCACCGCGATGCTGCCTGACCAGTGCTTGGTGTCCACCACCGCGACGCCGCTCGGCCCTATCACGAGGTGGTCCACGTTACCTCGGCTGGAGCCTGGCCATTGTCGAGCGTGCAGGATCCGCCAGCCACGATATGCCAGCGGTTCCAGCTCGGCGGCCGTGATCGGCTCCGACAATGCCGCAGCCCCGAAGCCCCTCTCTAACTCGTACTCACGCCGTAGCGCGGCGGACAGATCAAGCCTGCGCGCCGCAGCCCGTCGCACCTCCCGCCGAGCCGATGCTCCCGGACCCTGATCAGCGTCTGCACGATCGTCATCACCCACCCGAACGTCTCCGTTCCCCCAGGCCAAGGACGCCATAGAGACGTTAGCCGTACTGCTGCAAGTCTTGGGGCGGAACGAGAAAACCTGTGCGGCGTCGATCAGCCTGCCTGGCTCAACACTCGGACTGGGTAGAGGTCACCGAAGCGGCGTATCTGCGAGGAGTCACGCTCACGCGGACAGGCTTCTGATCAGGCCAACTGGTGAGCCAGGCCGGTGCCGGTAACCACGACGCATATATCTACAGAAAGGCGCAGGCAGACGCCCGATTGGTCCCTGGCCCCGACTCGCCATCGCCTGAGCCGGGGTCGCACTCCTTCGTCTCAGTCTGACGGCCCCGGCTCAGGTTCGAAGTTCTACCAACAATGTTGTAGTTACAGTTCTGTATTTCACCGGATACTCGTGCGACGCTGTGTACGTAGCCCGAATGGAGCATGATCTTTTGCGTCAACCGGTGTAGATTATTCTGCTGGCGTTGTTTTAGGGAGGGGGCATTGCAGCCTAACGACGTTCTGCTGCTGACTCTCTCTATTCTTATTTGGCTCACCCTCCTCTGGGTCATCCAGAGCCCCGCTGCAATGATGCTCGCGTTCGTGACGGTAATCGCCGGGGCGTTGTGGCTACGCATTCAACTGCTTCCCTCCGGGGAAGGTATTCGTACTCTTCTGTGGGGCTCGTCAGCAATTACATCACTTGCACGGATAGCAACAACGAGGAGCCAACGCGAGAAGAATATAGCGGGCATCGCCTTATTAACCAGCCTCTCGCTACTCGCCTTCATCAAGGCCGAAGCCGCGCTCGGAGGTCTCCTCAGCTTCTTCCTGGGTATCGGAACCTCCCTCCTACTTGCAGCGGCCTCGCGTCCGCTGCAACGATGGTTGTGGCGCACTGGGAAGCGTTGGCGAGCTCACCTGAACTGGGTATTGCTTACGCGCGCCTACCGTCGCCTGGAGGCTCAGTCAGAAGAAACCCGTGAAGCGTTGGCCAAAGAAATCGTGGCATCGCTGGAAGCCAGCCGCACGAAGTGCATGACGCTTGCGGCACTCGCACACGAGCACGCACGGTCCTGGCGGGAACTGTGGGTCATAACTGCGCTCTTGGCGGAGTCCGGCGAGGTTCGACTCACGGGCAAAAATATCTCATCAAAGAATACGGTCGCGCTACTGAACCTGGACGAAGCCGGACGAAAGGAAGCGCGACCTCCTACTACCGCAGAGGTGGATACCAGTGGTATCCACCTGCCGTCCATAACAATAATTGGCGATTTCATCTTCAGCAATGGAGGCGACGTAATGGCAGGCGATAAGTATCATGTATCGGGCGCGAATGTCACTGGGGCCTTCGGTCGCAACAAAGTGCGAGATATCTCCTCCACCACCTCTGGTGGGCAGGCTCAGACGATCACGCGAAATGAGATTGTTACTGAGGCTCGAAAGGTGGCAGCATCGCTAGACACGGATCGGGCAGCTGAATTGCGCGAGGTAGCAGATGCAGTCGAGGAGGCAAAGCATACTAGTGACCTACGCAGCGCCGTCCAACGGATAATTGGGATTGCGTCAATGGCTGGTGAGCACGGCTCGCACCTGTTTGAGCTAGCGAAACAGTTCCTCGAAGGGATCAGCTCGTAGGGGCATCTGTGCCAAGCGGTAACCGTAGCGATAGCTCAGCAAAACGGGACCTCTCTCGTGCCGCACTTCGTACTGCAGCGCGTCACCTCTCTAGCCAATTTGGCCCGCTCTATGACCGACGTAATCAAACGAAGATGGCTGCGCTCCAATCGCTGCACAGAGCGACGCGCGAGAAACGAATCGCCTCAATCAACGCGCGCCTTCAAGGCATGACGCTTGAAAAATTGGCTGCCGGCCAGAACATCCGGCAAGCCGGCCTGACCAACTTGCGACGACACGGCGTGCGAACGGCACATGATGTACTTGGCTGCACCCCCGAGGACTTGACGGCCGCACCAGGCATCGGCTCCGATGGAGCCACGAAGCTTCTGGAACGCGCGCGAACCTTAAGCGCTCCGCGCCACGAAGATCTCATGCTTAGTAAGCCGTTTGATCTATGGAGTGGCGCTGAATACGCGGTTGCTCGCGCGGTGCGGTTTTGGAATGAGTTGGTGAAGCTCTTGGACAGTAACGCCTCCAAATCACTTGAGCGACTTGCGGGAGGCTCACGCCGCATAGTCCATGATACGGCCTGGCATCGATGGTTGTTCACAGGCGGTCATCGACGCGCGCAGTTACGCGAATTACTTTACGCTTTAGAACCTGAAGCTTCGACGTTCCGGTCAAGCGGCGAGTTCAGCTCGTTTAGCGGCAAACTGCAAGATCTTGCGCACCTTGAACACCACCAAGGAGTCACTGTCGATCGGACGTATTGGTCGCGCAATTCGATTGACCTCCTAAGTTCGCTCGAGCAGTTTTACGTTCAAGGCGACAATTCAGAAGTTCGCGACGTGGTCTCTCGGCGCGCACTCGACGTTGATGATGATCTCGTCGCGCAGATGGCGGACTTGAGGTTGAATACGACTTTGTTGGCGCGCCGACTTCGCCCTTACCAGGAAGAAGGCACGCGTTTCTGTATCTGCGTGGGCAGTGGACTTCTTGGCGATGACATGGGGTTAGGGAAGACCACCCAAGCACTTGCCGCGATCGCTCATATCTCGGCCAACGACGCAAACAACCGCCATGTGGTTGTGTGTCCTGCGTCGCTCCTTCTGGGGTGGCAAGACGAGGCTGCGGCCGCATGTCCTAGCATCGGATTTTGGCTGTTCCGAGGGCAAACAGAACGAACGCGCAACTTAGACGCTTGGCGGCACTCAGGCGGAATTCTCTGTGCCTCATACGATCTCGCCCACGAATTGCTTGAACGACTGCGGGAATCAGAGATCGTCGTCACCTGCTTGATCGCTGACGAAGCGCACTATGTGAAAGAACCAAAGACAAGGCGGTCACGAGCGGTCGCTGGTCTGTGCGAGTTGGCTGAGCGAGTCATCTTAATGACTGGGACACCATTGGTAAATAGGGCAACAGACATGATCAATCTGCTTCGGATTGTTGATCCACGTCTGGCGTATAGACTTGAAGAGCGATTTGATCCCGCGGACGACATCTTCCATGATGCAGACGAATTTCGAGGCGCTGTGTCCCGGCGATACCTGCGGAGAGCGCAAAACGACGTGCTCCAGGAGCTACCCCCGCTGACCTTGGTGGACGTACCAATCGACCTGAATTCGGACGAGATTGATAGGTATAAGGCTGCCGTCGCAAGTGGCCACATGACACACATGCGTATTGCCGCTTCATCGTCAGGCTCCAAAATGGCAGCATTGCGCGATATCGCCGACGAGGCAAGGAATGCTGATCGCAAGATGGTTGTGTTTAGTGAATACGTACATGTTTTGAACGCGGCAGCTGCCTCGATCGGGTCAGAATCATACGTGATACACGGAACCGTATCAGACAAAGAAAAGGCTCAACGGGAAGAGGACTTTAAGAAACAATCAGGATTTGCCGCCTTGGTCGGCCAGATCAAAGTGATCGGCGTGGGAAAGAACTACCAACAGGCGTCAGTAGTTGTGCTCATGGAGCCACAGTTCACCCCGGCCGCCGAACACCAGGCAATAGCCCGTGCTCATCGCATGGGCCAGACAGAGAGTGTCGTCTGTCACCGGTTGGTGGCTATGGGCACCGTGGACGAGCGGATTGTGAAGATCGTCGCACTGAAGTCACTGTTAATAAACGAGCTATCACACAAGAGCAATCTAGAAGAGGAGCTTCGCAAATTCGGTGGTAAGGAGGTGAACCAGACTGAGCTTGTGCGCGAAGAACAACGACGACTTGGTGTTACACCCCCACCCCAAAGTCAGTCAGGGTGACCGCTACTCCTCCTCGCTCAGCAATTGTCGTTGGTGCGCTTCAATCCGCGCTAGTCACGGTAGCGAGATTCTCGGACAAGACAAACGACGAGGCACGACCGAATGTTAGCCGCACTAGAAACTCTGGCATGCAGGCGCCCTCGGATATTATATCGACACTCTCTGACTATTGGGAGAAATCATGCGTAACCGCAAAGACGTATTGTTCTGAGGTGCGGCAATTGGCCTGACCGTGTCAGGACAAGGGCCAACGAGACCAAAGTTGACAGTTCCGGGACAGCCCCACAGGGTAGGCGAGACCGGAAACGAGACCGCCGAGACTGGAAACGAGACCGGACGCAGTGCAGCCAGCCTTGAATACGCCATTATCGGACTGAATCAGGTACAGGTACCGGATTCTCCGGGCGCTGGCTTCCGCACGGGCCGGCGTCGTCGTGTCGGTCGAGGCATGGAACGGAAGGTACGGAGCGCGCCTGACACTTCGTGGTGTACCGAGATCAGGTCACCCCACCTATTCCCTGCCATCATGGGTTGCCGTCGCTAGGCGTCCTTCGGACCGCCAGCGGCGAAGGACTCGGCGGCCGTAATTGTTGGTCTGGGCAAGTCGATCGAGTTCGGCGCCGGTCGGCGTGCGGCCCTGCTCGCGTTGAGCCTGGTAGTAGTCCCACATCCGCCGCTCGGCGGTCGTTGCCCCGCGACCGAGACCAGGCGAGACCGCCGCGAGAGGCAGCACTCGCCCGGTCTCGTTTCCAGTCTCGGCGGTGCCGTCTCTTGCCTCGCCCGCCCGTTCGGCCGTCTCGGAAGGGCCAGCGCCGGTCTCAGTGGCCATGGTCTCGGTGCGGTGGCGCTTGAGTGCGCGGTTCAGGAGCTCCACCGCGAGCAACAGTGCCAGCGGCGGACACGCAGCGACCGCGATGGCGAACACGCTCAGCTCGGGGGCCGAGGCGATGTTCGCGCACAACGACAGTGCCACCCCGAACAAGAACGCCAACCACGCCCGCCACTTCCCAGCCCGGCCCGGCTTCCACAATTCGACCGTCGCCGTGGTCAACAGCCCGTCCACGATGAGCGGCCAGATAGCCGCCGTGGTCACGTCCGCGCCGAACCGCAACGCGAACGCCTGACCGTGCCGATAGGACGCATACGCAGCCCCGGCCGCGACGAGCAACGTGCACGCGCACTGCACCCACAACCCACGATCACGGGTTGCCCGACCGGCGTTGGCACTCATCGGCCACCGCCAGCCACCGACCGACGACGCCGCTCGATCGTCAGCGTTGCGGAAACCCGCATTTCAGCGGGTCGGTTGCGTCGTGTGGATGCTGTACGAATCGCCCCGGGGGCACCAAGGCCGCAGGTCAGACCCCTACGGCTTGGCAAGCCCAAGATCACCTGCGTGGAAAACTCGGCATTTACTCGTCGAACACCAACGCATCACCGGCCAGCGTGCCGTGCGTTTGTGCGGTCCGGGGACGCGGTGGGCGCGGCACTCGCTAAGACGTTGCCTGCGAGCGGAGCCGAGCCGCTGACGATCGGTCTTCGGAGGCCAGCGTTCCGTCGCGTAGCCGAGCCCCGGGCCCGGGTTGTAAATCGACTTCGTCAGCTCCGACGATCTCGTGATCGTCTTCGCAGCGCACCGTCAGACCGATCGGAGCGCCACAGCCACGGTGCAGGAGGACTGTGGGTGGACCGAACTCGTCGGCGAGGTTCTCGTCGCCCCATTTGGTCAAGGCGACCAGGATCGGCAGCAGCGAGTTGCCCTTGCCGGTCAGTCGATAGCGATGACGGGTGCGGGCGCCCGGCTCGCGGTAGGGCTCGGTCGTCAGGATGCCCTGGGCGACGAGCATGCGCAGACGCTCTCCCAACAGGTTGCTCGCGCACCCCAACGTCTGCTCGAACTCGCTGAACCGTTCCGCACCGAACCAGATCTCTCTGAGGATCAGGATCGTCCACTTCTCGCCGACAAGCTCGAGAGTTCGTGAAATCGAGCAGCTGGTTGTGTCGTAGTCGAGCCGATCATTCACGTGCATCAGAGTACAACGCGTTCCGCGAATGCTGACTGGACATTTTAATGTCAGCCTGCTAGCGTCCATCACTGCTGGTCAGCCGGGCGCCGCTGGACAGTCCGGACCACTGCCCCCAACGAGGAGGACACGACGTGAGCAGCCCCGAGACCAAGCAGTTCGAGGAGTTCCTCGACGGCGTCACCGGCCGTTTCGCACAGGTCGCCCAGGCCGGGCAGGGCCTGGACATGATGCGCGAGATCGCCGAGGGCCTGCATCGCGCCGGCGCCGAGCCCGAGGGTGTGACCTATGCCGAGGTCGACGTCAACGGCATTCCGGCGCTATGGGCGATCCCGGAGGGCGCCAGCAGCGAGCACGCGATCGTCTGGTTCCACTTCGGCGGCAGCGTCGTCACCTCGATGTACACCGACCGCAAGGCCGCGGGCCACGTCGCGAAGGCCGCGGGGGTTCGGGCGCTGGTCGTCAACTTCCGGCTCGCTCCGGAGAACAAGCACCCCGCACAGATCAACGATGCGGTCACCGCCTTCGAATGGCTGCTCGCCCAGGGCTACGCGCCCGAGAAGATCGGCAGCGTCGGCCACTCGATCGGCGGGAACCTCGCCATCAACCTGCCGCTGACCCTGCGCGACAAGGGCCGCCCGCTCCCGGGCGCGGTCGTGTCGATCTCCCCGTGGATCGACCAGACGATGAGCCACCCTGACTACGCCGACAAGGGTGGCGTCACCGACCACATCCTGAACCCGGGCATCGCCGAGTTCTTCCGCGAGTCCTGGATCGGGGGGACCGGGGTCTCTCCCTCCGACCCGCAGATCAACCTGATGCGAGCCGACCTCACCGGTCTGCCGCCCACCAGCCTGCACTGGGGTACCCACGAGGTCCTCAACGGCGAGTGCATCTGGTTCGCCGGGCGGCTGGACAAGGAGGGCATCGAATTCCAGTCTTGCCCGCTCGAGGGTGCTCAGCACTCGTTCGTCATCGCCGCGGGCAAGGTTCCCGAAGTGGATGCCGAAATCCAGATCATGGGGCGCTGGCTGCACGACAAGCTCGGAGTGAAATAGCCCTTTTCGCGAGCCGGTCTACTCCAGGCCGCACCCGCCGACGACGGCCGATTCCTCACCGGCACGACCCTCACAGGCTGCGCTGTCTGAAGTTCTCGAACGCGCGCATTAGCCTCACGTCCAGGAAGGAAAGCCATGCGGATCTCCCTCAACATCGGCGGCGACGTTCTTTCGGCGCCGGTCCCGCCGCGGAAGGTGGCGGCGCAGGCGAAGGCCGCCGAGGACGCGGGTTTCGCCACGGCCTGGGCCACCCACTTCATGCACGGCACCGACTCGATCCCGACCATCACCGCGGCGGGCCTGGCGACCTCGCGCATCGAGCTGGGCATCGGGGTCGTGCCGACCTATCCGCGACACCCGTACACGTTGGCCCATGAGGCGGCGACCGTGCAGTCGTTGGTCGGTGGTCGGCTCACGTTGGGGGTGGGCGTCTCGCACAAGCCGGTCGCGGCCATGCTCGGGTTGGATTACGTCAGCCCGGCCGAGCACATGCGCGAATACCTCGAGGTCCTCGGCGCCCTGCTCACCAAGGGCGAGGTCAGCCACTCCGGCCGCTTCTTCCGGATCGAAGCCGGCTTCAACATCCCCGAGACCTCGCCGGTCTCCGTCGTGGTCGGCGCCCTCGGCCCGAAGATGGTGCGCGCCGCGGGCGAACTGTCCGACGGCGCGGTCACCTGGCTGGCGGGTCCGCGCGGGTTGAGCGAGCACATCGTGCCGGGACTGACCAAGGCCGCCTCCGACGCCGGGCGCCCGGCGCCGAGGGTGATCGTGGGTCTGCCGGTTGCCGTAGCCGATCCGGATGCGGCCCGGTCGACCGTCACCGACACCTTCGCCCTGTACGGCAGCCTGGACAACTACCGACAGCAGTTCGAACGCGACGGAGTCGACTCGGTCGCGGACCTCGCGGTCATCGGGAACGAGGAAACCGTCCAGCGACACCTGGTCTCGCTGCGGGACGCCGGCGCGACCGAGCTGTGGGCCGTTCCCTTCCCGGTCGGCAGCAACGCGGCGGCCTCGCTGGCTCGGACGACGTCCTTCCTGGCGAGCCTGGCCCCGGAGATCTAGGCCGCAACATAGTCCGAAGCGTCCATGGTTCTCCCGCCGCGGTCTCGTCGCCTCCAACGGCGGCGCTTCGCGGGCGCCGGGCTGGTACCACAACCTGCTGGCCAACCCCGCCGTCCGGATCCAGGTCGGTGTGAACGACCGGCCGGTGACCGCCCGGGCGGTCCGGCCCGGGGACGCCGACTACGACCGGCTGTGGGACACGGTGAACGCGAAGAACCACAACCGCTACCGCGCCTACCAGAAGGCCACCAGCCGGCCCATCCCCATTGTCGCGCTGAGCCCACAACCAAGTTGATCACCCGCCGCGTGCATTGCGGCGGCGCGATCCGGGTAACCCGAATCGCATGGGACTCAACTATCGCAACCGCATGCGCCTCGGTCCGCTGCCGATCTGGCGGAACGTCTCCCGCTCCGGGCGCGGGAAGACGGTGTCCTGGACGGTCAAGCTGTTCGGTATCAGCTGGAACAGCCGCACCAAGAAGAAGACCGTGGACCTGCCGGGCAACTACTCCTACACCACCGACTGACCCGGCCGCGGGCTCCGCCGGTAGGCCAGCCACTGCGCAACGGCCAGCCCGGTGACGAGCATCGCCTCGGCCACCAGGAAGACCGTGGCCGGGGTGGTAGTCGGTTCCGTCGCCAGGATGAGCATGCAGGTCAGCGCCCAGAGCGGGTTGACCGCGATCAGCGCGGCGATCAGGGCCGCCCGGGGTCGGGGGCGGGTGGCGGCGAACCACATCGCCCCGCCGTACACCAGGTAGAACAGGCCGGCCGAGGTGATCACGGCCGGGGGCAGGCCAGTGGGTGCGGCGAGCGGACCGGCCAGGGGCAGCAGCGGTACGCCGCCCACCGCGTTGCCGATGCCGTTGAACAGCAGCAGCCCGCGCAGCGGGCGGGTGGGCTGGACGGCGGTCGGTGCCGGGGTGGTCAAGTCCGTAGTGGTCATGGCGGATCTCCCGTCGACGTGGTGGGTGAACACCGCGACGGTGGGCCGGGACGCACTGCCAGTGCCAGCCGGTTCGCTGCCAAGCACTGCCAGATGCGGTCAGGGGACCGTCTCGTCGATGCCCGCGCGCAGGTCGGCGGCGACGATCCGCGCCGCCGCGCTCTGCCAGTTGTGCAGGGTCCGTTCCGGCACCTGGTCGACGAACCAGGACAGCGCGCGCCGGCCGGTCGGGTCGAGGTCGGTGCGTTTGGTGCGGACGCTGTAGGGACGGATGCCACGCACGTAGTAGAAGTACAGCGCGTTGTAGTGCCGCCACTCCTCGCTGGTGCCGAAGTCCTCGCCGGTGCGCGGTTTGAGCCGGGCGATGCTGTCCAGCAGCACGGCCTTGAGCTCGGTGGCGCGTTCCAGCGGGGCGTCCGGCACGCCGCGCCGGGCCAGCCGTTCCTCGACCACCGGCAGGTCGACCAGCGGGTTGGACACCAGCTTCCCCAGATCGCCGTAGTGGCTCAGCGCCCGCCGGGTGATGCGCGCGAACTCGGCCTCGTCCAGGTTGGCCAGCCCGGTGACCGAGTCCTTCCTCGGTAGCGCGTCGGCGATCTCCCGCAGCTCGCCCCGGGCGCGCCGCAGCCGGGCCGACCGGAA
The DNA here is from genome assembly GCF_039543365.1 of Actinospineispora eucalypti. Taxonomy (NCBI): domain Bacteria; kingdom Bacillati; phylum Actinomycetota; class Actinomycetes; order Pseudonocardiales; family Pseudonocardiaceae; genus Actinospineispora; species Actinospineispora eucalypti. Next base: position 451,049 of record NZ_BAABJP010000008.1, read on the forward strand.
GGCGACCCGGTCCACCGCCGACTGGATGGGCGTGGCGAACACCTGCACCAGGATCGCCGTGGCCACCGTGCCGAACAGCAGCCCCACCAGCGCCGGGGCCGGCCCGCCCAGTGCGATCGCGACCCCCACCTGCCCGCCGAACAGCACCGCCACCGCACCGGAAACCAACGCCGACCGACGCATGTCCGGCCCCAGCACCTCGCCCTCGTCCACGGCGTCGAACGCCGCGATCGCCCACCCCAGCGCCATCAGGTCGGGCACGACCGCGGCCAGCAACAGCCCGCGCGGCAGCACCCCGAGGGCGAGCAGCAGCAGCCACGCGGTCAGCGCCACCATGACCGCACCGATGAGCAGCACGCCCAGCCAGGCCCGGCGCGCCCGCCGCACCACCGGCCACCGCCACAGCAGCAGCACCAGCCCGCCGGTCAGGCACAACGCACCCATCCCGGCCAGCACCATCCCGGCCGGGCCAACCCCGGCCAGCGCCGCGACGGCGGTGAGCGCGAACAGCGGCACCACCCCGAACCGCCACCAGCGGTCCAGCCCGACCTCCTCGACCAGCCGGACGAACACCCCGCTCCAGGCCAGCGCGGGCAGGCAGGTGAGCACCAGGGCAAGGTCCGCCGGGCCGAACTGGTCGACGAACAGGGCCGACGCATAGGCGATCAACCCGAGCCCGGCACGGCGCAGCACGCCCTTGCCCGGGTCGCGGGCCAGCAGGTACAGGCCCAGCCACCAGGCGATCCCGAAGGCCACCACCAACAGCCCGAGCATGCTCTCCGGCCCTCCCGCCGGGGTGTCCGCGAGGCTACGCCGGCTTCGTCGCGCGCTTGGTGCGTCTGAGGATAGTGCCCCGTCGACGCCGGCGGCGGTGTGCCGGAGGCCCCTCAGCCGGCGAGCACGAAGTAACGCAGCCACACGTACACGGTGGCGATGGCCAGCGTGACCGCGGTGATGACCAGGCCGTACCGGGCGAACCGCCAGAAACCGATGGGCACGCCGTTGCGTGCGGCGATCCCGGCGACCACGACGTTCGCGCTGGCACCGATCAGTGTGGCGTTGCCGCCGAGGTCCGCGCCGAGGGCCAGCGCCCACCAGAGCACCTGTGGCTGGCCGTCCGGGCCGACCAGCGACGCCACCACCGGCGCCATGCTCGCCACGTAGGGGATGTTGTCCACCACCCCGGAGAGCAGCCCGGACCCCCACAGCAGCAGGCCGGTGAACCCCAGCGGGTTGTCCCCGGCGAACCCGCCCATCAGCTTGCTCAGCCCGGCCAGCACGCCGGTGTTCACCAGCCCGCCGACCATCACGAACAGGCCCATGAAGAACGCCAGCGTGGACCACTCCACGTCCTGCAGCGCCTGCTCGGTGCGCACCCGGGTGACCGCGACCAGCAACCCGGCGCCGAGCAGCGCGACCACCGACGGGGCGTAGTGCAGCACCGGGTGCAGCACGAACGCCACCAGCACCACGCCCAGCACGGCCAGCGACTGGACCAGCAGCCGGCGGTCGCGGATGGCCTCCCGTTCGTTCAGCGACATCAGCTCGGCCACCTTCTCGGGGTCGGCGTGGAAGGCGTCGGCGAACAGCCACCGGCAGAGGCCGATGAACACGATCAGCATCACCAGCACGACCGGGGCCAGGTGGACCAGGAAGTCGTTGAAGGAGAGCCCGGCCCGGCTGGCAATGATGATGTTGGGCGGGTCGCCGACCAGCGTGGCGGTGCCGCCGATGTTGGACGCGGCCACCTCGGCGATCAGGTACGGCACGGCGGAGAGGCCGATCCGCTGGCAGATCAGGATGGTCACCGGGGCGACCAGCAGCACGGTGGTCACGTTGTCCAGCAGCGCCGAGGTGCCGGCGGTGATCAACACCAGCAGCACCATCAGCGGGAACGGCCGGCCGCGGGCGCGCTTGGCGGCCCAGATCGCCAGGTACTCGAATACCCCGGTCTCCCGCATCACGCTGACGATGACCATCATGCCGAGCAGCAGGAAAACCACGTTCCAGTCCACGCCGGTCTCCTCGGCGTAGAACGCGGCGTGGGCGTCGGTCACCCCGATGGCCAGCATCAGGGCCGCACCGCCGAGCGCGGCGGCCGTACGGGTCACCCACTTCTCCGCCGCGATCAGCACGTATGCCGCCGCGAAGATCAGGATTGCGGCAATGGCGGATAAGCTGAGCAACGGGCTGGCCTTCCGGTCGGGATCACCTACACCTCACCCATGGGTGGGATCGCCGACCAGTCTTCCCGGCACGCCAGTTGCCTCAGGGTACCGCGGCCGTCGTCGTCAGCTGGGCACCAACACCACCGGGCAGTCCGCGTGGTGCGCGCAGGACAGCGCCACCGAGCCGAGCAGCGCGCCGGCCACCCGGCCGTGCCGGTGGTTGCCGAGCACCAGCATCGCGGCGCCCCGGGCCTGGTCCAGCAGCACTTCCTTCGGGTCCCCGTGCGCCACCCGGCCCTCCACCAGCTCCGCCGCGCCGGCGGGCAGCTCGGCCACCGCGTCGGACACCCAGCGCCGCGCGTCGGCCTCCAGCTCGGCGTCATCCACCACGGGCGCGATCATCTCCCCCGTGCCGGCGGCCAGCATCGGGGGCTGCTGCCACACCGCGACAGCGGCCACCGTGCCGCCCGCGTCCCGCGCGTGCCGCGCCGCCCAACGCAACGCGGCCCGGGCGGCGTCGGTTTCGTCGACGCCGACAACGATGGTCGTTTCGTTCATGCCCTCAGTCTCCCGCGCGCGCCTAACTGGGCGCGCTCGGCCAGCGCGTTCCGCGCTAGTCCCCCCGGTACACGCGGAGCGAATCCGGGTGCTTGGTCACGTTTCCGCGGCCCACCCCCCGGAGAGGTGGACCGCGGAAAGAAAAAGGTCGCTAGTGACTCCCGCACGCGCCGAACTGGGCGCGCGCTCGGCCAGCGCGTTCCGCGCTAGTAGTACCAGCGGCGGCCGCCGATCGGGCGGCCGACCTGGCCCAACAGGAGCAGGATTAGGCCGACAACCAGAAGAATGGCGCCCACCGTGTAGAGAATCGAGATCCCGGTCAGCCAACCGATGACGAGCAGGATCACCCCAAGGATAATCATCTTTCCTCCGTAGCCGCGGTCTGCATGGCTGTTTTGGCGATACCCGGGCCGACCCCCGGCAAACAAAACTTTCTCCGTGATCAAATATTCAAAGTTTCGCGGGGTCGGCTTGCGGACACCCCAACTACATGGTCGACGACTCGCCGCAGAACCCGCGCCTGAAGATCGCCATGGTCTCGCTCGCCTCGGCGGCGGCCCAGCCGGAAATCAACACCACGGTGCCGGCGCTCGCCGATGCGCTCACCGAGCAGGGACAGCACGTGGTGTGTTACTCGCGGCGAACACCCAACCAGCCCCCGATGCCCGACGGCGTGGACGCGGTCGCCCTGCGCGCCGGGCCGGCGAAGGGCCTCACCGAACGGGAGGTGGCCGGGCAGGTGGGCCGGTTCGGCGAGCGGCTCGCGGCGGCGCTGCGCAAACACCGGCCGGACGTGGTGCACAGCCACGGCTGGCTGGCCGGCCTCGCCGCCCAGCTGGCCACCCGGGACACACCGATCCCGGTGGTGCACACCTTCCACCGGCTGCACCTGCTGGATGACCGCGGCATACCCGCCGCCCGGCGCGAGCCCTCGGACCGGTACCGGCTGGAGCGGGCGGTGGCACGCGGCTGTGACCAGGTGCTGGCCGCCACCGACGCGGAGCGGGCCTGCCTGCTGAAGGTGGGCGTGGACCGGGACCACATCACCGTCGTGCGCCGGGGCGTGGACGCCCGGTCGATGCACCCGCGCGACCCGGCGGAACGCCACGGCCCGGTGTACCGGGTGGTGCTGCTCGGCGCGCTCGACCGGGCGCACGTGGCGATCCGGGCGCTCACCGCGCTGCCCGGCACCGAGCTGGTGATCGCGGCCGGCTGGCCCGACCACCCGGAGACCGAACGCGAGCTGCGCCGGCTGACCGAGCTGGCCGAGGAGCTGCACCTCACCGACCGGGTCACCCTCAGCGGTCACCCGGACCGGGCCGAGCGGGCCGATCTGCTGCGCCGCTGCGACGCGGCGGTGCTGCTCTCCCCCGACGAGGCGGCGGACACGCTCTCGCTCGAGGCGATGGCCCTCGGCGTGCCGGTGCTCACCGGCTGCCCCGAGCTGACCGAGGGCGTGTTGGACGGGGTGACCGGCGTGCACCTGCGGGGTGGTGGCCCGCCGGCCCGGGAGCTGGCGCACTCGCTGCGCCGGCTGTTCGACAACGACTCGCTGCGCGACGGTATGGGCCTCGCCGCCCGGGACCGGGCCCTCAACCGCTACAGCTGGGCGCGCATCGCCGCCGAGACCAGCCGCGTCTACCAGGACATCTACCAGGTCAGCGCACCGGCGGCCTCGGGTGTCTGAACCCGGGTCACGCGCCGTGGTGCGCGCTGAACCGGATGGCGATCGCCGTGCCGTCCCCCGAGCCCGACCGGTCGTCGCGGGACAGGATGCGCAGCACGTGCCAACCGAAGCCCTTGGCCTCCAGCGGGTGCTCGCAAGTGTCGGTGTGGGTGTGCACGGTGACGTCCAACCGGTGCTCGGTCAGCCGGAACGTGCACCTCAGCAGCGCGCCCTCGACCGCCAGCCCGATCAGGTTGTCGCACGCTTCCTGCACCGCGGCGTTCAGCTCGGCGACGGTGTCATCGGTGAACTCCGCGCGGGTGGCCAGGTCGGTTACCGCCGCGCGGACCGTCGAAACCAGGCCCGCGCCGGCCGGGATGCGCATCTCCACCAGGAGGGGGCGAGGGTCCACCGACGAGCCCATGGCCAACCTCCGTAACCGCGCTGGGCGCCGGGCCTTCCCCGAGTCGGACCGCACCGCGTTCAGGCACCGGCCCGCAGCGAGCGCCTCGGCTCGCTCAGTTCCAGCGCCGCTCCCGTCGCCGCGACCAGCGCCCCGACCAGGGCGAACCAGAAGCCGCCACCGGCGAAGGTGGCCGCGCTGAGGCCGAGACCGGACGCGCCGACCTGCTGGATCTCCGACTGCAGCGCGTTGAACGGGATCAGGTAGGCCAGCGCGATGAACCCGGAGCACGCCAGCACCAGCGCACCGGCCACCCGGTGCTCGCGGCGGCCCAACCGGGCCAGCAGCAGGAAACCGCCGATGGCCAGCATCACCAGCGCGGCGACCGGCACGAACGGCAACATGGCCAGCGACGGGTAGGAGGGCGCGGCCTCCTCCAGCGCCGGGGCGGTGACCTGGCCGACCAGCGGCACCTTGGCCACCGGTACGACCAGGTAGGCCAGTCCGGCGAGCAGGCCGCCGACCACGGCGAGCACACCGCCGGGGCGGTCCATCGTGCCCGGTTCTTCCGGTCGGCGTCGGAAAATCTCCACGCCTGGTAGTTACCCGTCAGGCGGCTGATTAACCGAACGCGCGTACCGGATGGGTCGGACGTCACGCCCCGGCGGTGCCCGGCTACACCGGCTGTTCCCGGACCGCGCGCGCGGCGCTGACCAGGTTGCGCAGCGCGGCGACCACCTCCGCCTCGCCGCGAGTCTTCAGGCCGCAGTCCGGGTTGGCCCACAGGCGTTCCAGCGGCACCTCGCGCCGCGCGGTACGCAGCAGCTCGGCGATCTCCTCCACGCTGGGCACCTCCGGGGAGTGCACGTCGTAGACCCCGGGGCCGATGTCCCGCCCGATGCCCGCACCCAGCGCGGCCACCACCTCCATCTTCGAGCGGGCCGCCTCCACCGTGGTGACGTCCGCGCCCAGTGCGTCGATGGCGTCGACCACCTCGCCGAACTCGGAGTAGCACAGGTGGGTGTGCACCTGGGTGGAGTCGGCGGCACCGCCGGTGGCCAGCCGGAAGGCGTCGACCGCCCAGTCCAGGTAGGCCTTGCGGTCGGCCGCCCTCGGCGGCAGCAGCTCGCGCAGCGCGGGCTCGTCCACCTGGATGATCCGCAGGCCGGCCGCCTCCAGGTCGCGCACCTCGTCCCGCAGCGCCAGCGCCACCTGTCGCGCGGTCTGCCCGAGCGGCTGGTCATCCCGGACGAACGACCAGGCCAGGATGGTCACCGGGCCGGTCAGCATGGCCTTCACCGGCCGGCCGGTCAGCGACTGGGCGTAGCCGCTCCACCGCACGGTGATCGGCTCCGGCCGGCTCACGTCGGCGTACAGCACCGGCGGGCGCACGCACCGGCTGCCGTAGGACTGCACCCAGCCGTGCTCGGTCGCGGCGAACCCGTCCAGCTGCTCGGCGAAGTACTGCACCATGTCGTTGCGTTCCGGTTCGCCGTGCACCAGCACGTCCAGCCCGAGCGACTCCTGCAGCCCGATGACCCGCTCGATCTCCGCGCGCATCCGCTGCTCGTACTCGTCGCCGGCCAGCCGGCCGGCCCGGTGCGCGGCCCGGTCGGCGCGGATCCCCGCGGTCTGCGGGAACGAGCCGATGGTCGTGGTGGGCAGCGGGTGCAGGCCCAGGCGGGTGCGCTGGGCCGCGGCCCGCGACTCGGCGGATCCCCGGCGGTAGTGCTCCGTGCCCAGGGCATCCAGCCGCCCGCGCACCCGGTCGCTGCGCTCGCCGGACCGGTCGGGGTTGCGCCGGCGGGCGGCGTCGGCGAAGGCACCGGCCACCACGTCCCGCCCCTCGCGCAGCGCGCGGTCCAGCGTGACGATCTCGCCCAGCTTCTGCCGGGCGAAGGCCAGCCGGTCCCGGACCGAGCCGGTGAGGCCGGTCTCCACGTCGACGTCGTAGGGCACGTGCAGCAGCGGGCAGGAGGACCCGATCTCCACTCGTCCCACGCTGCCCAACAGCGTGGCCGCCTTGGCCAGCGCCGCGTCCAGGTCGGTACGCCACACGTTGCGGCCGTCCACCACGCCGGCCAGCACGGTCTTGTCCCGCAGCCCGCGCAGCCCGGCCGCGGCGGTCAGGTCGTCGACCCCGGCCACCAGGTCCAGGCCGATCGCCTCCACCGGGGTGTCGGCCAGCGTGGCCAGGGCGGATCCCCAGGCGCCGTAGTAGCCGGCGACCAGGATCGCCGGCCGCTCCGGTGTCCCGGCCAGCCCGCGGTAGGCCCGGCCCAGCGCGGCCAGCTCCTCCGCCGACCGGTCGGCGGCGAAGGCCGGCTCGTCCAGCTGCACCCAGTCCGCGCCGGCCCGGCGCAGCTCGGCCAGCAGCCGGGCGTACACCTCCAGCAGCGCGTCCAGCCGGTCCAGCGGGGCGAACCCGTCCGGTGCGCCGGCCGCCGGCTTGGCCAGCAGCAGCAGCGTCACCGGCCCGAGCAGCACCGGTCGGGTGCGCACCCCGGCGGCCAGGGCCTCGGTGAACTCGGCGACCGGCTTGCGGTCGGCCAGCCGGAACGCGGTGTCCGGGCCGATCTCCGGCACCAGGTAGTGGTAGTTGGTGTCGAAGAACTTGGTCAGCTCCAGGGCCGGCACACCCTCCCGGCCCCGCGCCATGGCGAACAGCAGGTCCAGCGGGGTGCCGCCGAGCCCCGCGAACCGCTCCGGCACCGCGCCCACGGTGAGCGCGGCGTCCAGCACCTGGTCGTAGTAGGAGAACGTGTTGCCGGGCACCGAGCCGAGCCCGGCGTCCCTCAGCTCCAGCCAGGTCTCCCGGCGCAGCCGCGCCGAGGTGGCCTCCAGCTCATCGGCGTCGACCCGGCCGGCCCAGTGGCCCTCCACGGCGCGTTTGAGCTCCCGGTTCGGCCCGATGCGGGGGTACCCCAGCACGGTGGCACCCAGTGGTCGTTCGGTCATCAGCGACTCTCTCCTCGCGAGCGTTGCCGAGGAGCCGGGACATCACGGGCGCGGCGAAACCAGCGTTCGGCGCACCGTTCCCACCCGCGAGGACACGGCTCCGCGCGCGCCGGGCGGCGCACGCATCGCTGGCAGGTCTTCGGACTCGCGGGCTCGGCGCCAGGCGCCACCTACCGGCCGTCGCTTCCCAGGTCCACCTTTCGACCCAGTGCTTGTGTCTACGGCTTTCGTTCCCACTCACCGCTGCGGGGCAGTCCCGGAGTCGCACCGGGTTCCCTCTTGCCTCACCCCCGCCGGACGCACCGGCCGGCGTGAACCACCGACACCACGGACGCTAACACGAATCCGGGTTCTCCTCGCCGGCTTCCGCCCGACCGCGGCGTGCGCGGCGCCGGTTCCGCGAAGGTGCCGGGCACCGACGTCGGGGTGGCCCGGGCTGAGGGCTCGGTACCGGTTTGAAGATCAGCCTGGACGGCGCGTCTTCTGGCGTTAGTCGGCTGGTGAGCGGCCGGTTGCGGAGTCCCTGGACAGCGGAGCGGTGGCCGCCTGGCCGCGGTTCGCGCTCCCAGCCGCCAGCCTCGTTACGGAGCGTGACTGACGTTGGTCGGGTCGGCTCGTCCCGTTCATCGAAGTCGACACCAGTCTGCTTTTTCCCAAGATCGAACCAGCCTGGTGTCGCACTCGACGAGGGCCCGCCGTGGAAACGTCCACGCGGCCTCCGCGCTGGGCAACGCTGTGTGACGAAGTCCGCGCCCACTAACCGCACGTCGTGAACACGGGCACGGGCGCCGAGCAAAACGGCGCCGAGCCGCGCCAGCCCAACCGGTCCGCGCCGTCCAGGCCGAGCTTTCCGTTGCGCGGCGGATCGAGGTGTCACCCGGCAGGCACCGCCCCGGCATCGGGAAGCGCGCACGGGCGCGAAAGCCTTCGCCGAGCGCGCCGGGGTTTGAAGATACTCACGTGGAATTCGCGAGACTCGCGGCGGCGCCACCCATTCGCACAAGGACCGGAAACACTATCCCCTTTTCAGTGAACCGGCCACGGCAAACCACCCCATTGGCTTTTCACCGGGCGCGCCGGGCGGCGCGTCCGGGTGATCCACCTCTGTGACTGGTGTTTCTATTGGGTTACGTGTGGTGATATCTCGAGCGCCCCTGGAAGCACACCGTTCACCGGTGTTGGTGAGAAAGGCTCAGCAATCATGTCACTCTTCGTGCGCGTCATCTCTACCGCCGCCGTCGTCGTCCTGGCCGCCGCATTAGGCCTGGGCACCACGGCGACGGCGGCGGCGCTCACCCCGGCGCCGAGCACGGTGATGCTCGCCGACCGGCACTGCGACTGCTACGACCACACCGATGACGAGTCCGACGACCACGACGGCGACAGCAACAGCGGCAACGTCAACCGGGGCAACCACAACCGGAACGACCACAACCGCACCGGCAACGGGGACCGGGCGACCGGCCTGGTGGTGCTCGATCTCATCTAACCCGTGAGGGTCGGCCGCTGAGGTGCTACCGCAGTGCCGGCAGCACCTCAGCGCCGATCAGCTCGACCGCGTCCAGCATCTCCGCCCGAGGGAGGCCACCGACATCGACGCTCAGCAGCACCGTGTCCAGGCCGCCCAGCAGCTCGGCCAGCCAGGACAGCTTGTCCACGACCTCCGCCGGACTGCCCGCCACCGCGCAACCCTCCGGGCCGGCGATCAGGTCGTAGTCGAACTCCGCCATGAAGGAGGGCCTCGCGTGACCGGGACCACCCAGGATCCGCGTGGCCCAGTCGAAATAGGCGCCGTAGCGGGGCGCCCACCGCTGCCGGGCCAGCTGGCTGGTCCGCGCCACGTGGGCGTGCACCACCGCGCCGACACGGCACGGCTCCGACCGGCCCGCCTCGGCCCACTGCTCCCGGAACCGGGCCGCCGGCGCCGCCCACTTCCGCGCCGGCTGGAAGGTCACCACCGGCAACATCAACGGCAGACCCAGCTCGGCGCACAGGGCGGTGGACGCCAGGGAGAACCCGGCGCCGATCCAGACCGGCGGGTGCGGACGCTGCACCGGCTCGGGAACCACGCGCTGGCCGGTGAGCTCGGCGCGGTACTTGCCGTGCCAGTAGACCGGCGACTCGGTCCAGATCTTCAGCAGCAGCCGCAGGTTCTCGTCGAACATCTCCTGCGACTCGTCGACCGACTGACCGAACATCTCGTAGATGGCCGGGAAGAAACCACCCCGGCCGCCGACGATCTCCACGCGGCCGCGGGAAAGGATGTCCACCGTGGCGTAGTCCTCGGCCACCCGCACCGGATCCAGGTTGGCCAGCAGGGCCACCCCGGTGCCCAGGCGCAGCCTGCTGGTGCGCTGGGCGATGGCCCCGAGGATTACCGGCGGTGACGAGTAGGCGTACGCCGTGCCGTGGTGTTCCCCGACGTGGATGCCGTGCAGCCCGGCCGCCTCCGCCGCCACGGCCAGCTCCACGGTCTGCTCGTGCTTTTCCGGCACGGACAGCCGCCGGCCGGTTACCGGATCGGTAACAATGTCACCGATGGACGCAATACTGACCTGCACCTCGATCCCTTCCCCCGACTCGGAAATCAGTTTCCTCGGGGCATCGGGGCATCGGGGCCGATTGCCGATGTGATTTCCGCTCAGGAACGGGCAATTTGGGTCGAGATGTCAGTTTTTCTTATTAGGATAACGATTCAGTGCCGAATTGCTGACGCACGTAGCACGCTTTGTGCCGTGTTGCGGCCCGGCCACCCGGAGATGAACGACATCGGGAAGGCCCCGGATGCCGAGTGCCACAGGTTCCGCACACCGGTCCGGTAGCCCGCCATGGACGGCACCGGGCGCCACGGACCCAGCTGCGCCACCGTCACGTCCGCGTGCTCGTAGTTGCCCCGGTGCACGTGGTAGCGGCTGGCGAAGTCGTCCGGCGTGGTCACGTGCAGGTCGATGATGCTGTCCTTGAACCCGGGCGCGTACTGCTCGTAGAGGTCCAGGCAGTTGTCCACGTAGGCCTTCGCCTCGGTGGCCCAGTCCCGGTCGTCGGACAGCTCCACCGGGGTGTTGAACGCGTAGCAGTAGAAGCTCTCCCCCTTACTCCCCTCCGGAACCAGGGTGCGGTCGTCGATCGACGGCAGGGACAGCTGCAGCGGGATCTCCGCGCCGAAGTCGCCGGCCATGCCCCGCGCGGTGGCCCGGCGCAGGAAGCCCAGCGAGGGGCAGATCATCGGCGCGGTCACCGCGTTGGCGTCCGGCAGGTTGTGGTTCGGGTAGCTGGGCCGCCGGCTCAACGCCGCGTCGATCTTGAAGGTGTACAGGTTGTTGCGCAGCACCTGCAGCCCGCGCAGCTCCTCGGTGACCTCCGCCGGCACGTGCTCGGGCTCCACCAGGCCGGTCATCAGGGTGGTCGGGTCCACCGCGCCGACCACCTGCTCGGCCCGGATCTCCTCCCCGCTCTCCAGCACCACGCCGACCGCCCGGCCCCGCTCGACCAGGATGTGCCGGACCGGGGCGTTGGTGCGGATCTGCCCGCCGTGCGCACGGACGCAGGCGGCCAGCGCCTGGGGGAACGAGCCGGAGCCGCCCACCGGGTGCCGCACGCCCCACTCGTGCAGCCCGGTGAGCAGCGACAGGTGCAGGCCGCTGCCCGGCTCGTGCATCGGGCCGAAGTTGGCCAGCGAGTAGGTGGCCAGCGGGATGCGCACCTCGTCCCGCTCGAAGTACTCCATCACCACCGACTCGATGGAGGACAGCATCACCCGCGCGCCCCGGGCCAGGTACTTTCGGCCCTTCACCGCGTTGCGCAGCATGTCCCGCACGGCGGCCGGCCGGACCCGGAACGGGTGTCCCTGCAGGTAGGGCAGGATGCTCATCATGGTCGAGGTGATCTCGTCGACCAGTTGCTCGTAGCGCACCGCGTCCCGGCGGGAGAACCGGCGGATCTCCTCCACCGTGCGCCGGCGGTCCTTCCACACCGTGAGGTGCTCGCCGTTCGGGCCCAGCCAGGTGGAGAGCGTGTCCGGGTACACCCAGCGCAGCCCGTAGCGGTGCAGCTCCAGCTCGTGGTCCACCGACGGCTGCACCCCGGTGAGCAGGAACTCCAGCCCGCAGGGGTTCACCTTGTACCCGGGCGCACCGGGCAGCTCCATGGTCCAGCAGAGCCCGCCCACCGTGTCCCGCGCCTCGGTGACCAGCACCTTCTTCCCCGCCTTGGCGAGGTAGGCCGCGCAGGTCAACCCGTTGTGGCCGCCGCCGACCACGATCACGTCATACATCGGAGGAGTCCTTCACAGGAAGAGGTTCAGGTTGTTTGCCAGCACAGTTGTGTGGTCCAGCCACACCGTCCGGGAGGCGATGCGGAACGACTCGCCGTGCGGGCGCAGCCGGTCCTCGCGCTCCCCGGTGAACACCTCCACTTCCCGGTCGCACCGGTAGCGGTGCGCCTGAAAGCAGCTGTTGGCGATCAGATCACCGTTCGGCTGCTCCGCGGCCCGCACGTTGGTGATCAGGTGGCGCTGCACGGACGGCGGGTCCTCGGTCCAGGCCAGGCCGGAGGTCATCCGGACCACCCGCCGCCTCAGCACGTCCTTGCCGTCGTCGAAGTGGGCGATGCCGGCGTCCGCCGGATCGGAGAACTCGCCGTCCGCCCGGTTGCGCCGGATGGGCACCAGGTACCGGGTGTCCTCGGTGAACAGGTCCAGCCAGGCCGGGAACTCCCGCCGGTCGATCAGGGCGGCCTCGGCGTAGTAGAAGTCCGCCACCCGGTGGCACAGCAGCATCCCGGCCAGCTGGTCGGACAGCGTGGCGGTCACTGCCGGACCCCGTCGGCGTAGCGGGCCTGCGCGGACTCGTCGATGTCGCTCCAGGTCGGTCCGGTGAGTATCTCCAACCACCGGTGGTAGAAGCCGCGCGCGGCCACCTCGGAGTAGGCCCGGTTGGTCACCCGTCCCGGGTAGTCCGGGTCGGGTCCCTGGTTGACCCGGTCGCCCATCTGCGCGTTGAACGCGAACCGGCGGCCCATCGGGCCCTGCAGAGTGCGCTGGATGCCGGCCCACACCGCGCTGTCGTCGGCCTCGAACAGCCCGCCGGCGCCGAAAGCCCGCTGGGTGTTGGTGGCCCACTCGCGCCGCAGCGGCTCCGGGGCGGCCGCCGGGGCGAACTGCCAGGTCCAGATCTCCGACTCGGCCAGGCCGACCGGGTGGATGACCCGGATGTGGTTGAACCCGTAGAGCACCACACAGGTCGGGAACAGGTTCATGTGCGCCGCCTGCACGTCCGCCCGCGCCTTGCCTACCCGGCGCACCGCCGCCGGGTAGGAGTCCTCCATGAGGTAGCGCTTGGCGTTCGGGCCGATGGTCAGGTCCAGGATCGGCCCGTCGGTCCACAGCCCCATGCCGTGCCCGTTCGGCGAGGTGAACTGCCGGCCGGTGGTGGGCAGCTTCATCGCGGTCATGTCGGCGTCCGGCGGGATGCTGGCGACCAGTGCGGACAGGTGGGTCTGCTCGGGGTGCAGCATGTCGTTCACGAACTGCTCGGCGATGATCTTCCAGTTCGCCTTGACCACCCACTTGTTCACCCCGCCGAGCAGGGCCAGCCCACCGTCGAACCGGTCCAGCATGGTGTCCAGGTACCAGGCGGCGTCGCCGAGGTACTCGGGCAGCGGGGGCGCCGTGGGGTCCCAGGTGCCGAACACCAGGCCCTTGTAGCTGGCCACCTGGGCCATCGCCGCGCATCCCCAGGCCGACTTGTCGAACCCGCCGGGGAACACGATGTCCTCGTGCGGCACGTTGCGCAGCGCGCCGCCCAGGTCGTAGGTCCAGCCGTGGTAGGAGCAGGTGAACGCCTTGGCGCGGCCCGAGTCCGGCCGGGCCAGCTCGTTGCCCCGGTGCCGGCACTGGTTCAGCAGGCCGCGGATCGAGCCGTCCCGCTGGCGGACCACCAGCACCCGGTCCGCACCCACCCGCGCGTTGAACCAGTCCCCCGGCTCCGGGATCTGCTGCTCCGGGCAGAGCAGCAGCCAGGCCCGGCCGAAGAGCCGGTCCAGCTCCATCCGGTAGATCGACTCGTCGCAGTAGATCCGGGGGCTGAGCACCCCGGCGTCCATGTCGCACAACCCACGGAGCTCATCGGTGGAAAGTCCCTGCCGCATCGCCGGACTCCTCGTGGTGGTCGTTCGGGATGCGCACACTTTAAAGGTATCACCACTCCCGACACAAGGAGTCAGTACTCCCTTAGTCGATTCACCGGCCCGGAGTCAGCCGGAGTAGCGTTCCGATTCAGTAGCATTGCGATCATCCAAAGGGGGCGGCGATGCGGGCTGAGGCACTCAAGGGACATCTCGACGCGCTGCTGCTCGCCGCGCTGGAGCCGGGACCCGCGCACGGGTTCGCCGTCATGGCCGAGCTCCGCCGGCGCACCGAAGGCGCGATCGACCTGGAGGGCGGCACGCTCTACCCCGCGCTGCGCCGGCTGGAGGAGGCCGGCCTGATCGTCGGCACCTGGACCAACGGCTCGGGTCGCCGCCGGCGGGAGTACCAGCTCACCGAGAAGGGCCGGCGCGACCTGGCCGCCCAGCGCGGCCGCTGGCGCGAGTTCGTCACCACGCTCACCGTGGCCATGGACCCGGCCGCCGGCAAACCCTCCTGGACCCCGGCATGAGCACCACGACCCCACCGGCCGCCCCTTCCGGCGAGGCGATGATCGACGAATACCTGGACCTGCTGGGCCGACGGCTGCGCATCGACGCCGGCGACGTGGCCGGCCGGGACCTGCTGGACGAGTCCCGCGACCACCTGTGCAGCCACCGGGAGTACCTGGTCGACCTCGGCCGGCCGGAGCGCGAGGCGGCGGCCGCCGCCCTGGCCGACTTCGGTGCGCCGGAGGACATCGTGCCCCGGCTGCGCGCCGAGCTGGTCCGCCCGCATCTGCGCCGGCTCAGCGCGGCCTTGCTCGCCCTCGGCCTGGTCCTCGGCGTTGGCTGGACGGCGTTGTTCGAGTTCGCCCCACCGGTGCCGTGGACCCAGCAGAGCCGGCCCGCGCTGAGCTCCTTGTTCGACCATGGGGCGGAACGTTCCGCCGCGGCCGCCCTGCTGCTGGCCACCGTCTCGGTGGCGCTCCTGGTGCTGCCGGGGCACCTCAGGACACTGGGTCGGTGGCGGGCGGTCAGCCAGCGGTGGTCCGCCCGCGCGGCGGCGGCCAGCCTGCTGTTCGGCACCGCCGCCGGGCTGCAGACGTTCGGCTACCTGATCGTCCGCGCGCTGATCAGCCACCAGTCGCTGGCCTGGCCGGCGGTCATCACGGCCACCCTGGTGACCCTGGCCGGGGCGCCGATCGTGGCCCGCCCGTTGCTGGCTATCGCGGGCCGTCACCTCGGTCGGCCGGTGGATGCCGGGCGATCCCCCAGAGCCCGATCTTGACCATGTTGTCGATCACCGCTTCGGGGTCGGACTCGTCCTCGCCGTCCGGCAGGATCAGCCAGCCGAACGCGGAGATGCCCATAACCATGCCCACCAGCATCCGGATCACCATGTCCGCGCCCTCTTCGGAGAACCAGCCCCGGCGCCGGGCCTCCAGCTCGGTCATGAACCGCAGCTGCTTGAACAGCCGCTCCACCACGGCCTTCAGCTGAGCCACGGCGGCCGTGCTCAGCTCCCCCGGCCCGAGCATGAGCGGCTCGAGCACGTTGCGGTGCTCGCGGATGTTCAGGTAGATGTCCCGGATGAACTGGCGCATCAGGGCCTCGTCGTCCAGCGGCTCGGCCAGCTGGTCCAGCCAGTCCAAGCCGTTCTGCTCGAAGCCCCGGACGAACGGCGCGAGCACGGCCTCGGCGAACAGGTCCGCCTTGGAGGGGAAGTGCCGGTAGAGCACCGAGGAGGTCACCCCGGCGGCCCGCACCACGTCCCGGTTGGAAGCCCCCGCGTAGCCCTTCTCGGCGTACTCCCGGCGGGCGGTCTCCAGCAGCAGCTCGCGCAGCTCGTCGGAGCTGCGCCGGGAAGCCCGCTCGGCCGTCATGCCGGCATTCTCCCACCGGCCGTGGTGGAATCTCCGGTGACGGGCACCTCGGGGAAAGGGACGACGTGGCGGAGATCCTGGCCTGCAGGACCGGTGACCTCGCCGACGGGCAGTCGCTGACCGTGGACGGCGTGGAGCCGCCGGTCGCCGTCTTCCGGGTGGAAGGCGAGTTCTTCGCCACCTCGGACCTGTGCACCCACGAGGACTGGTCACTCGGCTCGGACGGCGACCTGGACGGCTACCAGGTGGAATGCTGCCTGCACCAGGCCCGGTTCGACGTGCGCACCGGGGCGGCCACCCAGTTCCCGGCCACCGAGGACCTGCGCAGCTACCCGGTCGCGGTGCGCGGCGAGGAGGTCTGGGTGGAGCTGAGCTGAGCGAGTTCGGCGGCCGCCGCCCGGATCTCCGCGAGCAGCGCGACCAGGTCGTCCTCCGTGGTGTCCGGGTGCAGGATGCACGCCCGCAGCGCCTCGGTTCCGCCCAGGTTGGTGCCGGTCAGGAACACCCGGCCCCGGGCGTTCACCGCCGCCGGGAGCTCCCGGTTCAGGTCCGCTCCCCCGCCGGCCGGCCGGTGCCGGAACGCGACGATCGACGTGGCCACCGGGGCGAGCAGCTCGAAGTCCTCGGCCTCCCGCACCAGCTGGGCCAGCCGTCCGGCCAGCCCGACGGTACGCTCCACCAGACCGGCCACCCCGGCCCGGCCGAGGTGCGCGATGGTCGCCCACACCCGTAGCGCGCGGAACGGCCGGGTCTGCTCCGGCCCGTACTCGGCGAACCAGCCGAACTCGTCCGCGTCCGGGTCCCGCAGGTAGGCCGGCACCAGGCTGAACGCCGCGCGCGCCCGGTCGGGGTCGCGCAGCAGCGCACACCCGCAGTCCACCGGCACGCCCAGCCACTTGTGCGGGTCCAACGCCAGCGAGTCGGCGCGGGCCAGGCCGGCGAACCCGTCCGCCAGATCGGCGGCCAGCGCGCCCAGTGCCCCGTAGGCGCCGTCCACGTGCAGCCAGAGACCGTGCGCGGCGGCGACGTCGGCGATCTCGTCCAGCGGGTCCACCGCGCCGGTGTTCACCGTGCCGGCGCTGGCCGCCACGCAGAACGGCCGCAGGCCGGCCGCCCGGTCGGCGCGGACCAGCTCGGCCAGCGCGTCGGGGTCCATGCGGAACTCGGCGTCCACCGGGACGGTGCGCAGCCACCGCGTGCCGATCCCCAGCAGTTCGGCCGCCTTGCGCAGGCAGCTGTGCCCCTCGGCCGACACGTAGAGCACCAGCGGCGGCCGGCCGGCCAGCCCCTCGGCGCGCACGTCCCAGCCGTCCTCGGTCGCCGCCCGGTGCCGGGCCGCCGCCAGCGCCACGATGGTCGCCATGGACGCGCCGCTGGTGAGCAGGCCGCCGCCGGGATACCCGACCAGCTCGGCCAACCAACGCACCACCGTCCGCTCCAGCAGCGGCCCGGCGTGCTCACCGCCGGCGCAGCTCGGGTTGAGCGCGGCGGCCAGCGGGGTGACCAGCACTCCGGCCGGCGACGGCGGCGAGTTCACCCAGCCGAAGAACCCGGGATGCCCGTTGCCCATCGGGTAGCCCATCACCCGGCGCGACACGTCCTCCAGCAGCTCGTCCAGCGGCCGCCCTTCTTCCGGCAACGGCTGGCCGACCAGCCACTCCCGGTCCGCCGGCGGGACCGGCCGGTACACCGGCCGCTCGGCCAGCGTCTCGAGGTGCTCCGCCGCGAGCGCGGCGGCGGTGCTGGCCAGGTTTCGGAAGTCGGTCACGGTGACCATGATGCTTCGGTGGGCGAATCGCGGGTTGTGGTGGTGATGGGGGTCTCCGGCGCGGGCAAGACCACCGTGGGCCGGCTGCTCGCGGAACGGCTGGACGTGCCCTACGCGGAGGCCGACGACTTCCACCCGCCGGCCAACATCGCCAAGATGAGCGCGGGCATCCCCCTCACCGACGAGGACCGCTGGCCGTGGCTGGACGCGCTGGCCGGCTGGATCGCCGGGCACGCCGGCACCGGCGGTGTGGTCACCTGCTCGGCGTTGAAGCGCGTGTACCGGGACCGGTTGCGCGCCGCCGGCGGGAACGTGTGGTTCCTGCACCTGCGGGTGGACCGCCAGGTGCTCGCCGGCCGGGTCGCCCACCGGCCCGGCCACTTCATGCCGGCCGCGCTGCTCGACTCCCAACTGGCCGACCTGCAGCCCCTCGAACCCGACGAACCCGGCCTGACCGTGGACGCCTCCGCGACACCCGAGGCCGTCGTCGATGCGGCCCTGACGGGCCGCCCGTGAGTGGCGAGTATGGCTATAGCAACACTCGGCGCTCACGGGCAGCGGTCTGGTCAGACCGCTGCATGGCCGCGAGCAGCCACACACCCACCAAAGTCAGCGCCAGCCCGACGCACCGGGTGATCGCGGTGTCCGGGCTGGCGAACGGCTCGCCGTAGACGACCACGCCCAGCCCGACGCCGATCACCGGGTCGATGGCCATCATGGCGCCGAGCGAGCCGCCGAGCGGACCGGCCTGGTAGGCCGCCTGGGAGAGCAGGGTGCCGCCCGCGCCGCAGGCCAGTGCGGCCCACAGCTGCCAGCTGCCCAGGAGCCCGACCACGCCCTCCGAGCCGAGCAGCCCGCCCCACGCCTTGCCCAGGGCGGCCGAGGTGGCCATCAGCACGCCCGCTCCGGCGCCGAGGCATACGCAGCGGACGGTCCCGCCCCGGGAGAGGCCCACCGCGAGGACGGCCAGGAACACCGCCCCGGCCAGGGCGAACCCGGGAACCCACGCCGCCGCGTCCGGCGCCCAGCTCGGCTGCTCCCCCGGCATCACGGAGAGGAACAGGACCAGCCCGCCAACCACCAGCCCCGCGCTCAACAGCGCCGACGGGCCGACCGGCCGGCCCATCGCCCGCTGCAGCAGCAGGGCGATCACCAGCCCGGCGGTGAGCAGCGGTTGCACCACGCTCAGCGGGCCGACGTTCACCGCCAGCAGATGCAACGCCACCCCGGTGACCTGCGCGAACACGCCGAGCAGCCAGCCGGGCCTTCGAGACAGCTCGGCGAAGAAGCCCGGGTGCAGCGGCGAGCGCCGGCGGACCCGCAGGGCACCGTCGTGCTGTAGCACCGACGCGACGCCGAAACACACCGCCGCGAGCAGCGAAACGAGGACCGTCTCGGTCATGGCGTCACGCAGGTTACCCGGCCGCCGGGACGATCATGCGCTGCGCCGGGCAGTGTCGTCGCGCGGGCCGTCCCCGTCCAGCAGCGCGAGCACCGTGTCGGCGGCGTCGCGCTCCCGCACCACGCTGCTCGAGTCGCTCCGGCCGGCCAGCTGCCCGGTGACCACCTCGGCCAGCTCGGCCGCGTCCTTCGGCCACGGGGCCAGGCCGGCCTCGGCCAGGGTGGCGGCGTTCGCCAGGCCGTGCCCGGGAATGGGCCGGAAGGTGATGGCCGGCAGGCCGGCGGTGAGCGCCTCGGTGAGGGTCAGCCCGCCGGCGTTGTGGATCAGCACGTCGGACGCGGCCATCAGCTCGGGCATGTCGTCCCGCCAGCCGAGGGCCACGACGCCCGGCAGCCCGTCCAGGTCCGAGCGCAGCCGCTCGCGGCGCCCGCACAGCACGAGTACCTGGACCACGCCGGTGGACGCGATCTCGCGCACCGCCCCGGGCACGTCCCCGATGCCCAGCGATCCGGCGACCACCAGCGCCACCGGCCGGTCCGGGTCCAGGCCCAGCCGCTCGCGCAGCGCGCGCCGCCGGTCCGGGTTGAGCCGCTGGGTGAACCGGTCCGGGACCAGGCCGCCTACCGGCCGCATCGGCGTGCGGTAGGCCAGCCGGCCCATCCGGGAGGTCGCCTCGGTGACCGTGAGGTGGTGGTCGATCTCGGGGTGCACCCACATCCGGTGCACGGCGGGGTCGGTCAGGTAGGTGACCGTGATCGCGTCCAGCGTGCCGGCCACCCTCAGCTGGCCCATGGTCTGGCTGGCCAGTGGGTAGGTGGAGACCACCAGCTCGTGCCCCCGCGCCCAGCGCCGGACCCGGGGCCGGGCGAGGTGACACAGGCCCAGGGTGATCCGCTGCACCCAGCCCTTGTGCTCCAGGTTCACGAAAAGCCACTCGAAGAAGCTGGGCGCGTAGCCGACGCTCAGCGTGTAGCCCTCGCGCAGCACCACCCGGAGCGCCCAGGGCAGCGCGTCCAGGTAGTCCCGCCGCTCGGTCCGCACGCCCAGCCGGTCCAGCCGGCTGATGAGCTCGTCGGCGGCACCGTCGTGCCCCGCGCCCACGCTTCCGGAGATCACCAATACCCGTGCCGACTTGTCTGTGGCTGCCGATCGACCCATCGGTCTCGGACTCCCTGGTTGGAGGCTAAGGGGCACTAACTCCTACAGCGTGTAAGAGTCTAGCGAATGATCGCCACCGTCCGTGCCCAGGCTCAGCCCAGCCACAGCCAGTGGATCAAGCGATAGAAGGCCAACGTGGCCTGGACCGCCGCTATAGCGGTACCCACGCCCAGCGCGAGGAAACTCCCGGGGAGCAGCAGCCTGGGCCTCGGCGGGTCCGCCTGCAGCGCGGCGACCCGGGCGGACACCTCGCAGGCCAGGAACCCGAGCACCCGCCGGGCCGGGCCGCCGGCCTCGGCCAGCGCCGCCTTGGCCAGCGCCCGCGCGGCCACCTCCCGGCTGCCGCTGACCGATGCGGCATGCTCGTCGGCGTTGCGCTCCACCAGGAAGGCCACCGCCTCACGCACCGGCACGAGCAGCGGGTTCATCGCCGCGCACACCTCGGCGACCGCGCGCAGCCCGTGGTGGCCGCCGGCCAGGTGGGCGCGCTCGTGGGCCAGCACCACCCGCCGCTCCTTGCCGTCCAGCAGGGCCAGCAGGCCCCGGGTGACCAGCACCCGGCCGGGCCGGCCGGGCACCGCGAAGGCGTGCGGCTGGTCCACCGGCACCACCGCCAGCTCACCCGGACCGCAAGCCCGGCACACCGCGAACAGCTCGCGCCGGGTCGCGTTCCGCGCCCGGATTACCCGCACCACCCGGATCACCCCGAGCGCCAACATCACCGCGGCTGCCGCACCCACCACGCCCGGCACCGGCTGGACCAGGTGCACGCCGCGCTCGCTGGCCTCCTCGACGGCCAGCGGGGTGAAGCCGAGCAGGGTGAGCGCCAGCAGCACCAGCGCCCAGGTCGTGCCGGCGGCGCAGAGCACGGACGCACCGAGAACCGTCTTCAGCGTGCCTGGCGTCGGGGAGAGCCGCACCGCCAGCAACCGGCTACTGGCTGCCACCAGGAGTGACAGCACCACCGGCACGTACACGCTGAAGGTCACCGGCGACGCCTCAGGATCGCCCGTAACGCCTCGGCGTCCTCCTCGGAGAGCGAGGTGGCGAACCGCTGCAGCACGCCCTGCCGGTCCGGCCCCCGGCTCAGCAGGGCCTGCATCTGCTCGGCCGCCAGCTCCTCGGCGCCCTTGATCGGCCGGTAGACGTGCTTGCGGCCCTCGGCCGTGCGGTCCACCAGGCCCTTCTCCAACAGCCGGGTCAGGATCGTGAGGACCGTGTTGTACGCCAGGTCGGAGTCGACCGCCTGGTGCACCTCCGCCGTGGTGAGCGGTCGGTCGGCGGCCCAGAGCGCGGCGAGCACCTCGGACTCGAGCTCGCCGGCGCCGCGCCTGGGCGGCACTCCCCGCGACCGGGCCAACGGCGGCCTCCCTTCGCTGCCTCCCCGCCACGGTATCGGTAGCGTTCGGCCTGCATGTGAACACCATCGGAACAACATTTGGCCGTGCCGACCGGCGCGGCGGGCGGGGCGGACATGACGCGGGGCGACGGGTCCTCGAAGGACGCAGGAGACACCTTCGAACTCGAGCACCGGGTCGAAGAGGTCCTGCTCCAGGCGCCGCGCCGGTACACCCGCCTGGACATCCACCAGCGGGCCGGCATCTCGCCGGAGCGGGCGCGGCGGCTCTGGCGTTCCCTCGGATTCCCCAATGTGGGTGACGAGGAACTGATCTTCACCGACTCCGACGTGGCCGCGATCGGGCTGCTGGAGCAGCTGCGCGCGACCGGCCTGGTGCCGGAGAGCGTGCAGCACGCCGTGGTCCGCTCCATGGCGCAGGCGATGTCCGGGCTGGCGGTGTGGCAGGTCGAACTGCTGCACCAGATCCTGCGCCACAACAATCCGCCCCCCGAGGAGTGGCCGGACCGGCTGGCCGCGATGTTGCCCCGGCTGGAGTACGTGCAGAACCACGTCTGGCGGCGGCACCTGGTGGCGGCGGCCGGCCGGATGCTGTCCAGCCCGCCGGACGGCACCGACCTGCGCACGCTGGTGGTCGGCTCCAGCGACCTGGTCGGGTTCACCCGGTTGTCCCGGCGGATCACCCCGACCCAGCTGATCGACCTGGTGGAGGAGTTCCACGGCATCGCCGCCGACGTGACCACCGGCCACCGGGGCCGGATCGTGAAGACCGTGGGCGACGCGGTGCTGTTCGTGACCGACGGCCCCGAGGACGCCGCCCAGCTCGCCCTGGACCTGCTGGAGCGCACGGCCGCGTCCGAGCTGGAGCTGCCCGAGCTGCGCACCGGGCTGGCCATCGGCCCCACGCTGACCCGGTTCGGTGACATCTACGGCGAGGTGGTCGACGTGGCCACCCGGCTCTGCACGCACGCCCGCCCCGGCCGCATCCTGGTGGACCACGCGCTGGCCACCGCGCTGGACGGCGACCGGCGCTTCCGGCTGCGGCTACGCCGCCCGATCGCCGAACCCGGCTATCCCAAGCTCCAGCCGTGGGGCCTGCGCCGCGCCCCGGACTAGCGCCGAAGGCGCCGAGCCGAGCACGCGCCGCGGTTGATCTATCGCGACCGGGGGTGCGGCCGTCCAAGTCGATCTTTGGAACCGGCACCGGGCCCTCGCCGGGCGGGCGGGTGGCTTCGAATCACGGCTTAGAGCACGACCAGGTCGCGCGGGCGGTTGTTGAGCCGTTGGCCGCCGTCCTCGGTGACCACCATGATGTCCTCGATCCGCGCGCCCCAGCTGCCGTCCAGGTAGATGCCCGGCTCCACGCTGAACGCCATCCCGGGCGCCAGCTCGAGGTCGTTGCCGCCCACGATGTACGGGTCCTCGTGCACGTCCAGCCCGATGCCGTGCCCGGTCCGGTGCAGGAACCGCTCGCCGAACCCGGCCGCCGTGATGATCTCCCGGGCCACCGCGTCCACCGACTCGGCGGTCACCCCGGGGCGCACCGCTCGGCAGGCCGCCTCCTGGGCCTCCTGGAGGACCGCGTAGGCGCGCCGGATCTCCGCGTCCGGCTCACCGCCCACCGCGTAGGTGCGGGTGCAGTCGGAGTTGTAGCCGGTGGGCAGCGGGCCGCCAATGTCGATCACGACCACGTCGCCCGGCTCGATCACCCGGTCCGACAGGTCGTGGTGCGGGCTGGCGCCGTTCGGGCCGGAGCCCACGATGACGAACGCCGCCCCGGTGTGGCCCTCGGCGACGATCGCGTCGGCGATGTCCGCGCCGACCTCCGCCTCGGTGCGCCCCGGCCGCAGGAACTCGCCCATCCGCGCGTGCACCCGGTCGATCGCCTCGCCGGCGGCCCGCAGCTCGGCCACCTCGGCGGCGTCCTTGCGCATGCGCAGCGCCGAGAGCACCGTGCCGGCCAGCGCCTGCTCCACACCGGACAGCGTGTCGCGCAGCCCGAGCACGTGCCGGGCCGCCATCTCGTCGCTCACCCCGACCCGCTTCGGCACCCCGGCCAGGTCGCTGACCAGCAGGTACGGGTCCTCGCCGTCCGCCCAGGTGACCATCTCGATGCCCAGCTTGTCCAGCGGCAGGTGCGCCAGGCCCGGCGCCTCCAACCTCGGGACCACCAGCGCGGGCGGGGCCCGGTGACCCTCCGCCGCGAGCACCAGGCAGGTCAGCCGCTCGTGGGTGCTGGTCTCGTGGCCGAGCAGGTACCGGAAGTCGGTACCCGGGGTCACCACGAGCAGGTCCAGCTCCTGGCTGGCGGCTTCTTCGGAGGCGCGACGCAGGCGGTCGGCGAGCAGGTCGATGGGCACGCTCATAACCGTGAGCTTAGAGCGGCGGGTAGGGCTATGGTGACCCGCGTGGTTCGTCGGCTCGGTCCGGCCGGGCTGCCCTACCGATATGTCACCGACAGCTCAACGCGCCGGATCAGGGACGAGTACGGGCACCTCGAGCCTGATCAACAAACCGGCCGGGTGGTGCGCATCGCCGGCCGGCTGCGGGCTGTCCGCCGCCACGGCGGCCTCACCTTCGCCACGCTGAGAGACGGCGGAGGGGAAATTCAGCTCTTCCTCAGCGGCGACACGCTCGAGGAGCCCGAGCGGGACCGTTTCGACGCGCTCTCCCGGGGCGACTGGGTGGGCGTAACCGGGGAGGTGATGACCACCCGGCGGGGTGAGCTGTCCGTGCGGGTGACCGAGTTCCAGCCGCTGGCCACCGCGCTGGTACCGCCGCCGCGCACGCTCACCGACCCGGACATCCGGTACCGCCGCCGCTACCTGGACCTGCAGGTCAACGAGCGCACCCGGGAGATCTTCCGGATCCGGCACACCGCCGTCGCGGCGATCCGCAACCGGCTCACCGAGCTGGGATTCACCGAGGTGGAGACGCCGGTGCTGCAGGAGCTGCAGGGCGGCGCGGCGGCCCGGCCGTTCGTCACCCACCACAACGCCCTGGGCGTGGACCTGTACCTGCGGATCGCCCTCGAGCTGCACCTGAAGCGGCTGGTGGTGGGCGGCATGGAGCGGGTGTTCGAGATCGGCCGGGTGTTCCGCAACGAGGGCCTGGACGCCCGGCACAACCCGGAGTTCACGCTGCTCGAGGCCTACCAGGCATTCGCCGACTACCGGGACGTGATGGTCCTGGTGGAGGACCTCATCCGGCACGTGGCCGAGGTCAGCACCGGCGGCACGGCGCTGCGGCTGGGCGACCGGAAGATCGACCTGACCGAGCCGTGGCCCCGGCTGCGGTTCGCCGACCTGATCGAGCAGAAGACCGGCGCGCGGATGCACCCGGGCATGCCGGTCGAGGAGGCGCGCGCCGAGCTGGACCGGCTGCACCTGCCCTACCAGTCCGACTGGGGCGCCGGCCGGCTGATGAAGGAGGTCTACGACCAGCGGGTGCAGCGGGAGATCACCGGCCCGCTGTTCTGCCTGGACTACCCGCGCGAGGTGTCCCCGCTGGCCCGGCCGCACCGGGACGACCCGGCCTACGTGGAACGGTTCGAGCTGATCGTGGCCGGCTTCGAGCTGTGCAACGCCTACAGCGAGCAGAACGACCCGGAGCAGCAGCTGGAGGCGTTCGAGGCGGAGGCCCGCGCGCGGGCCGGCGGCGACCCCGAGGCCGGCCAGATCGACCGGGACTACCTGCGCGCGCTGTCGGCCGGCATGCCACCGACCGGTGGGTTGGGCATCGGCATCGATCGGCTGGTCATGCTGCTGGCCGGCGCGGAGTCCATCCGCGAGGTCATCCTGTTCCCCACGCTGCGCCCGGAGCAGGCGTCGCACGAGGGGCTCGGCGCGCCCCGGCAGGTGCTGCCGCCGACGCCGACGCCGGAGGAGGCCTCACCCGCTGCCTCGGGCGGCGCAGTGCCACCGCCGGACCAGGCTCCCCCGCCGGCTCCGATCACGCCGCCCGCGCCGAGACGGCCGACGGTGGACGAGCCGCGCTGGCCGGTGCGCCTGGTGGCCGGGCTGACCGCGCTGAGCGGCCTGCTGGAGCTGATCGCGCCGCTGCCCTCGCTGCACCGCAGGCTGACCCGGATGGAGCAGGTCTTCGACCCGACCTGGTTCGCCGTGGCCAGCCAGGTGCTGAGCGTGCTGATCGGGCTGGGCCTGCTGCTGCTGGCCGACCAGCTGGCCAAGCGCAAGCGCACCGCGTGGCGGATCGCGCTGGCCCTGTTCGCGGTCAGCACCGTGGCGCACGCGGCCAAGGGCCTGCAGCTCGGGGCGATGGCCTGGAGCTTCCTGATGGTGGTCGCGCTGCTGCTGTCCCAGGAGCGGTTCCGGGCGGCGCCCGACCCGCCGTCGCTGCTGCGCCTGGCCCGGTTCGTGCCCACGTACCTGGTCTCCGTGGTGGGTGTCGGGGTGCTCAGCCTGTACTTCGAGCGCCATCACCTGCAGCCCGCGTTCAGCCTGGACTCGGCGATCAGCACGGTGCTCAGCGGGCTGATCGGGCTGGACGGGGACTACATCTACCAGCGGCATCGGTTCGCGGTGATCTTCCCGGTCGCGCTGCTCACCTTCGGCGTTTTCGGGCTGATCGTGCTGGCGGTTCTGGTGTTCCGGCCGCTGCGCGCAAGGCACCCGCGCACCGAGGCCGACTGGCAGCACGCGCTGCGCCTGGTGCGCGCCCACGGCTCGGACACTTTGGCCTACTTCGCGCTGCGGGGCGACAAGAGCTTCTTCTTCTCCGCCGACGGCGAGGCCATGCTGGCCTACACCTACGTCGGCGGGTACGCGCTGGTCGCCGGCGACCCGATCGGCGCCCCCGGCTCGCTGCCCGGGCTGCTGGACGAGTTCCTGGCGATGTGCGACGAGCGCGCCTGGAACCCGGCGTTCCTGGCCATCCGGGAGGCCGACTTCGCGCCCTACGCGGCGCGCGGCTTCCGCGCCTTCTACCTGGGCGACGAGGCCATCCTGCGGTGCGACCGGTTCGACCTGGACGCCGCGCCGAAGGGGGTGCGCGCGGCGGTCCGCCGGGTCGGCCGGGGCTACCGCTTCCAGCTGGTCACCGAGGCGCACGCGTCGGCCGCCCTGGTCGACCAGCTGAACGCGATCAGCGCACGTTGGCGGGGAAAGGCGCCGGAACGCGGGTTCACGATGTCACTCAGCCAGGACATCCAGGGGCAGGGCGCCAACCCGGACTTCCTGCTCTGCGTGGCGCTGGACGAGAACGACGTGCCCGGCGGGTTCCTGCGGCTGGTACCGGCCTACGGCGCCGACTTCGGGTACACGCTGGACCTGATGCGGCACGACCCCGGCGCGCCGAACGGGATGACCGAGTTCCTCATCGCCGCCACCGCGCGAGCGCTCGGCGAGCGCGGCATCGTGCGGCTGTCCATGAACTTCGCCATGTGGGGGCGGCTGTTCGCGGACGACGTGCCCTTCACCCCGGCCGAACGGGTGGCCCGCCGACTGGTCGGCGTGCTCAACCCGTTCTTCCAGATCCGCTCGCTGCGCGACTTCAACGCCAAGTTCGACCCGGAGTGGCTGCCCCGGGTGCTGGCCTACCGCAAGCCCACCGACCTGCCCAGGGTGGGCCTGCTCTACGCCGGGGCGGAGGGCTTCCTGGCCATCCCGTTCATCGGCGACCTGCTGGTGCCGAAGGCCGTCACCGGCTACTCCGGCGAAACCAGCGGGTCGGTCAGCGGTTCTCGCCCAGGGTGAGCCGGCTGGCGCTGCCCGCCGCGTTGCTCACCAGGCCGCCGATCGCGATCCCGATGACCAGGTGGATCACCGCCTCGGACAGCCGCACCACCAGCGACCCGGAGCCCAGGAACGGAACCACCACGGCCGCCACGGTGAGCAGCCCGACGATCCAGCCGAAGTAGGACAGCGGGCTGGGCGTGCTGACCAGGAGCAGGTGCGCGATGCCGGTGGCCATCAGCGCGGCCAGCGCGGCGACCACGCACAGCTGCACCGTGGCGTCGTCGCCGAACGCGCTGGAGCTCTTCGGGCTGAGCTGGAACACCGCCCGCGCCACCAGCACGCCGACCAGGCCGATCAGCGCGGCGACCACGGCGGCCGCCACTCCGCCGGCCCACAACCGGCCGGCGTTCACCTCGGTGCGCACGGGCGCGGGCTGGCTCACCGGCGGGTAACCGCCCTGACCCTGGCTGTACTCGTCCTGCGGACCCGGATTGCGATAGTTGCCGACCACCCGCACATCGTGCCGTTCGACGTCCCGCGACGCCAATTCCCAGCCAACCCGATCGAATGAACCTGTACCTGGCAAGCTGTGCCGGGTGACTGGATCGTTGATGCTGCTCGACGCGGCGAGCCTGTACTTCCGGGCCTTCTACGGGGTGCCCGACTCGATCAAGGCCCCGGACGGCACCCCGGTGAACGCGGTGCGCGGCTTCACCGACATGGTCTCCCGCCTGATCACCGAGCGCCGGCCGACCCGGTTGGTGGCCTGCCTGGACCTGGACTGGCGGCCGGTGTTCCGGGTGCGCGCCATCCCGTCCTACAAGGCTCACCGGGTGGCCGAGGACCCCGGCGCGCCCCCCGGCGGCGCCGGCACGGAGCTGATCGGCGGGGCGGGACCGGCGGAGTCGGTGCCGGACGGGCTCAGCCCGCAGGTGCCGATCATCCTCGAGGTGCTGGCGGCGGCCGGCCTGGCCACCGGTGGGGCCGAAGGCTACGAGGCCGACGACGTGATCGGCACGCTGTGCGCCAGGGAACGCTCGGACCTGGTCGAGGTGGTCAGCGGGGACCGGGACCTGCTGCAGCTGGTCCGGGACGAGCCGAACCCGGTGCGCGTGGTGTACGCCGGTCGCGGGCTGGCCAAGGCCGAGGTGTTCGGCCCGGAGGAGCTGGGGGCGAAGTACAACCTGCCCGCCGCGCGGGCCGGTGACGCCTACGCCGAGATGGCCATGCTGCGCGGCGATCCCTCGGACGGGCTGCCCGGCGTGCCGGGGATCGGCGAGAAGACGGCGGCCACCCTGGTCTCCCGGTTCGGCTCCTGGAGCGAGCTGCTCGCGGCGGTCGCGGACACCTCGGACGGACGGCTGGCGGCCGGCGTGCGGGTCAAGATGAACGCGGCCGCCGACTACCTGGCGGTCGTGGAGCCGGTCGTCCGGGTGGCCCCCGACGCGGACGTGCGCCTCGACCGGGACGACTCGGTACCGGCCACCCCGGTCGACCCCGAAGCCCTGGCCGCACTGGGCGAACGCTGGGGCCTCGGCGGCGCCGTCGACCGCCTGACCGCCGCCCTCGCGGTGGGCCGCTGACCACTCGCCGGCGCACCGACCGGTCTCTGCGCACGTAGGGCGGCCGGGTGCCGGTTTGAAGATCGGCTTGGACGGCCTCGCGTGGATGGTCAGCTGGGTTGGGCACCGGCCGTCGCGTTGGGTTGCGGAGCGTAGCCGCGGTCGGTGACTCTCCCCGGATCCGCTTCGCCGAGCGCAAGGTGAGTCCGGTTTCGATCAAGGACTGGCCGGATTGAGTTCGGTCTCGACGACCAGCGGCAATAGCACCCGTCACAGCCCGAAAATCGGAACCGGCGGCACCCGAACCAGCAGACCACCCACCCGGCGCCGTCCGGGCCCGATGCCCACCCGCGATGCCGGGCGTTGCGTATATGTGCGCAGAGCCATGGCGCGCTCGCCCGAGGGCAGGAGGAGCGGCGTGCCGGAGGCTAGGGCCGGCCAGCGTCCGGAGCCGGGCTCAGCGGGGGCGGCTCACCTCGTAGCCACCCTGGTCGTCCTTGAGCAGCACGGTGACGGCAGCCGTGCGGCCGTCCAGGGTGACCGTGCAGTCGAACGCCAGCCCGGACTGGACCGGCTGGTCGGACGGGCAGGCGACATCGGTGACCCCGGGCAGGTGGTACTGGGTGCGCAGGATGGAGCGCACCCCGTCCTGCACCGACGCCTGGTCCAGCACCCTGGCCACGAAGTAGCCGGGTTTGACGAACCCCAGCACGCCGACCACCCCGACCACCGCCGCCAACGCGACGGCCAGCAGCCAGCCCGGCACGGTCGCCCAGGAGCGGCGGACCGGCCGCAACGCGGGATCGGTGGGTGAGTCGACGCCTCCGGGGACGGGCAGCCAGGCATCCAGCTCCCGGTTCGCCGGACCAACCGGGCCGACCAGTCCGGCCGGCTCGACCGGCTGGGTGGCTTCGGCCGGCGGCGGGTGTGGGCCGTACCGGGGCGGGCCGGGGTACCTCGGGGTCGACACGGTCCGATCGAATCACATTGCCTCGGCAAGCGGCACGCGGCTCACACCGGGCGCATCAGACCGAGCCGAGGCCCACGACCCCGCGCCGCACGGCGCGCACCGCCTCGGCCGCCACGGAGGCCACCGGGCTGTCCTTGTCCGCCACCTCGGCCAGCTGGTCCAACAGGTCGATCACCTGCCGGCACCAGCGCACGAAGTCGCCGGCGGACAGCTCCTGGCCGTTCTCCTCGGCGGCGGTGAGCACGGCGGCCAGTGACTGCCCGTTCGCCCACCGGTACACCGGCCAGGCGAAACCGGCGTCCGGCTCCCGGGTCCGGGAAACGCCGTGCCGGCGCTCGTCGGCCTCCAGCTCGGCCCACAGCCGCAGCGTGGCGTCCATGGCGTTGGCCACCGGGCCGGCCGGCACCCGGGCCGGGCCGGCGTCGTCCCGCCGGGCCTCGTAGACCAGCGCGGACACCACCGCGGCCAGCTCGGCCGGGCGCAGCCCCCGCCACGCGTCGTGCCGCAGGCACTCGGCGGCGAGCAGGTCCGACTCGCCCCAGAGCCGGGACAGCGTCGTGCCGTGCGCGGTGACCAGGTCTCCGTCCAGGTACTCCCGTTCCCGCAGCAGGGCAGTGATCCGGTCGAACGCCCGGGCCAGCGAGTGGGTGGTGGCCCGCACCCGCTGGCGCAGCTGCTCGGTGTCCTTGTCCAGCCGGGCATACCGTTCGGCCCACCGGGCGTGGGCCTCGCGGTCCGAGCAACCGTGGCAGGGGTGCGCACGCAGGCGCCGGCGCAGCTCGCTGAGCTCGCTGTCGTCCGCCGCGCCGGACCGCGAGCGCCGGGGCGGCTTCGCGGGCGGCTGGATGCCGGTGTTGCGCAGGCTGGAGGCCAGGTCCCGGCGCACCCGGGGCACCCGGTGGTCGACCCGCTTGGGCAGCCGCATCCGCCCCAGCGCCTGCACCGGGGCCGGGAAGTCGGCCGCCGACAGCCGGCCGGCCCAGCGGTCCTCGTTCAGCACCAGCGGCCGGGGCTCACCCGACTGGTCGATCCCCGGGTCCAGCACCACGGCCAGCCCGGCCCGCCGGCCGGCCGGCACCGCGATCACGTCGCCGGCCCGCAGCGTGCTCAGCGAGGCCAGGGTCGCCGCCCGGCGCGCGGCGGCGCCGCCCCGGCTGAGCGCGCGCTCCCGCTCGGTCAGTTCCCGGCGCAGCCCGGCGTACTCGGCGAAGTCGCCGAGGTGGCACCGCATGGACTCGGCGTAGCCGGCCATCGCCTCCTCGTTCTTGGCGATCCGGCGGGACACCCCGACCACCGAGCGGTCGGCCTGGAACTGCGCGAACGACTGCTCGAGCAGCTCCCGGGAGCGCTCGGCGCCCAGCCGGTGGAGCAGGTTCACCGCCATGTTGTAACCCGGCCGGAACGAGCTGCGCAGCGGGTAGGTACGGGTGGAGGCGAGGCCGGCGACCTGCTCGGGGTCCACGCCCGGCTGCCAGACCACGACCGCGTGGCCCTCCACGTCGATGCCGCGCCGGCCGGCCCGCCCGGTGAGCTGGGTGTACTCTCCCGGGGTCAGCTCGGCGTGCGACTCGCCGTTGTACTTGACCAACCGCTCCAGCACCACCGCACGAGCCGGCATGTTGATGCCCAACGCCAGGGTCTCGGTGGCGAACACGCACTTCACCAGGCCGAGGGTGAACAACTGCTCCACGGTTTCCTTGAACGCGGGCAGCATTCCGGCGTGGTGCGCGGCGACGCCCCGCTCCAGGGCCTCGCGCCATTCCCAGAAGCCGAGCACGGTGAGGTCGGCCTGGGGCAGCTCGGCGGTGTTGGCGGTGACCACCTTGCGGATCTCCGCCGCCTCCTCCTGGGTGGTCAGCCGCAGCCCGGAACGCAGGCACTGGCCCACCGCCGCGTCGCACCCGGCCCGGCTGAACACGAACACGATCGCGGGCAGCAGGCCGGCCTGGTCCAGCCGGTCGATCACGCTCACCCTCGGCGGCGGCCGGAACCGTTCACCGCGCGGACCGCCGGCCCGCCGGTCGCCGGTCCGCCCGCGCGGGCGGTTCCAACCGGCGAACCGGCGGCTCTGGTCCTCCACGTGCCGCACCAGGGCCGGGTCCACCCGCAGGCGCCCGCCGGAGTCCTCCCCGGCGAACAGGTCGAACATCCGGTTGCCGACCAGCATGTGCTGCCACAGCGGCACCGGCCGGTGCTCGTCCACCACGACGGCGGTGTCCCCGCGCACGGTGACCAGCCAGTCGCCGAACTCCTCGGCGTTGCTCACCGTGGCCGACAGCCCCACCACGGCCACGTCGGCCGGCAGGTGCAGGATCACCTCTTCCCACACCGCGCCCCGGAACCGGTCGGCCAGGTAGTGCACCTCGTCCATCACCACGTAGCCGAGCCCGGCCAGCGTCGGGGAGTCGGCGTAGAGCATGTTGCGCAGCACCTCGGTGGTCATCACCACCACCGGCGCGTTGCCGTTGATCGAGGTGTCACCGGTGAGCAGGCCGACCCGGTCCGCGCCGTACCGGGCCACCAGGTCGGTGTACTTCTGGTTGGACAGCGCCTTGATCGGCGTGGTGTAGAAGCACTTCGCGCCCTCGGCCAGCGCGATGTGCACGGCGAACTCGCCGACCACCGTCTTGCCGGCCCCGGTCGGCGCGCAAACCAGCACCCCGTGCCCGTCCTCCAGGGCCGCACAGGCGTCACGCTGGAAGCCGTCCAGCTGGAAGGGCAGGATCCCGGTGAACTCGGTCAGCCGGGGACGATCGGCAACTGCCCCGGTGAGAGATCGGCTGGCCACGTCACCAGGCTGTCATACCCACACGATGGCCAGCAGGGTGGTGGCCGCCTCGGTGAGACCGGGATCACCCTCCAGCCGGGCCCGAGCCCGCGCCTGCTCGACCGTGATGCCCCTGGTGGCCAGCCGCCACAGGGTGTCCTGGTCCATCCGGACGGTGGCGGCGGGCGCACCGGCCTCCGGAACCGGAATCCAGCGCCCACCGGTCACGGCGGCCGCCCACACCCCACCGGCCGGCCCGGTGACCTCGAACCGCACCTCGGTGCCCTCCGGCCGCGGTTCCCCGCGCAGCGCGTTCGGCAGCGCGCGCAGGAAGGTGTCCACCACCGGGACGAGCAGGTCCGGCCCGTCCGCGCCGGGCCGCCCGACCGCGTCCCGCACCTGCTGCTGGTGCACCCAGTACTCGGTGTAGTCGCGGGCGATGTCCAGCCAGGCCGGGCTGGTGGCCTCCGGGTCGGCCCAGGACACGTTCAGCTCGGCGGGCGCCTCCAGGTCCATCCCGGCCCATACCTGGTCCATCTGGGGTCCGAGGTGGGCCAGCAGGTCGGTCATCACCCGGGGGCTGCACTGGCTCGCGGCCCGGACGAACTCCTCGTTGGTGCGGGCGATGTAGCCCGGCAGTGTCTCGTCGTTGGCGAAGATCGCGCCGGAGTGCCGGTCCCGGCTGCCCGAGATGCGCCGGAGGTAGTCGTTCAGCACGTGCGCGACCACGTCCCGCACCGCCCATCCCGGGCACACCGTCGCCCGCGCCCAGTCGGCCGGCTCCAGCCCGGCGAGCAGCTCGAGCAGCGCGGCCCGTTCCACCGGGAACAGCGCCCGGGCGTCGATCGGCGGCCCGAAGATCATCATGCCGGCCATTTCAACACGCCGCGTTCGCGCCTGTCGCCCGGGTTTCTACGTGGCGTCGTCGTAGCTGGGCGAGGGCTTCGGGATCTCGCTGGGTGTGGTGTCGATCGGCGAGGGCTGGTCCGGGTCCCAGGAGTCCCAGCCCTCCTCCGCGCGGCGGCGGGCCTTGCGCCGGTCGTGGATCCGGGCCAGCTGGATCGCGCACTCGAACAACACGGTCAGGGCCACCGCCAGCGCGGTCATGGAGATCGGGTCGCCACCGGGCGTGGCCACGGCGGCGAACACGAACAGCCCGAAGATGAGCCCCCGCCGCCACTTGGCCAGCCGCTCGTAGCTGACCACGCCGGCCCGGTTCAGCATCACCACCAGCAGCGGCAGCTCGAAGCTCACCCCGAAGATGAGCAGCAGCGCCACCAGCAGGCTGAAGTAGCTCTCGCCGGTGAGCAGCGTGGTCTGCACGTCCGCACCGATGGACAGCAGGAAGGCCAGCGCCTGCTGGACCACCCAGTAGGCCATCGCCGCGCCGGCCAGGAAGAGCACGGCCGCACTGGTCACGAAGGTCAGCGCGAACCGGCGCTCCTTGGCGTAGAGGCCGGGCGTGATGAACGCCCACAGCTGGTGGAACCAGATCGGGCAGGCCAGCACGATGCCGGTCGCGATGGCCACCCGCATGCGCAGGGAGAACTGGTCCAGCGCCCCGGTGCCGAACAGGGTGCACGTCCCGCCGGCGTTCATCACCGGCCGGACGCTCGGCGGCAGCGAGCAGTACGGCCCCTTGAGCAGCTCACCCAGGCTGGGGTAGCCGAAGAAGTTCGCGCCGAACCAGATGTAGCCGACCACGGTCATCAGGGCGACCGCGACCAGCGAGATGGCCAACCGGTTGCGCAACTCGTACAGGTGCTCGATGAGCGTCATCGTGCCGTCCGGGTTGGCCCGGCGGCGCCGACGGCGAGCGAGCGGGTTCCACACGTCGGTGGGCTACCGGCTGCCGTTTATCTGGCCGCCCGGCTGCTCGGTGGAAGCGGCCGGCGGCTGCGCCTGGCGCTCCTCGGCGGCGGGCAGCGCTTTCGGCTCCGGGCGCTGCCCCTGCTGTTCCTGGGTGCGCGCCTCGTCGTCCGACTTCATGCCCTTCATCTCACCCTTGAGCACCCGGGCGGACTGGCCGAGGGAGCGGGCCATGTCGGGCAGCCGCTTCGCCCCGAACAGCAGCACCAGAACGACCAGCAGGATGAGCCATTCCCATCCGCCCATTGAAGGCATGACTGCGTCCCTTTCAGCGGGGTGTCGTGTCCAGGTCGATGCTACGCGGTGTGTTGCCGGTCGTTGCCGCTCCGCCGCGCCTGTCGCCACGCGGACACCTCGGCGACTCCCGCGCGGACCCGCAGCACCCGCCCGGTGGTCGCGACCGTCAGCGTACGGGCGGCCCGCCGGGCCCGCAGCACCGCCCGGGTCGCCACCACCACCGGCAACGCCAGCAGCAGCACCCCCAGCGTCAGCAGCACGGACATCGGCAGCCATCCCATGGCGGTCACCGTAGCGGCTCGGCAGTCACCCGACGGCGCCGGCTATCCCCCGGCCAGGCCGTTCAGCGCGGCCTCGGCCCGCTCGGCCACCGCGGCGCGCAGCGGCTCGGGGTGCAGCACCCGCGCGGACCCGCCGAGGCCGAGCACCAGGCGCACCAGCCAGGCCTCGTCGGTGAACCGCATGCGCACCTCCAGCCGCCCGCCGTCACGCTCCACCGGATCCTCCACCGGGTAGTACTCGGCGACCCAGCGGCCCTCCGGCTCCAGCAACAGGGTCGCCTCCCCCTGCGTGGGGTCCGGGCGGAACAGCCCGGCGGAAAGGTCGGCCGGGCGGGCCGCCCTGGGCAGCGTCCGGCGTTCCTCAAGCCGGGTGGCCTCGTCCACCCGGTCCAGCCGGAACAGCCGTACCGCCTTGGCCGAGCGGCACCAGGCCTCCAGGTACCCGCGCCCCTCCACCAGCAGCAGCCGCATCGGGTCGACCACCCGCTCGCTCACCACGTCCCGGGACGCGGTGTAGTACTTGATGCGCAGCGCGCGCTCGCCGTCCAGCGCCTCGCGGACCACGGCCGTGGTCCGCTCCACCTGGTCGCCCAGCGGCTCCTCGGCCACCCGCACCGGGTCGCCGGCCAGCGACGGCCGCACGGCCAGCCCGACCGCCACCGGAGCGGGCGCCTCGGCCGCGCCCACCGCGCTCTCGATCTTCGCCACCGCCCGGCGCACCACCTCGCCGTCCACCATGCCGGGCACCTCCAGCAGCGCCCGCAGCGCCACCAGCAGCGCGGTCGCCTCGGCGGTGGTGAGCCGCAGCGGGCGGCGCATGCCGGCGTCCTCGGTCACCGTCACGGTGTCCTCGGAGAAGGAGAGGTCCACCAGGTCGCCGGGGCCGTACCCGGGCAGCCCGCACATCCACAGCAGCTCCAGGTCCCGCCAGAGCTGCTTCTCCGACACCCCGAAGTCGGCCGCCGCCTCGGCCACCCGCACCCCCGGCCGGGCCAGCAGGTAGGGCACCAGGGACAGCATCCGGGTGAGCCGGGAGCTCTGTGCGGGCGAGCTCATCGGGCCGCGCGCTCCAACGCCTGGCCGGCGGCCCGGGGGTCCGCCCGGCGCGCGCCGTCGGCCGGCGCCGCGTGCGCCCGGGCCGCCGCCAGCCAGACCCGGCGCACCGCCTCGGCCAGCTCCGGCGGCTCCAGCACCACCACGTCCGGACCGTGCCCGCCGATCCACCTGGCCACGGTTTCCGGGCTGCGCAGGTCCAGCTCGATCACCTGGCCGGGACGGCCCGCGTGCTCGCGTGGCTCGGCCGGCCGGCTCAGCCGGCGCAGGCCCAGCGCGCGCCCCTCGGCCACCCAGACCCGGGCCGTGCCGATCACCGGTGGCGGGCCCGCGCTCTCCCGCACCAGGTCCACCAGGTCGGTTCCGGCCGGCGCACGGACCGCTCCGGCCGGCCCGATGGCCTTGACCTTTGCCCCGATCCGGCTCAGCCGGAAGCAGCGGGTGTCGTCCCGGTCCCGGTCGTGACCGACCAGGTACCAGCGGCCCCGCCAGCTCACCACGCCCCAGGGCTCCACGGTGCGCAGCCTCGGCTCGGCGTCCGACCTCGGGCGGTGTTCGAAGGTGACGGCCCGGCCGGCCTGCACGGCGGCCAGCAGCGGGCTGAACGCCGGCTCGGTGGCCCGCACCTTGGGCTCCACGCCCGCGGCGGCCGCCTCGTCCACCTCCACCCCGGCGGCGCGCAGCTTCACCAGCGCACCCTTGGCCGCGCCGGCCAGCTCCGGGGAGTCCCAGAGCCG
Organism: Actinospineispora eucalypti; assembly: GCF_039543365.1. Classification (NCBI taxonomy): domain Bacteria; kingdom Bacillati; phylum Actinomycetota; class Actinomycetes; order Pseudonocardiales; family Pseudonocardiaceae; genus Actinospineispora; species Actinospineispora eucalypti. The sequence goes on from NZ_BAABJP010000008.1 coordinate 487,668, forward strand.
TGCGGCCAGCGCCACCGCCGCCGCCTCGTCGGCGGCCAGGTCGATCTCACCCAGCTCGTAGTCGTGCCGGGCGATCCGGTAGCCGTCCACGTTGTCGAACGCCGAGCGGCGTCCGGTCTCCAGCGGAATGCCCAGGTCCCGCAGCTCGGCCTTGTCCCGCTCGAACATCCGGAAGAACGCCTCGTCGGACGAGGCACCGTCGTATCCGGGCACGGTCGCGCGGATTCGCTCGGCGGTCAGGAACTGCCGAGTGGAGAGCAGGCAGAGCACCAGGTTCACCAGGCGCTCGACACGAGCCGACGACACATCGAGCAGCGTATCCCGCGAGGGGCCACCAGCGCCGACGCCGCGCCCTCGATCAAATGATCGAATGAGTTCCGCTGCGCCGAACGGTCCACGACGCCCCGCGGACGGCTACACTCCGCCTACCCGGAGCGGCCCGGTCAGAGCGAGGCGATCAGCCGCTCCACCCGCTCGTCCACCGCGCGGAACGGGTCCTTGCACAGCACGGTGCGCTGCGCCTGGTCGTTCAGCTTGAGGTGCACCCAGTCCACGGTGAAGTCCCGCCCGGCGGCCTGTGCGGCGGCGATGAAGTCACCGCGCAGCTTCGCCCTGGTGGTCTGGGGCGGGGTGTCCTTGGCCGCCTCGATCTCCCCGTCGTCGGTGACCCGGTCCACCATGCCCTTGCGCTGCAGCATGTCGAACAGACCCCGGCCCCGGCGGATGTCGTGGTAGGCCAGGTCCAGCTGGGCGACCCGGGCGCTGGACAGCTCCAGGTTGTTGCGCTCCCGGTAGCGCTCCACCAGCCGGCGCTTGATCGCCCAGTCGATCTCCCGGTCGATCCGGGAGAGGTCCTGGCTCTCCACCGCGTCCAGCGTGCGGCCCCACAGCTCGAGCACCCGCTCGGTGGTCTTGTCGCCGCGGCCGTGCGCGTTCACGTGCTCCACCGCGCGGCTGTAGTACTCCCGCTGGATGTCCAGCGCGCTGGCCTCCCGGCCGCCGGCCAGCCGCACCGGGCGGCGGCCGGTCAGGTCGTGGCTGATCTCCCGGATGGCCCGGATCGGGTTGTCCAGGGTGAAGTCCCGGAACTGCACGCCGTGCTCGATCATGTCCAGCACCAGGGTGGCCGAACCGACCTTGAGCAGGGTGGTGACCTCGGACATGTTCGAGTCGCCGACGATCACGTGCAGCCGGCGGTACCGCTCGGCGTCCGCGTGCGGCTCGTCCCGGGTGTTGATGATCGGCCGGGACCGGGTGGTGGCGCTGGAGACGCCCTCCCAGATGTGCTCGGCCCGCTGGGAGAGGCAGTACACCGCCCCGCGCGGGGTCTGCAGGACCTTGCCGGCGCCGCAGATGAGCTGGCGGGTGACCAGAAAGGGCAGCAGCACGTCGGCGATTCTCGAAAATTCACCAGCCCGAGCCACCAAATAGTTCTCGTGGCAGCCGTAGGAGTTGCCGGCCGAGTCGGTGTTGTTCTTGAACAGGTAGATGTCGCCGCCGATGCCCTCGTCCACCAGCCGCCGCTCGGCGTCGATGAGCAGGTCCTCCAGGATCCGCTCGCCGGCCTTGTCGTGCGCCACCAGCTGGGTGAGCGAGTCACATTCCGCCGTGGCGTACTCCGGGTGCGAACCCACATCCAGGTACAGCCGCGAGCCGTTGCGCAGGAAGACGTTCGACGACCGGCCCCAGGAGACCACCCGGCGGAAGAGGTAGCGTGCCACCTCGTCCGGGGACAGCCGACGCTGGCCGTGGAACGTGCAAGTGACGCCGAACTCGGTCTCAACGCCATATATCCGCCGGTGCATGCACATCAGCCTAAGCGTTGAGGGCACCGTAGTGTCGAGCCTGTGATCGTGTGTTTCCGCCGGATGGCCGCGCGGGCCAACGCCATGGACGAGGGAGTGCAACGCTGGGTAGCCGCGCTGCCACCCAGTCGCGCCGACCGCGCGCTGCTCCGTCTGACCAGGTCAGCCAATCACAGCGGGCTGTGGTTCGCGATCGCCGGCCTGCTCGCCGCCCGGGTGGGTGTCACCCGGCGTGGCGCCCTGCGCGGGCTGATTGCCATCGCCGGAGCGAGTGCCACGGCGAATCTCATACTCAAGCCCCTGCTGCCTCGGCGCCGGCCGCCCGCCGAGCACCTGCCCCTGTACCGCAGGCTGCAGCGCCGGCCGACGTCCAGCTCGTTCCCCAGCGGACACGCCGCGTCGGCGGCGGCGTTCGCCACGGCGGTCACGCTGGACAGCCCGCGCGCGGGGCTGGTGCTGGCGCCGCTGGCCACCGTGGTCGCCTACTCGCGGGTTCACGTGGGCGTGCACTGGACCTCCGACGTGCTGGCCGGCGCGGCGGTCGGCACCGGCGCCGCGCTGCTCACCCGGCGCTGGTGGCCGGTGCGCGACTCGGACGAGGCGTCCGCCCGGCCACTGCGCCGGATGCCGGCACTGGCCGACGGGGACGGCCTGCTCATCGCGGTGAACCCGCGCTCGGGCGACGCCTCGGTGGACCCCACCGAGGACGTGCGAGCCGCGTTCCCGGCGGCCGAGGTGCTGGTCCTGGAGCCGGAGATGGACCTGATCGAGCGGCTGGAGGGCATCCTGGCCGCGCGCAACGGCGAGATACGGGCGCTCGGCGTGGCCGGCGGTGACGGCACCGTCGGCGCCGTCACCTCGGTGGCGCGCCAGCACCGGCTTCCCCTGGTGCTGGTGCCCGCCGGCACGCTGAACCACTTCGCCCGGGACGTCGGGATCTACGACCTGCAGGAGGCGGTGGACGCCACCGGCACGGGCGAGGCGGTCGCGGTCGACCTGGGAGCGGTGGACATCGACCCCGGCGAGCCCGGTGGCGGCACCCGGTACTTCCTGAACACCGCCAGCCTGGGCGCCTACTCCGAGCTGGTCCGCCGGCGCGAGCGGTGGCAGGGCCGGTGGGGCAAGTGGCCCGCGTTCGCGGTGGCCCTGGTGCGCACGCTGCGCCTCGCCGACCCGATCCGGGTGCGGCTGAACGGCCAGTGGCGGTCCGTGTGGATCCTGTTCGTGGGCAACGGCCCCTACCACCCGAGGGGCATGGTGCCGGCCTGGCGGCCCCGGCTGGACTCCGGGCTGCTGGACGTGCGCTGGCTGCGCGCGGACATCCGGTTCTCCCGGACCAGGGCGTTCTTCGCGCTGGTGTTCGCCGCGCTGGAGCACAGCCACGTGTACGAGCAGCACGAGCTGCCGCTGCTGGAGGTGGAGCTGGACCGGCCGGCCGTGTTGGCCACGGACGGCGAGCTGGGCCGGCGGGCGCGCCGGTTCACCTTCCGGGTGGCCAGCCACCAGGTGCCGGTCTACCGGCGGGACGAGAGCAACCCCCGCTGGGCCACCCGCGACCGCCCCTTCCAGCCCGAATGAGCTATCTCGCGCGCCAGTGCGCGAGGCTTTGGCGGGTCCGGTCGGTTTCCCGATGGTCCGCGCCGAGAAGGCGTTCACGGGCGTCCAGGACCGCCGCCAGCTCCTCGACCGCCTGTACCGTCTCGCCGAGATCCCCGCGCGCGCAGGCGAGCCGGTACCGCGTGTCCCAGGTCTCCGAATGGTCATCGCCGAACACCTGGCGCCGCGAGGCGAGCACGACCTCGAGATGGGCGATGGCGGCAGCCGGATCCCCCGATTCGAGATACAGCTCGGCGAGGCCGTTGCGGGTGGCGTGGCTGTCGCGGTGGTCAGGACCGAATACCCGCAGCCGCTCGAGCAGGAGTTCCTCCAAGGCGGCCACCGCCCCCGCGATGTCTCCCGACCGGCCCTGCCAATAGGCCAGGTTGTTGCGCAACACGGACACGTCACGGTGTTCGGCCCCCAGCACCCGCACCGTGTCGGCGACCACCTCGCGCAACGCGGCCACCCCTTCAGACACCTGGCCGCTTTCCGCGACCCACCACGCCAGGTTTCCCCGGACGGACAGGGTGGTGCGATGCTCCGGCCCACAGGTCCGCACCACCCGGGGTAGCGTCTCGCGCAGCAGTGCCACCGCCCCCGCCGCGTCACCGGACTTGCCGAGCCAGAACGCCAGCTGATCGGCCAGATTCAAGCTCCGCCAATCATCCGGGCCGAGCACCCGCTGGCAGTCCACCAACACCTCGGCGAGTTCGGAAGCGGCCGCTGCCGGGTCACCCGCGTGGCCTCGCTGGTACCCCAGGTTCTGCCGAGCGTCCAGGGTGTTCGGATCGTCCGGGCCGAGAGTGGCGGCCACCTCTGCCACCAGTCGCTCGAGCTCCGCAATGGCCTCGTCCACCTGGCCGGCGTCGCCCAGCCACATGGCCAGCTGGTTCCGGAACGCCATGGTGTCGCGGTGGCCTGCGCCGAGGACGCGGTGCGCCGCGTCGCCGATGTCCCGTGCCCAGGCGATCGCGTCGGACAGCATGGCCGCGTCGCCGAAACCACGGACCAGACGCGACAACACGGGATGGGCGACACTGGCGTTCGCCCACAGCTGGTCGGCAACCACCCGGTACAGCGTCACCCCATTGGCGCGCAGCAGCTGCGCGAACCGGGCGTCCACGTCAACATCCGGCCACAGGCATGCGAGGGCGTCGGCGGCGGATACCGCGACCGCCGCCAGCCGCTGCTCCGGCAGTTCCTCCCGCACCGCCCGTTGCACCAGGGCGTGCACTCGAACCAGCCCTGCGTCGTGTGCGACCAGGTGGAACCTGTGCAGCGCCCGCAGCCCGTCCCGGGCGTCATCCTCGTTCAGCGCGGCGGGCCCACGGGCGGCGTAGCCGAGGGCCGCCTCCGTAGCGAACAAGGTCTCGGGCATGCCGTTGGAATCGAGCACGCTGGCCAGCTCCAGCAGCGGCCTAGCGACGCCGGTCGGCGCGACCCGGTCGGCTGCCTCGACTGACAGCGACCAGGTGGTGGCCACTGTCTTGGCGGCATGGTCGAATAGCTCGCTCTCCTCGGGGAACAGCCCAGACAGCCGCCTGCGCCGGTCGGCGAACCGGCGCCGGTAGGCAGTGCAGGTCAGCTCCTGGTCGCGCATGTACGCGGCGGCGTGCCCGAGGGCCAGCGGAAGCCGACCCAGGTCGGCCGCGACGCCGCCGACGTCATCGGTCAGCCCAGCCGGCAACTTTCCTACGAGATAATCGATCGCTTCCCGCTCGGTGAACTCGGCGACCCCAACCAACTCTCGGCCGGCCAACAGCTCGGCGTCGCGACGACGGGTTGTCACAATGGTGTGTCCGTTCGGGTGCTCGGGCGGCCACAGGGCTCGCATGTCCGCCGCCGAAGCGACATCGTCCAGCACGACCAGCCAGCTCTTGCCCGTGCTTCCTAGCCAGGAGAGGAACCGGACCGCCGCCTGGTCGGGGTCCTGGCTGTCGGGTCCCAGCACCAGGTCGGTCGCAGCCTGGGCGTATGCCGACACTACCCCCGCCCGGCTGAGCACTGACACCCATACCACCAGGTCCAGCGCCGCCTCGACCCGCATCCGGCGGGCCAGCTCCGCCGCGAGCTGGGTCTTGCCGACTCCGCCCAACCCGGCGATGACCTGCACCGGCACCCGCCTCACCCGGAAGTTGTCGGCGAGGACGGTGAACACCGCCCGGTGCTGGTAGCCGTCCGCGCGCGGCGGAATCACCCCGACCAAGTGTGGCCAGGACACCGGCCGGCGACCCGCGAAGTAGTTGTGCTGCACGCCCGAGCCGCCGGGCAGCACGACCTGCACGCCTTGCGCGTTCCGCGCATCCGCGCCCTCGGACGCCGGTTCCCGCGCGCCGGCCGACTGCATGGTCGGATCGTAAGTGGGGCAGGCCGCCCCTAACGTTGCGAAGAGGACACGGAGGTGACTTTTCCGGCGCTGGCCAGGATAGTGGTCGTGGCCTGTCTGGAGTGGGGTGTGCGGATGGAACCGGTGTCGTTGATCGTCGGTGCGCTGACGGCGGGTCTGGCGTCGGGTCTGCAGGGCACCGCGACGGAGGCGGTCAAGGAGGCGTACGCCGAGCTGAAAGAGCTCGTGGGACGCCTCTTCTCCGATCGCAACTCCGGCGCGGCGGCGCTGGAGCAGTACGAGCAGCGGCCGGAAGCGTGGCGACCCGCGCTGGAGGCCGAGCTAGTCGAGGTGGACGCCGGGAATGACCGGGCGGTGATCGAGGCGGCGCAGCGGCTGATGGCGCTGCTCGACACCGTGGGCGCCCGCGCGGGCAAATACCAGATCGACTTGCGGGGTTCCCAGGCCGTTCAGGTGGGCAACCACAACACCCAGCACAACGTGTTCGGCACCGGGCCGGAAAGCTGAAATCAGGCTTTGCCGTCGCCCTTGTCGTCGCCCTTGTCACCGCTCGATTCGTCCTTCTTGCCGGCCGCGCGGTTCTCCTCGGGCAGCAGGGCGGCCAGGGCGGCACCCTGTAGGCGACGAAAGGCCCGGCGCGGGCGGCTGCGGTCCAGTACGGCCACTTCCAGCGCGTTCACCCCGAGCAGCCGGTCCGCCGAGCCGCCCCCGTTGGTGCCCGACCCCGAGCCGCCGGCGCCGGAACCGCCCGGGGAGGCGGACTGCAGCCCGCGCACGGCCACCGCGACGGCGTCGGCCAGCTCCATGCCGTCGGAGTAGGAGTCCCGCAGCTTGGCGCTGATCGGATCGGTCTGGCCACCCATCACCACGAACCGGGGCTCGTCGCTGATCGAGCCGTCGTAGGTGATGCGGTAGAGCTGGTCGTCGTCGGCGGTCGGCCCGACCTCGGCCACACACAGCTCAACCTCGTAGGGCTTCTGCTGCTCGGTGAAGATCGCGCCCATCGTCTGCGCGTAGGCGTTGGCCAGCCACTTCCCGGTGACGTCGCGCCGGTCGTAGGAGTAGCCCCGGACGTCCGCGATGCGGATCCCGGCGGTGCGCAGGTTCTCGAACTCGTTGTACCGGCCGACCGCCGCGAAGCCGATCCGGTCGTAGATCTCGGAAACCTTGTGCAGGGCGGTGGAGCGGTTCTCCGCCACGAACAGCACGCCGCCGGCGTAGGTCAGCACGGTCACGCTGCGGCCCCGGGCGATGCCCTTGCGGGCCAGCTCCGAGCGGTCCCGCATCACCTGCTCGGCGGAGGCGTAGAACGGCAGCGTCACTGGTTGGGCTCCTGAGGTCGTCGCGAAAGGGAACGGGCCGGTCGGGGCTAGCCGCCGGGCCGGGTAAGCCTATCGGCTAGCACGGCGCGCGCCACCTCACCGATCTGCTCGTCGGGGTGGCGCACCGCCCCTTCGGCGGCGGTGATGGTGATGACCACCGGGAAGATGTTCCGTGAGACGTCCGGCATACCGGTCGCGGTGTCGTCGTCGGCGGCGTCGTAGAGCGCCTCGACGGCGGCCCGGACGGCGCCGGCCTCGTCCGCCTCCGGGTTGTGCGTCTTCTTCAGCGCCGAACGGGCGAACAGCGAACCGGAGCCGATGGCGGTGAAGCCGTGCTCCTCCGACTTGCTGCCGGTGACGTCGAAGCTGACGATCCGGCCGGCCCGGGCCGGGTCGCTCGCATCCGTGTCGAACCCGACGAACAACGGGATCGCGGCCAGCCCCTGCATCGCGGCGCCCAGGTTGGCGCGCACCATGCCGGACAGCTTGTTCACCTTGCCGTCCAGGGAGAGCGCTACGCCCTCGATCTTCTCGTAGTGCTCCAGGTCCAGGGTGTAGAGCCGGATCAGCTCCACCCCGAGCCCGGCCACCCCGGCGATGCCGGCCGCCGAGTAGCTGTCGGTGACGAAGACCTTCTCGATGTCCCGCTGGGCGATCATGTTGCCGGCGGTGGCCCGGCGGTCACCGGCGAGCAGCACGCCGCCGGAGAAGGTGAGCGCGACCAGCGTGGTGCCGTGCGGGATCTCCAGGCCGCCCGCCGACGTGACCGTTGCGTCCGGCCGCACCGCCCCGGGCAGCAGGTGCGGCGCCACGGACGCCAGGAAGTCGGTGAAAGAAGACACGCCGGGGGTGAAGTACTCGGCGGGGAGCGCGGCATTGACCGGGCTCACGGGCCCCCGTGCCGACCTCGGGTCCATCGGCGCTTCTACTCCTTAGCTCAGGTCGGCAGGGCATTACCCCACTGCGGATCCCCCGGCCCCTCGGGCCGGCGGCACTGGACGATACGGGCCGGCGGTTGGCTACTCGCCGCCCTTCTGTACGTATGCCCGGACGAAGTCCTCGGCGTTCTCCTCGAGCACGTCATCGATCTCGTCCAAGATCGTGTCGACGTCCTCTCCCAGCTTCTCACGGCGTTCCTGGCCGGCCGGCGCGGCGCTCGCGTCGTCGTCGCCGTCACCATCGCCGCCGCCCTGTCGCCGGGTCTGCTCCTGCGCCATGACGCCTCCCGATCGGTGGTCCTGCTGATATGAACACTACCTACCCGAGCCGACAAACACCCACCGCAACTCGCGGAGTCTCCCGCGTGCGCCAAACTGGGCGCACGCCACGCAAGCGCGTCCCGCGCTGGTCACCCCCGCGTGAGGGCGGTGACCAGCTCCTCGGCGGTCTCAGAAGCGTCAATCAGCTTGCCCACGTGGTTACGGGTCCCACGCAGCGGCTCCAGGGTCGGGATGCGCACCAGCGACTCCCGACCCAGGTCGAAGATGACCGAGTCCCAGGAGGCGGCGGCCACGGCGGTCGGGTAGCGCTCCAGGCAGCGGCCCCGGAAGTAGGCCCTGGTGTCCTCCGGTGGCCGGCGCATGGCCGCCACCACCTGCTCCTCGTCCACCAGCCGCTTCATCGAGCCCCGGGCCACCAGCCGGTTGTACAGGCCCTTGGCCATCCGCACGTCGGAGTACTGCAGGTCCACCAGATGCAGCCGGGGCGAGGACCAGGCCAGGTTGTCCCGGGCCCGGTAGCCCTCCAGCAGGCGCAGCTTGGCCGGCCAGTCCAGCCGGTCGGCGCACTCCATGGGGTCGCGGGACAGCGCGTCCAGCACCTCGCCCCAGATCCGCATCACCTCGGCGGTGACGGGGTCGACGTCCGCGTCGCTGGCGCCCTGGGTGCGCTCCACGTGGTCGCGGGCCCGCTCGAAGTACGCCCACTGCACGTCCAGCCCGGTCATCCGGCGGCCGTCGGCCAGCTCCACCTTGGCCTGCAGGCTGGGGTCCCGGCTGATCGAGTGCACCGAGCGGACCGGCTCGGCCAGGCGCAGGTCGTCGAACCGCTGGCCGGCCTCGATCATGTCCAGGACCAGTGCGGTGGTGCCCATCTTGAGCAGCGTGGACGTCTCCGCCATGTTGGCGTCACCGATGATCACGTGCAGCCGGCGGTACTTGTCGGCGTCCGCGTGCGGCTCGTCCCGGGTGTTGATGATCCCGCGCTTGAGCGTGGTCTCCAGGCCGACCTCGACCTCGATGTAGTCCGAGCGCTGGGACAGCTGGTAGCCGGCCTCGTCGCCGCTCGGGCCGATGCCCACCCGCCCGGCGCCGCAGATCACCTGGCGGGTGACGAAGAACGGGATGAGCCCGGTGATGATCGCCGGGAAGGTGGTGGACCGGGACATCAGGTAGTTCTCGTGGGTGCCGTAGCTGGCCCCCTTGCCGTCCACGTTGTTCTTGTACAGCTGGATGGGCGGGGTGCCCGGCACGGTGGCCGACCGCATCGCGGCCTCCTCCATCACCCGCTCGCCGGCCTTGTCCCAGATGACCGCGTCCCTCGGCGTGGTCACCTCGGGGGTGGAGAACTCCGGGTGCGCGTGGTCCACGTACAGCCGGGCGCCGTTGGTGAGGATGACGTTCGCCGCCCCCAGGTCGTCCAGCTCGGAGTCGGTGCTGGTGGGGATGCTCGGGGTGGACAGGTCGAAGCCCCGCGCGTCGCGCAGCGGAGACTCCACCTCGTAGTCCCACCGGGCGCGCTTGGCCCGGGGCAGCTCGGCCGCCGCCGCGTAGGCCAGCACCACCTGGGTCGAGGTGATCACCGGGTTCGCCGTGGCATCCCCGGGTACCGAGATGCCGTACTCAACTTCGGTACCCATAATCCGCCGAGCGCTCATAGCTACCGAGCCTATCCTCTCCCGCGCGCGCCGAACTGGGCGCGCGCTCAGCCAGCGCGTTCCGCGCTGGTCTTTGTCGGGCGCCGCAACCGTCGGCGCGACCGGGTCAGCCGAGGTTCTCGCCCAGCGGCCAGATGCCCTCGCCGCCCAGGTGGTTCGCCACGGCCTCGCAGATCTCCCGCAGCTGGGTCACCTGTTCCTCGGTGAGCTGGTCGAACAGGTTGGAGCGGACCACGTCGACGTGTCCGGGGGCGGCCTCGCGCAGCGCGTCCAGACCCGCTTCCGTGAGTTCGCACACTGCGCCGCGCCGGTCGGTCAGGCACTCCCGCCGGCGCACCCAGCCGGCCTCCTCCAGCCGCGCCACGGCGTGCGAGAGGCGGCTGCGGGAGGACATGGACGAGACGGCCAGCTGGGACATCCGCAACGCCCGGTCCGGCACCTCGGAGAGGCGCACCAGAATCTCGTAATAAGTATGCGGAATGCCCGCTTCATCCTGCAGCTGACGATCCATTTCGGTCATCAGCAGCTTGTTCGCGGCCAGCCAGGCGCGCCACGCCCGCTGTTCGTCGTCGTTCAACCAGCGCGTGTGCGCCACGTCACCCCCAAGCAGCCGAGATCATGCTACTTGAGGCGTACCGGGTCGCACTGTGCCGCCCGGCAGTGATGAGCAGCACAGTGCGCACTTACTCCGTTCGCCCTGGCAGAGCGTGTCTACAGGTACTGGCCGGTGTTCGACGCGGTGTCGATCGCCCGTCCGGACTCGGTGTTCTTCCCGGTCACCAGGGTGCGGATGTACACAATCCGTTCACCCTTCTTGCCCGAGATGCGCGCCCAGTCGTCCGGGTTGGTGGTGTTCGGCAGATCCTCGTTCTCCGCGAACTCGTCCACTATGGCGTCCAGCAGGTGCTGCACCCGCAGGCCGGGCTGGCGGGTCTCCAGCACCGACTTGATGGCCGCCTTCTTGGACCGGTCCACGATGTTCTGGATCATCGCGCCGGAGTTGAAGTCCTTGAAGTACAGGACCTCCTTGTCCCCGTTGGCGTAGGTGACCTCCAGGAACCGGTTCTCCTCGGTCTCCGCGTACATCCGCTCGACCACGCGCTGGATCATCGCCTCCACGCAGGCCTTGCGGCTGCCGCCGAACTCGGTCACGTCGTCGGCGTGAATGGGCAGCGTCTGCGTCAGGTACTTGGAGAAGATATCCTGCGCCGCCTCCGCGTCCGGACGCTCGATCTTGATCTTCACGTCCAGCCGGCCCGGCCGCAGGATGGCCGGGTCGATCATGTCCTCGCGGTTGGACGCGCCAATCACGATCACGTTCTCCAGGCCCTCGACGCCATCGATCTCGCTGAGGAGCTGGGGCACGATCGTGGTCTCCACGTCCGAGGAGACACCCGAGCCACGGGTCCGGAAGATCGAGTCCATCTCGTCGAAGAACACGATCACCGGGGTGCCCTCGGAGGCCTTCTCCCTAGCCCGCTGGAAGATCAGCCGGATGTGCCGCTCGGTCTCGCCGACGAACTTGTTGAGCAGCTCCGGGCCCTTGATGTTCAGGAAGAAGGACTTGGCGTCGCGGCTGGACTCGCCGCGCGCCTCGGCCACCTTCTTGGCCAGCGAGTTGGCCACCGCCTTGGCGATCAGCGTCTTGCCACAGCCGGGCGGGCCGTAGAGCAGCACGCCCTTGGGCGGCCGCAGCTCGTACTCCCGGAACAGCTCGGCGTGCAGGAACGGCAGCTCCACCGCGTCCCTGATCTGCTCGATCTGCCGGCCGAGGCCACCGATGTCCTCGTAGGCCACATCCGGGACCTCCTCCAGCACGAGGTCCTCGACCTCGGCCTTCGGCACCCGCTCGTAGGCGTACGCGGCCTTGGTGTCCACCAGCAGGGAGTCACCCGGCTTGAGCGGCACCACGTCCGGCTTGTCCGGCCCGGCGACCAGCGGGTCGGCCAGCCAGACCACCCGCTCCTCGTCCGCGTGCCCGACGACCAGTGCGCGCGACCCGAACTCGCTGCCCGGGTCGAGCAGCACCTCGCGCAGCGCGCACACCTCACCGGTGCGCTCGAAGTCGCCGGCCTCGACGACGGTGAGCGCCTCGTTCAGCCGGACCGTCTGGCCCTTGCCGATGTCGGTCGCCTCCACGGCGGGCGAGACCGCGACGCGCATCCGGCGCCCCGCGGTGAACACGTCCACCGTGCCGTCCTCGTACCCGGAGAGGAACACGCCGTAGCCGCTGGGCGGCTGGGCGAGCCTGTCCACCTCCTCGCGCAGTGCGACAAGCTGACTCCGCGCCTCACGCAGCGTCTCGGTCAGCTTCTCGTTGCGGGCACTGAGCTGCGACAACCGGCTGGCCGACTCGGCGAGACGCTGTTCGAGTACGCGCGCGTGCCTCGGCGACTCGGTCAGCTTGCGGCGAAGCAGGGCTACCTCGTCCTCGAGGAACCTGATCTGGGCGGTCAGCTCCGCCTTGGTCGGAGCCTGCCCTTCCGGCGTGCGCCTCTCAGCCCTCATATCGCGGCCTTCGGAGCCTTCGTAGTGGTTCACGGCTGCCTCCCCTCCGTGTTCCGTTTCCACACGGTACCTGTCGGGGGCGACAATCGCGGTAGGTCAGATCGGTGATCCAGCACTCAGCCAGATGACAGCTTGACGTTACTCAGCGATAACTTTGTCTTCTCATCGACCGGTCGGACGGCGTTGCGGACGGGGCGGCGCTACGCCGTCGGCGAGCCGGCGAGTGGTCAAGATGAACGCCGTGTGACCGATCATGCGGTGTTCCGGGCGCACCGCGAGTCCCACGACATGCCACGGTCGGAGCAATGTTTCGAATGACTGGGGCTCGGTCCAACACCGCTGCTCACGCAAACTTTCGGTGATTCGGGAGAGCTGCGTCGTGGTGGCGACGTACACGGTCAGCACTCCGCCGGGCAACAGCGCCTTGGTTACCGTCGGCAACACCTCCCACGGCGCGAGCATGTCCAGGACCACCCGGTCGACCTCCCCGGAGAAATCAGAAACATCCTGTGTGTGCAAGGCCCAGTTGGGTGGTGCGGAGCCGAAGAACCGGGTCACGTTTCGTTCGGCGTGTTCGGCGTGGTCGGCCCGAACTTCGTAAGAAATCACCGAACCGTGATCTCCCACCGCCCGCAGCAGCGAGCAGGCGAGCGCCCCGGAACCCGCGCCGGCCTCGAGCACCCGCGCACCCGGGTAGATGTCCCCCCACATGAGGATCTGCGCGGCGTCCTTCGGGTAGATCACCTGTGCGCCCCTCGGCATGGAGAGCACGTAGTCCGAGAGCAGCGGGCGGAACGCCAGGTACGGGGTGCCGGTGGCGGAGGTGACCAGGCTGCCCTCCGGGGCGCCGAGCAGGGCGTCGTGCTCCAGCGCGCCCCGGTGCGTGTGGTACTGCCCGCCGGTCTCGAGGGTGAGCGTGTAGCGCCGCCCCTTGGGGTCCGTCAGTTGCACCCGGTCACCGGGCCGGAAGACGCCGCGGGCCCCGGAGGGACCGAGCTGAGGTTCTGGGGACGACATGGAGTGCCACGCTATCGGGGTGATCGAAAGGCCCGCGCCGGGAGGTCCGCGGCATTCCACCGACTCATTTTGAGATGAGTGGAATGAGTGTACTGATAGGCGTCAATTAGGGCTCTCACGTGCCCGAATGCGCAGGCGAAGAGGGGTGACACCGGCATGGTCAACGGGTACTTTGACCATGCCCGGATGGAGGATCGGGGACCGACATTCCGCTCGCGGTTTCGGTTTGGACTTCCTGGTGGGACGGGGGAGATGACAGCTCACGAGGGTAGGCGCTGCGCTCTTCCCGGCTGCTACGTCGTCATCCAGCCCGAGCCCGACGGGCGCCCGCAGCGGAAGTACTGCACCGCCGCGCACCGCGCGGTGGCCCGGCAGATGCGGCGCGAGGGCGCCCAGCGTTCCGCCTCGGCCCCGCCGCTGCCCATCGCTCCCGCCCAGCCCCACCCCGCCGCGCAGCCCCTCCCCCCGCTCGCCACCCTGCCCGGCCCCGACCGCCGGCGGAAGATCCTCGCCGAGATCGGGGCCCGCCGGTTCCGGGCCGCCGCCGTGCTCGGGTCGGCCGGCCTGCTGGTCACCGGCGGCGGCCTGATGACCGCGAGCTCGCCACCGGGTTCCTCCGGCGTCAGCAGCGTGATCTCGCCCTGGTTGGCCGGCACGCCGGAGGCCGAGCAGCAGTGGGCGCACCAGGCCCAGGTCAGCCTGGCCTCCCTGGACGCCCAGCTGGCCGACATCGACGCCACCGAAGACGCCGTGGCCTCGGCGCCCGAGGCGCGGATCGACCCGAACCTGCGCGAGGTGCGCGACCTGCAGACCCGCCGGAGCCTGCTGCGGCAGCGACGGGACTCACTGGTCACCGAGCTGGCCAACTGGCAGTCCATCCAGGACGCCCGGTCCCGGCTGTCGGACACCGACCAGCAGGTGGACCGGCTGGAGCGGGCCATCGAGAGCGCCCCCAGGCGCCGCCAGCTCACCTCGGACGAGCGGCGCATCGCCGCCCAGCTGCAGGACCAGCGGAGCATGCGGCTGCGCCAGCGGGTCACCCAGCAGCGCGAGCTGGACGGCCTGCGCAAGGGCCTGCACGACGCCATGGCCAGCCCGCTGCCGGCGGATGAGCCGGCCACCAGATCGATCACCTCCCGGGTCCGGAACCTGATCGACAACAAGGGGCAGCGCAACCGGGAGCCGCTGCCCGGCCGGCCGTCGATGCCCGACGTGCTGGCCAACAAGGAGCCCACCTCACCGGACCGCAAGGACATCGGCAACGGCGCTCCCCCGGTGCCCGGCCGGACCAAGCCGGAGCTGCCGAGCAAGCCGGACGTGCTGGCCGCCCCGAAGCCACCCACCCCGGGCACCCGACCCGCGCCGGCCCGGCCCGGCCCGTTGGACGGCGCGCCGGGCAACGATCCCGGCCAGCGGCAGGCGCCCGGCCGGGGCGGGGTGCTCGGCGGTGGGCCGAACTCGCCCGGTTCGCCAGCCTCACCCGGCTCACCGGCCTCGCCGGGCGCCGGGCAGCCCAACAACGGCGGCGTCGGCCCCGGTCAGCCCGGTACCCGGCGCGAGGGCGGCGTCCTGGCCAACCCCCGGTTGCCCGGGCCCACCGCGAACCGGCGGGAGAGCACCGCCCCGCGCGGCGCGGACGAGCCGGTCACCAGGGACGTCGACCGCGTGTCCGACGACTCGTTCATCGGTCCGTCCTCCCGGCCCCGCGACACCCAGCCCCAGAGCACCCAGCCCCGCGGCCGGTCGGCACCCCAGCGCCCGAGCACCACCTACGTCGTGCCCAACGGGGAAGGGAACGCCCCCTCGCGCTCCGGCGAGTACACCGACCGGGAGCGGATGCGGGACGCGGCGGACATCGCCCGCGCGCTGGAGAGCGGCGACATGAACAAGGTCGCGGACGCCGCCGCCCGGGCCAAGCGGCGCGAGGAGGCGGCCAAGCGCTCCGGCCGGTCCGGAGAAAGCCGCGGCTCCGGCCAGAGTTCCAGCCAGAACATCGACGACTACATCGACTCGATGCACCGCGAGTACGGCATCGACGACGGCGAACCCCGCCGGTCCGGCCGGGGCGACTCCGGCTCCCGGCGCTCCAAGTACAGCTCGCGGGACATCGACCGGGCCATCGAGTCCGGCCGCCGGGAGCGTTCCGACTCCTACAAGTCCCGCCGGTCCGGCCGGGACGACTCCGGCTCCCGGCGCTCCAAGTACAGCTCGCGGGATCTCGACCGGGACATCGACCGGACCATCGAGTCCGCCCGCCGGGACCACAGCGAGTCCCGCCGGTCCTCCTCCCGGCGCTCCCGGGACGACGACGGCGATCGGCGCAGCCACTCCCGATCACGCGACCGCGACCATGACTCCGGCTCGCGGTCACGCGGCGACCGCGAGCACAGCTCCTCGCGCGGCGGCCGGAGCGACGACGACTGATCCCCCGGTCCGCGCGGATTCCGCGGCGTTGCCGGCCGCGCCCCAGGCACGAACGCCAGACCTGGTGACCACCGCCGCGGTCAGCGAGCATGATCGCCGGCTGTGGCGGTACAACCGCGATTTTCGCGGCTCAACCACCACGGACAGCGATCAACCGGCACGCCACGGCCCTGGTGCTTCCCACTTCCACCGAGCGCGACCGCAGGCCAACGCCCGGTAACCGCCGCGACGAATTCCTGTCAGGGGCATCGCCTAGGCTTCGGGTCGTGACGGAAACGGTGATGGCCGAATCGGCCCCCGACGGCGAGGCGCAGGCCCCCCGGCGCCGCCCGGCGCTGTCCCCGTCGCGGGCGGGTGATTTCAAGCAGTGCCCGCTGCTCTACCGGTTCCGCGCGGTGGACCGGCTGCCCGAGCGGCCGAGCAGGGCACAGGTGCGCGGCACGGTGGTGCACTCCGTGCTCGAGCGGCTCTACCAGCTGCCCGCCGCGCAGCGGCTGCCCGAACGCGCCCGGGAGCTGGTCGAGCCGGTCTGGGCCGAGCTGGCGGAGACCGAGCCGGAGCTCGCCGACGCGCTTTTCGAGAGCGCCGAGGACGCCGAGGCCGAGCTGGCCGAGTGGCTGGGCTCGGCCAGCGCGCTGCTGGACACCTACTTCACCCTGGAGGACCCGCGCCGGCTGGAGCCGGAGGCGTGTGAGCAGTTGGTGGAGGCCGAGCTGGAGTCCGGGCTGCTGCTGCGCGGCTACGTGGACCGGCTGGACGTGGCGCCGACCGGCCAGGTCCGGGTGGTGGACTACAAGACCGGGGCCGCGCCCCGCCAGGTGGCCGAGGCCCGCGCCCTGTTCCAGATGAAGTTCTACGCGCTGGTGCTGCTGCTCACCCGGGGCGTGGTGCCCAGCCAGCTGCGGTTGATGTACCTGGCCGACGGCGAGGCGCTGACCTACCGGCCGGACGAGCCGGAGCTGCGCCGGTTCGCCCGCACGCTGGACGCGATGTGGGCGGCGATCCTGCGCGCGGGGCGCACCGGCGACTTCCGGCCGAACCCGAGCAAGCTGTGCTCCTGGTGCAGCCACCAGGAGCTGTGCCCGGCCTTCGGCGGCACGCCACCGGAGTATCCGGGCTGGCCGGAGCCGGACGCGGCGGCCGCCGAGAACCGGCTGGACCGGGCCGAGTAGCCCCCGGCCGGGCCGCCACCGAGCAACCGGCCGCGCGGCGCGGCCACCGCCGAGCAACCGGCCGACCGAGCGCGCGCCCAGTTCGGCGCGCGCGGGTACGCCGGCTCAGGCGCCCAGCTGATCCATCCGGGCCGCGGACCGGCCGTCAACCGCCCGGCAGGACCGGATCACCGAGGTCAGGATGGCGGTGCAGCCGATGGCGGCCAGCCGGTCCATCGCCAGGTTGGCCTCGCTGACCCGCACCATCGCGCGCACCGCGACCCAGCCCTCCCGGGCCAGCGGCGAGACCGTCGGCGACTGCAGGCCGGGGGTGACCTTCTCGGCAGCGGGCAGCTGGGACTTCGGGCAGTCGTAGTCCAGCATCAGGTACTGGCGGGCGTACACCACGCCGCGCAGCCGCTCCAGGAAGATGGACTTCTCGGACTTGATCTCGAGGCTGTCCCGCCGGTCGTGCCGGGGCTCCCGCTCGATCAGGGTGGCCTCCGACTCGGCGATCGGGTCACCAATGATCTTGAGGTTGTGCTGGCGCAGCGTGCGCCCCGAGCTCACCACGTCGGCGATCGCGTCGGCCAGGCCCAGCTGGATGGAGATCTCGACCGCGCCGTCCAGCTTGACGATCTCCGCCACCTGGATGCGCTGGGCGGCCAGGTGCGCCCGCACCAGCCGGGGGTACGAGGTGGCGATCTTCTTACCGGCCAGGTCCTCGAGCTTCCAGTCCTCGTGCTCGGAGATGGCGAACCGGAACTTGGAGAACCCGAACCCGAGCTGGAGCATCTGCCGGACCGGGCTGCCGGACTCGTTCATCAGGTCGTGCCCGGTGACTCCCAGGTTCAGGTCACCGTTGCCCACGTAGGTGGCGATGTCCTTCGGACGGAGGTAGAAGAACTCGATCTGGTTCTCCTCGTCGAGCATGCTCAGATCCCGGGAATCGTTGCGTTGCCGGTAACCGGCCTCGCGCATCATCGTGCTGGCCGGGTCGGCGAGCGTTCCCTTGTTAGGCAGGGCGACGCGGAGCATGACTTCTCTCCTGACGAGTTCGCTTCGGACGTTGCGGGGTGGCTAGAGGAACTTGTAGACGTCTTCCAGGCTGAGCCCTCGGCCGAGCATCACGACCTGGATGCGGTAGAGCAGTTGGGAGATCTCCTCGGCCAGCTGGTCGTCCGCCTCGTGTTCGGCGGCCAGCCACACCTCGCCGGCTTCCTCGAGAAGCTTCTTGCCCTGGGCGTGCACGCCGGCATCCAGCGCCGCCACGGTGCCGGAACCGTCCGGGCGCGTGCGCGCCTTGTCGGACAGCTCGGCGAACAGGCCATCGAAAGTCTTCAAGAGTCGTGCTCCCTTCCACAACGAGTGTCGACTGTCAACCACCGCGGGGCTGGTAAGGCACGACACGACGTCTGCTGACGGCCGCTGCGGCGCGGCCGGCGGCACCTGCCAAGTATCACTGATCCGCGACGGTCGGTGACGAATGGGCCTTCTGTGACGACCAGTGGTCGGGATGTCGGATCTGCGCCCAGTAACCGCGCATGTCGGATTCGGTGAGACCGGTCAACGTGTCCCTTTGCACACGCCGGGGTCCGGACGGCACCGGGACCTCGCACGGCACCACCAGCACGGCACACCCGGCGGCCTCGGCGGACGTCGCACCGGTCGGCGAGTCCTCGACCGCGAGGCAGTCCCCGGGCTCCACGCCCAGTCGTTGCGCGGCGCGTAAATAGGGGTCCGGGTCGGGCTTGGTGGCGGTGACCTCGTCGCCACACAGCGTGATGTCGAAGTGCTCCCGCCCGATGCTGTCCAGCGCCCGCTCGGTGAGCCGCCGCTCGGTCGAGGTGACCAGCGCGGTGGCCACGCCGGTGGACCGCACCATGCGCAGCGCGTCCAGCGCACCCGGCCGCCAGGGCAGCCCACCGGTGAACAGCTTCCCGGTGTACTCGGTGAGCCACTCGCCGGCATCGGTCATGGTGGCGGCGTCCCTCGGCAGGCCCAGGTCGTCGAACAGCATCTCCATGGTGCGCCACCGGGAGCCGCCGACCATGGCCACCCTGGCCTCGGCCGACAGCTCCCCGCCCAGGTGGCGGGCCAGCGCGTTCAGCGAGATGTCCCAGAGCTTCTCGGAGTCGACCAGTGTGCCGTCCATGTCCCACAACACCGCGAGCGGCCGGTGGTTGTCAGGCGTTGAAATACTTGGCCTCCGGGTGATGGGCGATGAGCGCGTCGGTGCTCTGCTCGGGATGCAGCTGCAGCTCCTCGGACAGTTCCACGCCGATCCGGCCGGGCTCCAGCAGGTCGACGATCTTGCGGCGGTCCTCCAGGTCGGGGCAGGCGCCGTAGCCGATCGAGTACCGGGCGCCCCGGTAGCCCAGCTTGAAGTAGGCCTCGATGTCCTCCGGGTCCTCGGCCGCCACGCTGCCCCCGCCGGACCAGCGCAGCTCCTCGCGGATCCGCCGGTGCCAGTACTCGGCCAGCGCCTCGGTGAGCTGCACGCCCAGCCCGTGCACCTCCAGGTAGTCCCGGTAGGCGTCCTTGGCGAACAGCTCGTTCGCGTAGTCGGCGATCGGCTGGCCCATGGTGACCAGGTGGAACGGCACCACGTCCACCTCGCCGTTGGCCCGGGCCAGCTCGCGGGGACGCCAGAAGTCGGCCAGGCACAGGTTGCGGTCCCGGCGCTGGCGGGGGAAGGCGAACCGGCAGCGCTCCGGGGCGTCCGCGCTCGGCTCGGCCAGCACGACCAGCTCGTTGCCCTCGGACACCGCCGGGAAGTACCCGTACACCAGCGCCGCGTTGGCCAGCACGCCCTCGGTGGACAGCCGCTCCAGCCAGTAGCGCAGCCGGGGCCGGCCCTCGGTCTCCACCAGCTCCTCGTAGCTCGGCCCGGAGCCGCCCCGGGAGCCGCGCAGCCCCCACTGGCCGAGGAAGGTGGCCCGCTCGTCGATCATGGACGCGTAGTCGGCCAGCGGAACGCCCCGGACCACCCGGGTGCCCCAGAACGGCGGGGTGGGCAACGGCACGTCGGTGGCCACGTCGGAGTGGGTGGGCGGGGGTGTCTCCGGCTCGGCCGCCTTGCGTTTGGCCGCGATCCGGCGGGAGCGCTCGTGCCGGGCCTTCCGCTCGGCCGCCTTGGCCCGTTCCTCCTCGGACTCCGCCGGGGCCTCGCCGCGCGCCTCCGCCATCACCGAGTTCATCAGCCGCAGGCCCTCGAAGGCGTCCTTAGCGTAGCTGACCTGGCCCTGGTACAGCTCGGCCAGGTCGTTCTCCACGTAGGAACGGGTCAGCGCGGCGCCGCCGAGCAGCACCGGGAACTTCTCCGCCACTCCCCTGGAGTTCATCTCCTCCAGGTTCTCCTTCATGATCACCGTGGACTTGACCAGCAGCCCGGACATGCCGACCGCGTCCGCCCGGTGCTCCTCGGCGGCGCTCAGGATGGTGGAGATGGGCTGCTTGATGCCCAGGTTGACCACGGTGAAGCCATTGTTGGACAGGATGATGTCCACCAGGTTCTTGCCGATGTCGTGCACGTCGCCCTTGACCGTGGCCAGCACGATGGTGCCCTTGCCCTGGTCGTCCTCGCTCTTCTCCATGTGCGGCTCGAGGTAGGCCACCGCCGCCTTCATCACCTCGGCGCTCTGCAGCACGAACGGCAGCTGCATCTGGCCGGAGCCGAACAGCTCGCCCACCGTCTTCATGCCGGAGAGCAGCGTGTCGTTGATGATGTCCAGGGCCGGCCGCTCGTCCAGGGCGGCGTCCAGGTCCTCGTCCAGCCCGGGCCGCTCGCCGTCCACGATGCGCCGCTCCAGCCGGTCGAACAGCGGCAGCGCGGCCAGCTCCTCGGCCCGGCCGGCCCGCGCGGAGGACGCGGTGACCCCTTCGAACAGCTCCATGAACCGGCTCAGCGGGTCATAGCCCTCACGGCGCCGGTCGTACACGAGATCCAGCGCCACCTCGCGCTGCTCGTCGGGGATCTTGGACATTGGCAGGATCTTGGAGGCGTGCACGATCGCGGTGTCCAGGCCGGCGTCCACCGACTCGTGCAGGAACACCGAGTTGAGCACCTGCCGGGCGGCCGCGTTCAGCCCGAACGAGACGTTGGAGACACCGAGGGTGGTCTGCACGTCCGGGTAGCGGCGCTTCAGCTCGCGGATGGCCTCGATGGTCTCCACCGCGTCCTTGCGGACCTCCTCCTGCCCGGTGGTGATCGGGAAGGTGAGGCAGTCCACCACGACGTCGGCCACCCGCATGCCGTGGTTGGCCACCAGGTCGTCGATGGTGCGCGAGGCGACGCGGACCTTCCAGTCCCTGGTACGGGCCTGGCCCTCCTCGTCGATGCACATCACCACGACGGCCGCGCCGTGCTCGCGGACCAGCACCATGGTCTTCTGGAACCGGGACTCCGGGCCGTCGCCGTCCTCGTAGTTGACCGAGTTGACGATGCACCGGCCGCCGAGGCGCTCCAGGCCGGCCTGGAGCACGGCCGACTCGGTGGAGTCCAGCATGATCGGCAGGGTGGACGCGGTGGCCAGCCGGCCGGCCAGCTCGGCCATGTCCTCCGCGCCGTCCCGGCCCACGTAGTCCACGCACAGGTCGAGCAGGTGGGCGCCGTCCCGGGTCTGCTCCCGGGCGATCGCCACGCAGTCCTCCCAGCGCTGCTCCAGCATCGCCTCGCGGAACGCCTTGGAACCGTTGGCGTTGGTCCGCTCGCCGATCATCAGCACGCTGGTGTCCTGCCGGAACGGCACCGGGGCGTACAGCGAGGAGACGCCGGCCTCCGGTCGCGGGTCGCGCGTCGCCGGGGTGGCCTCGCGCACCGCCGCGACCACCTGGCGCAGGTGGTCCGGGGTGGTGCCGCAGCAGCCGCCGACCAGGCGCGTGCCGTACTCCCGGACGAACCCGGCCAGCGCCTCGGCCAGCGCATCCGGGCGCAGCGGGTAGACCGCGCCGTCCGGGCCCAGCTCGGGCAGCCCGGCGTTCGGCATCACCGAGATCGGGATGCGGGCCTGTTTGGACAGGTGCCGCAGGTGCTCGCTCATCTCGGCCGGGCCGGTGGCGCAGTTCAGCCCGATCAGGTCCACGCCGAGCGCCTCCAGCGCGGTCAGCGCGGCGCCGATCTCACTGCCCAGCAGCATGGTGCCGGTGGTCTCCACGGTGACGTGGGTGATGATCGGCACCTGGCGACCCTCGGCGGCCATCGCCCGGCGCGCGGCGATCACGGCCGCCTTGGCCTGCAGCAGGTCCTGCACCGTCTCGATCAGGATGGCGTCCGCGCCGCCGGCCAGCAGCCCGCGCGTGCACTCCACGTAGGCGTCGCGCAGGTCGGCGAAGGAGGCATGGCCGAGGGTGGGCAGCTTGGTGCCCGGCCCCACCGAGCCGAGCACGAACCGGGGGTGGTCCGGGGTGCTGAACTGGTCGGCGGCCCGGCGGGCCAGCACCGCGCCCTTCTCGGCCAGCTCGTGGATCCGGTCGGCGATGTCGTACTCGGCCAGGTTGGCCAGGTTGGTGCCGAAGGTATTGGTCTCGATCAGGTCGACGCCGACCTCGAGGAAGTCCCGGTGCACCTGCTCGACCACGTCCGGCCGGGTGTCGTTGAGGATCTCGTTGCAGCCCTCCAGCCCGGCGAAGTCGTCCAGGCTGAGGGAGGCCGACTGCAGCATGGTGCCCATCGCTCCGTCACCGATGAGAACCCGGTCGGTGAGGGCGCGCAACAAGGGCGAGTCGTCGGCTGTCGGCATAACAGCAAGGATAGTCCTCCCGCCCACCGGTGATCCCGGCGCGCGCGTGACGTGCGATGACACGCCCGAACAAGTCACATTCGGTCGCGCGGCCGTAGGCTGAGCCGATGAGCGCGCAGGAACCACAGGATCGCGAGGCGGGCTCGCTGTCGTGGCACGACGTCGACAGCGTGTCCGACAGCGACGCTGTCCAGCCCCCTCAGCTGGTGGAGCCCATCGTGGTGGCCGCGTTCGAGGGGTGGAACGACGCCGGTGACGCGGCCAGCACGGCGGTCGAGCATCTGGAGCTCAGCTGGGACGCCCGACCTCTCGCGGCCATCGATCCGGACGACTACTACGACTTCCAGGTGACCCGGCCGACGGTTCACCTCGTGGACGGCATCACCAGGCGGATCGACTGGCCCACCACCAGGTTGTCGGTGTGCCGGCCGCCCGGGGCGGAACACGACATCGTGCTGATCCGGGGCATCGAGCCGAACATGCGCTGGCGGGCGTTCTGCGGCGAGCTGCTGCGGTACGTGGAGAAGCTGGGCGCCACCACGGTCGTCACCCTCGGCGCGCTGCTCACCGACATTCCGCACACCCGCCCGGTGCCGGTCAGCGGCACCGCGTACGACACCGACTCGGCCGCCCAGTACGGCCTGGAGGCCTCCCGCTACCAGGGCAACACCGGGATCGTCGGGGTGTTCCAGGACGCCTGCGTGCGGGCCGGGATCCCGGCCATCTCGTTCTGGGCGGCGGTACCGCACTACGTGTCCCAGGCGCCGGACCCGAAGGCGGCGGTCGCGCTGCTGCACCGGGTGGAAGAGGTGCTGGACGTCGAGGTGCCGCTGGGCGGGCTTCCGGAACAGGCCGAGGCGTGGGAGCGCACGGTCACCGAGATGGCCGACGCCGACGACGAGGTGCGCGAGTACGTGCGCTCGCTGGAGGAGCGGGCGGAGTCGGAGTCTGACCTGCCGGAGATCACCGGCGAGTCCATCGCCGCCGACTTCGAGCGCTACCTGCGCCGGCGTGGCCCCGGCGGCTCCGGCGGACCGGGGCGCCCCGGCGGCCGCAGCCGCCACTGACCGGTTCCGACCGGCCAACGCTGGATGCGGCGAACTCCCGCGCGGCTCTCCACGAACTACAAATCTCGCATTCCCCGCGACCACTGATCATCAGGACGCCACGGCCGTTCGGCGGTGCCGGAAGCGGCCGGGCCGGCGTGCGCGGCCGCTCCCGGACCCGGGGCTTGATCGGCGATCACCCTGGTGGCGACACCCTGACATGTATCCCCTTACCTCGTGGGTAATTGATCTGCCTCCGGCTGCGGCGAGAACCTGGAGCCCTCACGTCAGAGACGACTTTGGAGGGCAACAATGACCAACACCGCGATCGGATGGACGCCCGAGCTGTTCGCGCAGTACTGGGCCGCGCCGGACCCGGCGCCGCTGCCCGGCTTCGTCACCGACGACGTGGTCGGGCACTGGCCGGGCAACCAGGTCGTGCGCGGCACGGAGGCGTATGTCGGCGCACTGGAGAAGCTGATGGCGCTGCTGCCGGACATCCGGCTGGAGGTGCCGGCCGGGGCGATGAACGGCGAGCACGGCTTCGTGCGCTGGGTGATGCACGCCACCGGGAAGCACGGGCGGTTCCAGCTGAACGGCGCGGAC
This sequence comes from Actinospineispora eucalypti, assembly GCF_039543365.1. NCBI lineage: Bacteria > Bacillati > Actinomycetota > Actinomycetes > Pseudonocardiales > Pseudonocardiaceae > Actinospineispora > Actinospineispora eucalypti. The sequence continues at coordinate 512,109 of NZ_BAABJP010000008.1, forward strand.
TGCATCACCGTGCGGGACGGCCGGGTGTGCGAGAACTACATCAACTTCGACAGCGCCGAGTTCGCCCGCCTGTCCGGCCACGAGCTCGTCGTCAGCTAGGTTCTTCGATCAGCCGGCGCGGGCCCGCGCCCTGGGCGGCGAGGGTGTCGTACGGGTTGGCCATGCGGCACTTGTCGATGCTCAGGCAGCCGCAGCCCACGCATTCGGTGAACTCGTCGCGCAGCTGCTCCAGGAAGTGGATGCGCTCGGTCAGCTCGTCGTGCCAGCGCTGGGAGAGCTGCTCCCAGTCCTTGCGGTTCGGGATGCGCCGGTCGGGTAGCCCGTCCAGCGCCTCCCGGACCTGCGCGAGCGGGATCCCGACCCGCTGCGCGATCCGGATCAGGGCGACCCGGCGCAGCACCTCGCGCCGGTACCGCCGCTGGTTGCCCGAGGTGCGCCGGCTGTGGATCAGGCCCTGCCGCTCGTAGAAATGCAGCGCGGAGACGGCCACCCCGCTGCGCTCGGCGAGCTGGCCGACCGTCAGCTCGCCCTTGTCCCACGCCGGCTGGTGCATGCCGTCACCCTCTCGCCCTTGACCTCAATATTAGTTGAGATTCTAGCCTACCCGGCAGAGCCGGTCGACCGACCGGACCCAACGCCGGGAGGCAGAACCACCGATGAGCGCACCAACACGAGAGACCGGCTGGACCGACCCGGTACGGGCGGAGGTGATCATCGGCAGCGTCCGCGAGGGCCGGTTCGGACCGGTGGTGGCCAACTGGTTCGTCGGTCAGGCCACGCCCCGCACCGACCTCGACGTCGGCGTGCTGGACCTGGCCGAGCAGCCGGCCGACTTCACCGGGCGGATCGGCGCGGCGGACGCGGTCGTCGTGGTCACCCCGGAGTACAACCACAGCTACCCGGGCCCGCTGAAGGCCGCGATCGACGGCGTCGGGCCGCAACACTGGCAGGCCAAGCCGCTCGGGTTCGTCAGCTACGGCGGGCTGTCCGGCGGGTTGCGGGCCGTCGAGCCGCTGCGCGTGGTGTTCGCCGAGCTGCACGCGATGAGCATCCGGGACACGGTGAGCTTCCACATGTACCCACAGCTGTTCGACGGCTCCGGCGAGCTGAAGGACCCGGAGGGGCCGACCGCCGCCGCGAAGGTCCTGCTGGACCGGCTGGTGTGGTGGGCGCGCACGCTGCGCGCCGGCCGGGCCGTCCAGCCCTACGGCGGCTGAGGCCTCAGCGGGTGGCGGCGTGCCGGCGCAGGTCGTCGAGGTCGACCCACTCCAGCGTCCTGGCGTGGGTCGCCTCCAGCACCACCTCCGGGGCCTGCCCGGCGGCCAGCGCCTGGGACCACCGGGAGGCGCACAGGCACCACTGGTCCCCCGGCTTGAGGCCGGCGAAGCCGAACTCCGGGCGGGGCGTGGACAGGTCGTTCCCCACCGACCTGCTGAACTCCAGGAACTCCGACGTGAGGCGCACACAGACGGTGTGCACCCCGGCGTCGTCACCCCCGGTGTCGCAGCAGCCGTTGCGGTAGAAGCCGGTCAACGGGTCCATGCTGCACGGTTCGAGCTCACCGCCGAGCACGTTGTGCGCCATGTCCGTCCCTTCCCTGGGAGTTAGAGGGCCACGCCGAGCAGCGCGTCGATGGCTTCCCCGGCCTGCCGCGGCGCGTCCGGGTCCCGTCCGGCCCGGTTCCGCGCGTCCCGCGCCCAGGCGTCCACCGCGAGCAGCGCACGCGGCGTGTCCAGGTCGTCGGCCAGGCGCTCGCGCAGCTGGCCGATCATCGCGGCGGTCTCCGGCCCGGCGTCCAGCCGGACCGCCTCCCGCCAGGCGGCCAGCCGCGCCTGCGCCTCGGTCAGCAGCTCGGGCATCCAGGCCCGGTCGGCGCGCCAATGACCGGCGAGCAGCGCCAGCCGGATGGCCATGGGGTCCACCTCGTCCGCCCGCAGCCGGGAGACGAACACCAGGTTGCCGCGTGACTTGGACATCTTCTCCCCGTCCAGCGCGATCATGCCGGCGTGGCAGTAGTGCCGGGCGAACGGGTGCTGGCCGGTGTGCGCCTCGGCGTGCGCGGCGCCGAACTCGTGGTGCGGGAAGATCAGGTCCGAGCCGCCGCCCTGCACGTCGATCTGCGCGCCCAGCCGGTTCAGCGCGATCGCCGTGCACTCCACGTGCCAGCCGGGGCGGCCCCGGCCCAGCTCGCTGTCCCAGAACGGCTCCCCCGGCCGGGCCATCCGCCACAGCAGGGCGTCCACCGGGTTGCGCTTGCCCGGCCGGTCCGGGTCACCGCCGCGCTCGGCGGAGTAGCGCAGCATGGTGGCCTCGTCGTAACGCGACTCGTAGCCGAAGTCGGGGGTGGCCGCGCTGTCGTGGTAGACGTCCGGGTACTCGGGGTCGCCGATGCGGTACGCGGCGCCGGAGGCCAGCAGCTTGTCCACCAGCGCGCTGATCTCGGACATCGCCTCGACCGCGCCGATGTAGTGCCGGGGCGGGAGCACCCGCAGCGACTCCATGTCCTCCCGGAACAGCGCGGTCTCCCGCATGCCGAGGACCACCCAGTCGTCCTGGTCGCGCGCCGCCCGCTCGAGCAGGGGCTCGTCGATGTCGGTCACGTTCTGCACGTAGTGCACCTCGTGCCCCGCGTCCCGCCACGCCCGGTTGACCAGGTCGAACGCCAGGTAGGTGGCGGCATGCCCGAGGTGCGTCGCGTCGTAGGGGGTGATGCCGCAGACGTACATGCGGGCCGTCTTCCCCGGCGCCGTGGGACGGACCTCACCGGTGGCGGTGTCGAAAAGGCGCAACGGCGGGGGCGAGCCGGGCACGACGGGCAGCGGGGTGGACGACCAGGGTTGCATAACAGACAAAGTACTTGTTACCGGCAACCACGCGACCCGACCAGCGGCGCATCGGGGGACCGACCGGGCAGCGGAGGGGCGTGGATGAGGCTATGGCAACGTAAGGGCAACGCCGGGGGCAGCGTCGGTGCCGCGCGGTGGCGGTGAGCGAAGGGGAACTGCATGCGACAGGCTGGTCTGGGCCGCGCCCTGGCCGTGCTCGCGGGGCTGCTGGTCGTCCTGGCCGGCGGCGTGTCCTGTGCCAAGAAGCCGCCACCCGACCCGCCCCAGCCCGAGATGAGCGCCCTGGACGCGGTGCCGGACCGCGGTGAGCTGCGGGTGTGCAGCACCGGCGACTACCGGCCGTTCACCTACCACGACCCGCGCACCGACCGCTGGACCGGCATCGACATCGACATGGCCGGCGACCTGGCCCGCAAGCTCGGCGCCCGGCTCACCATCGTGCCCACCCAGTGGAAGACGGTGGCCGACGACGTGGCCGCCGACCGTTGCGACATCGCCATGGGCGGCATCTCCATCGAGCTGGGCCGGGCGCGCAAGGCGGCGTTCAGCGACCCGTACCTGATCGACGGCAAGGCCCCGATCACCCGCTGCGCGACCCTGGCCCGGTTCCAGAACCTGGACCTGATCGACCGGCCGGGCGTGCGCGTGGTGGTGAACCCCGGCGGCACCAACGAGGCCTTCGCCAACGAGCGGCTCAAGCGGGCCAACGTGACCGTGCACCCGGACAACAACACGATCTTCGAGGAGATCGTGGCCAACCGGGCGGACGTGATGATCACCGACGCCAGCGAGGCCCGCTGGCAGTCCAAACAGCACCCCGAGCTGTGCGCGGTGAACCCGGAGCGCCCGCTCAGCTTCGGCCCCAAGGCCTACCTGCTCCCCCGGGGCGACGTGGTCTTCCAGCAGTGGGTGAACGACTGGCTGCGGATGAGCATCGGCGACGGCACCTACCAGCGGTTCAGCCGCACCTGGATGAACTGATCATTTGCCAGGCAGGCTCTAACCCGTTCGGGTAGCGCCGGTAGTTTGCCCGCCATGCTCGGGCTCCGCAGGCTCCCGTTCACCGGTCAGATCTTTTTGTTCCTGACCATCATGGTGCTGCTGTTGATCGGGCTGGTCGCCACGCTGTTCGCCACCCTGCTGGCGACCACGCTGTCCGACGAGTACGGCCAGCGCTCCCTGGCCATCGCCCGCGCGGTGGCCATCGACCCGGAGGTGATCGCCGCCGCCACCGCGCACCGCCCGGGCGGCGAGCTGCAGAAACAGGTGCTGGACCTGACCCGGCGGACCGGCGCGCTGTACGTGACCATCGCCGACGACTGGGGCATCCGGCTGGCCCACCCCAACCCCGAGCAGGTCGGCCACCTGATCAGCACCAACCCGGCGGAGGCGCTGGCCGGGCGGGAGGTCATCGGCGCCGTCGAGACCGGCACGCTCGGCCAGTCGGTACGCAGCAAGACGCCGATCCGGGCGGCCGACGGGCGGGTCGTCGGGGTGGTCAGCGTGGGCTACGCCCTGACCGCGCCGGCCCGGGAGATCCAACGGCTGCGTGTGCTGCTCGGCGTGTTCGCGCTGGCCGCGGCGGCGCTCGGGCTGGCCGCCTGCTGGCTGCTCAGCCGCCGCCTGCGCCGGCTCACCCACGGCGTGGAGCCGCGCGAGCTGACCGAGATGCTCTACGAGCACGAGGCGGTGCTGCACGGCATCCGGGAGGGCGTGCTCGCGGTGGACCCGGAGCGCAAGATCCTGGTCCGCAACGCCGAGGCGGAGCGGCTGCTCGGTGTGCCGCTGCCGACCGGCACCTGGGCCGGCGCGCTGCCGCTCTCCCCCCGGTTGCAGCGGGCGCTCGAGCACCCGCCGGCGGACAACGTGCTCGCGGTCGCCGACAACCGGGTGCTGGTGATCAACTCGCGCGCGGTGGACCGGGGCGGCCGACTGCTCGGCACCGTGCTGACGCTGCGGGACCGCACCGACCTCGACACCCTCACCCGGGAGCTGGACGCGGTCCGCTCGCTCACCGACGACCTGCGGGCGCAGCGGCACGAGTACTCCAACCGGCTGCACACGCTTTCCGGGCTGCTCCAGCTCGGCCACCACACCGAGGCGCAGGACTACCTGCAGACGCTCACCGAGACCGGCGCCGGCCAGGCCGCCGAGATCGACGCTTCCATCCAGGACCCGCACCTGCGCGCGCTGCTGCTGGCCAAGACCGAGCAGGCCCACCAGCGGGGCATCCTGCTCGGGCTCGCCGAGGAGTCCTCGGTGCCCGGCCATCTGGGCCACCTGGTGCCCGTGCTGACCCTGCTGGGCAACGTGCTGGACAACGCCCTGCAGGCCGCCTACCAGGGCGAACGCCGTCCGCCCTGGGTCGAGGTGACGCTGCGGGCGGACGGTTCCACGCTGCGCATGTCGGTGCGGGACAGCGGCGGCGGGGTGGCGGTCGAGCCGCCGGACGCGATCTTCGACGAGGGGGTGAGCACCAAGTCCAGCCCGGGCCACGGGTTGGGCCTGGCGCTGGCCCGGCACGAGGCCAGACGGCTCGGCGGCGAGCTGTGGCTGGCCGAGGCCGGCGGCTCCGGGTCCGGCGCGGTGTTCTCCGCCGCGGTGCCCGGGGTGGTCGGCCGGGGCGAGAACAACTGAGCCGTCACCACCACTCGTCGGGCAGCTTGGCCTCGATGTCCCGCCGAGTGGGCCAGCCGGAACTCAGGCGGCGCGCTCGGCGGTCAGCAGGCGTTCCCGGGCGGCGGGGCCGAAGATGTACCCGCTCGGCGCCCCGTCCGTCCGGGTCACCCGGTGGCACGGGATGACGATCGGCACCGGGTTGCGCCCCAGCGCGGTTCCCACCGCGCGGACCGCCTTCGGCCGGCCGATCTCGCTGGCCACCCACGCGTACGGGCGGGTCTCCCCCACCGGGATCTGCCTGGTCACGGTGAGCACATCCCGGGCGAACGGGGTCAGCCCGCGCAGGTCGACCGGCAGCGCCCGCGCGCCCTCGGCGTCCGGTCCGAGCGCCCGCAGCAAACCCTCCGGCAGCTCGTCACCGGGCACGATCGGGCGGCCGAAGCGGGCCCGGAAGTCAGCCGCGAAGGCTTCCGGGTCGGCTTCCGGCCGCAGGTAGGCGATGCCCGCCTCGGTCACCGCGACGTACAGCTCGCCCAGCGGCCCCGGCACGCGCACCCAGCGGGCCAGCACGCGGTCCCGCAACGACGCCGGCGGGTCCACCCGCAGCCCGGCCAGCTCATCGGCCAACTCGTCCGGAGTGATCATCGGACACCTCCTTCGGTCAGCTCTCCGCGCAGGGTCCGCAGGCGCGCGAGGCCACGGGATATGTGTGACTTGGCGGTTCCCTCGGCGCATCCGAGCACCTCGGCGATCTCCGCGATGGACAGGTCACCGACGTGCCGCAGCACCACGGCGACCCGCTGGGGCTGGGGCAGTTGAGCGAGCAGCCCGGCCAGCTCGTCACCGGTTTCCCGGCCGGTGACCTTTCCGACCACGTCGGCCGTCGGGTCCACCGGCTCGGCCGCCGCCTCCAGCGGGGCGGTCGGCCGGCGCGCCGCGTCCCGCTGCCGGTTGCGCCACGCGTTGAGCAGGATGGTGACCAGCCAGGCCCGGGGGCGCAGCGCCGCGATCCGCTCCGGCGGGTAGCCGCGCAGCGCCCGGTAGGCCCGCAGGAACGCGTCGGCGCTGAGGTCCTCCGCGTCGGCCCACCGCCCGGACAGCCGCAGCGCCGTGCTGAACAGCTGCCGCTGGTGGGCCTCGAACAACAGCGCGAAGCCCCGGTCCAGGTCGTCGCGCAGCGCGTCCCGGATCCGGTCCTCGACCGTTGGTTCCATCAACGCGGTTCCGCCGCCCAAACTGTCCACACCCACCGAACACCGCGGCCGCGGTTCCGGTTGCGCGAGGGCAGGTTAGCGCCGGGTGCGCAGGTAGTCGGCCACCACCTCGGCGCCCAGGCCGTCCAGCGACGGCGCGACCACCCGGCCGTTGCACCGCCGGGCCACGTCGTCCATGAACGCGGCCAGCCTCGGGTCGTCGCCCAGCACGAAGAAGGTGAACACCGCGTTCATCCCGGTCAGCCGGTCCACCTCGCCGATGGTCGCCCGGATGGTGTGTGGGCTGGGCGGGTAGTCGAAGTAGGCGTGTCCCCCCGGTTCCAGGTGCGCGGTGGGCTCGCCGTCGGTGACCACCAACACCACCGGCAAGGCGTCGGGATGCTTGCGCAGGTGCCGGGCCGCGAGCAGCAGCGCATGGTGCAGGTTGGTGCCCTGTGCGTACACCCCCTCCAGGCCGACCAGCTCGCCCAGCTCCACGGTCTGCGCGTGCCGGCCGAAGGTGATCAGCGCCAGGTCGTCGCCCCGGAACCGGGTGGAGATCAGCTGGTACAGGGCCAGCGCGGTGCGCTTCATCGGCACCCAGCGGCCCTGCGCCACCATCGACCACGAGGTGTCCACCAGCAACGCCACCGCCGCCCTGGTGCGCTGCTCGGTCTCCACCACCTCCACGTCGGTCACGTCCAGCCGCCGGGAGTCCCCACCGGCCCGCCGCAGCTGCGCGTTGAGCAGCGTGCGCGGGACCGACCAGGCCTCGGTGTCGCCGAACGCCCACGGCCGGGTCGCCCCGGTGGCCTCGCCGGCGGCCCCCGACCGGCGGGTCTCCCGCTCGCCCCGGCGGGCGCCGATCTGGTTCACCACGTCCCGCAGCACCGACTCGCCGAGCCGGCGCAGCGCCTTCGGCGACAGCTGGAGCGTGCCGTCGGCGGCCCGCTCGAACAGGCCCTGGCGGCGCAGCTCCCGCTCCAGCTCGGCCAGCGTGCGGGCGTCCACGGCGGCCTGTTCGCCGAGCGCGGCCGACAAAGCCTCCAGGTCGATGTCCTCCATCCGGGCACCCGGGTAGCTCTGGGCCAGCTGCTCGGCCAGGGCGTCCAGCTGGCCCAGCTCCTCCAGCGCGCGGGTGGCCTCGCCCATGCCCATCGGGTTCTCGCCCCGGAACCGGCCGGACCCCCGCCAGTCCTCCCCCGGCCGCAGCCCCTGCAGCTGGGCGTCCAGCTGGGCCAGCGCGTTGGCCAGCCGGGGATCGCCGAACGCCTGTCCGGCCAGCTCCATCAGCTGGGCGCGCTGCTCGGCGGACATCGAGTTGAGCATCCGCTGCGCGGCCGCCGCCCGGGCGGCCAGGAGGTCGATCAGCTCCTCGGTGTTGCGCGGGTTCTCCGGGAAGAACTCGCCGTGCTTGGCCATGAACCGCGCGAACTGGTCGGTCGTGTCCTGGCCCTGGGCGTGCTGGGCCAGCAGCGCGTTGAGGTCGTCCAGCATCTCCCGGACGCGCTCCACGTCCTCCGGGGTGGCGTTCTCCATCGCCTCCTTCATGCCCTGGAACCGCTGGTCCAGCAGCTCCCGGCCGAGCAGGTCGCGGATCTCCTCGTAGGCCTCCCGCGCGTCGGAGGAACGCCAGTCGTACTCGCCCAGCTCGCGGACCGCGCCGCCGGTGTCGCCGGGCAGCGCGTCCAGCTGCATCTCGCGGAACCGGGCGTCGTCGGAGTCCTCCCGCTGAAGCGCGTTCCGCTCCGCCTCGAGGGCTCGTTCCAGCAGCTCACGAACCTGCTGCAGGGTTCCGTCCAGCCGGTTGTCCCGCTGCAGCTCGCGGCGGCGCTGCCAGACCTGGCGGCTCAGGTCGTCCAGCCCGCGCCGCCCGTCGAGGCCCCTTCGGAGCAGCTCCTGCAGGGCCTGCCGGGGGGACGAGCCCTCCATCACGTCTCGGCCGATCTGGTCCATCGCCTCGCGGACGTCGAACGGCGGGGCCAGCGGGTCCGGCCCACCCCCGTACGGCCCGTAGGCGTACCGCAGCTTCCTGCGCCGGGGATCAGCCATAGCTCACCGTGTCACCGTCGTCCGACTCGTCCTTGGCCAGCTTGCGGGTGAGGAACAGGTACTCCAGGGCCAGCTCGGCGGCCGACGCCATCGGGCCCGGGTCCTCGGTGCCCTCGGCGCCCAGCCGGCTGGCCACCTGGGTGAGCACGCCGACGGTCGGCAGCCCGGCGACCACCTGGGCGGCCGGGATCCGCTCGCCGGTGCGCACCGGGTTGGCGGAAACCGCCTCGGCCAGTTCGGTCAGGTCGACCCCGCGCAGCCGGTAGCGGGCGGTGTCGGCGGTGGCCCGGTGCAGCAGGTGCTCCAGCACCTCCTCCTCGCGGCCGTCCTCGCCGGAGGCGAACTCCAGCTTGCCCCGCAGCACGGCCGGCACGGTCTCCAGGTCCACCGGCCGGGCGAACGCGGACGGCTCGCCGACCAGCGCGGCCCGGCGCAGCGCGGCGGCGGCCACCGTCTCGGCCGCGGCGACGGCGAACCGCGCCGACACCCCGGAGGACTGGTCCACGGCGGACGAGTCGCGCAGGTGGCGGGTGAACCGGGCGACCACCTCGACCAGGTGGTCCGGTACGTCGGCGGTGAGATCGGCCTCCTGGCGGACCAGGGCGATCTCGTCGGCCACCTCGAGCGGGTAGTGGGTGCGCACCTCGGCGCCGAAGCGGTCCTTCAGCGGGGTGATGATCCGGCCCCGGTTGGTGTAGTCCTCCGGGTTGGCGCTGGCCACCAGCAGCACGTCCAGCGGCAGCCGGACGGTGTAGCCGCGCACCTGGATGTCCCGCTCCTCCATCACGTTCAGCAGCGCGACCTGGATGCGCTCGGCCAGGTCGGGCAGCTCGTTGATGGCCACGATGCCCCGGTGCGCGCGCGGCACCAGGCCGTAGTGGATGGTCTCCGGGTCACCCAGGCTCCGGCCTTCCGCGACCTTCACCGGGTCCACGTCGCCGATCAGGTCGGCCACCGCGGTGTCCGGGGTGGCCAGCTTCTCGGTGTAGCGCTCCGACCGGTGCACCCAGGTGACCGGGAGCTCGTCGCCCAGTTCGTCGGCCCGGCGCCGGGAGGCCGGGGTGATCGGTTCAAAGGGGTGTTCGCCCAGCTCGGAGCCCTCGATGACCGGGGTCCACTCGTCCAGCAGGCCGGTCAGCGAGCGGAGCAGCCGGGTCTTGCCCTGGCCGCGCTCGCCGAGCAGCACCACGTCGTGGCCGGCGATCAGCGCCCGCTCCAGCTGGGGCAGTACGGTCGACTCGAAGCCCACGATGCCCGGCCACGGATCGCGGCCGGCGCGCAGCGCGTCGAGCAGGTTCTCTCGGAGTTCGGTCTTCACCCCGCGGTGTCGGTGCCCCGAGGCACGCAGCGCGCCCAGGGTACGGGGAAATTCTTGAGGTACTGGCACGCTTCCACGCTACGACTCCCGGCGACGATCCGCCTGGGGACGCATTTTGTGCTAATGGCGCTGACCCGTGAGTGGCGAGTGTTGCCCTGGCAACACTCGCCACTCACGGGTCAGACGGCCACCGCGCGGTGGAACAGCTGGCGAGTGGCGGCGGCCAGGTGCTCCGGGTCGATCTCCTGGTCCCGGTGCCAGATGCGGTCGAACATCCGGTGCAGCGCGCTGCACAGCAGCATCGCGGTGAGCTCCGGGTCGAGCGTGTCGAACGCGCCGGCGGCGACGCCGGCCCCGATCAGGCCGGTCAGGCTGCCGGCCAGGTCCGGGGCGCCGGCGCGGTCGACCACGTCTGCCTCGTGGCTGGCGAGCGCCGGGTGGTGGAACAGCACGTCGTGCAGTGCCCGTTCGCTGGGGTAGTCGGCGAGCGCGGCGTCCAGCCAGGCGTCCAGCCGGGCCACCCAGTCCTCGCCGGCGGCCAGCACGGCCTGTTCGATCCGCTGCACCATGCGCGCCTCGAACTCCCGCTGCAGCGCGACGAGCAGCTGTTCCTTGGAGTCGAAGTACAGGTAGAAGGTGCCCTTGGCGACGCCGGCGGCCTTGGTGATGTGCTCCAGGGTGGTCGCCGCCACCCCCCGCTCCAGGAACACCTGGAGCCCGCCTTCCAGCAGGTCGCGGCGCCGCTGGTCGGCCGGTTTGGTGCGCGGCGCCGTGCGTTGTGCGGTGCGCGCCGGCGGCATGCCGGAAGCCTAACCGACGGGTTGAGGCGTCGAAGCCACTTGCTCGCGACTGACCGTCAGTCATATCTTTTGAGGCATGCCTAACTTTTTCGGCCGGAACCCGGTCCTCGCCCTCGCGTCCGGGGTGTGGCCCGCGATAGCCGCCGGCACCGCGATACGCCTCGGCGTACTGGCCTGCTACCTCGCCCAGGGCTTCCTGCTGGCCGCCATCCTGACCCGCCTGCTGGCCGGCGACGGCCTGGCCGCGCAGCTTCCCGCCCTCGGCTGGCTGGCCGGGCTGATCGTCCTGCGGATGGTGCTGATCTGGGCCAGCTCGATGGTCGCCCAGCACACCGGCGCCGCCACCACCGAAAGGTTGCGCGAGCGCGCCTTCGGCAAGCTCGCCGAGCTGGGCCCGGTGCACATCGCCGGCGCCCGCACCGGCCCGATCCGGGAGGCCCTGGTCGACGGGGTGACCGCGCTGGAGGGCTACTACGGCCGGTACCTGCCGTCACTGCTCGCCGGGATCGCCGCGCCGGTCGCCGTGGTCGCCCTGCTCGCCGTCCGGGACGGCTGGCTGGCCGTGCTGGTGGCCACCTTCGCGGTCGCCGCGCTGGCGCTGCCGCCACTGTGGGGGCGGGTGCTGCGGCTGCGCTCCAGCCAGACGATGGAAACCTACCTGGCGCTGGGCGCGGAGTTCCTGGACACGCTGCAGGGCATGGTGACGCTCAAGGCCTTTGGCGCGGCCGGCCGCCGGCGCGCCGAGCTGGCCGCCACCTCGGACCGGCTGATCGCCACCTGGAACCGGGAGATGGCGGTTGCGCTGGTCACCGGCGCGATCTACGCGCTGGCCATCACCGCCGGCATGGCGGCGGTCGCCACGGTCGCCGCGCTGCGGGTGGCCGACGGCGGCCTGGCCGTCGGCACGCTGTTCCTGGCCCTGTTCCTGACCCGGGAGGCGCTGCGGCCGATCGGGGTGCTGTCCGGCGCCTTCCACCAGACCTACAGCGCCAACGACGCGGCGACCCGGGTACAGACCCTGCTGGACACGCCGCCGCCGGCTCCGGTACGCCCCGGGCTGAGCCCGGTTCCGGTGCCCCGCGCCTCGGTCTCCTTCGACCGGGTCACCTTCGGTTACGACGGGGACCGCCGGGCACTGGACGGGCTCAGCATGGAGATCGAGCCGGCCGAGACCGTCGCGGTGGTGGGCCCGTCCGGGGCGGGCAAGACCACGGTGGCCGCGCTGCTGCTGCGGTTCGCCGACCCGGACTCGGGCACCGTGCGGATCGGCGGCCACGACCTGCGGGATATCCCGCCGGAGCAGCTGCGCTCGCTGGTCGCACTGGTCGCCCAGGACACGTACCTGTTCGGCGACACGGTCCGCGCCAACCTGCTGCTGGCCAAGCCGCACGCCGACGAGGCCGAACTGGTCGGCGCCACCCGGGCCGCCCACGTCCACGACGCCATCCTGGACCTCCCGGACGGCTACGACACCCTGCTCGGCGAGCGCGGCCAGGGCCTCTCCGGCGGGCAGCGCCAACGCCTGGCCATCGCCCGCGCGCTGCTCGCGGACACCCCGATCCTGGTGCTCGACGAGGCCACCGCCAGCGTGGACGCGGCCACCGAGGCGTCCATCACCGCCGCGCTGCGCGAGGTCACCGCGCGGCGCACCACGCTGGTCATCGCGCACCGGCTGTCCACCGTCCGGCACGCCGACCGGATCGTCGTGCTGGACGCCGGGCGGGTGGTGGAGATCGGCACCCACGACGACCTGCTGGCCCGGGGTGGCGCCTACGCCCGACTCATCTCCGCCCAGGAGTTCGACCGGAAGGAAGCTCTCGCATGACCCGCGAAATGCCCCTGCTGCGGGTGCTGGGCACCCTGCGCACCAGCCGCCCGGCCCTGGTCGCCGCACTCGTCGGCGCGGTGCTGGAGAACGGCGGCGCGATCGTGGCCGGCGCGGCCACCGGCTGGCTGGTCGGCTCGGCCGCCGGCGGCACACCCGGCGACCGGCTGGGCACCGGCGTGCTGATCGTCGTGGTGGCCGTGGCGCTGTGCACCGTGGGTAACTGGGCGCTGGGCCAGTTCGGCCACGCCTTCGCCTTCCGCGCCCAGGCCGACCTGCGGCTGCGCCTGTTCGACGCGCTGCACCGGGCCGCCCCGGCGGAAACCCAGGGCCGGCGCACGGGAGACCTGGCGTCCGTGGTGATGGGCGACGTCGACGAGCTGGAGGGCTTCTTCGCCCACCTGGGCATCGGCGCCTCGGTGGCCGGGTTCGTCGGCGCCGCCGGCGCGGCCACACTGATCACGCTGGACCCTCTGCTCGCCCTGTACGCAGTGGTCGGCATGGCCCTGGCCGGGTTGGTGCCGGTGTGGCTGGCCCGCCGGGGCAACGAGCGCGGGCAGCGGCTGCGCACGGAGACCGGGACGGTCAACGCCGACGTGGTGGACGGCGTGCAGGGCCTGCGCGAGCTGCTGGTCTTCGGCCGCTCGCGGGACTTCTACCGGCGCATCGCCGAGGGCACCGCGCGGCTGCGCCGCTACCGGCGTGACCACGCCAGCGCCACCGGGCTGCAGGACGCGGTCACCGACGGGCTGGTCGCGGCGACCACGGTGGCGGTGCTGATCGCGGTGCTGGCACTGGTCAGCGGCGGCCGGCTGACGCTGCCCGAAGGGACGCTCGCGCTCACCCTGGTGATCGGCGCACTGTTGCCCATCACCGCGGCGGTCGGCATGGCCGGCATGCTCGCACCGCTGCGGGCCAGCGCCCGCCGGGTGCTGGAGCTGCTCGGGCTGCCCACCCGGGTGGCGGACACCGCGCCGGACAGCCCGTCCGTGCGCCACGGGTGGCTGCGTTTCGAGAACGTCGGCTTCGGCTACCCGGGCCGTCCGGGTGTGCTGCGCGGGGTGAGCTTCGACGTGCCGCCCGGGGAGACCGTGGCACTGGTCGGCAGCTCGGGGGCCGGCAAGTCCACCTGTGTCAACCTGCTCCCCCGCTTCTGGGACCCGGACTCCGGCCGGATCACCGTCGACGGGCACGACCTGCGCTCGTTCCGCCTGGCCGACCTGCCGCGGGTGGTCGGCCTGGTGCCGCAGGACGTGCACCTGTTCACCGGCTCGGTGGCCGACAACCTGCGCCTGGGCCGGCCGGAGGCGACCGACGAGGAGGTGTTCCGGGCGGCGAAGGCGGCAGCCGCCCACGAGTTCATCCTCGAGCTGCCGGATGGGTACGAAACGCAGATCGGTGAGCGGGGTGCACTGCTGTCCGGCGGGCAGCGGCAGCGGCTCACCATCGCCCGCGCGCTGCTCACCGAGGCGCCGATCCTGGTGCTGGACGAGGCGGCGGCCAACCTGGACACGGAGAACGAGCGGCTGGTGCAGGAAGCCCTGCGCACCGCCCGCCGGGGCCGGACCACGCTGATCGTGGCCCACCGCCTGTCCACCATCCGTGCCGCCGACCGCATCGTGGTGCTCCAGGACGGCCAGGTCGTGCAGCAGGGCACCCACGACCAGCTGCTCGCCGCCGACGGCCCCTATGCGGCGCTCGTTGCTGCCCAGCTGGAACCTGTCGGCCTGCCGGCCGACTCGTGAGTGGCGAGTGTCGCTATAGCGATACTCGCCACTCACGAGTCGGCGCAGCCGTCAAAAGGCGGGCCAGGGAATAGCCGGGCCGTAACCCGAGGGCTCGGGAAACTCCGGGTTGGCGATCAACGCGTCCACCCGCGAGGAGAGCGCGGCGAGCTCGCGGCGGGTCAGGTGGTCGGCAAGCTGGTTGGCCAGCCCGTCCGCCAGCTCGCCGCGCAGCGCCCGCACCTCCTCCAACGCCTCGGCCGGGAGCTTCTGGCCCACCCAGCCCCACAGCACCGTGCGCAGCTTGTCCTCCTCGTGCAGGCAAATGCCGTGGTCGACGCCGTACACCCGGCCGTCCACGCCGGTCAGCACGTGCCCGGCCTTCCGGTCGGCGTTGTTCAGCACGACGTCCAGCACGGCCATCCGGCGCAGCTCGGGGTGGTCGGCGTGCACCAGCAGCGCGGGATCGCCCAGCGAGTCCCGCGCGCGCAGGACGGTCAGCCAGCCGCGCGGCACGTCGGCGGGCGCGCACACGTCGACCAGCTCGGCGTCTTCCTCGGTGTCCACCCACAGCTGCACCATGCCGGGGCCGAACGGCCCCTCGCGCAGCACCGTCGGCGGGACCATCGGGCGCTTGCCGTCCGCCGCCAGGGCGGCCGAGATCAGGTAACTGGCGTACTCCCGGTCGGCCAGCGTGCCGTCCGGGAAGTCCCAGAGCGGCCGCTCCCCGCGCACCGGCTTGTACACGCAGCGGGCGTGCACCCCGTCGCACTCCAGCTCGCAGACCAGGGTGGCGTTGGAGGCGTTGACGATGCGGCCGGTGACCTCCATGCGGCCCGCGTGCAGCAGCCCCGGCACAGCGGGGTCGAATGGGTCCATCCTCGGCCGCTCAGGACTCCCCGACCACGGCCCGCCGGTGGTAGCCGTTCTGCCGGGGGCAGATGTGCCCCTCCGCGTCCAGCGGCTCGGCACACAGCGGGCACGGCGGCCGGCCGGCGGAGAGCACCCGCTCCGCCCGGGTGGCGAACGCCTTGGCCTGCACCGGGGAGAGGAACACGCGCAGCGCGTCCGGGCCCTCCTCGGTGTCGTCCAGCACGACGGACTCGTCCACCTCTTCCTCGGTGAACGCGAGCAGCTCGACCACGATCGAGCGGGAGTCGGCGTCCCAGCCGAGACCCATGGTGCCGACCCGGAACTCCTCCTCCAGTGGCACGGTCAGCGGCTCGGTGTCCACCTCGTCGGTGGCGACGTCCTCGCCGACCTCGGTGCCGAACCGGCGGGAGATCTCCCCGAGCAGCGCGCTGATACGCTCGGCAAGCACGGTGACCTGCTGTTTCTCCAGTAACACGCTGACCGTGCGGGCGTCCTCGACAGCCTGCAGATAGAACGCGCGGTCGCCCGGCTCCCCGACCGTGCCGGCGATGAACCGGTCGGGCTGGCGAAAGACATGAATGACACGTGGCATGACATCCCCGACAGTAGGCCACCGACGGCTTGCGAGCATAACGGTGCCCGGCCGGCTGAGATTTCAAACAGTCATTCTACTCCGGTGGACCCGCCGACCACGGCGTCCGAGGACGGCTTGGTGGCCTTGCGCCGCCTGCCCTTCTTCGCCGGTGGCGGCAACAGTGCCCCCACGTCGCCGCCGGTGTCGTTCATCCGGCTGACGAAAGACCTGGTCTCGGTGTAGTTGATCACACTCACCGAGCAGGGGTCCACCACGATGCGCTGGAACGAGTCCAGGTGCAGGCCGAGCGCGTCGGCCAGCACCGCCTTGATCACATCCCCGTGGCTGCAGGCCAGCCAGACCGCGTTCGGGCCGTGCTCGGCGACCACCTTGGCGTCGTGCGCCCGGATGGCCGCGACCGCGCGCGCCTGCATCGCGGCCAGGCCCTCGCCGCCGGGAAAAACCGCCGCCGAGGGGTGCAGCTGCACCACCCGCCACAGCGGCTCCTTGACCAGTGTCTTGATCTCCTTGCCGGTCCAGTCGCCGTAGTCCACCTCGGCGAGATCGTCCTCGACCTGAGGGGACAGCTCGCGCCCGGCCAGCAGCGGGGCGATGGTCTCTTGGCAGCGCTCCAGCGGTGAGGCCACGACGGCGGCCAGCGGCACCGGTTTCAGGCGCTGGGCGAGCGCCCAGGCCTGGCCCTTGCCGGTGTCGTCAAGGTGCACGCCGGGGCTGCGGCCGGCCAGCACGCCCCCGGTATTCGCCGAGGAGCGCCCGTGGCGCAGCAGGATGACGGTGGTCACGACCACCCAGGTTACGTCGCGCCCAGCCAGCCCGCGCCCAGAGCAACCATGATGGCCAACCCGAGCACTACCCGGTAGGGCACGAACGCGGTGATCCGGTTGGTGGAAACGAACCGCAGCAGCCAGGCCACCGAGGCGTAGGCCACGATGAAGCTGACCACCGTGCCGACCACCGTCGGCATCACCCCGATGCCCTGTCCGAGCGCCTCGGGGAGCTGCAACACACCGGCCCCGACCAGCGCCGGAATGCCCAGGTAGAAGGACAGCTTGGTGGCGGTCACCCGCTCCACCCCGCGCAGCAGGCCGGCGCTGATGGTGGCGCCGGAGCGGGACACCCCGGGGACCAGCGCCAGGCACTGCACCAGGCCGATGACCAGCACGTCGGCCGCGCGCAGGTCGCCCTCGGCCTTCTTCTGCGACGGGTTGCGCTCGGCCCACCACATCACCGCGCTCCACGCGACCAGCGAGCCGGCGACGAACCACAGGCTGCGCAGCGGCCCCTCGATCAGCGGCTTCGCGGCCAGGCCGACGACGCCGATGGGCATCGAGCCCATGATGATCAGCCAGCCGAACCGGTACTCCTCGGCCTCCCGCGCCTCGGCGCTGACCACGCCCGCCGCCCAGCCGCGCACGATCCGGGCCAGGTCCTTGGCGAAGTACACCAGCACGGCGAGGATGGCGCCGATCTGGATCACCGCCGTGTACGCGGTCACCGCCGGGTCGGCCACGTTCAGGCCGAGCAGCTTCTCCGCGATGGTCAGGTGCCCGGTGGAGGAGACCGGCAGGAACTCGGTGAGCCCTTCGACGATCCCCAGCACTACCGCTTGGATGAGGTCCACTACCGCCCTGACACCGCCAACTTCGTTGGGTGCGGCCCGCCCACACCCGGAGCAGCCACGCTAGCGCCCGCATGCTGAGGACCCCCGGCGGGTCCCGCGCTATGACCCACGCCACAGCCAAGCTGTGATAGCGATAACAGCAGGTGAACCCGATGGGGCGATCCGATGACCTCCCGCACGTCTTTCGGCCCCGGCGCCGGGCACCTAAGGTGGCTCGCATTAACGGACCGTTTGGAGGTGGCCAGCGGTGCAAACCGGCACTGGCATGACCGAAGGAGACAGTGTCGACGGGGAGTGGGAGTACCGGCCGCTGCGGCTGCCCCCGGACGTCACCCGGATGACCGCATCGGTACGGCTGGCGATCCAGGCCGAGTTCGGCGGCTGGGAACTGTCCAGGGTCCGGCTCTACCCCGGGGGCGAACGGCGGGTGTGGCTGCGCCGGCGCCGCACCAAGCAGCCGCTGCCCAACCTCAGCTACTAGCTCCCCTACGGAATCAGCGCGATCTTGCCGACGGTGTTCCGGCTGGCCAGCCGGCCCAGCGCGGCCGGGGCCTCGGTGAGCGGAAGCTCCCCTCCCACCAGCGGATCGATCTTGCGCTCCCGCCACAGCTCGACCAGCGCGTCCTGCCACTTCGGGTAGTAGTGCGGCGCCATGTGCTTGTAGAAGCCCCAGTGCACGCCGACCACCGAGTAGTTCTTCACCAGCACGTGGTTGGTCGGCGCGTCGGCGAACCGGCCGGCCACGAAGCCGATCACCAGGATCCGGCCCTCGAACGCCACCACCTTGCGGGAGGCGTCGAAGATGTCGCCGCCCACCGGGTCGTAGATGACGTCCGCGCCGCGCCCCCCGGTGATCTCCTTGACCCGGCCGATCAGGTCCTCGGAGGAGTAGTCGATCACGTGGTCGGCGCCGAGCAAGCGGGCCACCTCGCACTTCTCCGCGCCGCCGGCGGTACCGATCACCGTCGCGCCGGCCGCCTTACCCAGCTGCACCGCCGCGCTGCCCACCCCGCCGGCCGCCGCGTGGACCAGCAGCGTCTCCCCCGGCCGGAGGTTCGCCCGGTGGTGCAGCGCGCAGTAGCCGGTCTGATAGGTGACGAACATGCCGGCCGCCTGCGCGGCGGACATGCCGTCCGGCCACTCCCAGGCGTCCTCGGCGGGCACGGTCACCAGGTCGGCGAACCCGCCCTGGCCGGTCTGCGCGATCACCCGGTCCCCGACCGCGCCCCGCGCGCCCTCACCGACGGCGACCACCTCGCCGGCCACCTCCAGCCCCGGGGTGAACGGCAGCGGCGGGCGGACCTGGTACTTGCCCTGGCAGAGCAGGATGTCCGGGAAGTTGCAGGCCGCCGCGGCGACCCGCAGCAGCAGCTCGCCCGGCCCCGGCACCGGGTCGGGCACCTCGACCAGCTTCAGTACGTCGGCCGGTTCGCCGAGCTCGGTGACCTGCCAGGCGCGCATCAGTTGGTCCTCTCAAAAGCCGGCGGCCGGGTGCCCCCGGCCGGTCCGGGCACTCCCCGGAAGCCGTACGGACCCGGCTCCCGGCCCGGCTGGACGAACCACGCCTCGCCCGGGTTGCCCCGTTCCAGGATCCCGTCCACCGCGTCGGCCACGTCGTCGGCGGACAGCAGCGGGAAGTCGCCGAACTGGTCCCGGTGGTAGTCGATCAGCGGCGTGTCCACGAAGCCCGGGCAGACCGCACACACCCGGATGCCCTCGTCGGCCAGTGCCGCGCCGGTGGCCCGCACATAGCCGACCACGGCGTGCTTGGTCATCGTGTACAGCGGGTCCAGCGGCATCGCCATGAGCCCGGCCAGCGAGGCGGTGGCGATGATCGTGCCGCCGCCCGCCCGGCGCAGCGCCGGCACCGCCGCGCAGGTGCCGAAGACCACGTGGTCCACGTTCACCCCGACGGACCGCCGGTACCGGGCCACGTCCAGGTCGGCCATGCCGGACTGCCCGCTGACCGTGCCGGCGTTCAGGAACACCACGTCCAGCCGGCCGAACCGCTCCTCCGCGACCGAGGTGAGCATCGGCATGGTGTCCGGGTCGGAGACGTCTCCCGGCAGCGCCAGCCCGCCGACCTCGTCGGCCACCGACCGCGCGGCCTCCTCGTTGAGGTCCACCACGGCCACGTGCGCGCCGGCCGCGCTCAGCCGGCGCACCACCGCCGCCCCGATACCCGAGGCCCCACCGGTGACCAGCGCGCCTTTGCCCTTGAGATCCATGTCAGCAACTCCGTAGGAATCGGTCCAGCACCCGGGCACCGAACCGGATCGAGTCCACCGGCACCCGCTCGTCCACCCCGTGGAACAGCGAGGCGAAGTCCAGGTCCGGGGGCAGCCGCAGCGGCGCGAACCCGAAGCAGCGCATGCCCAGCTTGTCCTCGAACGCCTTCGCGTCGGTTCCCCCGGAGAGCATGTACGGCACCGCCCGCGCGTCCGGGTCCTCGGCCCGCAGCGCGGCCCCCATGGCCTGCACGAGATCACCGTCGAAAGTGGTCTGCAGTGCCGGCAGGTGGGTCACCCACTCGCGGGTGACGTCCGGACCGAGGATCTCGTCCACCTCCCGCAGGAACGCCGCCTCCCGGCCGGGAAGCACCCGGCAGTCCACCACGGCTTCAGCGGTGGACGGGATCACGTTGGCCTTGTAGCCCGCGCTCAGCATGGTCGGGTTGGCCGTATCCCGCACGGTGGCCCCGATAATCCGGGACAGCGGACCGAGCTTGGCCAGCGCGCCGTCCAGGTCGTCCTCGCCGAACTCCAGCCCGGTGACTTCCGACACCACGTCCAGGAACTCGCGCACCGTGTCGGTGAGCACCAGCGGGAACTTATGGTTGCCCAGCCGGGCGACCGCCTCGGCGAGCGTGGTCACCGCGTTGTCCTCGTGCAGGAAGGAGCCGTGCCCGGCGCGGCCCTTGGCCCGCAGCCGCATCCAGGCCATGCCCTTCTCGGCGGTCTCGATCAGGTACAGCCGGGCGTCCTCGCCCTTGGTGTCGGTCAGCGTGAGGGAGAACCCGCCGACCTCGCCGATCGCCTCGGTGCAGTTGTCGAACAGCTCCGGCCGGTTGTCCGCCAGCCACTGCGAGCCGAACTTGCCGCCGGCCTCCTCGTCGGCCAGAAAGGCGAACACCAGCTCACGCGGAGGGGTGATGTTCTCCCGTTTGAAATGCCGCGCGACGGCCAAGATCATCCCGACCATGTTCTTCATGTCCACCGCGCCCCGGCCCCACAGGTAGCCGTCCTGGATCGCGCCGGAGAACGGGTGCACCGACCACTCGGAAGGATCGGCCGGCACCACATCCAGGTGCCCGTGCACCAGCAGTGCACCCCGATCCGGGTCGGCCCCGGGCAACCGGGCGAAGACATTGTCCCGGTTGGGCGCCCCCGACTCGACCCGCTCGACCTGGTAACCGACCTCTTCGAGCTTCGCCTGCACGAAGTCGGCGGCCAGCCGCTCGCCCACCACGGTGGCCGGGTCACCGGTGTTCGTGGTGTCGATCCGGATCAGCTCGGCGGCCAGCTCGACGGCTTCATCCTCGGCGGAAATGGCGCTAGTCACCGGATCTTCCTACCATCGGTGGTGGGGTTACGGGCGGCCGAAGGGGGTCGGCTATCCTTCACCTCACCACGGTCCGAGTGGCGGAATGGCAGACGCGCTAGCTTGAGGTGCTAGTGCCCTATTAACGGGCGTGGGGGTTCAAGTCCCCCCTCGGACACCAGGTTGTTGCACACTCGCTACGTCTTCCGTATCCGTGTTCAAGCGTCTCTGGGCACGCTCGCGCGGCGTGTCGTGACACCTCGGGGTGTCTTCTGCGCCGGGGGTGGTCGCGGTGAGCGCCCCGGTGATCCCGCCGGTGGCCCTCCCAAACCCGACCCGCCCACCCGGAGCCGCCGCGGTCGGGCCGGCATCGATTCGGCGTCCACCGCCTCCGCTGGCGCCGCTGCCGACCTTCCGCGCCGCGGACACCGTCTACGGGTTCGCGGCGGTGGACTCCCGGGGCCGGGTGAGCGACAAGAACATCTTGCGGCGCTTGGGCTGGGCGCCGGGCACGCGGCTGGATATCCGGACGTTGCGCGGTCTGCTGGTGGCGCATGCCTGCCCGGAGGGGGTGTTCTCGGTCACCAGCCAGGGCTATCTGGGGTTGCCCGCCCAGGTTCGTCGCTGGTGTGACCTGCGCCCGAACGACCGGGTGTTGCTGGTCGCGGAGCTGGCGGTGGGTCAGCTGATCGTGTATTCCCCGGCGGCGTTGGACGACATGGTCGCCGCCTCGCTGGATCGGCTCTGCGAGGGCGGTGACGCGACATGAGCTCTCAGAGTGACGCCCGGGTGTCGTCGCGCGCCGCGGCGGGCCAGGCGGAGATCGAGGCGGCCCGGATGCTGCTGGAACGCATGGGCGTCAGCCCCGAGCAACTGCTCGGGGCGCCGCTCGAGCGCCCGAGGGTGCCGACGTTCGCCGAGTTCATCCCGACCGTCGCGGCGACGGTCAGCCCTGGCACCCGCCGGGTGTACAGCTCGTACTGGAACCGGATCCTGGACCAGTGGGCCGAGCGGCACCTCGATGAGCCGACCGCCACCGACGTCGAGCGTCTGCTGGCCTACACGAGGACCCACACGGTGGCCCGCCGCAACGCCCGCGGCGGACGCAGCGCCGGCGAACACTTGATCAGCGCCCTGCGCTGCATCTACCGGCGCGCGGAGAACGATGGCCTGATCGATCCCTCCCGGAATCCGGCCCGCAAGGTCGCGAAGCCGCGCCGGCTGCCCTCCAGCCGCCGGGCCGTGGCGAACGACCGGCTAGGCGAGATCAACCAGGTCGCCGCGGGCACCGGCAACGACCCCGCGCTGGACAGTCTGCTGCTGCGGCTGCACACCGAAACGGCCTGCCGCCGGGGCGGCGCGCTCGCGTTGCGCCCGATGGATCTCGAGCCCACCCACTGCCTCATCCAGCTACGGGAGAAGGGCGAGACGGTGCGCTGGCAGCCGGTCTCCCCCACTCTGATGGCCGCGCTGCTCGCGCACGCCGAACAACGGCACGCGCCCCGCGACGGCCGGCTATTGCGGTATGCCACCGGCCGGCCGATCACCACACGCCGCTACGACCACCTGTGGGCGCGGATCGGCACACACCTGCCCTGGGTAACCACCCAAGGCATCAGCACACACTGGCTACGCCACACGACACTGACCTGGGTGGAACGCAACTTCAGCCCCGCCGTCGCCGCAGCCTACGCCGGGCACAGCACCGGCGGCCGCGACGACACCACAGCCACCTACACCCGCGCCACCCAAGACGAAGTCATCACCGCTCTGGTGGCGCTCACCGGCGAGCCGCATCCGTTGCTGGCCGAACCGAGCTGATGCGGGAGCGAACCGCGCCTTGCGGTACGGCCGAATGGGCCTGGGGAAGCCTGTACATCACCTACTGACCACGCTGGCACCTCACAGGCGCCTGACCTGCGCGAGAGTGGATGCATGCTCCGCCGGGAACAATCGGGGCACAGTCTGCGTGAGAGACGTCCGATCGCCCGGCCCCGTCACCGCACCATCTAGATCGCCGGACACTCCTGCTGCCCGCCTCATCCCCGTTCCAGACGGGTTGCGACCCGACGATCAAACACTCTCTGTTTGGCGAAACTGGCCCCAAGTCCGCAGAGCCGACCCGGCCGGGCGCAGCGCTAACCAAGCTCAGACCGGCGCCACTGCGAACAAGCACTTGTGGCGAGCTCGGAGGGTAGATCCACACCTGCCCAAGCCAGGCCGCCACGACAGGCTCCCACCGGCCAGCAGCCAGTCCTGGGCGCCGTCAAGACGCCAGTTCTGCCCGACGCCCGCACGACTCCCCCTTCCGATACTGGTCGGTCGCCGCTGACCCGTCCTCGGCGATCACTCTGGCACCCTGAAGTCAGATGGTCAAAATTCTGTGCGATACTAAAGTTCCTGTGCGGGAGCAGCCGGCTTGCACAAAGTGACCGGGGAGTCCTGGATGGGTGTCGAGGTAGTAGTGACGACGTGGGCGCAGGAGCAGTTTGGTGACGACGCTGCCGAGGTGATTCGGCGCGTCGTCAGGGCCATCCTCGCGGCGCACCAGTCCGCCCTTGCAGCCCAGCATGCGTCCGGGCTGGAGAAGAAGTTCGCCTACGGCAGTGTCTGGGAGGCGAAGTACCTCAACCTCGTTGCCGAACTGGGCGACATGCCCGGCGCCGAGATCATCAAGGTTCCCAACACTGGCTACTTCTTGATCAAGCTGCACGGGAAGGTGTTGGTGCCGTTCAGGCATGCGTCGTCCTTGAGCATCCCGATCTCGCAGGCCAAGATCGAGAGTGTGGTGCTACGGGATCTGGCCGCCCTGTCGGTTCCCCGGCCGCCGCGCCAACCCAGCCTGTTCGACTTCGCCGACGAAGCCGAGACCGACACCCGAGCGACGCCAGCCTCGCAGCAGGGCGACTCTGAGACGTCGCCGATTCTTGACGAGAACACGACCTTTATCTACATCGGCTTTGTCGCCAACGCCGACAGCAAAGCGGTACTCGCAGCGTGGTGGGGAATCGCGCAAGCGCAAGCCGAGGACGGCACGCTGACATGGTCACCGGAAGAGCTTCCGCTGCACATTATCAGCCCCGACGAGATCCCAACTCACGTTCCCCAGCCCCGGTCGGCAGGCCAGATCGCTGCCTTCGACCAGGGGACGGCGCCAGCCCTGGAGGTCAGTGCCCGACCCAGGCCCGTTGAGGATCCCGTCACCGACGATGAGCGTCAGGATGGCCCGACCTTCGCCGACGATCGTGAATGACGACAGCCGCCGCAGACAGCTGCACCTGATGCCGCCCGACGCGATGCCCGATTCCACCGAGCCGTCGCCACTTGCCGTCCATTACGCGTTCGACCCAGCACGCTTGACCCAGGCCCGTTACCTGGCGGGTATGACCAAGAAAACTGTTGCGGATCTCATCGGAGTCTCCGCAGCGGCAGTCGGACAATATGAACTCGGCGTTACCCGGCCCCGCCCCGAGGTTCTCCCGCGCATTGCCGAGGTATTAGACGTTCCCCTCGCCTTCTTTATCGCTGGCCGACCGCACGGCCGGCTCGACACCTCAGGAGCCCACTTCCGCAGCCTGCGCAAGACGAGCTCGTCGCAGAGGAATAAGGCAACCGCCTCGGCCGAGCAGATCTGGGAACTCGCACACGCCCTCGAACGCCACGTTTACCTACCCGACATCAACCTGCCCAGCCCTCGCCTGAGCGACGATGACGCCGAGGACACGCCGGACCAACCAGCCGACCCGCTCGGGTCGGCGAGGAGCCTGAGGCGACACTGGCATCTCGGCGACGGTCCGGTCCAACACCTCGTCCGTCGCATCGAAACCAACGGCATCATCGTGGTAACCCCGCCCCGCGACAGTGGATTGCAGTCCGTCGACGCGTTCTCTACTTCGCAGTTCTCGCGACCGATCATCGTGCTCACACCCAATCGGGCCGACGACGTCTACCGACACCGTTTCACCGCTGCTCACGAGCTGGGGCACCTTGTGATGCACAGCACCGCGACCGGCGACCCGGCTCAAGAACGCGAAGCCGACATGTTTGCCGCAGAATTCCTCACTCCGCGCAACAGCATCTTGCCCGGCCTGCCACGCCGCGTCGATCTGCGGCATCTCGCCGAACTCTCCCGAGTTTGGGGCGTTTCAGTGCACTCGCTACTTTATCGATGCCGCGAGACCGGACTTCTGTCCGACACAGCCGCAAGCCGCGGCTATCAACGCCTACGCACACTGCAAGGACAACCTGGGTTCGCGCCGCAATCAATCCTGAGTTTTCCGACGGAGCAGCCCAGCATGCTCAGGCAAGCATTCAACGTCGCTAGCCAATCTGGGCTTACCATTCAGTCCTTGGGGGCCGAGCTGGGCTGGCGACCAAGCAAATGCGAAACTTTGCTGGGCATGCCAGCCGTGAAGCCAACCCTCGAGCTTGTGGTCGACTGACCGAACATCTGCCCCTGTGCGGGGGCTATATGCCTCGATGGCCACCAGCGGCGCTGCACCTTGCCCAGCAGTGACGAGCTCGAATCGCGCGGACTGGAACTCCGTATATCGCTCGCCGCGCTTGCCCCTGTTGAGCTTCGTCATCTTCGTAACGCGGCTTTCCCAGCTCCCGTGACACCTGTTCCCATTGCCGGTTCAGTCGTGAGCGCCCACAGCGGCCGGGCCAATCGAGGCAAGCTCACGGCCAGCCCGACTAATTCTCTTTGCGGTAGGCCTCAAGAATGTCCGCAGAGATCCGGCCGCGCTCCGAGACCGTCATCCCTCGCTTCCGAGCCCACTCCCGGACGGCCTGATTCTGTTCCCTATCAACGGTGGTTCGACGCAACCCGCCACTGCCCGACCGAGAGCGAGCGCCGCCCGCGCGGCGCGCAGCTGATACATATGCGGCGAGAACTTCCCGCAATTTACCCGCGTTCTCGCTGCTCAGGTCGATCTCATAAGACTTCCCATCCAGGCCGAACCCGACCGTCTCGTTCGCAACCTGGCCATCAAGGTCGTCAACCAGGGAAACGAGTACCTGTTGCGCCATTGCGGCACCTCCATACGATCTCGAAGCAGTGAGTTTACATAATAGCGCGAGGTACAGTTGCCAGAGCGACGGCGGGCCGGCACCGTTCGAACATCACTGGGCCAAACGGCGGATGAGCCTACTTCTCCGAAATAGCCAGCCGGGCATGCTGCTTGTGAATAACGATGCCGTTGTGCGGCTCGGCCAACGGTGCGCTCCTGCGGTGTGCGACAACCGATGGCAGAGCCATTCGATCGCTGTCCCATGCGCGGATGTGTTCGCACAGCCGCTCAGCAAGGTGCTGGCCGTTGAGGCCGTGGCCGATTGCCCCGAGTTCGGAACGGCGTCCATCGCCTTCAAGCCGTCGCACGGCAAGGTAGGCCAGGCTGTGGCGCTCAACTAGCGCGGGGCTGCGCGCTGGGATCGCCGGCGCGCAGAGGCCGCTGGTTATGGCGGCTTGTTCGGCGGCGATGCGGCAGGTGCCTGACTCCGTGGCGGTTAGCTTTAGCCAGATACCGTCGAATGGATCGTAAGGGCCTACCGTGGCGCCCGACCAGAGAGTGTGTTTTGGAGCCGTGAGCACGTCCCGCAAGTGGGTGAGGTCGATGTTCTGATCGGCGTCCCAGTACAGCGCGACGTGTTGGGCTGGATCGAGGTTGCCTGTCCGCTCGCTGTCCTGGCCGATCATCGGCACGAAGCCACATAGACAACTTTCCGCGGAGCGCAGCGTTTGCCCGTCGTGGACGAACGCTACCGAGCGGGTTTGGCCGCGCCAGCGCAGTGGAACCACCAGCCGGCCGCCGTGCGCCAACTGATCAAACCATTCCTCGGGGATATCCCAGGCGCCGACAGTGACAATGATGCCGTCGTACGGGCCGTATTCCGGAGCTCCCCGTGCACCGTCCCGAGTGATCACCCGCACCCTGCTGTGACCATTGGCAGCAAGCGCGCGCTCAGCTTGCGCCGTCACCTCTGGGTCGATGTCGAGGGTGGTGATCTGTCCGGATGGGCCGACGAGGTGATCGAGCAAGGCGGCGTTGTATCCGGTGCCGGCGCCGATCTCGAGGATGCGCTGACCGTCCTGTACTACGAGCTGGTCAAGCATGAGCGCGACAACGTTTGGTACGGACGCACAGCTCAAGGGCGTTCCGGTCGCATCGCGCTTCGTGATCACCGCTATGTCCGCGTATGCGTCCGCCAGGCCGGCGTTCGGGACGAACGCGTGTCGGGGGACAACGCGCATCGCGTTCTCGACCTCGTCATAGCGGGCGTAGCCGCTTGCCTTGACCCGGTCGACCATCTCGGCGCGCAGGCGCTCCGGTCCGCCGGTGGTGGTGGACTTCATCTGTTCCCTTCGTGTTGCTTCCAAGCTTGGCGGGTCCTGGCTGGTTCGCGATCAGCAGGTCAGTAGGCAGGCATCCCAAGGCACCTCTCCCTGTGGGGTGAGCGGAAGTTCGTTTCGCGCCAGGCGGATGCCGGCCGAGCCCTCCAACAGCCCTGGTGCCGCCGTTGCGTGCTCTTGTCCCTCGAGTTGCTCGTCCAAGCGTCGGCGTAGGCGCAGGTGTGCGTCGGCGAGTTCACTTCCGACGCCCGCGTCCGCGGCAGCGCGCCTGGTCGTGTGTGCAAGCCCGGCCCAGCCGTGGCACAGGGTGGGGTCGGTGAGCAGAGCGAGTTGTTGCTCGTCGGCGAGGCAGGCAGCATAGATGTGTTCGGCAGCGCGTTGGCGTCGCTGATCGTCAAGGGCAATCGCGGCGAGCTGTTGAGCACGGGCGATGCCCGGTGTGCCGTAACACCAGGATGGGCGTTGTGGTCCCGCTTGGGCCAGCACGCCAGACAGCCATTCGGCACGGGTAATCCAGCCAGGCCACCATCGACCGGCACCTGCATCACGGCCGCATTGATCGAGAAAGACCACGATTCGGCCGATCGCGTCGGCGTGGCCGTCTACCACGACGCCGCATCGCATCGCTGTGGCCAGCAACGCGAGGGGTCCGGCAATGCCGTGCGCGAGCCCCAGGTTGCCGTGCCCGCCCGGCCAACGCGGCGGCCCAAGGTGCGACGGGTATTCCGCGCACCACCAGCCCGGGAGCGATTCGCCGTCGTCGTGGATCGGTTCGGTGAGTCGTACGAGGTAACGGAGCACATCACGGAGTAGCTCGTCGGGTTGGTTCCTGCGTAGGAGATACACACCGATTCCGGTCAATCCGCTGATGAGATCGTATTCGCGCAGCTCGGGCAGGCCGCCGGAATCGAGGCGCTTGTTCGCGCGGCGAAGTCGCAATCGGGTCAGTCCGTCGATGTAGACGTCAAGATCCTCGATTACCGACATGTAGCGATGCTGATTGGCTGCTCGCAGTACGAACGCGACGGCCGGTGCGCCTCGGTAGAGGCTCGCGCTGTCGACGTGTGCGGTCACGACATCGCGGGTCATCGCGGTCGCCCACTGGTGCACCTTGGCCCAGGAACCGTTCCCGGTTCGAGCTTCCTGGATGTGGAGCAGAGTGATTCCGGCGGCGCCGCTGCCGAGCGAGTCAGCCGGCGCGGGAAATTGTTGCCCGATGCTCATCGGTCGCTCCGTTGCTTTGCCCCGGCAAGCGCGGTGTGCCGGGCGAGCCGGCGGCACCGATCCTCGCTGACCCGGTCGACGCCGATGAGGCGGTTGTGGTGCATGTGCAACAGCGATTCAAGTACAGCGTCGGTATTCGCACGCGCAGGCGGCAGGAGGTTGCGATAGGCGACGAGAGCGTCAGCGCGCGCCTGCCAGGCTTCCGCGACGGTCTCCCCGAACTCGGGCTCCCCGGAGACGTACTTGCCGAAGAGGGAGACGGCGTGTCGCAGCCCGTTCCGGTCCTCCCCTAGCGCCCCGGGGGCCGGACGGGCCACAAGCCACTTGATCGCGGCATCGAGCTCGCCCAGTAGGCCGTGCGCGGTCGCCAGCATGTTCACCGCTGCGAGGGCGCGACGCTGGATGATCTGTTCCGGCAGATGCCTCAGTTGCTCGGCAACTGCGCGGGAATCAGCCACGAACACGTTCTCGGCCGCCGCCAGCACGTGACCACGACCGTATCGGCCGACCTCAGGGCAGTAGGTGTCGACCACCAGGCGGCTAGCCACGGCATCGGCACGCAGCTGCTCGGCCCACACACCGATGACCGCTATCGCATCGGCATATGCGGCCGGATTTGGTGTATAGATGCGGAGTCGGAGATGGTCGGTCTCGTGCGGGCTTCGGTAGCGAATGAACCAGTGCCGTCGGCTGTCGCTCGGAAGGGCGTCCAGCAGAGCTGGCAGATACTCGACGATCAGATCGTCAATCGTCTGCGGATGGGTATGCACCTTGACGTTGAGCCATGCGGTGTGCGGTGAGCCTGGGAACTGGCCGTGGGTGCGATTGGTGACGACCGGGCGGGCGATCAGGAGAGGCGAGGGCGCCGGCGGACGCCGGCTGACGAGCGGCAGAACGATCTCGTGGGCATACCCGCCGATCCATCCGTACTCGTCGGCTTGGGCGACCGATTCGATGAGAGTCGCGTGACCGTGAAGATCAAGGTGAGCACGGAGAATCCCGGCGTGCGCGGAAACGCCAAGGTCCAGTCGCAGAGTGCGGTCGGCGTCGGCCAGCTCGACCGATTCGGGACAGCGCCATCTGTCCCGCCATCGACGCAACGCACGCCGCCACTGGTCATCGCTGGCCCCGGTCGGCAGATCGTTCGCCGTCAACCGCCAGCGGGCACGAGCCAAGATCGCTCGCCGATAGCGCACCCTCGGCAGGTAGGGCAGGCGAGCTGCGTACGGTCCCCAGTCGAACTCCGTCCACGACGCGTTGAGGCCGCGGGAGAGGTGGATTAGGAAACGCGCCAGCGTCGGCGGCTGCTTCTCGAGGTTCAGGCCGTGGAAGACCTGCGGCTCGACGACTTGCCCTTTGCTGACGCTCACGAGATGCAGACCGTTGCGAGTTGCGGTGACTGCGAGATCCTCCAGCGGAATCAAGCCCTGGCCGGGATCTCGGTGCTCCCCCATCGCCAACACGTTCGGCAAGTAGGCGGGCACGCGGGAGATGTTCTCGGCGTGCGCGTAGATGGGCGGGAAACTCATCTGAACCGGCACGGCGCCAGATACGGCCGTCGGAAGTGCCCGATAGACCTCCTCGAGGCCAGCACCTTCGATGGTCGGGGTGAAACGTGAGGTGAAGGTGCCCGCCGAACGTCCCGGCGTCACGGTCAGCCAGTAGTCCCCGCGATCGAACGCTCCGAGGTCGGGCGCATGGATGCGCGCCGCGAGCTCAACATGTGGCGGGATTCGGAGCTCGGCGTCTTCGGCACCGACGGCCAGGGACTGGATGAGTTCGTCGTCCAGCACGATCTCATGGCCGTTGTCGGCAATCGTCTGCATCGCCATCGCAAGCAAGCGTTCATCCCGGGCAACCACGCTGTCTGGCCGAGACGGCCAGACGCTGCCCGGATAGCCAGATGGCAGACCCAGTCCGGCACCAGGGTCCACGAGGTCATACAGCGGTACCAATGTGCCGGTTCCGTAGCGGTCGCAAAAGGTTGTATAGAAGTCTCGCCATGCCGGCTCGCCTGTTGGCTGGCGGCTCAAGCGGATTAGCGCGCCGGCCGCCAGCTCCATCTCCACGGCTACCTGCTCGGGCACGGTGAGTTGAACGCCGAGACCGAGGTTGAGCGATAGCGGAATGCGGCCGAAGCTCGCTGCATCCATGCCCGCTTGCTTTCGCAGGCGCGTGAGCTCACGAGTCAACTCATCTATCCGCCGTCCAAGGCGGGCACGGATGCCTGGGCGCTCGCCATTACAGGCCAGATTGTGTGCCTTCAGGTCCTCGTGAATAGCCCTGAGCTTCGTGAGCAGCTCGGCAGCAAGCACAACGTCATGGGCTCCGGCTGCGTCGAGCCGTTCGACCAAACAGCCGAGCGGATCAATCTCGGTGCTCGGCGCGCGTAAGCACGTGAGCAGGAACCCCCGCCCCACGAGCTCGCTCAGCGTGCGCTCGACCGTCGCTGTGTCGGCGGCGGGAAACGCGCCGGCAAGCTTGTCGACCAGATCGCCAAATCTGATCGGGACCTGCGCCGCCGCTCGAACGGTCTGGACCACGGGGGTGTGACGGATCGTCACTCGACCTGGCCCTCGCAGCAATTCCAACCGCTGTCCCCGCACAGCTACGAGGTTGGTGAACTGCACCTCCAACCAGGCGAGCAGTTCCCGGTCACCTTCGAGATAGTCGATCACCGTGGCCAACCACTGGTTGTCGACAAGCGCCGCCGGTCGATGGTCACGATCCCAACGCACCGATGCGGATTCACCAACCGTGGTCGGCGCGACTCCAGCGAAAAGACCGAACGGCGTGTGGCGATGGCTGGCGCGCAGCAGGTAGCGAACAGTCGCTCGTGTAGCACGTTGGACCTGCTTGTCGCTTACGCTCTGGCCAGCCGCGAGCCCGGCTAAGCGATCCCCCAGCACCGGGCTGGCGTGTCTAACCGCCTCGGCGAACTGCGGTCGCGACGCCCAAATCCGTGAAAGCCACTCGCAACACGACGTTGTTTCCGACAATTCCGGCCAGCCGTCAGCACCCAGGTCCGGTGGATCCGCAGCGGCACGTACGAGCCCGACGCCACAGTGTCGATACAGCTGCTCGCTTCTGGCGTTCATTCCGTCTCCATCAGATTCGAGGTTCGAACGCCGGCGGGGCCGCAGCGCTGCGCCGGACCCCGCCGAACGAACGTGCTCAGGCGTTGCTAGTACAGGCCGACGCGCAGGACGGATCGCAGCCATTGCTGGTGTCGCAGGCTGGAATTGCCTCACCAGGCTTGGTGTCGATCTCAACCCGAACGTCAAGCGCGAACGGGTCCGACAGGATGAGAGTGCTGTTCATTATTCTCCATTCATCAGTCAGTTTGACTTTCCCACCCGCCCGAAAGGGACGGGAGCCTCAATTTGGGCAAGCGCGTCGGCCAATCACCGCCGAAGGCGTCGGTCGCCGCCTCTAAACCACAGAGCTGCGGAATTCAAGTTCCGCGGCCAAATCGTACGCCCGCAAGGTCAGATCCCCAGATTCGAAGCAGACCCATCGAATCGAAGCCAGGTGGGGCATCGACGACTCGAATAAGAGAGCCGGCCGACACGTTTGCGAGTACGGTCAAGCCCGATCACTAGGCCCGCGTAAGCGCGATTACGAGGAATGAAGGGAGTGTCCAAATAAGGATTTCATTTGGTACGTCGCGTAGAGATCCGACCGCCTAGAACTCTGACTCATCACAGGGCTAGCCTCAGCGACCCCTTCCTCGCGGAAGAACTTTGCGTATCACTTGACGTAGAAGTCTACTAGGTAGACTTCTACGTTGCAACTGTTCGCACCGTCAGACCCCGGCGTTGCTGCTCAAGCCGCCGTCGACGTCAACCGAGCAGTAGCGCCTGCGCGATTCCCGCACCACCGACCGCACCAGCACTGACGCACGTGTGGATGTGGATACGGCTGTGGATACAGGCAGGTGTCGGTGCGGGCAGTCCAAGAAGCCGCCGCTGAGATCAACGCGCCGCTAGTCCGAGCCGATCCCACGCCTGCCACCCGAGGAGCCCTCCCCCAGCCCAGCCCGACGATCTCCGCAATCTCGTGTTCTATCGCGCTCCCGGCACACAGAAGATCACTCACGTCGCCCTCGTAACCGATGACGGAAGGCGGTGCACGCGCCACGCAGAGGCAAGCTGGTCGAAGAGGTGCCGCCGCTTTCGCGCAAAGACACTTGTCGGCGCAACGCATCCTGGTGCCGCGCCAGCGATCTCTAGTAGACCCACGGCATCATTCGCACTGCCCAACACCGACTGCGACCCAGCGGGAGAAGCAACTGCGGCGCGGTTGGCGGTCCGTGCGGCCTGTAGGTGATGTGCTGGTACTGGCACCTGACCTAGCCGATCTGAAGGTTGCTCGCGGGCCTCCGAAACGGACTCCGAGCAGCCAAATACAATCCTGAACGGTTCCCGCCGACTCGCGCGCCATCTCGGGCCGGTTTGTGCCGCAGTCCTGGGTGACCGAGGCGATCTCGCCCGACGCAGTCAGGGTTCAGGACTCAAACTCCCCGTTCAGCACGCCATTCGTGAAGGCAGCCCACTCGCTCAGCGTGAACGCGAGAATCGGACTTTCAGCGCCTAGCTTGCTGTCGCGGACACCAACCCAGCCCTGGATGCTCGTCGAGATCTCGACGCAGTTGTTGTCGCCGGTGGAGTAGCTCGACTTGCGCCAGACAGCGACTCGTCCGAGTGAGGTCAGGGCGTCTTCGCGGTTCACTTCAGCTCCTCGGCACGGCGGCGAATCCACTTCTGTGATTCTTCCGGGCTAACAGCCATGTTATGGAGCCGGGTCAAGGCGTTTCGGTAGCGCAGGACGGCGTCGGAGTCCTCGTAGTACGTGCCATGCACCATGCCATCGGTG
The DNA here is from genome assembly GCF_039543365.1 of Actinospineispora eucalypti. NCBI lineage: Bacteria > Bacillati > Actinomycetota > Actinomycetes > Pseudonocardiales > Pseudonocardiaceae > Actinospineispora > Actinospineispora eucalypti. The sequence continues at coordinate 545,566 of NZ_BAABJP010000008.1, forward strand.
TAGGCAACGGCTGGTGCGCCAATGAGATCGGGCAATGAGAGGATCTTGAAGGTGCCGTTGCTCCCGGCGTGTGGTCTCGTGCTCATACGCAGGATCAGGACGTTGACGTTCGGCAGACGCGTCATCTTGTCCAGGTGCTCGAGCTGTTCGCGCATGATCGACGGCGAGTCTGCGGCCCCGTACAGGATGGACTCATCGAGAATCGACCAGACGCTCGGCGGGTCGGGCTCTCGGGTGAGTACCCCTTGGCGCGCTTGGCGAAGCTCGATTCGTCGGGCAATCTCCGAGTCCGTGAGATCGGGGTCTTCCGCACGGATCACTGCTTCGTTATAGGCCGGCGTCTGGAATAGGCCGGGGATCACGTGCGAGTCATAGCTCTCGATCTGCGCTGCCGAGCTCTCGAGTCCGAGGAACAGGTCAAACCACGGCGGTGCGACGCCTTCGAACGACAACCACCAGTCCTTCCCTGTCCGAGCCGACTCGAGGAGCTCGGCGAAGCTCGGGATTCGGTCGCCGAGTTGGTAGAAGTCGAGCAGTACCTCGAGCTCGGCTCTTGCTGGGAGGTTGCGCCCCTTCTCCAAGTGGCCGACGTGCGAAGTCGAGGTGCCGAGTCGCTGAGCGACTTGCTGCAGTGTGAGTCCGGCCTGGCGCCGGAGACGTCCAAGTTCGAGGGCGATGTACCACCGCAGCGCGGTTGGACTTGACGACGCAGAGGTGCCCACGTTGTTAGTTGCTCCCTCGTCTCAGTCGACGCGCTCAGCCACCCACCCAGCCCGGTCACGCACAAGTCGTCACCCTATCGGAGGTGTGTACTTCGTAGACTTCTACACGGTAGATTTCTACGAAGTACCGAAGTACGTGATCGACGACCACCGTATGCCCTTGCAGTCGCGGCGGCCAATTCCCCTGGGGACACCGTGCTCAGGCTGGATGAAAGCGCCCTGCCCTGAGGGCGCGCAAGTTCGTCCGGAAGCTCGGGAGGTGCCATGGGCAACCAGGTCCCGGTGCACTCAACGGTTCGCCCGCTGGTAGCGCCGGATTCCCGGCCTGTGCTTGCGGTGATGATCGGCCCATCCGAGAGCCGGCGAGGCGCTGTCCCTCGTGTTGTCGACGGTCTGGGACACGGGGTCATCCTGTTGTCCTTGCGGAGGAACATGTCTCGGCAGCGCGTGCGACTCGTGCACAAGGATCTCGGCGACTGTCTCGCGTCAGGCAAGTCGGTCCTGCTTAACGCGGCCAACGATGTGAAGCCCGCCAGGCGCGCTCTCCTCGACATCGCTGCACGCCATCTCGCGTCCACGTTGGCGGTCGTCTGCTCGCCCATACCGGTTGACGATGTTCTGCTCGCATCGCTGCCAGGAGAGGGCTGGCATGCCGTAGTGGTGGTGGCGCGGTGAGGGCGTCGCCGGTGACGTGCACTGGGTCGCGAGAGGTGCCAACTTTTAAGGCGAGCTTCGAAGTAGCGCCGGAGTCGGACCCGGTCGAGATGGCTGCTCGGTTTGTCAGCAGTGACCCTGGGTGGACCGACAGAGTCGGAGCGTCCCATATCCAGCGGCTTGACGGCGACTGCACCGGATGCGGGAGTTATCGACCTGTCGAGTGGCCGTGTGTACTTGTCAAAATTCGGCAAAGAGCGCTTGAGATTCAGGGCAATCAAGAACGAGCTATGGCGCGCAGATCGCGATCGACTGTGCGTAAGACAGAAACTCAATCTTTCCAAGGAGACGGTGTCGCCTGATGGCATCAAGGCGCGGCAAGTGTCAGGTAGTCTTCTACGTGGACGGCGGCAGAGACTCGGATTCGAAACGGACCTGGTACGCGGAGGAATGCGTTGACGAGCAAGCAGCCCGGAATCTGGCCATCAGAACGTTGCTCGACAACTACATGCTGCTGATCTACCCAAGACCAGAATCCTTGCCGATCGACGACCGGTTGTACTGGTGCGAATTGGTTCCCGGGGATTACGTGGACGGCAAGTGGCAACCCGTGCCGGCTCTCGATCGAGACGCGGCATTCCTGAACCCGCTCAACGGTGAGATCACCTTCAGCCTGGCCGCCTCGATGAAGCATTGGCAGCAGCTGCGCATGTCCTGAGGCGTGAGTTGGCTCCAGACACCGGGCCTGGGCGCGAGCGTGACGATGCTATCTATGACACTCAACTTTCGCTTGCCGGTGTGGTCGGTATGCCTCTCGTCGAGGGGAAATCCAGCTCGAGAATTTCGCCAAAACCACCATGAGGCGCTGGCCGGCTGGCTATGGTGTCAGCCATGAGTAGGCCGGGGGATGTCCAGTCATCGCTGGTCAACGACGTCCAGGCGAATCTTAGTGGCATGCGGGTGACGCCCGAGAACGTGCTGCAGATCCGGAACGCCCTGCTGGCGGAGTCCATGCTGATGGCCGAGAAGGTACGAGTTGCGCGTCAGGAGTCCGTCGTCGGCGAGCCGGGCCTCGACCCGGTGTCCATCGATCTGGCGCCACAGTTCAACACGAAGATCACGGGGTTGCTCGACCAATGGCAGGCTTATGTCAAGGAGCTCCAGACGGGCGCCAAGAATCTTGAACGGATGGCCAAGGAGTACGGACATGGCGAACAGCAGATAAGGGATTCGTTCAGCAGATTTCAGATCGACAACCCACCACCAGTAAATCCAGCGCCGCTCGTTGCGTCTCCGGCTCCCACGCCGCCGCAATGGCCCTTCCCGCAGCTTCCCGGAACCGCTGGACCAGGCCGATGAGCAGGTGGAGGAGCCTCGCAGGCATAACGTTGGTTGCGTTGGTCTCACTGGTGATGGCTGGATGTTCGTCGGGCCCGGCCCCGGAAGCGCCACCGGCCTCGCCGCCGATGGCCCCCCTCCTCCCCCCGCGGCCCGGCTCGTTGCCTCTGGACACGGTCGACCCGTGCGCACTTCTTAGCCCAGCGCAAGTTGCACAGTTGGGCACTGCCCCTCCGAAGAAAACGGAAGCTACAAATCAGCCCGGCCGCTACCACTGCACCTGGTCAAACCTGCCCGCCGAGCCAGAAGACAGCTGGATAGCGAGTACGGAGTTGGACCATGGAGCAGAGTACTTCTTGAATAGTCGGACTCGGATCACGGCAGTTGCCGGATTCCCGGCGGTGGAGGCCTACTCTGGTCTAGGCAGACCGGATGACAATTGCATGTTGCTCGTGGACGTCGCCCCGGGGCAAAGCCTGAAGGCCTCTTACATCGTCTCCGAAGCTAGTCATCCTGGGATCACTCACCAATACGCATGTCAGCAGGCCACTCGGGTCGCCGAGATGATGGTTTCGAACCTCCGAACACTCGTGGGCAACCGGTAGGACAGGGCCTGTTGTGGAGGATGTGTGTTACGACAACGGTGAGGGGCTGCAGAAGCTGCGTGAGCAGGTGTACGGC
>NZ_BAABJP010000009.1:0-7464 GCF_039543365.1 Actinospineispora eucalypti
GCCCGCGGTCGGGGTGTCGGCGTCCAGCCCGCCGAGGTGCCAACGCTTCATGCGCAGTGCGCGGACGGGGTTGAGGTTCCCCCTGTTTGCCGGAGACTTGTTTATCTGTGATTGGCCGGCTCGGGTTGGAGGGTAGCCGGCTGGGCCGGTTGCTGGTGGAGGGTGTGGTGGGCCTGCTCGTACTCGTCGGGTGAGAGCCCGCTGAGCCCTCGCTGGATGCGGCGGGGGTTGTACCAGCCGTCGATGTAGCGGAACAGCGCTGCTTCGGCTTCGGCCCGGGTGGCGAAGCTGGTACCAGGCCAGTACAGCAGCTCGATCTTGATCGTGGACCACAGGTTCTCGGCGAGCGCGTTGTCGTAGCTGTCTCCGACGCTGCCGGTGGACGGCGCGATCCCAGCGTCGGCCAGGCGCTGGGTGAACCGGATCGCGGTGTACTGGGCCCTTGTCCGAGTGATGCACGAGCTGACCGGCGCGCACGTCGCGCGACCACAGCCCGTACTCCAGCGCGGTGAGCACCAGGTCGGTGTCCGCGCGGGCCGCGGTGGCCCAGCCGACGACCCGGTTGGAGAACGCATCGCGCACCGAGGCCAGCCACAACACACCCTCACCGGTCATGATCCGGGTCAGGTCAGCCACCCACAGCCGGTTCGGCCCCTCGGTGGCGAACTCGCGGTTGACCAGGTCCGGAGCGGCGGTGTGACGCGGGTCGGACCGGGTAGAGCCGCCCTTCCAGCCCTTGCGCAGGTACGCGCCGCGCAGGTTGTGCTCACGCATGATCCGCTCGACGCGCTTGCGCCCACACCGTACGCCCTGGCGTCGCAGCTCCAGCCACATCCTCGGTGAGCCGTAGGTGGCCGCGAACTCGTGCGACGCCCGAATGGCCTGGATCCGCTCCAGTAGCTCCGCGTCGCCGCGCGCCCACTCACTGGGCCGAGCCTGGCGCGCCCGCCAGCCGTAGTAGGTCGACGACGGGATGCACAGGACCCGCGGCACGAGACCGACCGGGAAGTCATGGGCGTCGATGAAGCTCATGACCACCTCCGGGTCGGGCCGATCTCGGCCGCGAATAAGCGCTGGCCGCCCGCAACACCTCGTTGGCCCGCTTGAGCTCGGCGTTCTCCCGGCGCAGCCGCCGGTTCTCCTCGAGCATCTGGGTGCTCGGCTGATCAGCACACTCACCGCGATCGGCCTCATCCTGGCGGATCCAGCTCCGCAACGCCTCCGGATGGATACCCAACTGCTCGGCCAACCACCGCTTGACCGGCTTCGGGTCGGCCTCCCGATACAACCTCACCGCACGTTCGCGCAGCTCATCGGGATACTTCTTCGGTGCGGACACGATGACTTCCTTCCACGGTTTGCATGATCAAACCTGGTTCGGAAGTCTCCGGAGAACCGAGGGAAGCTCAGGTGGGCGGTCAGCACCGATGTCAGCGCGATCTCGCCATAGCGGGCCAGGGAACAGCGTCCGGCGCTGATGCCCCTGGCCCCGTGGTTGGCTTCTGTGCCGGTGACAGACGCCGCGCAGACCGCGCGCGTCGTGGCAGTTTCCGCGAGCCGTGCGGCGCTGCCTCTGGCCGGTGCTGGCGTGGTGGACCGGCTGCACGTTGAGGCGTCCGCGGCCGCCCGCACGGTTTCTCGAGGTGGGATAGCTGGATGGCGGTTGAGGCGTTCTCGCCGCCGCTCAGCCGCGAGAGCGGTGCGGTTGGCGGTCGAGGTGGTACACGGCGCGGGTGGTGACCGCGGATTGCGGGACCTGCTTGTCGGATCGCTTGATGCGTGGCGGTTGGCCGGCGGGTTGGCGCCTGTGCCGTTCGGCCGGCCGAGGACTGCGCTGCCGAGCTTGCCGTGCGTTGCGAGCTTCGCGCCCACCCCGGTAGTGACTCGGCGTCGCTTTATTGCGCCGCTGTACTGGACTCGTGGCCGGACTGGTTGCGAGACCGGTGGGTCAGCCAGCAAGCGGGCAAGGCGCGCGCTGATTTCGTCGACGTATGTGCGCGGTAAGCGCCAGGTCTCGACCGGGCACGAGCGGCGACAAGATCAGCGTTGCGGTGGCTGAGGATCGCCGCCGCACAGATATCGGCAGGCGATGCTGAGAGCAACCAGTGCCAGTACCGTCCCGGGAGGACGGGCCTGTCAAGAGATCGGCTCTGGCACAGAAACGGTGGTCGCTGCCGGCGTGTCACGTTCAGGTGATCCGGCAGGCTCTGTGACCGTGACGCTGGTGCGTTCCTGATCTTGTTGATGTGTTGTTCTTGCGGGTCCAGTCGGATGGATCAGCGTCCTGGGGGCGCTCGGCCGCGAGCCAACGGCCGACCCTGAGCAGGTTGGAGCGGGTCTGGCCGCGGGTGCGGTGTGTCAGCGTCGAGGTCTCGTGCCACTGGTTCACCCACTGCTCCCAAGCCGGGGCGCCGCCGGTCGCCTTGGTGGAGTGGTCGCCGGTGCGCGGCCGGGGCGGGTCGCAGAACCCCAACTCGGCCACGGCCCGCTGCGTCGCGTAGAGGGTGTTCAACCGCGCGCCTTGCAACAGCCGGTCGCCGCGGAACCGGTCGAACAGCTCAGTGCTCAGGTCCTCCAGGTGCGGGCTGCGGTTGAACAGGAACAGCTGGCAGACCACATTCGGCAGTAACTGGTCGTCATCGCGCCCAAGCTGGTAGCCCCACCGCGCCAGGATTGCACGGACCCGCGCGATCTCGCTGTTCACGCCGTCTTGCCCGAAGATCCGCCAGGACAGCCTGAGCCGGTGGAAGCCGGCCATCGCGTGGAACCCGTTGAAGGAGCCCAGAAGATAGGCGTGGGCCGCGAGGTAGGGCCGGACCTCGTCGCCGGCCCAGGCTGGCGCGTGGCGGCAGAACTCCGGCTGGTCGCGACCCAGCAGGTAGACCCACTCCTCGGTGGTCCAGCCCCAGAAAGCCCTGCCGAGCTCGGCGGAACGCACCAGCAGCACGGCGACCACGTCCAGCATGGCGCGTCGCCGATGCGGGGTCGGCGGTGAGTCCAGACCAGCATTGACCGTGTCGATCGGGCGCAGCAGCCGCCGGATCACACGCCAGCCCGGTGCGGACGCATCGTGGCGCTGAAGCCGGCGCAGGTTGTCCACGCCCAGCTCCTGGATCGCCGTCGCCTCCTCGGCCCGGACTGCGACCGTGGTGTCGAACCGCCGCCCAGCCAACGGCGAGCGCCACCGAGCCCCAGACACCACCTCGGCGGTCCCCGACCGCGGCGCGGTCACCGCGGCGTCCCCGCGACCGGGCCGTCCGTGAGCGCGGCGACGCGCCAGGCGTGGATGTGTTCCATGCCCTTGGCGAGTTTGTCGGCCAAGTCCCGGCCGGACAGATGGATGTAGGCCAGGGTCGCGTCGGTCGTCCGGTGTCCGGCGAAGGTCGCGATGGCGTGCAGCTCCCAGCCCATCCGCGCCAGGTCCGTCAAGCACAGATGCCTTGTGGTGTGGGTGGAAAACCGCGGGACTCCAGCGTCCAGAGCGATCTTCCGGACGACCTTCGACCACGTCCACAAGCTCAACGGCTGTGCGTGATTGCGGCGGGACTCGGACAGGAACAACGGCCCGCGCGCCCGGCTGATCCTTGCCCGGTGGGCCAAGTAGCCCGACAACAGCACGCCAGTGGAGGCCGAGTACGGCACCACGCGCTCCAGCCGGTTCTTGGTCGTCTCCGCCCTCACCCGCAGCGTCCGGTGCGCCGGGTCCAGATCATCGGTGCGCAACGAGCACAGCTCCTCCCGCCGCAACGCCGCGTCATAGGCCAACGCGAGCATCACCCGATTGCGAACCGGCTCTCTCGCCGCCACACCGAGCACTTCCGCCCATTCCCGCTCGGACGGGATCCACGGCAGCTTCGTCAACCGGGGCACCAAACCGCGCTCGTGGCCGCCTCCCCGCCGCCCAGGCGTGTAACGGCCCCGGCCCACCGGGTTGGCCTCCCGCACCCCCTCCTCCATCAAGTAGTCGTAAAACAGCCGCACCGGCACCAATCGCTGCTGGATCGTCGCGTTGGCCAGCCCCGACCCAGAGTCGATCGACACGACGTTCACGCCCCCGCGGCTGCGCCGCTCGGTCAACTCGCGGACGTAGACAGCGATGTGTGCTCGGCTGGCGGCGATCGGGTCGACGCCCTCCCGCTCGCACATCAACAGATACTCAGCCAGCCCAAGGGCGTAGGCGTCGATCGTCCGCCGGGCACGCCCCAGATCAGCCCATACCCGCAGCCACTCAGCCGCCCGCTCGTGTCGGCCGAGTACCGGCCACTTCCGCTCCAGCACCACGCTGTCGCTCAAGCCATCTCCCAAGTCCGTGGTCACACCGGACGGAGATGATCAACCGCCCGACCAGATTCCACGTAACTTTTAAAGCGATCAAAAGACAGATGTACGGACGAGCCGGATTCCCGCTACTCCGACAACGCATCCTGCTCAGCTGAACCCGCCCCACCACCGTTTCTGAGCCAGAGCCGATCTTGGAACAGTCCCGTGATGTCCGGCGTAGATCTCCCGGCTGCGCAGCACGTCCGAGTGTCTGATGGCGTGATCAGGCACGAGGTTTCTGAACCGTCCCTTCGGCGAGGGCTCACATCGGGTGCGTCGGCGGCTGAGGGCGCCTGGAGTGCCGGAACACTGGTACGAGGACAAGGGCCGCCGCGAGGTGCAGCGCGATCAGGCTGATACGTGTGCTGGTGGCGGCGGACTCGGTGAGGATCGGCCCAAGGGACACGAGCGTGACGAGGGCAGGGGTGCGCGTGGGCACGAACTGGTCCGTGCGCTCAACCCCAGGGGCGGAAGGGCCGGTCACGAGCAGCGCGTCCGCGTGCCGGGGCGAGGCGATCAGCCGCGCGCCGCGCAACTTGTTACGATCTGTGGGTTGTAACCGTCGCGCCGGGCGCCTGCCGCAGTGACGGGCTCACAGGTGCCGGACCACGGCCGGTCACGGGCCGAGCGGGGGAAGCCACAGCTCGACACCCGGTACCCCGCCCTGGGAGACGCCGAAGAGGGTGTACCGAGTGGTGGTGACAAATTTGACACCATGCTCAACCCCACGAGCTCGGAGGGCCTCGACAGCTGGACTCGCGTCCCCGGCGACATGCTCGTTTTCCCATACCGTCAACACGACCGCTGAACTCGAGTCCCTGTCCACCAAAATCTCGGCGATACACGGCCTCTCATACTGAGCCAGTTCCGGCAGCAGCACCCCGCTGAGGAAAGGGACCGCGTCGTCGAGTCTCGCGGACTCAAGCTGCACGCCGTGCACCAGCACAATCGCGCCCCGCCCGGGCCGGGAGTGCCAGACCCTCGCCGTGACTTCGTATTGTTCCGCCGTGACAGTGCCGCCGGCGAGCAGCTCAACATCGCGACGGACCTCCGTCAGGACCGCCTCGCTGGAGTGCGCGGGCTCATCCCAGTACGAGGCGGCCACGACGACCCCACTGTCCCAATCCGCGTAGGTGGCCAGGCCGCCGGTACCGAGCGCCGCTTCCACCACCGCGCGGTCGCGGCCTTCGATATAGTCTAGGACGGCCGCCGTCTTGTCGCGGTCACCGAAGATCGTATTCATCCGGACATGCATGGCGGTGTCCTCATCCTGTCGTGCCGCTCGTGTACCGCGCCCACCGGGGCCGCGGCCGGAGGTGGCGGTCTCCCCAAGTCGCGAGCCTCAAGATGTGCGCGAGTGGGCCGGGCCATTGACCACCGCTAGAGCAGCTGCACACTTTCGGAGTTGCGAGATTTCGCAAGTAACCATACTCTGTGAGGTGCAACGAGGGGAAGTGTCATGCATACCGAGCTGCGCGCCGAGGTCCGCTCAGCGCTGCGGAACCTGACGGCGGCGCGGCGAGCGGAGCTTCCGTATTCGGCCTACCTGCACCGCAAGCTCCTGCAGAAGCTTCTCGATACCGCAGACCAATGCGGAATCGACACCGACACCTGGCTCGATCGAACGACTCTGCCACCGCTGGGCCTCGTCGAAGGCCCCTTCACCCTCGACGAACCCCACCATGACCCCGAGTAGCCCTCGTGCGGTCGCGGTAGTCAGCGACGCCAGCGGGCGCACCCACGGCTCGAAACTCAGCACGGCGGATCACTCCCATGACCGGTTGCCCCGGTTGAACTCGATCGCGGCGCTGCTTCACGAGCGTGTGAACGTCGACGCGGTACCCGACCTGCTGCCCCACGGCCGGGTCGCTCGGCTGCCCACCGTGGGCCACTTCACCGCACCGAGGACGTCACAGCGACCGCCGACGCACTACACGACCTACTTCAATCCTGACTCCGTGCGGGTGTCCACGGGTGTGCTCGCGGTATCCAAGCCCGCACGTTGCGCCGGCATGTGCCGTACTCGGCGCCGAACCGGCGCCAGGGCGGGTTCCTCGTAGACGCGCACGAATGACGCGGGGAGGCGCCAGACCACGGCGGCGTAGCCGAGCAGGGCCACGACCGGCCCGAAGTACATCGGACTACGTACAAACCGGTTGAATCCGATGACCACCACCAGCTGGACCACCCCGGGAATCTTGGAGGCTGTTGATCCTGGAGAGGATCGGCGGCATGGCAGTACCCGGTTGAGCTCAAGGTTCGCGCGGCGTTGCGCTACTGGGTGCGGCGCGATGAGGAAGGACAAGCCCCGTCTGGGCAGCGGATGCCGGGTTCGGAGGCGGAGAAGGATGCCCAGATTTCCGAGCTGGAACAGCAGGCTAGGGAGCTGCGGCGAGCGAATGAGATTTTGAAGCTCGCCTCCGCTTTTTCGCCCGGGAAATGAACCCTCGACCGCCACGTTGACCGCGTTCGTGGATGCCCACCGTGACCAGTTCGGAGTGGAACCGATCTGCGCGGCGCTCGAGTTCCCAACCTCAACCTACTACGCGGCGAAGAAACGGCAGGCGCAGCCATCCGAGCGGGATATGCGAGACGCGGCGGTGTTGGTGGAGATCCGCCGCGTGTGGGAGGCAAGTGGAAAGTTGTATGGGGCGCGGAAGGTGTGTCAGCAATTGCTGCGCGACGGCGGTGTCGCGGGCCGACCGGTGCCTCGCTGCGCGGTGGAGCGGCTGGTGCGCGCCCACGACATGACCGGAGTGGTGCCGCGTCGTCACCAGCCGCGTACCACGGTCCCCGGCGATCCAGCTTCGCGACCGGTTGACCTGGTAGAACGGCGCTTAGCCGCGCCCGCGCCGAACCTGTTGTGGGTGACCGATCTCACCTATGTCGCGCTGGCCGGCGGCCGGTTCTGCTACACCGCGTTCGTCACTGACGCGTTCTCCCGCGCGATAGTGGGTTGGCAGGTGGCCGAGTCCATGCACACCGAACTGGCGTTGGATGCGTTGGAGATGGCAATATGGGCACGGAAAGACCGGATTGGTACCGCCGCCCTGATACATCATAGCGATCGCGGCGTGCAAGGCGAATTCAACCGGTGGACGCAACACCAGCCTGTTGGAGCGATGCTAGCTGATCATCGAGCGC
>NZ_BAABJP010000010.1:0-155337 GCF_039543365.1 Actinospineispora eucalypti
CGCCGAGCAAGTTCGCCGGTCGTTCGGTCACCGACAGGTTCCTCAACAGCTACCACAACCAGCGTGGCGAGCGGATCGCCACCATCCGGTGGAACGTGATCAACTACGAGCGCGGCCGGCGGCTGGCCCGGCGCGGCGCCGAGAACGGGGCGCAGCCGGGCCCGGAGCTGCCGCACCGCTGGGATCCGGCCGAGGTGGCCGAGATCGAGGCCCGGATCCTGGCCGAGCGCCCCCGGGGCGCCGAGCCTCGGTACTGGGAGGACGTGCGGGAGGGCGAGGAGCTGGACGTGGTCACCAAGGGGCCGATCGGGCTGACCGACGAGATCGCTTTCGTGGCCGGCGGCGGCACGCCGATTCCCCGGCTGAAGGCGCACGCGGCCTCGCTGCACGACTACCGGGCCCACCCGGCCTGGGCGTTCCGGGACCCGATCACCGGTGCCCAGGAGCCGATCTACTCGGTGCACTACAACTACCAGGCCGCCCAGGCGATGGGCGTGGCGTTCCAGTACGACGTCGGTTTCCAGCGGCAGTGCTGGCAGATCCACCAGCTCACGCACTGGGCCGGTGACCACGCCTGGATCAAGGAGTGCCGGGCGGAGTACCGCAAGTTCGTCTACCTGTCCGACGTGGTCGAACTGCGCGGGGAGATCACCGGTAAGCGGGTCGACGACGACGGCGAGCACGTCGTCGAGGTGGCCACCAAGGCGGTGAACCAGCGCGGCGAGACCGTGATGCCGGGCTCCGCCGTGGTTGCGCTGCCGGTGCGCGGCGAGGCCGGTTCGCCGGCCGCCGGGAGAGCCCGTTGATCACGCTCGAGGCCTTCGCCGAGGAGGTGGAGGCGTACCTGTCCGCGCACTATCCTCGGGCGGCTCGCGCCGAGCGCAAGGCGTTCGCCTGGGGCGAGGGCAGCGACGAGGTGCGGCTTTTCCAGGAGCCGGACCCGGAGACCGAGGCCGACGCGTTGCCGGCCATCCGGGCCTGGCGGCGGGGCCTGTGGGAGGCCGGGCTGGGCTGGATCACCGGGCCGGCCGAGCACGGCGGGCGCGGCCTTTCCGGCGCGCATCAGCGGGCCTTCGAGCGGGTGGCCCGGGGCTACCAGGTCCCGGGTGACGCGATGCTCACCATCGGGCTGGGCATGGTGGCGCCGACCATCCTGGCCCACGGCACCGACGCCCAGCGCGAGCGCTACCTGACCGGCCTGTACTCCGGGGAGTACATCGGCTGCCAGCTGTTCTCCGAGCCCGGCGCGGGATCCGACCTGGCCTCGCTGTCCACCAAGGCGGTGCGGGGTGAGGACGGGAACTGGCGGCTGTCCGGGCAGAAGGTGTGGACCTCCGGCGCGCATCTGGCGGACATCGGGGAGATCATCTGCCGGACGTCGGACGGCCCCCGGCACCGCAACCTGACCGCTTTCGTACTCGACATGCACGCCCCGGGTGTCACCGTGCGGCCGCTGCGCCAGATGACCGGCGGCGCGGCGTTCAACGAGGTGTTCCTGGACGACGTGGTGGTGCCGGACACCGACCGGCTGGGCGAGGTCGGCGAGGGCTGGCGGGTGGCCATCACGACGCTGGCCAACGAGCGGAACGCGATCGGCGCCACTGGGTTCGGCGGCACGGGGCTGCTGTCCACCGACCGGATCGCCGCGCTGGTCCGGCACTGTGACCTGGCCGGGGACCCGGTGGTGCGCCGGGCGTTCGGCGAGCTGATGGTGGCCCTGCGGGTGGCCCGGTACAACCAGCAGGTGCTGGCCGCGCGGGCGCGCGCCGGCGAGGCGCCGGGGCCGGAGGCCGGGCTGAACAAGATGGCGTTGTCCGACAACATGGCGCACCTGGGCCGGTTCGTCACCGACGTGCTCGGCCCGCGCGCGGTGGTGGACACCGGCGAGTGGGGCACCTACGCGTGGACCTCGCTGGTGCTCGGCGCGCCCGGCTACCGCATCGGCGGCGGCACCGACGAGGTGCTGAAGAACTCGATCGCGCAGCGGGTGCTCGGCCTGCCCCGCCCGTCCTGAGAGCGGAGAATCGTGAACCCGGATCTGTTGGTGGACGGCGACGAACGCGGCGAGCTGCGCTCCTCGGTTCGTCGGCTGTTGCGGGACAAGGCGCCGCTGGTCGCGCTGCGGGACGACCCGGCGTTCGACCGGGGCCTGTGGCGGCGGCTGGCCGAGCTGGGCCTGGTCGGGCTGGCCGTGCCGGAGAAGTACGGCGGGCTCGGGCAGACCGCCGCCGAGACCGGCGTGGTGTTCGAGGAGATGGGCCGCGCGCTGTACCGGGGGCCTTACCTGTCCTGCGTGGGGTTGGCCGTCCCGGCGTTGTTGTCGTCCGGCGACGACGCCGCGTGTGCCGAGCTGCTGCCGGCGATCGTGGCCGGGGACTGTGTGGCGACACTCGCGGTTTCCGCCGGCCGGGAAGGCGCCCGGAATGCCGAGACCCGGGCCGTGGCGGAGGACGGCGGATGGCTGCTCACCGGCACCGAGCCGTTCGTGCTGGACGGTGCGGACGCGGACCTGATCTTGGTCACCGCCGTGTCCGGCGGCGACCCCGTGAGTGGCGATGACCGCCATAGCGTCACTCGCCACTCACGAGCGCTCGAAGGGCGCAGCCTCTACGCGGTGCGCGCGGACGCGCCCGGGGCGACCCGGACACCGGCCGAGTCGCTGGACCTGGCCCGCGCGGTGGCCGCGGTGACCCTGGATCGCGCGCCGGCGCGGCTGATCGGCACCGCCGGGGCGGCCCCGCCGGTGGTCGCGCGGGCGCTGGACACCGCGCTGGTCGGGCTGGCGATGGAGCAGGCCGGAGGCGCTTCCGCCTGCCTGGAGATGGTGGTCGAGTACACCAAGACCCGCCGCCAGTTCGACCGGGTGATCGGCTCGTTCCAGGCGGTGGCGCACAAGGCGGTGGACATGCTGCGTCGGGTGGAGTTCTCCCGCTCCGCCGCGCGCTACGCGGCCGCCGCGCTGGCCGAGGACGACCCCGAGTTCCCGGTCGCCGTCCGTGTGGCCGCCGCCTACTGCGGGGACGCGTTCCGCGAGGTGGTGGCGGAGACCGTGCAGCTGCACGGCGGCATCGGCTTCACCTGGGAACACGACACCCACCTGTACTACCGCCGCGCCTGGTCCTCCCAGCAACTCCTCGGCCCCACCGACACCCACTACGCCGAAGTGGCCACCCGCATCGGACTGTGAGACGCCGAGATCTACCTGAGCGGGGTCGCCGGCGTGATCGAACCCCGCTCAGGTAGATGTGGGCGCGCGGGTAGCCGGCCGGCCAGGATGGAACGGATCTTGCCGACGGTCTGCGGCATGCCCTTGAGGTTCTCCTGGAACAGGCGCACGGTCAGCCAGCCGTGGCTGGCCAGCAGGGAATCTCGTTCCCGGTCGTGCTCGTGTCGGATCCGGCTGAAGTGGCCGACACCGTCGTACTCGATTGCCAGCTGCGCTTCCTCGTAGGCGAGGTCGGCCCGGGCGAGGTGGAAGCCGTACTCGTCGAGCACCTTGTACTGCACCTGGGGCGGTGGCAGGCCGGCGAGCACCAACCCCACCCTCAACCGCGTTTCCTGCGGTGACTCCGCACGTGGATTCGCCAGCGCGACCACTCGGTCGAGCCGGCGGCTGCCCCGCGCACCCGGTTCCAGCAGGCGGCGAGCCAACAGGTCGGCCGGTCGGAACCCGCCGGCCCGGGCGAGGGCGTCCACCGCGACCACCGCGTCGACCAGGGAGAGCCGTCGGGCCAGGTCCCAGGCGGTGCGTTGCGGCGTCGTCATCAGCAGGCCGCGCACCACAGCAAGGTCGGACACGGCCATAGTCTCGCGGCGGACCCGAAGGCCCGCGTGTGGCTTGGCCGACCCGGGCAGGATGACCTCGGCGGGAGCGTTCAGCGGGGCGCAGTCCGCGCCCTGCAGCTGGGCGGCGGAGTACCCACCGAGTGCCCCACCTCGATCGCGAACCAGCAGGAATGCCGCGCGCGAGCGGGCCGCGAGATCGACCGTGAGCGAGGCGGGCGTGTACACGTCCGGAAACACCCGCCGGAACCGGGGCCCGCGCAGCTGGTCCGGCGTCACCAGCCCGCTCGCCACCGCCTCGCTGCCCCGAAAAACGTCCCCCGACATGCCCAGCAGTGTGCGGGACGGGTCCGACAGTTCGCCGAGATCTACCTGAGCGGGGTCGCCGGCATGATCAAACCTCGCTCAGGTAGATGTCAGCGGGTGAGTTGGTAGTCGGCGGGGTTGGGGGCTTCCTTCAGCAGGGCGCGGTAGCGCTCGGCGGACCAGGGCCAGAGCTCGGGGACGCCGTCCCGGCCCAGGTACCAGCTGTTGCAGCCGGTGCTCCAGACGGTGTCCGGCAGGGCCTCGCGCATGGAGGCGTTGAAGGCGTCGGTGGCCCGCTGGAGGGGTTCGACCGACTCCAGCTCGCCGGCCTGCCAGCGCCGGATCCAGCCCAGGATGTGCAGGGCCTGCGCCTCGGCCAGCGCGGTCAGTGAGTAGTTGCCGACCGGGCTGTGCGGACCCATCAGCATGAAGAAGTTGGGGAAGCCGGGCATGGCCACCGTCTGGTGCGCCCGTGGGCCGTCCGCCCAGGCCTGCTCCAGGGTGATGCCGTCCCGCCCGGTCATCCGGATCGGCCGGACGAATGCGTGCGCGTCGAAACCGGTGGCCAGGGCGAGCACGTCCAGCTCGTGCCGGCGGCCGTCCTCGGTGACCACCGCGCCCGGCTCGACGTGGGAGATCCGCTCGGTGACCAGCTCCGCGTTCGGCCGCTGGATCGCCGGGTAGAACTCGCTCGAGCCGACCAGCCGCTTGCAGCCGGCCCGGTAGTCGGGGGTCAGCTTGCGGCGCAGCTCCGGGTCGCGCACGGTGTTGAGGTTGCGCCGGCACAGCCATTCCAGCAGGGTGCGCCGCCAGCCCGGGTGGGTCAGCGCGCCGGAGATGAGGAAGTCCAGCCGCTTGCGGTGGAAGTGGTAGGTGAGCAGGTCCAGCGCGGGGAACCGCCGGTGCAGCGCGCGGGTCAGCCGGCCGTAGCGTGGGTTGTCCAGCCGTACGATCCACTGCGCCGTGCGCTGGAACAGCACCAGCCGGCCAACCTCCGCGGCCAGCGCGCCGACGATCTGTAGGCCGGTGGACCCGGTGCCGATCACCGCCACCCGCTTGCCGGCCAGCGGGACGCCGTGGTCCCAGCGGGCGGAGTGGAACACCGGGCCGCCGAACGTGTCCAGGCCCTTGATGTCCGGGTAGCGCGGGTGGTGCAGGATGCCGGTCGCGCCGATCAGGAAGTCGACGGTTCGCTCGATGCCGTCGCCGGTGCGCAGCCACCAGCGGCCGTCCGGCTCCAGGCGGGCCTCGGTGACCTCGGTGCCGAACCGGATGATCTCGCGCAGCCGGTACTTCTCGGTCACCGCGCGGAAGTACGCCTGGATCTCCGAGCCCGGCGAGTACCGGTGCGTCCAACCCGGGTTGCGGGCGAAGGTGAACTGGTAGAAGCGCGACGCCACGTCACACGAGAGGCCCGGGTAGGTGTTGTCCCGCCAGGTGCCGCCGACCTCGTCGGCCTTCTCGTACACCGTGACGTCGGTGATGCCGGCCTCGCGCAGCTTGATCGCCATGCACAGGCCGGACATGCCGGCGCCGATGATCGCGACCGAGGGCACCCGCTGGCTCATGCGTCGAAGTTAGGGGTGGGACGACTGGGGTGGAATGTCCGGAACCGACCGTGACTTGATAGTTTCGGACAGTCATGAACAGCGGTCTGCCGTGGGACTTCCCCCGATCCACCGCCGCGGTCCGGCAGATCCTGCAGACCGGCGCGGCGCACGGGATCGACGCCGCGCGCTGCCTCGCCCGCACCGGGCTCACCACCGGAGAGCTGGACGACCCCGGCGCGCTGGTGCAGGCCACCCAGGAGCTCGCCGTGGCGCGCAACCTGCTCGCCGCCCTGCCGGGCCGTGCGGGGTTGGGCGTGCAGACCGGTGTGCGGTACCAGGTATCCACTGCCGGCATTCTCGGCTTCGCCATGCAGGCCAGCCGGACGGTCGGTGAGGCGGTGCACCTCGCGCTGCGCTACCTGCCCCTGACCTCGATGTTCGTCAGCATGCGGCTGGAGGACGCCGGGGAACGGGTGGCCATCGTGGTGGACGACAGCCTGGTCCCGGCGGACGTGCGCGAGTTCTTCTTCGACCGCGACCTCTCCGCCGTCGGGAACGTGCGCGCGGCGCTGTTCGGCGCCTCGGCCAGCGGCGAGCTGTTCGAGGTGGAGCTGCGCTACCCGGTCGAACGCCCCGGCCTGCTGGACCAGTTCGGCCGGCCGTCCTCGGTCCGCTACGGCGCGCCGCGCAACGTGCTGCGCTACCCGCGATGGCTGCACGACATGCCGCTGCCCTCGGGCGACGAGCTGACCGCGCTGATGTGCCGCCGGCAGTGCGAGGACCTGCTCAACCAGCGCCGCCGCCGGCACGGCGTGTCCGCGCTGGTGCGCACCCGGATCCTGCGCGACCCGACCCGCATGCCGTCCATGGAGGAGGTGGCCGGCGAGCTGAACGTGGCCACCCGAACCCTCGGCCGCCGGCTCGCCCGCGAGGGCACCTCGTTCCGCGCGCTGCTGGACGAGGTCCGGGACACCCTGGCCGGCGAGATGCTCACCGGTGGCCTGGCCGTGTCCCAGGTGGCGGCCCGGCTCGGCTACGCGGAAACCGCCTCGTTCACCCACGCCTACACCCGCTGGCACGGCCGCCCGCCCAGCCTCGCCCGCCGCTGATCCGAACCAGGCGATCCTTGCGCTTCGCTCCTGCTGAAGTCACTGAATCAGTGTGCTGAAGTCACTGAATCAGGGATTGGGGGGTTAGGCGCCGGCCTGGGTGATCCGGTCGACGGAGTTGGCCATTTCCAGGATCAGGCGGGCGACGGACCGGGGGTCGTCGCTCATCGGGACGTGGCCGACGTTCTCCAGGAAGATCAGCTCGGCGGTGGGCAATCGGTCCAGCAGCGGGGCGCCGAAGGAGCGGTAGGGGATCAGCCGGTCCCGGCGGGCCCACACGACCCGGATCGGGCAGCCCGGGTCGGGGAGCGGCTGCATCGGGGCGTCTCCCAGCACTTTCAGCAGCGGTTGCACGCCCGGTGCCCACGCGAGCCCCCGTATGTCGGCGGCCACCTCGGCCGGGTCCAGGCGCTCCGGGTGCTCCACCTGGGCGTAGCAGAGCAGCCGGCGGGCCAGCGGCGACGCGGCCAGCCGGTCGGCCGAAGGGCCGAGGTGGGTGACCAGGTTGAGCCCGTAGTGCATCACGGCCATCACGCCGCGGATCGCGGCCGCCGAGCTCCACGCCCCGGCCGGGGAGAAGGCCACCACGGAGCGCGCCCGCCCGCGCCGCGCCAGCTCCAGGGACAGCCAGCCGCCCAGCGAGTTGCCGACCACGTGCACCCGGCCCAGGCCCTGCTCGTCGAGGAACTGTTCGACGCCGTCGGCCAGCGCGTCCACCGAGGGCGCCGTCCCGGGGGCGAAGTCGGCCGCGCCGCTGTGCCCGAGCAGGGTGGGTGCGACCACCTCGTGACCGGCCTGCTCCAGCAGTGGCAGCACCGGCTTCCAGCAGCGCCAGGTGACGCTGATCCCGTGCAGCAGCAGGATCGGCGAGCCCGAACCACCCCGGTAGAACGGGGTGTCCGTGGCCTCGCCGGAGGCGGCGCGCGGGCGGGTGGCCGCCACCGCGATCCCCGCCGCACCGGCCGCGCCGAGCAGCCCGGCCGCGAGCAGAGCGCGGTTCACCAGCCCTCCCCGTGGTGCTCGTGCCCGGGGGTGGCCTTCAACAGGCCGCGGTAGGCCTCCTCGGCGGTGCCGCCCTTGTTGACCACGCCGTCCACCTCGGCGGCGATGGGCATGTCGATGCCCAGCTCGGAGGCTCGCTTCAACACCACGCTGACCGTCTTGACCCCCTCCGCGACCTGGTTCATCCCGGCCAGGACCTCGTCGATCCGCTTGCCCTTGCCCAGTTGCTCGCCGACGCGGCGGTTGCGGCTGGCCGGGCTGGTGCAGGTGACGATCAGGTCGCCGGTGCCGGCCAGGCCGGCGAAGGTGCGCGGGTCGCCGCCCAGCGCGCAGCCGAAGCGGCTCATCTCGCGCAACGAACGGGTGATCACCATGGCCCGGGTGTTGAAGCCGGCGCCGGTGCCGTCGCCCATGCCGACCGCGATGGCGAACACGTTCTTCAGCGCGCCGGCCACCTCGACCCCGACCACGTCGGTGGTGGAGTAGATGCGGAACCTCGGCGTGCGGAACAGCTCGGCCAGCTGGGTGGCCGAGCTCTGGTCGGGCATCGCGATGGTGGCCGCCGCCGCATAGCCGGCGATCACCTCGGCCGCGATGTTCGGCCCGGACAACACGCCGGCCGGGTGGCCGGGCAGCACCTCGGCGACGATCTCGGTCATCCGGTCGTCGGTGCCCTGTTCGAGCCCCTTGACCAGGCTGACCACCGGAATCCACGGCCGGGCGAACGGCGCCGCCTGGGTGAGTGCCTCGCGGAACCCGTGCGACGGCACGCCCATGATCAGGACGTCCGCGTCGTGCACCGCGCGCTCCATGTCGCTGGTGGCGCGCAGACCCTCGGTGAGCGCGACGTCGCCGAGGTAGCGGCTGTTGCGGCCCTGCTCGTCGATCTCCCGGGCGACCTCGGGCGAGCGGGCCCACAGCGTAGTCGGGGCGCTGGCCGCCACGATGGACGCCACCGCCGTGCCCCACGAGCCGCCGCCCAACACCGCTACCTTCGGTTGTCTGCGCTGCATTCCGAGCACATTACCCGGTGCTATTGCGGTCAGCTGCCCGCGAAATGGGACCCTCGAGCCGTTCGTCTGGCGGTGGCCGCCACACGCTCTAGAGTGGCCTACGACACATCGATATACACCGGGGGTGCGGGCATGCGCGTGGTTAAGCCAACGGTCGTTCGGGACCAGGTGGTGACCGTGCTGGGGCGGACCGGGGCGCGGGGTCCGCTGCGCGGCGCCGGCCTGCTGCCCCGGCCCAGCCGGCCGATGCCCGGCGACACGCGTGAGGTGTGCCAGCTGCTGGAGTCGGAGTCGTTCCGGAGCGCGGTCGGCGAGCTGGCCGACTCGCTCGGCCGGCCGGCGGAGGCCGCGCTGGACGAGGCGGGGGACTTCCTGCGGGAGATGTCCGCGACCCACGTGCCCCGGGTGACCGGGCTGTTCGACCGGGTGGGCGGCTGGCTGACCCGGGGGCTGGACGAGCTGGTCGACGAGGACGGCCTGGCCGAGCTGCGCCGCCTGGACCGCAAGCACGCGCTGGTCTTCCTCATCTCGCACCGGTCCTACCTGGACGAGTTCCTCATGCCACCGATGATCGCGGCCGGCGGGCTGTCCCCGATGTACGGCATGGCCGGGGCCAACCTGAACTTCTTCCCGCTGGGCACGGTGGCCCGGCGCAACGGCATGGTGCACGTCCGGCGGGCCACCCGGGACCAGCCGATCTACCGGCTGGCGCTGCGCTCGTTCGTCGGTCAGCTGGTGGCCAACAAGGCCAACCTGGGCTGGTCCATCGAGGGCGGCCGGACCCGCACCGGCAAGCTCCGCCCGCCCCGCCACGGCCTGCTCCGCTACGTCACCGACGCGCTGGACGGCCGGCCGGACGCGGACCCGTTGCTGGTGCCCGTGTCGATCATGTACGACCAGCTGCCGGTGCACGAGATCGGCAAGATGGCCTCCGAGGCGCGCGGCGCGGGCAAGGAGCCGGAGGACGTCCGCTGGCTGGTCAACTACGCGCGCGGGCTACGTGAGCGGCTGGGCCGGGTCTACCTCGACTTCGGCCGCCCGCTGCCCCTGCGCGCCCGGCTGACCGAGCTGCGCGAGCAAGAGGTCTCGAACCAGGTGGAGCGGGTCGCGCTGGACGTCTGCCACCGGATCAACGAGGCCACCCCGGTCACCCCGACCGCCGCCGTGTGCATCGCGCTCCTGGGCGCCAACCGGGCGCTCACCCTGGACCAGGTGCTGGCCACGGTGCGCCCGCTGGCCGAGTACGTCATCGGCCGGGGCTGGCCGGTGGCCGGCGCGGCCAACCTGACCGACCGGTCGACGATTCGCTGGGCGCTGCGCGAGCTGGTCCGCTCGGGCGTGCTCACCGCGTACAGCGGCGGCACCGAGACGGTGTGGGGGATCGGCCCGGAGCAGCACCTGATCGCCGCCACCTACCGCAACAGCGCCATCCACGTGCTGCTCGGCCGGGCCATCGCCGAGCTGGCGCTGCTCGCCGTGGCGGAAAGCTCCGTTGTACCGGCCGAGCGGGAGCCCCGGACCGCGTGGGACGAGGCGCTGCGGCTGCGCGAGCTGCTCAAGTTCGACTTCTTCTTCGCCCAGCGCGAGCAGTTCGCCGACGAGCTGGCCGCCGAGATCGCCATCCTGGCCGCCCCGGACGCCACGGCCGGCCTGGACGTCACGCCCAACCAGGCGCGCGAGTGGCTGGCCCGGGCGCGGCCACTGGTCGCGCACCTGGCGCTGCGCCCGTTCCTGGACGCGTACCGCGTGGTGGGTGAGCAGCTGGCCGGCATGGACGAGGACGAGGCCGTCGACGAGGAGGCGTTGGTGGACGCCTGCCTGCGGGTCGGTCACCAGTGGGCGCTGCAGCGCATCCTGGCCAGTGAGGAGTCGGTCACCGGCGAGATGTTCCGCACTGCGCTGAACCTGGCCCGGCACCGCGACCTGGTCAACTCCGACGCCCCCCACCTGGCCAAGCGCCGCCGCGCGTTCGCCGACGAGCTCGCCGAGGTGGGCCGGGCGATCAACCGGATAGCCGACCGGGACCGCGCCTCCCAGTAGTTCGCCCGCGAGCCGCCGGGCTCAGCGCATGCGGGCGCGGTTGTAGCGCTTGGGGTTGGGGCCCCAGTGGTTGGCCTGGGGCTGGCTGTCGAAGCAGAACCAGACGACGAACAGGATGGTCACCGCGATCATGATCAGGGCGGCGAGCACCACGATGCCCATCCCGGCGCCGGCGAAGGCGGCGCCGGCGCTCACCCCATAGATCAGGAAGGCGCCGACGCCGAGCAGCAGCCACCAACCGCCGCGCCCGATGTCGTGCAGCCGGCGGGCGCTGACCGCGAGCGTCGGCACCATGACGGCCAGGCCGTACAACGTCTGCAGCACGCCGAAACCCGAGTTCGGGATCTCCTCGATGGCGCCGAACTTGAAGCCGCCGAGATAGTCGATGATGCCCAGTCCGAACGTGATCAGAGTGCTGATCAGGGTGAACATCCAGAACTCCGTGCGCTGGGCCCGGGTGGCGAAGTCCGCGTACTGGCGGAGCACCTTGAGATACCACTGCATGCCCGAACCCCCTCGGTCGCGGCGTCAAGCAAGTGGTGATCTTACGCGGTCCAACCCCTTCGGTGGGACTCTTCGATGAGTTTCTCGAGCGCGGCACCGAGCCGGCGGGACCCGTCGGTGACCAGCTCGGCCCGCCCGCGGACCACGTCCACGGTGACCCCGGGCTCCCGCCAGGTGCCGCCCTCGTTCAGCCAGTTCAGCAGCATCGGCTGGAGCCGGTCCATCGCCTTGGCGAACCGCGCCTCGGGGGTCTGCCGGGCCTCGAACTCCTCCCACAGCGCGTTCAGCCGTTCCCCCTGGTCGGCGGGTAGCTGGGCGAACAGGCGCGACGCGGCCGCCTCCTCGCGCGCCTGCTGGGTGCGCGCGGCCACGGTGTCGTTCAGCGGGGTGTCGCCGGCGTAGATCTCCACCAGGTCGTGCACCAGCACCAGCGCGATGGTGTGCCCGACGTCCACCGGTTCGTCGGCGTACTCGGCCAGCAGCAACACCATCAGCGCCAGGTGCCAGGAGTGCTCGGCGTCGTTCTCCCGCCGGTCGGCGGCGGCCAGCGCGGACGCGCGCAGCACGGTCTTCAGCCGGTCCACCTCCAGGATGAACTCGAGCTGGCTGGCCAGCCGGTCAGTTATCCCGGCAGGCAACGGGTTGCGTTCGATCAGTCGAGGTTCCACCGGTCGATTGCAGGGCCGGGACCGGGGCGCGGTCAACCGCATTCGCGGTGTCTCCCGCGGGCGCCGAACCGGGCGCACGCTCGGTCCGCGCGTTCGCGCGGTAAAGCAGGCTGGCCAGGCCGAGCGTGGCGAATCCGACACCGACCCACACCGGGGAGGTCAGCCCGAGTCCCGCGTCGATGGCGATGCCGCCCAGCGCGGGGCCGACCGCGATACCCACGTTGACCATGGACGCGCCGACCGTGTTGATCAGTGGGCCGTTCGGGGCCACCCGCATCCGCCGCGCGATGGTCGCCGAGTTCAGCGGCATGCCGACCGCGCCCATCCCCAGCGCGCAGACCAGCGTGACGACCTGGCTCGACGCGCCCAGTGCCAGCCCGGCCAGCAGCGTGCCGAGCAGTCCCATGCCGATGGCCAGGACCCGGGTCGGGAACCGGTCGGCCAGCCGGCCGATGATCGCGTTGCCGATCACGGCGGCCAGGCCGTAGCCGGTGAGCAGCACCGGAACCATGGCCAGCGAGAAGCCGCTGAGCTGCGTGAACAGCGGGGCGAAGTAGCTGGTCGCGGCAAACAGCGCGCCGATGTAGCAGAGGCTGGTCAGATAGACCGCCCACAGCGGGCGGTTGCGGAACTGGTCGAGCTGGGTGCGCAGCGGCTCCGGTGTTCCGGCCTCGGCGGCACCCCGGCCCGGCATGTTCAGCAGGATGGCCGCCCCGGCCAGCAGCACCAGGCCGGCCACCGCCCAGAACGCGCCGCGCCAGCCGGCCCACTGGGCCAGGTAGGTGGACAGCGGGACGCCGAGCACGCTGCTCACCATCAGGCCGCCGAACACCACCGAAGATGCTCGAGCCGCCCGCTGCCGGGGCACCGCCTCCAGCGCGACGGTCATCCCGACGCCGAAGAACGCCGCCTCCGCGCCGCCGGTGATCAGCCGGGACACCACCATCACCGGGTATCCGGTGCTCACCGCCCCGAGCACCTGCCCGGCCAGGAACGCGGCGAGCAGGACGGCCAGCGCGCGGGTGTGGGACATCCGGGCCATCGCGGCCGAGATCACCGGGCCGCCCAGTGCCATGGCCACCGCGTACGCGGAGACCAGGTAGCCGATCGCGGAGATGGACACCCCCAGGCCACCGGCCAGCTGCGGCAGCATGCCGGCCACCATGAACTCGCTGGTCGTCATGGCGAACACGCCCATGGCCAGTGCGTAGACAATCCTCGGCACGTCGGTCTCCCCTCGACACAGTTTTTGATCGATGTGTACAAAACTTGGGCAAAAAAATCAGCGCAGCGCGGCCACCGCGCCGGAGACGACCTCGAGCAGCGCCGCCCGGTCGTCGATCACCTTGGTGAGCACCCGCAGGCCGTAGTAGGTGCTCATGAACGTGCGGGCCAGTGCGGCCGGCTCGCCGGCCGCGTCGAACTCGCCGGACCGCCGGCCCTCGGTGATCACCTCGGTGAGCAGGTTCTCCAGGCGTCGGAAGTGCCCCCGGGTGGTGTCCGGCACCGCACCGGTGCGGCCGGCCGTCTCCACCGAGGCGTTGATCGCCAGGCAGCCGCGCTTGTTCGGGTCGGCCAGGTCGGTGTCGATCACCCAGATCATCAGCGCGCGCAGGCGTTCGGTGGGGGTGCCGGGCGCGCGCAGGATCTCCACCTGCGCGGCGAGCCCCTGGTCCACGTAGTGCCGCAGGGCGACCTCGTACAGTGCGTGCTTGCTGCCGAACGCGTTGTACAGGCTGCCCCGGCCCAGGCCGGTGGCCGCGCACAGGTCGGCGGTGCTGGTCGCCTCGTAGCCCCGGCTCCAGAACGTCTCCATGGCCGCCGCGACGGCGGCGGACTCGTCGAACTCGCGGGGCCTGGGCACGGTCCCACTCTAGGCAGTTTTGTATCGATCAGTCAAGAACTCGGCCGATACGCAACAATGGCGCCGATGGACGAAACCGCGCGCGGGCTGGCCAACCTGGACCTGCTGGCCACCCCGGCCGGCCGGGCGGTGCTGGACCGGCTGGCCTCGAGCGACCCCGCCGCCGACGAGTTGCGCCTGGCCACCGCCCTGCGCCGGGAACACCCCGCCGAACTGGTCACCGCCGCCCTCGCCCAGCACGGGCTGCGCCGCCGCGCGGCCGGCAAGTTCGCCCGCGCCGACCGGATGTTCTTCACCCGCGACGGGCTGGAGCAGGCGTCCCCCGAGCCGGTCGCCCGGCACCGCGCGGCGCGGTTGGCCACGGCTTCCCCGAACGCGCTGGCCGATCTCTGCTGCGGCATCGGCGGCGATCTGTTTGCGCTGGCCGGCGCGGCGGCACGGGTGCTCGCGGTGGACCGCGACGAGCTGCACCTGCGCATGGCGCGGCGGAACGCGGCCGCGTACGGGGTCGCCGACCGGGTCCGCACGCTCCGCGCCGACGTGCGCGAGGTGGACCTGGCCGGGGTGGACGCGGTGTTCGTCGACCCGGCGCGGCGTTCCGCCGGTCGCCGGATGCGCACCGGGGACAGCGAGCCGCCGCTGGACTGGTGCCTCACCCTGGCGCCGGCGGTCGAGGCGGTGGCGATCAAGGCCGCGCCCGGCCTGGACCGCGAGCCGGTGCCGGCGGGCTGGGAGGTCGAGTTCGTCGCGGACGGCCGGGAGCTGAAGGAAGCCGTGCTGTGGTCGCCCGCGCTGGCCGGCGCGCCCCGCCGGGCCACGGTGCTGGGCGACGGCCGGACCTGGCAGCTCCTGCCGGAGCCCGGGGACGCGGTGGACTGCCGGGACCCCGGCGGATACCTGCTGGACCCGAACCCGGCGGTCACCCGGGCCGGGCTGGTGGAGGACCTGGCGCGCCGGGTCGGTGACGCCTGGAAGATCGACGAACGGATCGCGTTCCTGGCCAGCGACCGGCCGATCCATACCCCGTTCGGCCGCCCGCTGCGCGTGCTCGACGACGGCCCGTGGAAGGAGCGCGAGCTGGCCGGGCGGCTGCGCGCGCTGGACATCGGCGCGCTGGACATCCGCCGCCGGGGGCTGGCCGGCGACGTGCCCGCGCTGGCCCGCCGGCTGCGGGGGAACGGGTCGCGGGCCGGAGTACTGGTGATGACCAGGGTCCGGGACAAGCCGTGGGCGCTCATTTGTGAGGCTGCTGGCTGAGCCTTGAGTGGCCCGGCCGGCGGGGCGGTGTTAATTTGCCAGTCAGGCAACGCCCCTGGTGAGGCAGGTGAGCGGGGTTGGACACCGGTGTTCTGGACGCGCTGGACTACGAGCGCGTTTTCGCCGTGCTGGAACGTTGCGACCAGGCCGACTCGGTGCCCGACTTCGCCGACCGGCTGCTCACCGCGCTGAGCGACCAGTTCGGCCTGCGGCACACCACGTTCTTCACCGGCCCGACGTTCCACCAGGCGTTCGGCGACGTCACGCCGCTGCTGCGCGGACAGATCCCCGGCATGTTCGACGAGTACCACGCCGACTGGTGCGAACGGGACGCGTTCGACACCGCCGAGGCCCGCCGCGCGCTGCGCAGCACGCACGTGGCCTCGCTGCGCGAGATGGAGCGGATGCCGCACGGCGCGCGCGGCTACTTCGAGGACTTCCTGTTCAAGTACGGGCTGTACTCGGCGACCGGGATGTGGCTGAGCCTGCCCGGCGAACGGCACGCGCTGATCGGCCTGTTCGACCCGGACCCGACCCGGTTGGGCGAGCGCGAGCTGCTCGCGCTGCGCCGGATGGGCCGACAGCTGAACGTGATCAGCCGGGGCCTGCCGGCCGAGCCCGTCCGAGCCGCCGAAGGCAACGGCCTCGGCGGGCTGTCCCGCCGGCAGCGCGAGGTGGCCGAACTGGTCGCCGAGGGGCTGACCAACGCGGCCATCGGGCGCAGGCTGTGCCTGGCCGAGGACACGGTGAAGAAGTATGTGAGCCGGGCGCTGGCTTCCGTCGGGTGTCGATCGCGCACCGAACTGGCGCTGCTGGTGCGGGCGAGGGGGACGGAACATGCCTGAGGTAGTGGACAAACCGGAGGAGCGCACCCTGTTCGGCCACCCGATCGGGCTGGCCAACCTGTTCGGTGTCGAGCTCTGGGAGCGCTTCTCCTTCTACGGGATGCTGCTCATCCTCAACTTCTACCTCTACTACGAGGTGACCAAGGGCGGGCTGGGCCTGCCGGAGGCCACCGCGAACAGCATCGTCGGCGCGTACGGCGGGTTCGTGTACCTGTGCACCGTGCTGGGCGGCTGGCTGGCCGACCGGGTGCTCGGCATGGAGCGCATGATCTTCTACGGCGGCTTCGTGGTCATGCTCGGGCACCTGGCGCTGGCCGTCCTGCCCGGGCTGACCGGCGTCGGGGTCGGGCTGGTGCTGGTCGGGCTGGGCAGCGGGGCGCTCAAGGCGAACGCCTCGGCGTTGCTCGGCCAGCTCTACCGCCGGGGCGACGTGCGCCGGGACGGCGGGTTCACGCTGTTCTACATGGGCATCAACGTCGGCAGCTTCATCGGGCCGATCCTGACCGGGCTGGTCCAGGAGGAGCACGGGTTCCACTGGGGGTTCGGGCTGGCCGCGTTCGGCATGGCGCTCGGTCTCACCCAGTACGTGCGGTTCCGGCGCAACTTCGGCGACGCCGGCCGCGACCCGGCCAACCCGCTGCCGCCGGCCGAGCTGCCCAAGGCGGGTCTGGTCGGGGCCGGAGTTCTGCTGGTCGTGGTGGCGGTGCTGGTCTCCGGCTGGGTGACCCTGGCGAACCTGGCCAAGGTGATCGCGCTGGTGGTCGTGGTGGTGGCCACCGGCTACTTCGCGCTGCTGCTGACCAGCGAGCGGGTGACCACCGAGGAACGGGTCCGGGTGCGGGCGTTCATCCCGCTGTTCCTGGCCACCACGGCGTTCTTCGCGCTGTTCCAGCAGACCTTCACCGTGCTGGCGCAGTACTCCGACACCCGAATCGACTGGAACATCCTCGGCTGGGAGGCCCCGGCGTCGTGGATCGGCTCCGAACCGGTGTGGGTGATCATCTTGGCCCCGCTGTTCGCCCGGCTGTGGACCGGCCTGGGTGACCGGGGGCCGTCCACGCCGGTCAAGTTCGGCATCGCGGTGATCGGCATGGGAGGCGCGTTCCTGCTGTTCCTGCCCATGGCGGCGGGGACCGGCAAGACCACCCCGGCGCTGGCGGTGTTCGGCATCCTGGGCCTGTTCGCGGTGTTCGAGCTGATGCTCTCGCCGATCGGGCTGTCCGCCGCGACCCGGCTGGCCCCGGCGCAGTTCCAGGCGCAGATGATGGCGCTCTACTTCCTGTCGCTGTCGCTGGCCACCGCGCTGTCCGGGGTCGTCTCGGACTTCTACGTCGAGGGCCACGAGTTCGGCTACTTCGGGATCAGCGGGGCGGTCGCCATCGGGCTGGGCCTGCTGATGCTCGCCGTGGCGCCCTGGGTGAAGCGCCGGATGGCCGGTGGGCTCTAGGCCGTGTTTACACGGCCTAGGCGGGGCGGGTGCGGTCGGTGAGCAGCAGGCGCACGGCCAGCCCGGCCAGGACGGTCCCCATGACGTAGCGCTGCACGCGCAGCCAGCTGGGCCGGCGGGCGAGCAGCCGGGCCAGCGTGGCGGCGGCCAGCACGATCAGCGCGTTGACGGTGAGGGCCACGGCGACCTGGATGCCGCCCAGCGCCAGGCTCTGCGTCGCCACCGAGCCGCGCGCCGGGTCGATGAACTGCGGCAGCAGGGCCACGTAGAGCACCGCGATCTTGGGGTTGAGCAGGTTGGTGAGCAGGCCCATGGCGAACAGCTTGCGGTTGGGTTCGGCGGGCAGGGGTTCGGGGGCGAACACCGACGTGCCGCTGGGCCGCAGGGCCTGCCAGGCCAGGTAGAGCAGGTACGCCGCGCCGGCGATCTTGAGAGCGGTGTATGCCGCCGGCACCGCCGCGAACACCGTGGCCAGGCCGGCGGCCGCGGCGCACACGTACACCGCGAAACCGACCGCGACCCCGGTCAGCGAGATCAGCCCGGCGCGCCGTCCCTGGGTGATGGAACGGGACACCAGGTAGATCATGTTCGGCCCGGGAGTGAGTACCAGGCCGAGCGCGACAACTCCGATTCCGGCGGCGGCCGCCATAGACACCATGCGTCGTAGTCAACGTGCCGCCGCGCGGCCCGCGCCAGGGCCAATCCGGGCCAAGTGGCTCTCCGGCGCCGCGTCTCCCGCGGGCGCCTGACCGGGCGCCCGCTCAGCTGGCGCGGTCCGCGCTAGCGGGCCTCGACCAGGCCGTGCTGGGCGTCCTCGACGGCCTCGGCGGCGCGCGCGTCCTTCTTGGTGGCGCGGTAGCCCTCGTCGTCGACGCCCTGCTTCCAGTAGCCGGAGATCGACAGGTCGCCCAGCGGCACCCCGCGCTCGTAGACCAGGTAGCGGCGCAGCTCCTTGATCGCGCTCGCCTCACCGTGCACGAACGCGTGCACCCGGCCGGTGGGGAAGTCCGAATTGAACGCGGTGCGCACCGCCTCCTGCAGGCTCACCCCGTCCGGCCGGTGCAGCCAGCGCAGCCGCAGTTCGCCGGGGGTTTCCAGGGGCAGCTCGTCCTCGGCGCCGCCGACCTCGGCGAACACGTGCGCCGGCACACCGGCCGGGATCTGGCGCAGCGAGGCGGCGATGGCCGGCAGCGCGGACTCGTCGCCCACCAGCAGGTGCCAGTCCGCCGTCGGGTCCGGGGCATAGGCGCCGCCCGGGCCGGCCACGTGGAACTCGGTGCCCGGCACGACGGTGGCGGCCCATGGCCCGGCCAACCCGACGTCGCCGTGATAGACGAAGTCGAGCACCAGGTCACCGGTCTCCGGGCGCACCTCGCGCAGGGTGTAGGTGCGCAGCACCGGCCACTGCTCACGGGGCAGCGCCTCCCGCGCGGTGGCCATGTCGAACGGCTCCGGGTAGGTCACCCCGGCGAGCGGGAACACCACCTTGAGGTAGGCGTCGGTGTACGGCGTCTCGAACCGGGGGAAATCCTCCGGCTCGGCGGGGGCGGCCACGATGCGGATCAGGTGCGGGGTGATCCGGTCGGCCTGACGCACCACCATGCGAGTGGTCTGGCGTCCTTTGCGAGGGGGTCGGTCCGCCATGCGGAGCTCCAATCGTCTAAGTAAAGTAAGCCTATCCTAACTTGCACCGGAAGATTCACAGTGCTTCTTGAGGCTGGCCCCCTCCAGGTCCACGTACCGGCGGGTCAGTGAGCCGAACGCCAGCCCGATCAGGCCGGCCAGCGCGCCGGTCTGCGCGATCTCCAGGGTGACCTGGCAGCCCGCCGCGGTCGGCACGATCACGTGGTCGGCGCGGGTGGTCACGCCCACACTGCTGGTCGACCACTCGAACCGGCGACCCGGTTCGAACGCGGTCACCGTCCATACTGCCTTGGCCAGCTTCGGCTGGCGAACCTCCGCCTTGCTGCCGCGGCCGAACGGCCCGTCGGTGAGCAGCTCGACGCTGTCCATGGTCGGGCTCCACGCCGGCCAGCGGGCCACGTCCTCCAGCACCGCCCACACGCGGTCCGGCGCGGCGTTGATCTCGACGGCCACCCGATACTCCATGGTCACGAAGGTACGCCTGCCCTTGGTGGCCCCGGCACACGGCCGCTCGATTTCGGCACCAAGCTGAGAGTCTCGGCGACCCCGTCCAGCACGCTTTGGCTCTGCGTGGAAAAAAGCAACACCCGGTGTCCGGAGGCGATGTGCCGTGGGCCCTCGGTGGGGTTTCAAGATCGCCGGGACGGCGCCGCTCTCGCTCTTTCGCGGCCCGGGTGCCGCCCGTTGCGGTTCGGCTGCCGGGCTGCGCCCGTTCGGGGCTCGCCGCGCGCGGTTGCCGCGGGTCATCGAGCGCAAGCTCAGACCGGTGGATCGCTTGATCAGGCCGGACTCAGGGTGACCCGGCAACGCGGCTCCGCCCGTCACTTCCGCCCGTCCGTTGCGCGACTGTCACGCAGGGCGAGCATCAAACCGGGGATGCGCGTCGAGCGGTAGCGCGGTCGGCTTTTGATCATGAATTCGGGCGACTGTGCTACCACTCGATGAAGCCGAGCCCCGGGAACCCACAGGCACGATCGCGATCCGCTGCCCAGGGGCGAGGGGCGGCCCCTGGGCAGCGGACGGCCGGCGGCGGCGCGGTCCGAGCGATCTTCGGACCCATCCGGAAGCCCACGCGACGTGCCTCCGGGTGCCTCCGGACACCGGGTGTTGCTTTTTTCCACGCAGAGCCAAAGCGGGGAAGCGGGGAAAAGGACCTCGGGGCGGAGAGGGCGAGACTGGGAGTTCGCTGAGAGGGCGGCTGAGCGTGGGCTCAGCCGGCCGCCTGGAGTTCGCGCATGATCGGCTGCCAGAAGCCTTCCGGGGCGGAGAACGGCGCGTAGAACGAGGTGCGGGTGAGCACGTCGCCGTACCGGCGCAGCATCTCCGAGGCGACCCGTTCGGGCGGCGCGACCACGGCGAACGCATCCAGGATCTCGTCGTTGATCCGGCGGCCCATCTCGTCCCACTCGCCGCGCTTGGACAGCGTGTTCAGCTCCTCGCCGAGCCCGTGCCAGCCGTGCAGCTCGAAGACCGGCCAGTAGGCGGGGGTGGAGCCGTAGAACGCGATCTGCTTCCGTACCGCCGAGTCGGCCGCCGCCGTGGCCGCGGCGTCGGCGCCGGTCACCACGAAGGGGATGCCGCTGATCTCGAAGCCGTCCAGCCCGGACAAACCGGCCGCCGAACGCCCGGAAAGCAGCGCCGGAACGGTGACCTCGCGCAGGTAGCGCTCGGTGGAGAAGCCGTGCACGAAGAAGCCGTCGGCCACCTCGCCGGCCACCGCGGTCATCTTCGGGCCCACCCCGGCCAGGATGACCGGCGGGTTGCCGTGCGGGTTCGGCCCGGGGTTGAAGAACGGCGTCATCAGGGTGTGCGTGTAGTGCTCGCCCAGGAAGCGCAGCGACTCGCCCGTCTCCCAGCACTTCCAGATCGCGCGCACCGCCAGCAGGTACTCGCGCATCCGGGCGGCCGGCGCCGACCAGGGCATGGAGAACCGCCGGGTGATGTGCGGCTTGATCTGCGATCCGACGCCCAGGATGAACCGCCCGCCGGTGTAAAGCTGCAGGTCGTTGGCCAGTACGGCCATCGACATGGGGTTGCGGGCGAAGGCCAGCGCGATCGAGGTGCCCAGCTGGATGCGCGAGGTCCGGGTGCCGGCGACGGCCAGCGCGGGGAACGGGTCGTGCTGCGTCTCCGGGACCCAACAGCCGTCGTAGCCATCGGTTTCGGCCTCGACCGCCCGGTCCCAGGCGCCGAACTCGCCGCCCATCCCGAAATCGACCTTCATAGGAAACACACACCCCTCTCTTTTCATCCGTTTGGCCCCGCACCCTAACCTGGTCACCGGCCGTTGAACCCTTGGGCGAGCGATCAGAGGAGGAACACGCGGCGATGTCGGTGGGTCTACCCGAGCGCTCCGGCGACACGCTCGAGCGCGTGCCGGCGCCTGGCATTGCCCGTGCGAGCTGGTCCGCCTCCCAGCGGATGGACCAGATCGACGCGCTGCGCGTGCTCTCCTGCCTCTCGGTGATCGCGGTGCACGCCATCGGCGCGCCGTACCCGATCGACAGCGTGGGGCTGGGCCAGGCCAGCCTGGTGCTGCACTACAGCCGCGAGATCTTCTTCTTCGTCTCGGCGCTGGTGCTGGTGCGCACCTACTTCCCGAGGATCGGCCCGGACGGCCGGCTGCCCGACGAGGGCGCCTTCCGCCGCCGCCGGTTCCGGCTGGTCGGCGTGCCGTACCTGTGGTGGACCACGATCTACTTCGCGGTGTCGATCTACCACACCCGGGCCACCGAACCGTTCGGCCCGCTGCTGGACGACCTGCCGCTGCGTTGGCTGTACCTGGTGGTCACCGGCAACGGCAGCTACCACATGTACTTCCTGCTGGTCACGCTGCAGTTCGCGGCGGTGTTCCCCGGCTTCCTGTGGCTGCTGCGCCGCACGGCCGGCCGGCACGGCTGGCTGCTGCTCGGCTCGGGGTTGCTCCAGCTGGCCACGCTGGCCGCCTACCACTGGTGGCTGCTGCCGGACAACGGCTGGCGCGGCCTGCTCGGTGACGCCAGCCTGCTGTGCTACCAGTTCTGGCTGGTCCTCGGCGGCGTGGCGGCGTTGCACCTGAGCCGCTGGCACGCCGTGCTGATGCGCTGGCGGGTGCTGGTGATCCTGATGGTCCCGGTGATGACCGCCGGGCTGCTCTGGACCTACTGGGCGCAGCTGCCGTCGCGGGGCGCGCTGGGGGCGAGCAGCCCGCTGCAGCCGCTGATGGTGGTGTGGTCGCTGTACGCGCTGGCGGTGTTGTACCTGGTCGCCGTGTGGCTGATGCGGAGCGGTGCGCCGGCGGTGCGCGCGGCGTTCTCCTACGGCGCACAGCTGTCCTTCGGCGTGTACCTGGCCCACCCGCTGGTGCTGGACCTGGTGCTGTCCGTGGGCCGGCGGCTGAACGCGGTGCCCCCGGCGGCGACCACCTCGGTCGCGCTGTTCCTGCTGACCGTGCTGGGCACGGTGGCGCTGTGCGCGGTGCTGCACCGCACCCGGTTCAGCGCGCAGCTGATGGGTCGCAACCGGCGCCGGCCCGGAGACCCGCCCAGGTTGTCCGGCCGGACCAGCCGGATGGTCGCGCTCTCCGCCGCGGTGCTGGCGGCCAGCGTGCCGGCGATGCTGATGATGGGCTCGGGCAAGCGCGAGATGGTGATCACGGACGTCCCGTCGCCGCCGGCCGCGCTGCAGACACTGCGGCCACCACTCCCTCGAGTGTGACCCCGCTCGCCCGCACTGGTGGGCGCGCCCCGCTGGATTTATTTTGGGTTAAAGAACACCCGGCGAAGAAGCCAGCGGGATGGAGAAACCCATGCGCGACGCGGTCATTGTGGAAGCGGTACGTACCCCGGTAGGCAAGCGGAACGGCGGCCTGTCCGGGATCCACCCGGTGGAGCTGTCCGCGCACGTGCTCGGCGCCCTCGCGGAGCGCACCGGGGTGGACCCGGCGGCCATCGACGACGTGGTCTGGGGCTGCGTCAGCCAGGCCGCCGAGCAGACCTTCGACATCGCCCGCAACGCGGTGCTGGCCGCCGGCTGGCCCGAGACGGTCACCGGGGTGACCGTGGACCGCCAGTGCGGGTCGTCCCAGCAGTCCGTGCACTTCGCCGCCGCCGGGCTGATCTCCGGGCAGTACGACGTGGTGGTCGCCGGCGGCGTCGAGTCGATGAGCCGGGTGCCGATGTTCTCCGCGACGCAGGGCAAGGACCCGTACGGCGAGAAGCTGCTCGCGCGCTTCGGCGGGGTCATGCCGAACCAGGGCACCGGCGCCGAGATGATCGCCGAGCGGTGGGGCCTGTCCCGCACCCAGGTGGACGAGTACAGCCTCGCTTCGCACGAGAAGGCGGCCGCGGCGCAGGACGAAGGCCGGTTCACCGCGCAGATCGCCCCGGTCACCCTGCCGGACGGCACCGTGCTGGACACCGACGAGGGCGTGCGCCGGGGTGGCACGGTGGAGACCCTGGGCAACCTGAAGACGGTGTTCAAGGAGGACGGCGTGATCACCGCCGGGAACAGCTCGCAGATCTCCGACGGGTCCGCCGCGCTGCTCATGACCACCTCGGAGAAGGCCGCCGAGCTCGGCCTGACCCCGATCGCCCGGGTGCACACCGCCGTGCTGGCCGGTGCCGACCCGGTGATCATGCTGACCGCGCCCATCCCGGCCACCCAGAAGGCGCTGGCCCGTAGCGGCCTCTCGATCGACCAGATCGGCGCGTTCGAGGTGAACGAGGCGTTCGCCCCGGTGCCGCTGGCCTGGCTGGCCGACCTGGGCGCCGACGCCAAGGCGCTGAACCCGAACGGCGGCGCGATCGCGCTCGGCCACCCGCTCGGCGGCTCCGGCGCGCGGCTGATGACCACGCTGGTCCACCACATGCGGGACAACGGGATCCGGTACGGCCTGCAGACCATGTGCGAGGGCGGCGGACAGGCCAACGCCACCATCCTCGAACTGGTGTAACCAGGCCGACAGTCGAGGTCGGGCGATCACCTGCAATAATGGTTTGTTGGGTGCCGTGTCAAGTGGACTGGGCGCCGATCTGTCGCCTTTCTGAACAGGACATCAGACACCGCTGTGAGCACCGATCTCCAGATTGACCCGACCATCGACTCTTCCCTCCCCGAATTCGAACTGAGCTTCGCCGACCTGGGCCTGGACCCGGCGCTGCTCGCCGAGCTGGCCGTGCTCGGCTACACCGCGCCGACGCCCATCCAGGCGCAGGCCATCGGCCCCCTGATCGACGGGCACGACCTGCTGGGCCAGGCGGCCACCGGCACCGGCAAGACCGCCGCGTTCATGCTGCCCATGCTGCAGCGGTTCGCCGAGGCCCGAGCGGCCGGCCGGCGGGCCGACGAGGGCGTGTTCGGCCTGGTCCTGGCGCCGACCCGGGAACTGGCCATGCAGGTGCGCACGGCCGCGCAGCGGTACGGCGAGACGCTGGGCGTGCGCACCCTGGCCGTCTACGGCGGCGCGCCGATCGGCCCGCAGCTCGGCGCGCTGCGCCGGGGCGTGGACGTCGTGGTGGCCACTCCCGGCCGGGCCATCGACCTGATCAACCGGGGCGGCCTGAAGCTGGACGCCCTCGAGGTCGCCGTGCTGGACGAGGCCGACGAGATGCTGGACATGGGCTTCGTCGAGGACATCGAGACGATCCTCGACGCCACGCCCGACACCCGGCAGACCATGCTGTTCTCCGCCACCATGCCGCGCCGGATCGAGTCGCTGGCCCGTACCTACCTGCGCCAGCCGGTGACCATCCGGATCGAGCGGGAAGCGGTCGCGGAAGGCGCGTCGCCGCTGGTCCGCCAGGCCGCCTACCTGGTGCCGCGCACCCACACCACGGCCGCGCTGGGCCGGGTGCTGGAGCTGGAGCGGCCGCGTTCGGCGATCGTCTTCTGCCGCACCCGCGCGGACGTGGACGCGGTCACCGAGACCCTCACCGGGCGCGGGCTGCGCGCCGAGGCGCTGCACGGCGGCCTGGACCAGGAGCAGCGGGCCCGGGTGGTGGAGCGGCTGCGCTCCGGGCGGACCGAGCTGCTGGTGGCCACCGACGTGGCCGCCCGGGGGCTGGACATCGACCTGCTCACCCACGTGGTGAACCACGACGTGCCGCAGACCCCCGAGGCCTACGTGCACCGGATCGGCCGCGTCGGCCGGGCCGGCCGGGAGGGCACCGCGATCACCCTGGTGCCGCCGTCCAAGCGGCACGCGCTGAAGGCCATCGAGCGGCTCACCGGCCAGCCGATCGCGCTGGCCGCCGTGCCCTCGGTGGCCGCGCTGCGTACCGCCCGCCTGGAGCGCACCCGCGCCGAGCTGCTCACCAAGCTGACCGAGCTGTCCGCCGCGTCCCCGTCGGGCGCCGAACTGGGCGCCCGCCCCGAAACGGACCAGGACCCGGTGCGCGCGATGATCGCCGCGCTGGCCGAGGAGCACGACCCGGTGGACGTCGCCACGGCGGCCGTGCGGCTGGCCCAGGACCTGGCCGGCGCCCCCGCCGAGGAAGAGGACATCCCGCACATCAGCCCGGAGGGCCGGTCCTCCGGGCGTGGCGAGCGCCGCGGTGCCGGATCCGGCTTCGGCCGGCCGGAACGCGGACCGGGCCGGGGACGGGCCGCCGGTGGCGGCCGGCCGAAGGCGGGCACCACCAGGCTGTTCGTCGCCGCCGGCCGGGCCGCCGGGGTGCGCCCGCAGGACATCGTGGGCGCGCTGGCCAACGAGTCCCGGCTGTCCGGCCGGGACATCGGCACCATCCAGATCCACGAGCGGCACGCGCTGGTCGAGGTGCCCGAGTCGGCCGCCGAGGACGTGCTGCGCGAGCTGCGTGGCTCCACCATGCTGAAGGGCCGTCGGGCCAACGTCCGGCGGGACCGCATGTGACCAACCTGCCCGACGACTGGTCCTCCTGGCGCGACCAGGTGGACCTGGGCGAGTACGACCGTCGCTGGCGGCGGATGGCCGAGTCGGGGCAGAACCCGCACGGTGAGGCCGACTTCGTCATGCGGTACCGGCCGGCGTCCGTGCTGGACGCCGGCTGCGGCACCGGCCGGGTGGCCATCGAGCTGGCCGCGCGCGGGGTGCGGGTGCTCGGCGTGGACACCGACCCGGACATGGTCGCCGCCGCCCGGGACAAGGCCCCCGAGCTGGCCTGGCAGCACTCCGACCTGGCCGAACTGGACACCGGGGCGGATCGGTTCGACGTGGTGGTGCTGGCCGGGAACGTGGTGCCGTACATCGCCGCCGACGCGCGGGCCGAGGCGGTCGCGCGTTGCGCGGCGGCGGTGGCGCCGGGTGGGCGGCTGATCGCCGGGTTCACCCTGCGCCCCGACTGGCCCACGCCCGCCGACTTCCACTCCTGGTGCGTCTCGGCCGGCCTGGCGGTCGAGGACCGGTTCGCCACCTGGGACGGTGATCCGTTCGACCCGGAAGGCGACTACCTGCTCGCGGTCTACGCGAAGATCGGCGAGGGGTCGTAGTAGACCCGGTAGTGGCTGATCAGGCCGTCCGCGCGGGCGGTCCAGATGGATACCACCGGGATGGTCACGCCGCTGCCGTCCAGCCGGGTGTAGGTCGCCCGGGCCTCCGCGATGGTGTCCGCCCCGACCACCCAGTGCCGCAGCACCCGGTGCTCCATCCGCTGGATCGCGGCGGCGAAGGTCAGGCAGTCCGACAGGATGGCCGCCCGGCCGACCAGCGGCGGGGCGTTGCCGAACACCATCCGGGCGTCCTCGGCCAGCAGTGCGCCCAGCCCCTCGGCGTCCATCGCGTCCACCGCCCGGAAGACCCGCTCCACGCTCGGCCCGGCGGCCACCACGGGCTCAGCCATGGTCGGGAGGGGGGACGATGGAGCCGTAGGCGGCGGCCACGGCGGCGATCTTGCCGAACTCCTCGGGGTCCATCGCGGGCGCCAGCTCCCCGGCCCGCACCGGCGTGCCGATCTCGGTGAAGAAGCTCTCCATGCCGCCCGGCGTGATGATCATGAGGGCGCGCGCCACCGATTCACCGGGGTTGCCGAACCAGTGCTGGATGCCGCGCGGCAGGTAGACGAAGTCGCCGGCCGCGGCCCGGATGAACCGGTCCTCGGTGTGGAACTCGAGGACCCCGTCGAGCAGGTAGAACGCCTCGTCCTCCCGCGTGTGGGTGTGCGGCGGCGGGCCGCCGCCGGGCGGTACCGACGCCTCGATCAGGCCGAAGAGGCCGCCGGTCTGGGCCGCCTCGGCCTTCATGGTGTACGTGTCGCCGACCGCCCAGACCGAGGCGCCCGTGCCGGCCGGCACGTGTCGAACCAAGCTCATGGGCGATCACGCTACGGGCCGCCCGGCCGTTAACCCATCCCAGAAATCTGGGGTGCGTGTCATTCTGGTCCGGTGAAGCTGGCCACCCAGCGGGGGCTCCGGGACTCCGCCGACCGGCTCGGCGGCGCCCGGCTGCCGCTGCCGGTGTTGCTCGACGAGGTCACCGCGCTGTTCGCGCGTTCGCTGCCGTACGACTGCGGCAGCGTGCACACGGTCGACCCGCTGACCGTGACCATGTCCAGCTGCCGGCTGCTGGACGAGCCCCCGGACGGCGAGCAGATCGCGGTCTACGAGTACCAGCGCCAGGACGTGAACCGGCTGTCCGAGCTGGCCAGCGGCCCGCGCGGCTGCGGCCTGCTCAGTGCGGCGACCGGTCAGCGGCCGGAGCGCAGCCCGCGCTACCGGGAGCTGCTGGCCCCGGCCGGGATCGCCGACGAGCTGCGCGCGGTGTTCACCGTGGACGGTGCCTGCTGGGGCGCGTTCGCCTGGTACCGGACGGCACCGTTCGCCGAGGACGAGGTCGAGCTGGTGCACGAGCTGGGGCCGGTGCTGGCGCGGGCGTTCCGGGCGGCGGCCGCCGCCACGCTCGGCACCGTGGCCGACGACCGGCGCCGACCGCCGGGGGTGCTCCTGGTCGACGGGGGCCGGCGAATCCGCTGGGCGACCGCGCCGGCCCGAAGTTGGCTGTCCGAGCTGGGCTTCGACGGCGAACCGGCCGGCGCGGCGCTGCCGCACGAGCTGCGTTCGGTGGCCGAGCGGGCCCGGGTGGACGGTGTCGCCGCCGAGGTGCGCACGCTGGGGCGGTCCGGCCGGTGGGTGGCCGCGCACGCCTCGCCGACCGACGAGGCCGGGCAGGTCGCGGTGGTCCTGGAGCACCCCACGGCGGACTCCATCGCCCCCCTGCTGGCCGCCGCCTACGGGCTGACCGAGCGGGAACGGGCGCTGGCCGGGCTGGTGCTGCGCGGATTTTCCACCGACCGGATCGCCGCCCGCCTGGTGATCTCCCCGCACACCGTGCAGGACCACCTGAAGTCGATCTTCGGAAAGGTCGGCGTGCGCAGCCGCCGGGAGCTGGTCGGCCGCCTCAGCCTCGGCTCCGGGACGGCATGACCGGGCGCAGGAAGTCGCTCAGGTAGCGGCGCAGGACCTCCGGGTCGGACACGTCGACCAGGCCGTTGGTGAAGATCAGGGACAGCGCCATGCGGCAGGACGCGTCGACCAGGAACCTCGGCTCGATGTTCGGCCAGTCGTCCTTCGGGTGTTCCTTCAGGTAGGCCAGCGCCACGCTGGCCACCCGTTCCATCAGCACGTCGGCGTGCGTGGTGAACCAGGGCAGCACCAGCTCGGGGGCGTCCCGCAGCGCGGCCTGGAGCAGCCGGTGTTCGCGCCCGTGCCGGACCACGAAGGCCATCACGTCGACCAGGCCCTCGATGAACGGCAGATTCCGCTCCAGCAGGGGTTCCAGCTCCTGGAGCAGGGCGGTCACCTCGCGCAGGATCAGCGCGGAGACGATCGCGTCCTGGTCACCCACGTACTTGTACACGGTCGGCCGGGACAGCCCGGCCCGCCGGGCGATGGTCGAGTGCAGCCGGGCCGAGCCGAAACCGCCTTCCAGCAGGCACTCCTCGGCGGCCGCCAGCACCCGCGCGCGAATCTGGTGGGGCTGTGTCACCGCTGCTCCCTCCCTCTGGAGGAATTCTATGGGTTGACCGGGGCGAGATCGCGATTTACATTCGATCTGCAACTGTAAAAGGGAGGGTCGCAGCGATGACGCAGCAGAAGCCCCGGCGCCTGCGTGGAGCCGACGTGGGTATCCCGCCCCGCCAGCTCGACTTCCGGTTGTCGGATGAGATGCCACGCTGGGTGTACGGGGACAACCGAACCGCGACGTGCTACCTGGCGTTGCTTTCCGCGTTCTTCCCTCCCGGGGAGGACTTCTTCGTCAAGTCGGTGAACCGGTACGCGAACCTGGTCACCGACCCCAAGCTCCGCGCCGAGGTGGCCGGCTTCACCGGCCAGGAGGTGATCCACAGCCGGGAGCACGAGCGGCTGAACGAGGTGTTCACCGAGCGCGGCTTCAAGCTGGGCGTGCCGGACCTGGCCATCCGCACGGCGCTGGCCGTGCTCTACCGGCTGCCGCACCGCCAGCAGCTGGCCTGCACGGCGCTGATGGAGCACTTCACCGCGCTGCTCGCCGAGGAGACCCTGATCTACGAGGGCAACGGCGGGGACATCCACCCGGACCTCAAGGAGCTGTGGCTCTGGCACGCGCTGGAGGAGCTTGAGCACAAGGCGGTCAGCTACGAGGTGCTGGAACTGGCCGGCAACCGCCGGTCCGAGCGGATCCTGGCCGAGCTGCTGGTGCTGGCCGTCGTCGGCCCGGCCGGTGCGGTCGCCTTCCTGTGGCTGCTGCTCACCGAGGGCGCCCTGTTCCGGCCGGGTGACCTGGTGCGCGGGGCGCGCATGCTGCTCGGCCGGGGCAAGGCGCTGCCCAAGGTGCTGATGGGCATGCCCCGGTTCCGCCGCCGCGACTTCCACCCGAACCGCCGGAACACCACCGCGCTGGAGCAGGAGTGGCGGGACAAGCTGTTCGGCACCGACGGCACCCTGAACGACCAGCTCCGCCGGCGCCTTGCTTAGGGGTTATGGGGCGAGTACTCGGGTGGCGTCCAGCTGAGTGGCAGGGCGCCGCCCGTCCGAAGCACCCGGGCCACCTCGAAGTGCACGAGGTGGTCCGGGTGCGCCCAGTCCACCCGGGCGGTGCCGGAGAGCTGCAGGGTGGCCCCGGTGTCCCAGTCCGGGAAGAGCAGTCCGGCCGACGGGTTCTGCTCCAGGTTGCCCAGGGTCATCATCAGGGCGTTTCCCGGGTAGTCCGGCCAGGTCAGCCGGTTCCCCTCGACCTTGACGAAGCCGGGGTTGCCGCCCCGGTGTGACGTGTCCGCGTCGCCCTCGGCCGAGCTGGTGGCGATGAAGAACGTGTCGGCCCGGGTTATCAGTGCCCGTTCGGGCTCGCCCAGCGAGTCGGAGAGCACCTCGGGGGTGGCCGCGCGCGGGCTGGCGGTGCGCCGCTGGATGTATCGCGGGCAGTTCCCGTAGATCTGGTCGGCCACCAGATGCAGCCCGTTCGGCCACGGCACGGCCAGCCCGTTGATCCGCATCCGCCGCCGGGTGCCCGGGTCCAGGGCGAGCGCGCCGATCCGGGTCGGCCGGGTGAGCGCCTCGGCCAGCGGGTCGGTGGGCAGCGGCCGGGCGTCGATCTCCACGGTCTCCCCGCCGGGCTCGGCGCGCAGGAAGCCGGGCCGGCCGGTGAGCACCGAGCTCCACATCCGCTGGTCCCGGTCGGCGGCGCCGATCACCAGTAGCGGCTGGGCGGCCAGGAAAGCGGCCGCCGCCGTGGGCATCTCGGTGCGCACCATGCCGCCGATGCGTTCCGCCTGCTCGCGCACGCCGGCCTTGCGCTGCGCGGCCAGTTCTCCCGTATGGAACATTTCGCCTTCCTGGTGTCGTGGAAACTAATGCTCCGTGTCGGGGCACTAGAAGAATCCGCAGGTCGGGGCGTCACCGGCGGGTTTCGCGGCGGTGTCCTCGGCCAACCCGGCCGGGGTGTACACCTCGAGCCGGATGCCGTCCGGGTCGGTGAAGAACACCCCGCCGGAATCCGCGCCTTCGCCGTGCGGCACCGCTCCACCGTGCCGCGGAGTGAGGCCCAGCTCGCGCAGGTTCGCCTCCACCGCCCGCACCTCGTCCAGCGTGTCCACCTGGAAGGAAAGGTGGTGCAGCCCGGGGGCGCCGGTGTCGAACACGCCGGCGGACTGGCGCCAGAGGGTGAGTACCAGCCGTCCGTCGCGGCTCAGGAACGCCCACTCGGCCTGCCCGTCGCGTCCCCCGGTGCGCGCCTCGAAGCCGAATAGTCGCTGGTAGAAGGCGACCGAAACGTCCAGGTCGGTGACGTTCAGACCGATGTGGCCGGTGTTCAGGGCGGTCGCCATGGTTGCCTCCGCTGGCTCTCTAACCGTTGTTACCAATATGAATAGTTAGATGCGAACCTGTCAAGCTGTTCTCAGGGGTTAGAATCTGCGGCATGTCGTCGTACGACCGTCCGCTGGTCGGGGAGCCGCTCGGCCTGGATCTGCTGAACACGGTGTGGCTGGGCCGGGGTGGCGCCCGGGACCTGCTGGCCGACGAGGCCGGCCTGCGCGCCTGGCTGACCCAGGCCGGACTGGACGCCCCGGTGTCCGAGCCCGCGCGCCTGGCCGCCGTCACCGCGCGCGAGGCGATCAGGGCGCACCTCGCCGACCCCGACTCACCGGCCACCCGTGCCACGCTGAACGAGGTGCTCGCCTGGGGCCGGCACCGACCACTGCTCGATGACACCGGCGCGCCCGGCGCGGTCGCCGAGCTGGTCGAAGCTGATCGGCGCGCCGGCTGGCTGGCCGCCGTCGACTACCTGCGCCTGCGCGAGCGGGACGCGGACCGGATCCGCCGCTGCGCGCACCCGGACTGCGTCCTCTACTTCTACGACACCAGCCCCAAACGGGCCCGTCGGTGGTGCTCCATGGCCGGCTGCGGCAACCGGGCCAAGGCCGCCCGGCACTACGCCCGGGCCAAGGAGGGCTGATGCGCAAGGGCGTCTTCCGCGGAAGACGCCCTGGTCACAAACCGGGCCGGGGCGGGGTCCGGCGGCTTATGGTGACCCGGTGGAGCTGGCAGACCTCATCGGGCCGGGCATGCGAATCGCGGTCGCGGACGGCACCGGCACCCCGCGCTCACTGTTTCCCGAGCTGAACCGGTTGGCCGCCCGGCACGGCAACCTGCGGTTGCTGCTGGGCTGGACCCCGGCCAGCGGGTTGGGCCTGGACCACTCGCTGTTCGCCGACGCGCGCACCGTGATGTCCGGCTGGGGCCTGCGCGGACCGGTGGCCTCCGGGGCGGTGAAGTCGATCCCGGTGCGGCTGTCCGCGGTGCCTTCGTTGCTGGCCGGGCCGCTGCGCCCGGACCTGGTGCTGGCCACCGTGGTGCGCTCGGCCGACGGCCCGCGGTTCTCCTCCGAGGTGGGCTGGCTGCGCACGGCGGTGGAGCTGGGCGTGCCGATCGCGGCGGTGGTCTCCTCGACGGCGCCGCATGCCGATGCCGGCCCGCCGCTTCCGGCCGACCTGGTCACCGTGGTCGGCGAGACTTCGGACGGGCCGGTGGAGGTCCGCTTCGACGAGCCCAGCCCGGCGCACGAGCGGATCTGCGCCCACGTCGCCGAGCTGATCCCCGAGGGCGCGCGCCTGCAGGTGGGGCCGGGTCAGCAGGGCGCGGCGATGCTGCGCGCGGTGAAGACCCCGGTGCGGATGGACTCCGGCCTGCTGCCCGAGCAGGTGGTCGACCTGGACGAGCGTGGGCTGCTGATCGGCCAGCC
Source organism: Actinospineispora eucalypti (assembly GCF_039543365.1). Taxonomy (NCBI): domain Bacteria; kingdom Bacillati; phylum Actinomycetota; class Actinomycetes; order Pseudonocardiales; family Pseudonocardiaceae; genus Actinospineispora; species Actinospineispora eucalypti. Next base: position 32,702 of record NZ_BAABJP010000010.1, read on the forward strand.
GACGGCGGCCTACCTGGTCGGGGGCTCTCGGCTGTACGAGTGGGCGAACGGCCGGCCGATCCTGCACCCGCTGGAGGTCACGCACGACCTGGGCCGGCTGTCCAACGGCGTGCCGTTCATCGCGTTCAACACCGCGATCGAGGTCGACCTGGACGGCCAGGTCAACGTGGAGGGCACCCGGGACGCGGTGGTCGGCGGCATCGGCGGGCACTCCGACTACGCCGCCGCCGGCACCCGCTCGGTCGGCGGCCTGAGCATCATCGCCGTGCCGTCGGCGCACAAGGGCCGGTCGACCCTGGTCCGGTCGTTGTCCCGCCCGGTGAGCACCCCGTCGCAGGACGTGGACATCCTGGTCAACGAGCGCGGCTACGTCGACCTGCGCGGCCTCGCCCGCACCGAACGCGCCGAGGCCCTGCTCGACCTCTGGGGCGAAACCGGCGTCCGCTGACCCCCGCGCTCGCTTTGCCCCTGCTCGCTTTGGCTCTGCTCGCTTTGGCTCTGCGTGGAAATATGCAACATTCAGGCGCCGGATCGGCGGTTCCAGCACCGAGGTCGCGAGGAGAGACGCTACCGGTGGGTAGAAGGTCTCTGGTCGCGACCTCGACGGGGTGGGGCGGGTGAGAATGATCCGCCGCGGCGAGCGTCAGGTGGCGCTCGGGGTGGTTAGTGCGGCCAGGGCCATGGCGCGCAGGAGTGGGGCGGCCAGCGCCGGTTGCGTGCGCGGGGCGCTGTGCGGGGTGGAGTTGAGCAGGCCGAACGCGCCGTGCGCGGCCACTCGGGCGGCCGGCGCCGACAGGCCGGGCTTGAGCCGGCGGAGAGTGTCCACCCAGATCTCCACGTAGGCGCGTTGCAGCTGGCGGACGGTGCGCCGGTCATCGGCCGGCAGGTTGGCCAAGTCCCGGTCCTGCACGGTGATCAGCTCGGGTTCGCGGAGGGAGAAGTCGAGCTGGAAGTCGATCAGTGCGCCGAGTAGCTCCGACGGGTCGGGTTTCTGCTCGGCCAGCTCGGTGGCGCCGGTGAGCAGGCGTTCGCTGATGCGCACCAGCATCCGCGCCAGCAGCGCCTCCTTGCTGGGGAAATGCCGGTACAGCGCCGGGCCGCTGATGCCCACGGCGGCACCGAGCTCGGTGATGCTCACGCCGTGGAAGCCGTGCCGGGCGAACAGCTGCGCGGCCACGCGCAGGATCTGCTCCTGTCGGGGCGACGTCCGGCCCGGCGCTACGGTCACCGGCCCAGATTACCCGGCCAAGTTAACGAACGCTAACCCCTTGCGCCTTCAGGTTAATGAGCGCTAACATGTTAGCGATCGTTAACTACGCGCCGTGCGAGAGCCAGGAGCTGACCGACGATGGACGCGCCCCCGCTGACCAGTGCCGTCGACCCGGCGGGTGATGCCTACGCGCGCAACGCCGCCGCGCACGAGAAGCTGGTGTCCGAGCTGCGCGACCAGCTGGCCAGTACCGCGCTGGGCGGCCCGGAACGGGCCCGCAAGAAGCACACCGACCGGGGCAAGCTGTTGCCCCGCGAGCGGGTGGACGCGCTGGTCGACCCGTCGTCGCCGTTCCTGGAACTCTCCGCGCTGGCCGCCAACGGGATGTACGGCGGCGACGCCCCGGGCGCCGGGATCATCACCGGCATCGGCCGGGTGAGCGGCCGCGAGTGCGTGATCGTGGCCAACGACGCCACGGTCAAGGGCGGCACCTACTACCCGATGACGGTGAAGAAGCACCTGCGCGCGCAGGAGGTGGCGCTGCACAACCACCTGCCGTGCATCTACCTGGTGGACTCCGGCGGCGCCTTCCTGCCCGAGCAGGACAACGTCTTCCCGGACCGGGAGCACTTCGGTCGGATCTTCTACAACCAGGCGACCATGTCGTCCCAGGGCATCCCGCAGATCGCGGCGGTGCTCGGCTCCTGCACGGCGGGCGGCGCGTACGTGCCGGCAATGAGCGACCAGGCGGTCATCGTGCGCAACCAGGGCACGATCTTCCTCGGTGGCCCGCCGCTGGTGAAGGCGGCCACCGGCGAGGAGGTCACCGCCGAGGAGCTGGGCGGCGGGGACGTGCACAGCCGGGTCTCCGGGGTCACCGACCACCTGGCTGAGGACGACGCGCACGCGCTGCAGATCGTCCGGACCATCGTGTCCACCCTCGGCCCTCGGCCCACACCTCCGTGGGAGAGGGCGCCCACGGAGGATCCGCGCGTCGACCCGTCACAGCTCTACGGCGCGGTGCCCACCGACTCGCGGATCAGCTACGACGTGCGCGAGGTGATCTCCCGGGTCGTCGACGGCAGCCGGTTCGCCGAGTTCAAGAAGGAGTACGGGCCGACGCTGGTCACCGGGTTCGCCCGCATCCACGGGCACCCGGTGGGCATCGTGGCGAACAACGGCGTGCTGTTCAGCGAGTCGGCGATGAAGGGTGCGCACTTCATCGAGCTCTGCGACCAGCGCTGTATACCGCTGGTATACCTCCAGAACATCACCGGGTTCATGGTCGGCCGCGAGTACGAGGCCGGCGGTATCGCCAAGCACGGCGCCAAGCTGGTCACCGCGACCGCCACCGCCCGGGTGCCCAAGTTCACCGTGATCATCGGCGGCTCGTTCGGCGCCGGCAACTACGCGATGTGCGGGCGGGCGTACTCACCCCGGTTCCTGTGGATGTGGCCGAACGCCCGGATCTCGGTGATGGGCGGGGAGCAGGCGGCCACCGTGCTCTCCATGGTCGGGCGCACCGACCCGGACGCCATCCGCGAGCAGTACGAACGCCAGGGCAACCCGTACTACTCGACCGCGCGCCTCTGGGACGACGGTGTGATCGACCCCGCCGACACCCGGATGGTGCTCGGGCTCGCGTTGTCGGCGGCGGCCAACGCCCCGCTGCCGCCGGTCCGCTACGGCGTCTTCCGGATGTGATCACCGTGCGAAGGGAGCGAGTCCGTGTTTGACACGGTGTTGGTGGCGAACCGGGGGGAGATCGCGGTTCGCGTCATCCGTACGTTGCGTGAGCTGGGAATCCGTTCGGTGGCGGTGTTCTCCGACGCCGACGCGGGGGCGCGGCACGTGGCCGACGCGGACGTCGCGGTGCACATCGGCCCGACCCCGGCCGGGCAGAGCTATCTGAACATCCGTGCGGTGATCGACGCCGCGGTGCGTACCGGCGCCAAGGCCATTCACCCCGGGTACGGCTTCCTCTCCGAGAACGCGGCCTTCGCCCGCGCCTGCACCGATGCCGGGCTGGTGTTCATCGGCCCGCCGGTGGCGGCGATCGAGGCGATGGGCGACAAGATCAGTGCCAAGCGGACCGTCGCGGCGGCCGGCGTGCCGGTGGTGCCCGGGGGCGGCGCGGCCGGCATGTCCGACGCCGAGCTGGTGGAGATCGCCGAGGAGACCGGGTTCCCGGTGCTGCTCAAGCCGTCCGCCGGTGGTGGCGGCAAGGGCATGCGGCTGGTCACCGAGGCCGGGCCGGACGGCCGTGCGCTCAAGGACGCCATCGCCGGCGCCCGGCGGGAGGCCAGCGCCAGCTTCGGCGACGACACGCTGCTGGTGGAGCGGTTCATCACCGACCCCAGGCACATCGAGATCCAGGTGATGGGCGACCGGCACGGCACCGTGGTGCACCTCGGCGAGCGGGAGTGCAGCCTCCAGCGCCGGCATCAGAAGATCATCGAGGAGGCGCCGTCGCCGTTGCTGAGCCCGGCCCAGCGGGAGGCCATGGGCGCGGCGGCGGTGGAGGCGGCGCGGGCGGTGGGCTACACCGGCGCGGGCACGGTCGAGTTCATCGTCGACGGCGGCAACGCCGACGACCACTTTTTCATGGAGATGAACACCCGGCTGCAGGTGGAGCACCCGGTGACCGAGCTGGTCACCGGCCTGGACCTGGTCGAGCTGCAGCTGCGGGTGGCCGCCGGGGAGCCGCTGGGGGTGACCCAGGAGGACATCCGGCTGGACGGCCACGCGGTGGAGGCGCGGATCTACGCGGAGGATCCCGCGCGCGGTTTCCTGCCCACCGGCGGCAGCGTGCTCGCGCTGCACGAGCCGGCCGGACCGGGCGTCCGGGTGGACTCGGCGCTGCGGCCGGGCCTGGACGTCGGCGGGGCGTACGACCCGATGCTGGCCAAGGTGATCGCGCACGGCCCGGACCGGGCCACCGCGCTGCGCTGCCTGGACGCCGCACTGGTGGACACGGTGACCCTGGGCGTCTCGACCAACGTGGCCTTCCTGCGCGCGCTGCTGCGCCACCCCGACGTGGTCGCCGGCCAGCTGGACACCGGCCTGGTCGAGCGGGCACTGCCGGAGCTGGTCGACGACGGCGTCCCGGATCCGGTCTACGCGGTCGCCGCGTTGCAACGGGTGCTCGAGCTGGAGCCGTCGCCCGGCGTGACCGACCCGTGGGACATCCCCGGCGGCTGGCGGATGGGCGCCCCGGCGTGGGCCACCTGGCGGTTCGCGCTGGCCGGGCACGACCCGGTGGACGTGCGGGTGCGCGGCCGGGCGACCGCCGCCGAGGTGGCCATCGGCGGCGGCGACGCCGTGGCCTGCGCGCTTCGTTCCGAAGCGGCGCCCGTGAGTGGCGATGGTCGCCATAGCGACACTCCGCACTCACGAGCAGGACGAGTGCTCGTCCTGCAATACGCCGGCGCCACCCAGCGCTACCACACGGCGGCGGCCGCCGAGGGAAACCAGCGCTGGCTGGGTCGCCGGGGCCGCGCCTGGGCGTTCTCCGAAACCGGTCGGCTCGCCGCCGCCCGCAGCGACACCGGGGCCGGCGCCGAGGGAACCCTGCGCAGCCCGATGCCCGGCACGGTGCTCACGGTCAACGTGGCGGCCGGCGACGCGGTCACCGAGGGGCAGCCGCTGCTGGTCATCGAGGCGATGAAGATGGAGCACACCATCGCCGCCCCGAGTGACGGCACGGTCTCCGAGCTGCCCGTGCGCCCCGGTCAACAGGTCGCCGTCGACGAACTCCTGGCAACCGTCACACCCGAGGACCCGTGAGTGATTTGTGTGGCCATAGCCACACAAATCACTCACGGGCCGAGCGAAGCGAGGCAACATGATCGATCACCGACTGTCCGAGGAATACGCCGACCTGCGCAAGACCGTCGAGGAGTTCGCCCGCGAGCAGGTCGCGCCGGTGATCGGCGACTACTACGAGCGGGAGGAGTTCCCCTATCCGCTGGTGGAGCAGATGGGGCGGATGGGGCTGTTCGGGCTGCCGTTCCCGGAGGAGTACGGCGGCATGGGCGGCGACTACTTCGCGTTCTGCCTGGCCCTGGAGGAGCTGGCCCGGGTCGACTCGTCGGTGGCGATCACCCTGGAGGCCGGGGTCGGACTGGGCATCATGCCGATCTACCGCAACGGCACCGAGGAGCAGAAGCGGGAGTGGCTTCCCGCGCTGTGCGCCGGCGAGAAGCTGGTCGGCTTCGGGCTGACCGAACCGGGCGGCGGCTCGGACGCCGGCGCCACCCGCACCACCGCCCGGCTGGACGGCGGCGAATGGGTGATCAACGGCAGCAAGGCGTTCATCACCAACTCGGGCACCGACATCACCGCCGGAGTGGTGGTCACCGCCGTCACCTCCGGTGCCGCCGGCGACGGTCGCAAGGAGATCTCGTCGATCATCGTGCCGTCGGGCACGCCGGGCTTCACCGTGGCGCCCAAGTACTCCAAGGTGGGCTGGAACGCCTCGGACACCCACGAGCTGGCGTTCGACGACTGCCGGGTGCCGGAGGCGAACCTGCTGGGTGGGCGCGGACGGGGCTACTCGCAGTTCCTGCGCACCCTGGACGAGGGCCGGGTGGCCATCGCGGCACTCGGCGTGGGGCTGGCCCAGGGCTGTGTGGACGAGTGCCTGCGCTACATCCGCGAGCGTGAGGCGTTCGGCCGGACCATCGGCTCCTACCAGGCCATCCAGTTCAAGGTGGCGGACATGGAAGCCCGGGCGCACACCGCCCGCCTGGCCTACTACCACGCGGCGAGCAAGTTGCTGCACGGCGAGCCGATCAAGAAGGAAGCCGCCATCGCCAAGCTGATCTCCTCCAACGCGGCGATGGACAACGCGCGCGACGCCACGCAGATCTTCGGCGGCTACGGGTTCATGAACGAGTTCCCGGTCGGCCGCTTCTACCGCGACGCCAAGATCCTGGAAATCGGCGAAGGCACCTCCGAGGTCCAGCGCATGCTGATCGCCCGCGAAATCGGCGCCACCGGCTGAGCGGTTCCCACCTGCCCGCCTCGGCGGCAGCCGGCGGGCCAACCGTTCGGCGTGCTCGTTCCGTCCTAGGGTTTGACAACCCTTGTGGAACGGAGACCTCGGATGAAGCGTGGTGTCGTGGTGTCGGCCTTGCTGGGCCTCGGGGCGCTGGTGTTGAGCGGGTGTGCCAGCGGGGGTGCGCCGGCGGATGGCGGGCAGTCGCCGCGCATCGTCGCGCACGGGGTGGGCAAGGTGACCGGTGCGCCGGACGTGGCGACGGTGGCGCTGGGCGTGCAGACCAGGGCGGGCAACGCGAAGGAGGCGCTGGCGGCGAACAACCGGCAGTCCACCGCGCTGATCGCGATGCTCAAGGGCAAGGGCATCGCGGACGCCGACCTGCAGACCAGTCAGCTCTCGGTCAACCCCACCTACGGCAACGACTCGCGGATCACCGGCTACGAGGTGACCAACCAGGTCACCGCCAAGGTGCGCAACATGGCGTCCGCCGGGGAGATCATCGATGCGGCGGCCGAGGCCGCCGGTGACGCCATGCGGGTGCAGCAGCTGAGCTTCGCCATCGACGACGACAGCGGGCTGCGGGCCAGGGCCCGGGCGGACGCGGTCAAACAGGCCCAGGCGCAGGCCCGGCAGATGGCCGAGGCGGCCGGGGTGAAGCTGGGCGCGGTGCGGGCCATCTCGGAGATCCCGATCGCCATGCCGCCCTCCCCGATGTACAAGGCCGAGGTCGCCGGGGCCTACGACCGGGCTTCCGTGCCGGTGCAGCCGGGCACCCAGGAGCTGTCCGTCTCGGTTGACGTGGTCTACGACATCGGTTAGTAATACCCACTCTTTTATTCAACTGATAAGGGATCTCCCCGAGAAGTTCTGACCAATTCGTTATCGGCAATATGACATATCGCTGACAATTACACTCAATACCCCGATGGTGGATATTGACAGTCCACGTTCCCGCTCCGAGGCTGTGCCTGGGCGGGGAGGGGAACCGGGTGAGTGTTGGGCGGGTCGTTGTCGCCGGTGCGGGCGTTGCCGGCCCGAGCGCCGCATTCCGGCTGAGCCGGGCGGGCGCCCGGGTGACCGTGCTGGAGCGCGCGGGCCGGGTGGGTGCGCGCCGGCCGGTGTGCGCGTACGCGGTAGGGGGCACGGCATGACCAGCGCCCCGATCCGGCGAGATACGGCGGCCTGGGCGGTGCTCGGCACGCCCCCGGGTAACCGGCCGGTGGTCGGGCACGCGTTGCGCATGCGCCGGGACGCGTTCGGGGTGATGGACTCCGCGCGCGGACTGGACATCGCGGTACTGAGGCTGGGGCCGAAGCCGGCCTACGTGATCAGCCACCCGGACCTGGTCCGCCAGCTGCTCACCGCCGAGGACCGCAACCTGGACAAGGGGCCGCTCTACGAGAACCTGGCCCGGCTGATCGGGGTCAGCATCGGCACCCTGACCGGCGCCGACCACCGGGCCCGGCGGCGCATGGTGGCCCCGGTCTACCGGCCCGACCCGGCGTTGATGGCCGACTGTGCCGTCGAAGTGGTCGGTTCGTGGCGATCCGGCGAGGCGTACGACCTGGCCCGGGAGATGCGCCGGTACTCGTTCATGGTGAAGGCGCGAACGCTGTTCGCCGGGGCGGTACCCCGGGAAGCCGAGGCGGAGTTCGTGGACCTGCTGCCGATCGCCCTGGTCGGCGTGGCCAAGTACATGGCCGACCCCACCGGGCTGGTGCAGCGGCTGCCCACCGCCGACAACCGCCGGATCAACGCCGCTCTGGCCCGGTTGAAGGAGATCATCGAGCGGGCCATCGCCGTGTGCCGTCGCTCGGGAACCGGCGGGCAGGGCATTCTGGCCGCCCTGGTGGAGGCCAGCGACCCGCGCAGCGGGGCACCGCTGAGCGACGACGAGATCCGCAACGAGGCGATGGTGCTGCTCTCCGCCGGCTCGGAGACGGTCGCCGGGGTGCTTGCGCACGCGGCCAACCTGCTGGCCCGCGACCCGGCGACCACCGAGGCGCTGCGCGCGGAGGCCGACCAGGTGGTCGGTGGCCCACCAGTCCGGGAGGACGCGCTGGCCGGGCTGGCGTTCACCCGGCGGGTGGTCACCGAGCTGCTCCGGCTCTACCCGGCCGGCGCACTGATGTCCCGCCGCGCGGCCGCCGTGCTGGACCTCGGCGGGCACCGGATCCCGGACGGCGCCGCGATGTTCTTCTGCCCCTACCTACTGCACCGGCGGCCGGAGCTGTACCCGAACCCGGACCGGTTCGACCCGGACCGGTGGCTGCCGGAGCGGGCCGGCACGTTGCCCCGCGGCGCGTTCATGCCGTTCGGCGCCGGCCCGCACATCTGCGTGGGGGAGCAGATCGCCTGGTCCGAGATGCTGATCGCGGTGGCCACCATGGCCGCGTCGATCGAGTTCACCCCGGTGCCCGGCACCCCCGAGCCGCGCCCGGTGCTGGCGCCGACCCTCGGCCTGGACTCGGTGCCGGTCACCGTGGAGGAGCGGAAATGACCGAGCTGGTCCAGGCCGCAATCGAGATCACGCCGAAGGTCGCCGCGCGGGCCGAGGAGGCGCGGTCACTCGGCCGGCTGACCGACGATGTGGTCGGTCTGCTGGAGGACGCCGGGCTGCTCGGCGTGCTCACCCCGCGCGGGCGGGGCGGCGCGGAGGCGTCCCTGGCCACCTTCGCGCGGGTGAACGAGGAACTGGCCGCCGGCTGCGGCTCCACCTCCTGGGTCACCGGCATCTACGCCGCCGCACGCTACATGCTGAGCTCGTTCGACGACCGCGCTCAGGACCAGGTGTACGGCTCGGCGGAGCACCCCAAGCTGCTCGCCGCGTTCCAGCCCTCCGGCGCGGCCGCCCAGGTGGCGGGCGGGTACCGGCTGTCCGGCATCTGGCGCTTCTGCTCCGGCCAGCACCACGCGGACTGGGCGCTGCTCACGTCCGTCACCACGAAGGGCGTGCCGGCGCAGTTCCTGCTGCCCCGCGACGAGTGCCGGGCGGTGGACGAGTGGCGGGTGACCGGGCTGTCCGGCACCGGGTCCAGCTCGCTGGCCGTGGCCCAGGCGTTCGTGCCGGAGCACCGGGTGCTGCCGCTGGCCCCGCCGGGGATGCGGCAGTCGCGGTCGGCCGCGCTGGGCGCGGACCCGTACTTCGGCATGCCGTTCATCCCGCTGTTCGTGACCGGCGGCATCGGCACCCCGCTCGGGTTGGCCAGGGCCGCCCTCGAACTGTTCGCGGCGAGGGTGCACGAGCGGCCGGTCAGCTACACGCGGTACGAGGTGGCCGCGCACGCCCCGGTCACCCAGCTGCGCATGGCGGACGCGGCGATGGCGCTGGACCAGGCCCGGTTCCACGCCGACCGGGCGGTCGCCACGGTGGCCGAGGTGACCGCCGACCCGACCAACCTGCCGCTGCGCGTCCGGGTCCGGGCCGACGCGGCCTGGGCCACCCGGCGCTGCCTGGACGCGGTCCGCGCGGTGCGGGACGGCGCGGGCGCCGGGGTGATCCGGCTGGACGACCCGCTGTCCCGGATCGTCGCCGATGTCGAGGCGCTGGCCTCCCACTCCTTCCTGCTGCAGAGCACGAACGCGGAGCTGTACGGCCGGGTGCTGTGCGGCCTGGACCCGGGGGTGCCGTTCCTGTGAGCCTGACCGACTTCCGGGGCGAGCTGTTCCGCCCCGGCGACCCGGGATACCCGGCCGCCCGGGAGATCTTCAACACGCGCACCGCCGGAGCCACCCCGGCACTGATCGCCCGGGCCAAGGACGCCGCCGACGTGCTCACCCTGGTCCGGCACGCGGCCGAGCGGGGCAGCCCGCTGGCGGTTCGGGCCGGCGGGCACGGGGTGGACGGAACCGCCATGCCGGACGGCGCACTGGTCGCCGACCTGACCGGGTTGACCCGCATCGAGGTGGACCCGGCCACCGGCCGGGCCACGCTGGGGGCCGGGGTGCTGCTCGGCCAGATGGACGCGGCGCTGGTCGAGCACGGGCTGGTCGTGCCGTCCGGCACGGTGAGCTCCACCGGCATCGCGGGCCTCACCCTGGGCGGCGGCATCGGCTACCAGATGCGCCGCTACGGAGCCACGGTGGACAGCCTGCTTTCCGCCGAGGTGATCACCGCCGACGGCCGCGTGGTGACCGCCAGCCCGACCGAGCACCCCGACCTGTTCTGGGCGCTGCGTGGTGGTGGCGGCAACTTCGGCGTGGTCACCGAGCTGACCTTCGAGGCGCATCCGGTGCCCCGGGAGGTGGCCGCCGGGTTCATCCCGTTCCCGCTGGACCAGGCGCCCGGGGTGCTGGCCGGGCTGCGCGACCGACTGGCCGGGCTGCCCCGCGAGCTGGCCGTGGTCGGTGCGCTCACCGCCTGCCCGCCGCTGCCCCCGGTGCCGCCGGAGCTGCACGGTGCGCCGGTGCTCATGCTGGTGGTCGTCTACTCGGGTGCGGCCAACCGTACCGACGGTGTGGTCGGTGCGCTGGCCGGGCTGGGCCGGCCCGCCGCCGTGGCCGTCGCCCCGGTGCCCTGGCCGGCGGCGAACCGGATGCTGGACGTGATCGCCCCGCCCGGCCGCCGCTACTACAGCAAGGGCGGCTACCTGGCGACCCTGGACGACGAGGTGATCGACATCGTGGTCCGGCACACCGCCGCCGCGCCGCCGCCGGCCAGCCCACCGCTGCCCAGCACGGTGCAGAACCTGTGGGCGATGGGCGGCGCGATCAGCGACGACCACGCCGAGGACGCCACCGCCTTCTCCCGGGAGGGCACGCGCTGGCTGTGGGAGACCGTCACCGAGTGGGACGACCCGGCCGACGACGCGACGTTCACCGGCTGGCTGGACGGCGTGCGCGCCGACCTGAAACCGCACCTGCGCAGCAACGGCTACGTCAACCTGACCACCGACGACGGCCCGGGCTGGCGCCGCGGCGTCTGGGGCAGCCCGGCCAAGTACGCCCGCCTGGTCACCGCGAAGACCGAATGGGACCCCCACAACATGTTCCGCCACAACAAGAACATCACCCCCCAACCCTGATTCAGTGACTTCAGCACGCTGATTCAGTCACTTCCGATGACTTCCTCCGCCCGTCGCGGTCTGTACAGATACGACGAGCGGAGGGAGAAACGGATGAACCTGCCCCAGGTGGTGTCCCGGGAGGACTGGCTGACGGCCCGCAAGGAGCTGCTGGCCCGGGAGAAGGAGCTGACCAGGGCGCGGGACGCGTTGAACGCGGACCGGCGCCGGCTGCCCATGGTCCGGGTGGACAAGGAGTACCGGTTCGAGGGGCCGGACGGCCCGGTCAGCCTGCTGGAGCTGTTCGCCGGGCGCCGGCAGCTGATGGTCGGGCACTTCATGTTCGACCCGTCGTGGACGGACGGCTGCTCGAGCTGTTCGGCGGCGGCCGAGGAACTGTCGCCGGGGCTCTACGCACACCTGGCCGTGCGGGACACCACGCTGGTACACGTGTCGCGCGCGCCGCTGGACAAGATCCTGGACTACCAGCGGCGGCGGGGCTGGACCTTCCCCTGGTACTCGTCCTACGGCAGTGATTTCAACTACGACTACGCGGTCACCATGGACGACTCCGTGGCCCCGGTGATCTACAACTACAAGACGCTGGACGAGCACCGAGCGGCCGGCACCGACTACTACTTCTCCGGCCCGCAGCCGTCCGAGCAGCCCGGGATGAGCTGCTTCCTGCGCGACGGGGACACGGTGTTCCACACCTACTCCACCTACGGCCGGGGCGCCGAGCAGCTGGGCGGCTCCTACTACTTCCTGGACCTGACCGCCCTGGGCCGCCAGGAACAGTGGGAGGAGCCCAAGGACCGCGCGGGTTTCGCCCGCGAGCCGCAGCCCGACTTCCACGAGTGATCAGTCCGAGTACCGTGCCGGGGGCAGGGCCGGGACGGGGTTGAGGACGCCGGCGAACCACTGGCGGTGGTTGGCGGCCAGGCTGCCGTCGTTGCGGCCGCGGTCCAGGACGGCGTTGACGAAGCGGGCCAGGTCGGCGGCGTTCAGGTTGACGCCGACCGCGTAGCGGGTGTGGTCCAGTGCGCGGCCGACCACGGCGGTCTGCGGGTCCTGCGCGGCCAGCCCGGCGAGCAGCACGTCGTCGCTGGACACAGCGGCCACCCGGCCCCGATGCAGCTCGATCATGCAGTCGGGCAGGCCGGGCAGGGCGAGCACGTCCGGCTTGGCCGGCAGCGCGCGCAGCACCACCTCGGTGGTGGACCCCTTCGAGGTGCAGATCCGCTGCCCGGCCAGGTCCTCCACCTCGCGCACCGGCGAGGCGCGGGGCACCAGGATGCGCTGGGTGACGTCCAGGTAGTCGGCGGAGAACAGCACGTCCCGCTGCCGCTGGCAGGTCACCGCGAAGCTGTTCACCACCATGTCCACCTGGCCGCGCTGGATCGCGGCGGACCGGTCGGCGATGTTCAGCACCACGAACTGCACCTTGTTCGGGTCGCCGAACAGCGCGCCGGCGATGCGCCGGGCCAGGTCGATGTCCGAGCCGGCCAGGTCGCCGGTGGTCGGGTTGCGGTATCCGATCAGATACTTGCCCTGGTCCACGCCGGCGATCAGCCGGCCGCGCGCCACGATCGCGGCCATGGTGGAGCCGGCCGGCATGGCGCCCGGCGCGGGCGTCGGGCCGGCCGGCCGCAGGCTGTCCCGGATCTCGGTGCACGCCGGAGAGGGCGGGGCGGGCTGGGCGGGCGCGGACTGTGCGGCGGCCGGTGCCGCGGGTTCCGACCCCCCGGTCGGGATCAGCAGGCTCAACAGGGCCAACGCCCCGGCCACCGCCAGGTAGCGGGCCGGCCGGCGCAGCTCCACCCGGTTCACCGGTACTCCTTCACCCGCAGCTCGATGCCGTACCCGGCGGCCACCCCGGCCAGCAGCAACAGCAGCATCGGCCCGGCGGCCAGGCCGAACAGTGCGCCGTGCGCGGTCCCGGCCGCGTCCACCTGGGCCTCCCGCTGGCGGTCCAGCGCCGCGCCGAGGGAGGCGTCCAGCCGGTCGAACGCGGCCCGCGAGCCGGCCGGGTCGGTGCCGATCGCCGACTGCGCCGCCTCCGCGTACCGGCCGCCGTCGTCCAGCGCGCGCAGCTGGGCGTGCGCCGCCTGCCAGGCGGTCGCGTCGGCGCGCACCCCGGCGAGCTGGGCATCCGCCTCCGGGCCAACCGCGTCCTGGGCCTTCCGCAGCAGGCCCGTTTCGCTCAGCAGGAGGTTCAGCCGGTCGGTGAAGCCGGAGTCCGAGGCCCCGCTGCCGGAGCGGGCCACCAACACCAGGCTCTCGTTGCTGCGCGCCTGCAGCACCGCGACCCGGGCGCTGCCCAGCGCCGCCTCCGCCCGCCCGTGGGCACCGGCGCTGCCCAGCGCGAGGAACGACACCGTGCCGGCCACCAGCCACCACAGCAGGGCCAGCGAGACCAGACCGGCCGACGCGGCCAGGCCCGGGTTGACCGTGCGGTTGGTGCGCCTGGCCTCCCGGCGCCAGGCGTCGCCCAGGGCGGCCAGGGTGGCCACGCCGAGCAGCAGCACGGCCAGCGGGACGGCCCGTCCCCAGCCGTAGTCCTCGGCCAGCTGGGCCGACTGGTCGTCGCGCAGCCGCTGCACGGCCGGCAACATGTCCTGGCGCAGCAGGGCGGAGGCGCCGGTCAGGTAGGTCTGGCCGAGCGGCAACCCCTGCCGGTTGTAGACCCGGGCGGTCTCGATCAGCCCGCTGTACACCGGCAGCCGGGTGGCGACGTCGGCGACCAGCGCGCGGGCCGGGTCGTCCTCGGCCAGCTCCCCTCCGGCGTGGGCCAGCGCGGCGGACGCCCGGGCCAGCTCGTCGTCGGAGCGTTGCCGCACCGCGACCGGTTCCGCGCCCCCGGAGACGAAGCCGCTGGTCGCCATGGCGTCGGCGGCGGCGAGCGAGCGGTAGACCACCGCCGCGTCCGAGCTCAGCGCGGCCACCCGCCCGGTGGCCTCGTCCACGGCGGCCTGCCGGGACAACCCGCCGAACAGGCTCACCACCGCGGTCACCAGGCAGCCGGCCACCAGCAGCGCGCCCAGCCGCAGCAGCCGGCCCGGCGTGTTCTGCTCGGCCACCGGCAACGCGCGCAGTCGTTCCACCGGCAGCAAGGTTGTGACGCCCCCCACAACCTTGAAACTAGTCGATCGGGTGCGCTTCCACGAGGGCTTCCGGCGCGGTCAGCCGCCACGCCTCGTAAACCAGCTCGCCCAGCTCGTCCGCCTCGATCCCGGCCAGGTACACCACCACCCAGCCGAACGCGCCGGTGGTGAACTGCACCTCGAACACCTCCGGCCGCTCCGCGACCAGCGCCAACTGCTCGGAAAGGGTCTGCTTCAGCCCCACCGTCTCGGTCCTCGGCCAGTAGTAGCCGAACTTCTTGCCCCCGACGCCGAACGACGTGTAGTGGCCGTGCTTGGCCTGCTCCACCTCGGCCAACCCGTCCACGATCCGGAAGAACTCGCTGCTCGCCACGCCCACGCCGACCAGATTATTAGGTGGTCGCGACCAGGAGCTCCTCGCCGCTGGTCGTGCGCAAGCCATCGGCGCGGCCGGCGAAGTACCGGTCGTTGAGCGTCGCCGCCGACACGTGCCGGGCGTCGCGGAAGCCGGCGTCGCCGGCCAGCGCCAGCATTTGCGCCGGGCTGAAGAAGCTGAGGAACGGCGTCCCGGCGGCTCGCGCGGCCACCTGCACCGCCTGGTACGCCGCGCGCTCCTCGGCCTCGAGCAGTTCGGTGGGCAGGATGAACGTCATGGCCAGCGTGGAGCCGGGGGCCAGCGCGGCGAGCCGGCGCAGCGTGGCCGCGTTCGTCTCCCTGGTGAGGTACATGCTCACGCCGGTGGAGGCCACCACGGCCGGTCGCCCGGGGTCGAAACCGGCGGCCGCCAGGCGTTCCCACCACGACTCGCCGGCCTCGAAGTCCACCGGCACCAGCCGTAGGCGGTCCGAGGCCAGGCCCAGCTCGTCGAGTCGCCGCCGCTTCCAGGCCTGCGGACCGGGCTGGTCGATCTCGAACACCCGCAACCGGGACGCCAGCTCCGGCCGGCGCTGGACGAACGTGTCCAGGCCCGCGCCGAGGATGACGTACTGGGCGACCCCCCGTTCGGCCTGCTCGGCGACCAGGTCCTCGACGAACCGCGCGCGGGCCACGATGCCGGCCCGGTACCGGCTGGTGCCCTCCGGGTGCATGTCCCCGCGCTCGCGCCAGTCCGCGTCCGGCGCGGCCAGCCGCAGCCCGATCTCGTCGGTCAGCACGTGCGGCGCCTGGTCGACCCGGACGTGCAACGCCCGCCACAGGGCTACCCGCACGGCCGAGCTGTCCGGAGCCATCAGTCCTTCTCGGCCGGCGCCTGCAGGCTCCACAGCCGCCCGTCGGGATCGCGCACGGTCATCTCCCTGGTCCCGTAGTGGGTGTCCTCGAACGGGGTGACGACCTCGACGGCCGGGTCGGCGCGGAACGCGTCCGCGTCGGCGACCTTCAACAGGACCTGCATCCCCGGCTCCCGGTCCGCCGGGATCTCCGCGATGAACAGGTACGGCCCCGTGCCGTTGCGCAGCTGCCCGGAGTTGTGGTCGGTGGCGAACTCCAGCTCGAAGCCCAGCCCCTGGAAGAACTTCGCCGCCTTGCCCCAGTTGTGCGTCTCCAGGAACACCGCTTCGATGCCCTCGGTGGCCATTGGTCAGCTCCCCTTCCGCTCGGATGACGGGGGTTCGTCGAGGTACGCACGCAGCGCGTCGGCCACCAACGCCGACAGGGACATCTCCGTCTCGATGGCCCGGAACTTGACCTGCTTGATCAGCCCGATCGGCAGGTACACGTTGAACTGCTTGACGTCCTCGTCGCCCACGGCGTCGATGCTAGCATCCTAGCTAGCTACCAACTAGGGGAGCAGATTGTCGATGGCGCGGTGGATGCGTTTGGGGGAGATGGGGTACTTGGTGCCTAGTGACTGCGCCCAGAAGCTGACCCGCAGTTCCTCGATCATCCAGCGGATTTCGGTGAGCCCGGGCGAGTCGCCGAGCTCGGCGCGGGCGTCGTCGAGGGCGGCCTGCACCTCGTGCACCTGGTCCATCCACTCCCGGTCGCGGGCGGGAGACCGCGGCAGGGTCTCCAGGCGGCGGGTCACCGCGCGGGCATAGCGGACCAGGTCGGGGAGGCGGGCGGCGCCGGTGGCGGTGATGAACCCGGGAAAGACGAGCGCGCCCAGTTGGGCGCGCACGTCGGCCAGCGACGGCTCCACCCCGGGGGCGCGCACGTCGGCCAGCCTGGACTGGGTCTCGGTCACAGCGGCCAGTGCGTCGGCGGTGTCGCCCACCACGCGCAGCAGTGCGGCGGTCAGCGCGGTGCGCATCGCGTCGGCCAGCTTGGCGAACCCGTCGGCGGTCCACGCCGGCCCGCCGGCCGCCGTGAGCACCGTGTCGGCGGCGGCGTCGGTGGCGTCCGCGAACAGTGCGTCCAGCGAACCGTGCGGACCCCGGCCGAGCGCGAGCGACTGCGCATTGCTCAGCGTGCGCCGCACCTGGCGGGCGGGGGAAGGCACGGACAGCAGCAGCAACCGACGGGTGCCGCGCCACATCGCGGTCGTCTGCTCGGCCGCCGAGGCCAGCACCTTGATCGCCACGGTTTCACCGGCATCCACCAGCGCGGGGTAGCCGACCAGCTCGTAGCCGTCCCGGGACCGGCGCACCTCGCGGGGCAGTTCGGCCAGGTCGCCCGGCCAGCCGGTGAGCCCGGCCCGCTCGACCGAGGCGCCGGCGGCCGAGGCCAGCGCGGCCCGGGTGCGTTTGGTGAACCGCTCGCGCAGGGCCGGCAGATCCTTCCCGGTGGCCAGCACCGCGCCGTCGTCACCGATGATCCGGAAGTTGATCCGCAGGTGGTCCGGGATCTTGTCCAGCCGCCAGGAGTCCCGGGGCACGGTCACCCCGGCCAGCTCGCGCAACACCCGGGACAGCTCCTCGGTCAGGCCGCCCCGGGCCGGGTCCACCCGGGTCAGCGCCGCGCGCACGGTGTCCGGCACCGGCACGAAGTTGCGCCGGAGGTCCTTGCGCAGCGACCGGATCAGCGCGGTGACCAGTTCCTCCCGATGCCCCGGCACGTGCCAGCTGAAGGTGTCCGGGTCCACCCGGTTCAGCGTGCCGACCGGGAGGTCCACGCTCACCCCGTCCGCCGCCGCCCCCGGCTCGAACCGGTAGCTCAGGTTCAGCCGCGCGGATTCGTCGGCGCCCGGGGTGGAGGTGCTCCACACGGTGGGGAACTCGTCCTCGCTGATGTCCGCCGCGCCGTGCGTCAGGTCGTCCAGGGTGAGGTCCAGCAGCTCCGGGCTTTCCCGCTGGGCCGTCTTCCACCAGCGGTCGAAGTGCCGCACGGACGCCACGTTGGCCGGGACCCGCTTCTCGTAGAACTCGTAGAGCGTCTCCTCGTCGACCATGATGTCGCGGCGGCGCGCCCGATGTTCCCACTCTCCGACCTGGTCCAGCAGCTCCCGGTTGCGGTGGAAGAACCGGTGCTGGGTGTGCCACTCGCCCTGCACCAGGGCGTGCCGGATGAACAGCTCGCGGCACAGCTCGGGGTCCACCGAGGTGTAGCTGGTCAGCCGGTCCACCACGATCGGCACCCCGTACAGGGTGACCCGCTCGCGGGCCATCACCGCGCCCCGCTTGGCCGACCAGGCCGGCTCGCTGAACGTGCTCTTCACCAGGTGGGTGGCCAGCGGCTCGATCCACTCCGGCTCGATGCGGGCCACCGTGCGTGCCCACAGCCGGGAGGTCTCCACCAGCTCGGCGGCCATCACCCAGCGCGGCGGCCTTCGGAACAGGGCGGACCCCGGGAAGATCGCGAACGAGGCGTTCCGGGCGCCGGCGTAGGCGTTGTTCGCGCCCCGGCGGCGGTTGTTGTTCCGCGCGGGGGCGCTGGTGTTCTCTGTCTGGAGCCCGATATGCGACAGCAGCCCGGCCAGCAGCGACTGGTGGACGGCCTTCGGGTCGCCGAGCTGCTCGGGCAGTTCGCGGGGCACGTTGATGTCCAGCTCGCGCAGCACCCGGCGGAGCTGCCCGTGCAGGTCCTGCCACTCCAGGATGCGCAGGAAGTGCAGGTACTCCTGTCGGCACATCCGGCGGAACTGGTTGCCGGACAGCTCGCCCCGGCGTTCCCGCAGGTAACGCCACAGGTTCAGGTAGCTGGCGAAGTCCGAGCGGGGGTCGGCGAACCGGGCGTGCCGCTGATCGGCGGCTTCCTGGTGCTCGGTGGGCCGATCGCGCGGGTCCTGGATGGACAGCGCGGCCACGATCACCAGTACCTCGGCGGCCACCCCGTTCCGGTCGGCGGCCAGCAGCATCCGGGCGAACCGGGGGTCGATGGGCAGCCGGTCCAGCGCCCGGCCGATCTCGGTGATCTTGTTGGCGGTGGTGACCGCGTTCAGCTCGTGCAGCAGGTTGATGCCGTCGGCCACCGCGCGCCGGTCCGGCGGATCCACGAACGGGAACTTGGTCAGCTCGCCCAACCCGAGCGAGATCATCCGCAGCACCACCGAGGCCAGGTTGGTGCGCAGGATCTCCGGGTCGGTGAACTCCGGCCTCGCATCGAAGTCGTCCTCGGTGAACAGCCGGATGCAAATGCCGTCGCTGGTCCGCCCGCACCGCCCTTTGCGCTGGTCGGCGGACGCCTGGGAGATCTTCTCGATGGGCAGGCGCTGCACCTTGGTGCGGTGGCTGTACCGGGAGATCCGGGCCACGCCGGTGTCCACCACGTACTTGATGCCGGGCACGGTGAGGCTGGTCTCCGCCACGTTGGTGGCCAGCACGATCCGCCGGTTGGGGCTGCGCGCCCACACCCGCTGCTGCTCGGCGGTGGACAGCCGGGCGAACAGCGGCAGGATCTCGGTGTTCCGCAGCACGCCGCGCGCGCCGTCCCCGGTGATCGCCCCGGCCAGCGTCTCGGCGGCGTCCCGGATGTCCCGTTCGCCGGGCAGGAAGACCAGGATGTCGCCGGGTCCCTCGGCGGCCAGCTCCCGGCAGGCCTCGACGATCGCCTCCTGCTGGTCGCGCTCCTCCTTGCGGGGGTCGTCGGGGTCGACCAGCGGGCGGTAGCGGACCTCCACCGGGTAGGTGCGCCCGGACACCTCGATGATCGGCGCCGGTTTGCCCGGGGTGCCGAAGTGTTCGGCGAACCGCTCCGGGTCGATGGTCGCCGACGTGATGATCAGCTTCAGGTCCGGGCGCCTGGACAGCAGCCGCTTCAGGTAGCCGAGGATGAAGTCGATGTTGAGGCTGCGTTCGTGCGCCTCGTCGATGATCAGCGTGTCGTACCGGTTGAGCATGCGGTCGGCGCCCAGCTCGGCCAGCAGGATGCCGTCGGTCATCAGCTTGACCTGGGTCTTCTCCGAGACCTCGTCGGTGAACCGGACCTTCCAGCCGACCGTCCCGCCCAGTTCCGTACCGAGCTCCTCGGCGATCCGGGTGGCCACCGTGCGCGCGGCTATCCGGCGCGGCTGGGTGTGCCCGATCAGCTTGCCGCCGGTGCCCCGGCCGAGCTCCAGGCAGATCTTCGGGAGCTGGGTGGTCTTTCCGGAGCCGGTCTCCCCGGCCACGATGACAACCTGGTTGTCCCGGATCGCGGCGGCCAGGTCGTCGCGCCGGGCGCTGATGGGCAGTTCGGGTGGATAACTGATGCGCATGACCACCCAATGATCCCAGCCCGGCCACGGGCGCTGCCATCCCGTTTCACTCACGTGCCGGTGACGTGTGGGCCGTGGTGGGGTGCCTCACTTCCGAGGTCCTCCGAACGCGCTATGGCTCTGCGTGGAAATATGCGACATTCGGCGCATTCGCCGGTGGCATTCGTGATCGACAGGCGCACCGCGGCACTCAGGATCGTGCCGATTACCTGATGATCACGGGGTCAATGGTCATCAGGACATGGTGGTTGCTCCGAACGTCCCGAGGCGACCACCATGTCCTGCTGATCATGGACCTACCGTCGCAGCGCGTCTCAGAAGTCGCAGTGGCTCACAACCGTTCACGAGCGGCACGCGATGCATCCACGGTCCCATGCTCAAGCGGCCGACGCATGCGGCGAATGTCGCGTATTTCCACGCAGAGCCATAGCGCGTTCGGAGGACCTCGGGACGGAGAGCGCGCGGTCGGGCGGCAATCTGTGGGCCGGGTGGGAGCGCACGAGTTAGGGTCTGCGTGTGCGGCAGCTCACAAGCGTTGATGCCCAGTTTCTCGCCATGGAAAGCCCGAGGCAGTACGGGCACGTGGGCATGTTGATGATGCTCGACCCGACCACCGCGCCGGGTGGGGTGGTGACGCTCGAGGCGTTCCAGAGCCTGATCGCGCGGCGGCTCGCGTTGGTGCCGCCGCTGCGGTGGCGGCTGGCCGAGGTGCCGCTGGGCATGGACTACGGCTACTGGCTGGACGACCCGGACTTCGACCTGGACTTCCACGTGCGCGAGCTGGCCCTGCCGGCCCCGGGCACCGACGACATGCTGGCCGAACAGGTCGCCCGGATCGTGGCCCGCCCGCTGGACCGGTCCCGCCCGCTGTGGGAGATCTACCTGCTGCACGGGGTGCGCGGGGAGGGCCTCGCCGTGCTTTCCAAGATCCATCACGCACTGATCGACGGGTTGTCCGGGGCGGAGATCCTCGGCGCGCTGCTCGACCTGAGCCCCGAGATCCGCCAGGTCGACGAGGTCGAGCCGCCCAAGGCCGACCGGGTGCCGGGCAACGCGGAGATGCTCCTCCGAGGCTTGATCGGCCTGGCCGGCTACCCGCTGCGGGTGGCCCGCGCGGTGCCCGGCGCGCTGCCGCACCTGGAGGAGGTGCGCGCGCTCGGCCCGGTGCCCGGGGTGCGGGCGCTGGGTCGGCTGGCGTCCCGGGTGCGCCGGGGCTTCGGCGGGGACTCGATGCCGCGCGGGTTCGGTGGGCTGACGGCGCCGCACACGCCGTTCAGCGCGCCGGTGTCGGCGCACCGCCGGTTCGGGTTCGGGGGGTTGTCCCTGGACGAGGTCAAGAAGGTGAAGGCCGCGCACGGGGTGACCGTGAACGACGTGGTGGTCTCGCTGTGCGCCGGCTCGCTGCGTCGTTGGCTGGTGGCGCGCGATGCGTTGCCGGACCAGCCGCTGGTCGCGCAGATCCCGATCTCCGTGCGCACCCCGGAGCAGATCGGCAGCTACGGCAACCGGATCATGCTGATGAGCGTGCCGCTGCTCACCACCGAGGCCGACCCGATCCGCCGGCTGCGCGCCACGCACGACGCGCTGGCGGAGATGAAGGAAATGCAGCAGGGCATGCCGGCCGCGCTGCTCACCGACGTGAACCACTTCATCCCGCCGGCCATGTTCACCCGGGCCGCGCAGCTGTCCTTCGGGCTGTCCACCGGGTGGGGCGGGCGGCCGATGTGGAACCTGGTGGTTTCCAACGTGCCGGGGCCGCAGTTCCCGCTGTACCTGGCCGGGGCCAAGGTGACCGCGACCTACCCGGTCTCGGTGATCACCGACGGGATGGGGCTGAACATCACGGTGATGAGCTACTGCGGCTCGCTGGACTTCGGCATCGTCGCCGACCGGGACCAGATGCCGGACGTGCAGACGCTCGTCGACCACCTGCGCACCGAGCTGGACGTCCTACTGCGCGCCATCTAGTTCCGCCAGCACCGCATCGGTGAACGGCGGCCATTCGGCGATCGCCCATTCGCCGAACGCCAGGTCGGTCAGCGTCACGCACGCCGTCCCCGCGACCGGGTCGACCCACAGGAACGTGCCCGACTGGCCGAAGTGCCCGAACGTCTCGGTCGAGCTGTTGCGGCCGGTCCAGTGCGGGTCCTTGCCGACCCTGCGCTCGAAACCCAGGCCCCAGTCGTTCGGCTTCTGGCGGCCGTAGCCGGGCAGCACGCCGTCCAGGCCGGGGAACGCCGTACGCCGGGTTGCCTCGTGCACCGTGCTCGGGTCGAGCAGCCGGGGTTGCTGCAGCTCACGGGCGAACCGGGCGAGGTCGTCGGCCGTGGAGACCGCGCCCGCGCCCGGGTGCCCGAGCAGCTGGGTGTCCGGCATGTCCAGCGGTTCGCACACCGCCTCGTGCAGGTAGTCGGCAAAGGTCATCTCGGTGGCCTTGGCCACCGTGTCGGCCAGCACGGCGAACCCGGAGTTGGAGTAGATCCGGCGGGTGCCCGGCTCGGCCTGCACGGCATCGGAGTCGAACGCCAGCCCCGAGGCGTGCGCGATCAGGTGCCGCACCGTGGACCCCGGGGGCCCGGCGGGCTGGTCCCACTCGACCGCACCCTCCTCCACCGCGATCAGCACCGCGTACGCGGAGAGCAGCTTGGTCACCGAGGCCAGCTGGAACGGCCGGCCCTGGGGGCCGTGCGAGCCCAGCCGGGTGCCGTCCGGCGCGACCACCGCGACCGCGACGTGCTCGGCCGGCCACTCGTCCACCTTGCGCAGGCTGTCCACGCCGGCAAGGTACCCGTTCGGCCCGGGTTTGGCCCGGACCGCCGACTTGGGCGAATATGAGCGACCGTGTACCGCTTGCTCATGACCCAGGTGTTCCGGCGGATCGATCCGGAGCTGGCGCACCATCTGGGGTTCGGCCTGATCCGGCTGGTCGCCGCTCTGCCCGGGATCGGGCGGCTGCTGCGTAGCCGGCTGGCGCCGACCGACCCGGCGCTGCGGGTGCACGCCCTCGGCCTGGACCTGCCGGGGCCGCTGGGCCTGGCCGCCGGGTTCGACAAGGACGCGCTCGGTCCGGACGCGCTGACCGCACTGGGCTTCGGCTTCGTGGAGGTCGGCACGGTGACCGCCGACCCGCAGCCGGGCAACCAGCGGCCCCGGCTGTTCCGGCTTCCGGCGGACCGGGCGCTGGTCAACCGCATGGGGTTCAACAACGCCGGCGCGGCGGCGGCCTCGCAACGGCTGCGCGCGCGGCCGGCGGGCGCCGCCCCGGTGGGGGTGAACATCGGCAAGACCAAGGTGGTGCCCGAGCGGGAGGCGGTCTCCGACTATGTGGCCAGCGCCCGTCAGCTGGCCGACGTGGCCGGGTACCTGGTGGTGAACGTCAGCTCGCCGAACACGCCGGGGCTGCGCAACCTGCAGGCGGTGGAACACCTGCGCCCGCTGCTCACCGCCGTGCGCGGCGCGCTGCACCGGCCCGGGCAGCGCCGGGTCCCGCTGCTGGTCAAGATCGCCCCCGACCTGGCCGACCCGGACGTGGACGCGGTCGCCGACCTGGCCCTCGAGCTCGGCCTGGACGGGATCATCGCGACCAACACGACCATCCGCCGTGACGGGCTGCGCTCACCGGAGGCCGAGGTGGCCGCGCTGGGGGCCGGGGGGCTGTCCGGGTCGCCGCTGGCCGACCGCTCGCTGGAGGTGCTGCGCCGGCTGCGGGCCCGGGTGGGCGACCGGCTGGTGCTGGTCGGCGTCGGTGGCATCGAGACCGCCGAGGACGCCTGGGAGCGCATCCAGGCCGGCGCGACGCTGGTGCAGGCCTACACCGGGTTCATCTACGGAGGCCCGTTCTGGCCCCGCAAGATCAACCGGGGCCTGCTCCGCCTGGCCCGGGAGTCCGGCCACGCCACCCTGGCCGAAGCCATCGCCTCATCCCGCGCGCGACAAGACTAGGCCGTTAGGGTCGCCGTATCGAGAGACATGACGTGCGCATCGGGACGTCGGGGTGGGTGTATCCGCCGTGGCGCGGCGAGTTCTACCCCAAGGGCCTGGCCCACCGGCGCGAGCTGGAGTACCTGGCCGGTCGGCTGCGCAGCGTGGAGATCAACGGCTCGTTCTACGCGCTGCAGCGCCCGGCCAGCTACCAGGCCTGGTCCGCGCAGACGCCGGACGACTTCGTGTTCTCGGTCAAGGGACCGCGGTTCATCACGCACATGAAGCGCCTGCTCGAGCCGGAGACGCTGCTGGCCAACTTCTTCGCCTCCGGGGTGCTCGCGCTGGGGCCGAAGTTGGGGCCGGTGCTCTGGCAGCTGCCGCCCAACTTCCGCTACGAGCCGGACCGGCTGGCCGCGTTCTTCCGCGAGCTGCCCCGGGACACCGAGGAGGCCGCCGCGCTGGCCACCCGGCACGACGAACGCCTGGAGGGCCGCGCGCACCTGGTCACGGACGCCCGCCGCCCGCTGCGGTACGCGCTGGAGGTCCGGCACGCCAGCTTTCAGACCGACGAGTTCCCGGCGCTGTTGCGCGAGCACCATATCGCCCTGGTCACCGCCGACTCGGCCGGCCACTGGCCGTACTTCGAGCAGCCCACCGCCGACCTGGTCTACCTGCGGCTGCACGGCGACGCCGAGCTCTACACCAGCGGTTACACCGACGAGGCGCTGGACCGCTGGGCGTCCAAGATCCGGTCGTGGCGGGCGGCGCACGACGTGTTCTGCTACTTCGACAACGACGTGAAGGTGCGCGCGCCGGCGGATGCGATGGCGCTCACCCGGCGGTTGGCTGGATGAGCGTCGCCCGGACCGCGCGCACCGACGGGTGCGCCAGCATCAACCGCCGCCCGAGCACCAGCACCACCGACGCGCTGACCATCGCGCCCGCGCCGACCAGCCAGGCCAGCGGGTAGGAGTGCGAGGCGAGGAACCCGAAGACCAGTGGTCCCAGGCAACCGCCCAGGTAGACGCCGGCCTGAGTGATCGACGTGGCCGACGCGGGGGCCAGCGGGTTCAGCCGGACCACGGCGAAGTTGAGCACGCCCGGCCACGACCAGCCGAGGCCGTAGCCGAGCACGGTGCCCAGCAGCAGCGGCCAGATGCCGGGCAGCGCGAGCAGGGCCAGCCCGGCCGCACCGGTGAGTAGCGTCCCGGCGACGATCAGCAGATGGTTGCCCTGGCGGCGGTCGGCCAGCCAACCGCCGCCGATCCGGGAGATCACGCCGACCACGCTGCCCATGGTCAGCACCGCACCGGCCATTCCGGGGCCGATGCCCTGCGCCACGGCCGAGTCGACCAGGAAGATGCCCAGCGCGCTGGCCGACCCGGCGGCCAGCGTGGCGCCCAGCGCGAGCACGATCAGCGGCCCGGTGGCGCGTTCCGGGGTGTCTTTGGTGTCCTTGGTTGATTTCGGCCGGGCCGGTGGGCGCGGGCCGCGCGGCGCCAGCGGCAGTGCGCCCAGGGCCAGCGCGCCGACCACCAGGAACGCCCAGCGCCAGCCGACGGTCAGCGCCACAGTGGGGATGGCCGCGCCGGTCAGCAGGGTGGCGATCGGGATGGCGGACTGTTTCACCCCGAAGGAAAGTCCCTGCCGGTGCTTCGGCACCTGGCGGGCCAGGGAGAGGTTGGAGGACAGCTG
Source organism: Actinospineispora eucalypti (assembly GCF_039543365.1). Classification (NCBI taxonomy): domain Bacteria; kingdom Bacillati; phylum Actinomycetota; class Actinomycetes; order Pseudonocardiales; family Pseudonocardiaceae; genus Actinospineispora; species Actinospineispora eucalypti. The sequence continues at coordinate 58,212 of NZ_BAABJP010000010.1, forward strand.
GCCGAGCGAGTTGGCCGCCGCGCCGACCATCATGATGATCACCAGGGTGGTGTACGACCGGGCCAGGCCGCCGATGCCGAACATGGTCAGCGAGGCCAGCAGCACGCCGGCCCGGCTGGTCAGGCGGTCGCCGTAGCGCTCGACCAGTGCGCCGGCCGGGATCGAGCACAACGCGCCGGCGGCGAAGTACAGCGCGACCACGACGCCCAGCCCCGCCGGGGAGAACCCGAGCTCGTCACCGATCTGCACGGCCAGGCCGCCGACCAGGAATACCGGAACCACCGACGCGGTAGTGGTGGCAACCGCGCCGATCGCAGCTTTGACGGCTCCGCCACCCGCCGCGTCGCCACTGACCACACAAGCAGCGTGCGCCGCCCGGAAGATCAGCCGCAACCGCTCGTGGGATAGATCGCATCGGGGTACGTTCCTTGACAAGTCAGAGACTTGGAGGGGGTCTTGATGGAGGGCATCTCACGGCGCAAGGCGATTCGCATCGGCGGCCAGACGGTGGGGCTGGCCGCACTGGGCGGCCTGGTGGGTGGGACGACCGCCGGATGCGCGCCGGCTTCCGGTCCGGGTGGCGCCGCTTCCGGGAAGCCCGCGCCGGCCGATCTGGACCCGCTGGAGCTGACCCGGGCCATGGTCCGCTTCGACACCTCGCACAACGGCGAGGGCGGGGTCACCGTGCCGCACGCCGAGATGCTGCGGGCCAAGTTCGCCGCGATCGGGGCCGAGACGGAGATCATCCCCACCCCCAAGCCGGACAACGCGCACTTCATCGCCCGCATCAAGGGTGCCGGCGCGCCCGGCGGGCCGAAGCCGCTGCTGCTGCTCTGCCACTCCGACGTGGTGACCGTGGAGCGGGAGCGGTGGAGCGTCGACCCGTACGCCGCCGAGGTGCGCGACGGCTGGGTGTACGGCCGGGGCACGCTGGACATGAAGGGCACCAACGCGGCCTTCCTCGCCGCACTGTTCCGGCACGTCAACGAGGGTGCCCGGTTCGACAGGGACATCATCTTCCTGTCCGACTGCGACGAGGAGGCCGGCACGCACGGCACCCGCTGGTTGGCCGAGGGGCACTGGGACAAGATCGACGCCGGCTCGGTGATCACCGAGGGCGGCTGGATCCTGACTCGCGCCGACGGGGTGACGCCGATGCTGGCGGCGGTCACCGTGCAGGACAAGTCTTCGGTGAACCTGGAGCTGGTCGCCCAGGGGACCACCACCCACTCCTCCCATCCGATGCCGGACGCGGCGATCATCCGACTGGACCGGGCCATCGCCCGGCTGTCCGACTACCAGCCCGGGGTGAACATCACCCCGCTGGCCCGCCCGTACTTCGAGGCGCTGGCCTCGGCAACCGACAACCCGTCACTGGCCTCGGCCCTGCGGGTCATGTTGGGGGCCACTGACCAGGGCGAACGCAACCGCGCCGGCGACCTGGCGGTGCAGCTCAGCTCATACCCGTGGCTGCACAACGCGCTGATGCGGCACGTGATCACCCAGGTGATCCAGCAGGCCGGCTACCGCACCAACGTGATGCCCGGGTCGGCCACGGCGATCATGAACCTGCGGCTGATGCCCGGCGGCCAGCCGATCGGCGCGGTGATGGACGAGATGCGCGGGGTGCTCGGCGGGGACAACCAGCTGACCCTGCGGGTGAGCTCCCGGGGCGCCGGCACCCAGACCCCCGAGCAGCTGGTGGCCGCCGCCGAGAAACGCCTGGTCGTGGCGCCCGCACCGACCGACACGGACGTTTTCCGCGCACTGGAGAAGGGCCTCAAGGAGACCTTCGCCGGCGTACCGGTCACATCCAGCCCGTTCGAGGCGGGCACCAGCGCCGGCCCGTGGCGCGACCGGGGAATCCCCGTGTACGGCCTCTACCCCTACCCGGTCGACAACGACACCCTCACCCGCATGCACGGCAACGACGAACGAATCCGCATCGACGCCCTGCACCAGGCCACCACCCTGATGTACCGAGTCTTCGCCAACTTCCGCCTCCCCTAACCCCCACCGCCGCCCCCGGCGAGTCGGGGATCCAGGCACGGCGAGTCGGGCTTTCGGGCACGGCGAGTCGGGGATCTGGGTACGGCGAGTCGGGCTTTCGGGTACGCGGACCGGTCAGTCCTCGATGCGGATGGCCGCCTTCGGGCACATCTGCACCGCCTGCTCGACCTCGGCGCGCTTCGACTCGTCCGGGTTCTCGTCCAGGATGTACAGGAAGTCGTCATCCCGGACCTCGAACACGTCCGGCGCCACACCCATGCACAGCGCGTTGCTCTCGCACTGATCAAAGTCAACTACGACCTTCATGGCGCTCATCCTGCCTCGGATCGTTCCGTCGCGACAGCTAGCCAAGCCTAACCTGACCTGGCCCTTCGGGTCTGTCGCCTGCCTCCTGGTCGGTATACCCGAAATCCCGACACTCCGTACCCAGATCCCCGACTCGCCGTACCCGAAATCCCGACTCGCCGTACCTGGATCCCCGACTCGCCGGGGTGGCCGGCGGCCGGGGGTGGTGGGGTTAGCGGCGGAGGATGGGGCGGAGCTTGTCGAGGACGCCGGGGTCGTCGATGGTGGACGGGATGGGCTCGTCGGCGCCGTCGGCGATGCCGCGCATCGTTTTGCGCAGGATTTTGCCTGAGCGCGTCTTGGGGAGTGCGGGGACGACGGCGACCTCCTTGAACGAGGCGACCGCGCCGACCTGGTCGCGGACCATGGCGATCAGTTCGGCGGCCAGCTCGGCCTCGTCGGCTTCCACGCCCGCCTTGAGCACCACGAATCCTCGCGGGATCTGGCCTTTCATCGTGTCCGCGACGCCGATCACCGCGCACTCGGCCACGTCGGGGTGCGCGGCGAGCACCTCCTCCATGGTGCCGGTGGACAGCCGGTGACCGGCCACGTTGATCACGTCGTCGGTGCGGCCCATGACGAACACGTAGCCGTCCGCGTCCAGGTGGCCGCCGTCGCCGGTGAGGTAGTAACCGTCGAACGCGGACAGGTAGGAGGCCACGTAGCGCTCGTCGTCGTTCCACAGCGTGGGCAGCGCACCGGGTGGCAGGGGCAGCTTGAGCACGATCGCCCCGTCGGTGTCCGCCGGCGCCGGTGAGCCTGAAGGGTCGAGCACCTGGACGTCCCAGCCCGGCACCGCCACGGTCGGGGAACCGGGCTTCACCGGCAGCGGCTCGAGGCCCATCAGGTTCGCGGCGATCGGCCAGCCGGTCTCGGTCTGCCACCAGTGGTCGATCACCGGCACACGCAGCAGGTCCTGCGCCCAGCGCAGCGTCTCGGGGTCGAGCCGCTCGCCGGCCAGGAACAGGCACCCGAATCGTGACAGGTCGTAGTCGGCGAGCAGGGCGCCCTTCGGGTCCTCCTTCTTGATCGCGCGGAACGCGGTCGGCGCGGTGAACATGGCCTTCGCGCCGTGCTCCGCGATCACCCGCCAGAACTGGCCGGCGTCCGGGGTGCCCACCGGCTTGCCCTCGTAGAGCACCGTGGTCGCCCCGGTCAGCAGGGGTGCATAAACGATGTACGAGTGGCCGACGACCCAACCCACGTCCGACGCGGTGAAGAACACCTCGCCCGGCCCGATGTCGTAGATGTTGGCCATTGACCAGCGCAAAGCCACCGCGTGCCCGCCGTTGTCGCGGACCACGCCCTTCGGCTTGCCCGTTGTACCCGATGTATACAGGATGTACAACGGGTCGGTGGCGGCCACCGGAACGCAGTCCCGAGGGGTCGCCGCGGTGAGCGCGGTGGCCCAGTCCACGTCCCGCGCGCCCAGTTCGGCGGTGGCCTGCGGGCGCTGCAGGATCACGCAGTGGTCGGGCTTGTGCGTGGCCAGCTCGATGGCGCGGTCCAGCAGCGGCTTGTACTCGACGACCCGGGCAACCTCGATTCCGCAGGACGCCGACACGATCACCTTGGGCGCCGCGTCGTCGATCCGCACGGCCAGCTCCTTGGCCGCGAAGCCGCCGAACACCACCGAGTGCACCGCGCCGATCCGCGCGCAGGCCAGCATGGCGATGACCGCCTCGGGCACCATCGGCATGTAGATCACCACGCGGTCGCCGGCCGTGACCCCCAGTTCGGCGAGCACCCCGGCGAACCGTGCCACCTCGTCGCGCAGCTCGCCGTAGCTGTAGGTGCGCGTCGTCCCGGTCACCGGGCTGTCGTAGATCAGCGCGGCGCGGTCGCCGTGGCCGGCGTCGATGTGCCGGTCCAGCGCGTTGTGGCAGGTGTTGAGCGTGCCGTCCGGGAACCAGCGGTAGAAGGGCGGGTTCGACGAGTCGAGCACCTGGGTCGGCTTCTGGTACCAGTCGATCGCCTCGGCCGCCGCTCCCCAGAACCGCGCGGGGTCGTCCAGGCTGGCGCGGAAGGTGTCCTGATAGCCGGTCATGCGTCTCTCCGATTGGCTGCCGTTTGTGATAGAGGTGACACTAGATGGGCTCGGCTGGCACGGCACGACGGATCGGAATCGGTGGACGAGGAACGTCGGACGGACGAAGCGGACCTGGGCGGTGACCCGGTCTGCTGGTTGAACCGGGTCTGCATGGAATGCGGCCGGTTCGCCGCCGAGCCGGGTGACCGCTGCGCGGAGTGCGGCGCGGACCTCCCCGACTGACCGGCCGTCCCCGGTGCCTCAGGGCCTCCGCCGGGGCAGCAGGTGGGCCACCGGCTCCGGAGCGCGATGCCGCGCACCCGGGCGGTCGGCCGGCCGCGCGGCGTGCGAGCCGAACAGCGGGGTCACCGGTGAGGCCGGCCCGCCCTCGGACTCGAAGTCCTCCGCGTGGGGGTCCGCGTCGGCCGGTCCGTGCCGCTGGGCCGGGGGGAGCGGTTCCCGCACGTCGAGCGGGTCGAACTCGTGGAACGGCTTGAGGTGGTCCAGCGGGGAGGGTGTCGGCGTCGCTTCGGGCTCCGGGGCGCGCCGGGACCGGCGTCGCGGTGCCTCCGGCGTGCCGGCCTCCCGGCTGTCGGTCCGCTCGGTGCCGCGCGCTCCGGCCTCGCGGTGCCGGGAACCGCGTGCCCCGGTGTCGCGCTGCCCGGTGTCGCGGGCGCCGGCCTCCCGGCGGCGGGTGCCTCGGGCTCGGGGCGCGGCCGGGTCCTCGGTGCCCAGGTCGGTAGCACCGCCGCGGCGGCCGCCGGGCGGGGAACCGGCGTTCGCGGTCCGGAATCCGCCGCTGCCGGTGACCGGTGAGCCGCCGGTACCGGTGTTGGGCGAGCCGTTGGAGCCGGGTTCGGCGGCGCGAAATCCCCCGGTGCCGCTCGCCGGTGACCGGCCGGCGCCGGGGTCGGCTGCCCGGAATCCGCCGGTGCCGGTGTTGGGTGAGCCGGTGCCGCCGGGGGCGGCGGCGCGGAATCCGCCGGTGCCGGTGTTGGGTGAGCCGGTGTTGCCGGGGTCGGTTGCCCGGAATCCGCCGGTGCCGGTGTTGGGTGAGCCGGTGTTGCCGGGGTCGGTTGCCCGGAATCCGCCGGTGCCGGTGTTGGGCGAGCCGGTGCCGCCGGGGGCGGCGGCGCGGAACCCTCCGCTGCCGGTGGTCGGCGAACCGCCGGTCCGTGCGCCATCCGCGCGGAGTCCGCCGGTGGCCCGGGAGCCGCCCGCACCGGGTCCGGACGGGCGTCTTCCGTGGCCATCCGGGGCCGCGCCGGGGTCAAGTGGACCGGGGACAAGTGGACCGGGGGCGGGTGAACCGGGGCCGGACCGGGCGCCGTTGGCCGGGGTTTCGCCGTTCGTCTCCTTGTCCAGGCGCTCGAGCACCCAGTCCACCAGCAGCGAGGTCGGCGGGACCCCTCGGGCCTCGGCCAGCCGGCGCAGTTGTTCGATGCGGGCCGAGGGCAGCCGTACCTGGAACACCTGGGCCGAGCCGAAACGGCCGGCGAGGTCGGACGGCGCGTCCGCCTCGGGAGAGATCGCGGCGAGGTACGACTCGAGCTCGTCGGTCGGCGGCGGGGTGGAACCGGTGCGCGAGTCGGTGCCCGGCTCAGTTCGTGAGTCGGCACGGTGTCTGGACGGACGGCGATCGCGGAACACCATGGCGAAGAACCTTAGGGGTCCATTAGGGCGGGAGCGGGCATATCGTTCGCGTTATCCAAATATCATGCGATGAGGCGACGGCTGGCTGCGTCAGTCGGCCAGCGCGTAACCGGCTTCGGCGACGGCGCCCGTAATTTCCGCGCCGTTCAGCTCTCGATCACTCGTGATAGTGACGGCGCCGGTACCCAGAGTCACATCGACCGATCGCACGCCGCTCAGCGCGCGCAGCTCCTCGGTGACCGCACCGACGCAGTGGTCGCAACTCATTCCGGTGACGGTGACGGTAATGCGGAACGGAGCCTGTACGGCCATCTGAGCCTCCTGGGGTGCGCTGGTTCTTCCGGGGTTGTTGAGGTCCGTGTGGGGGTAACTCAAGCGGGTGATGTCCATCGTGCCGCCGGGTCCGTTCGGCCGGCGCAGGGGGGTGCCGTTCAGGAGCGGACCAGCCGGGCGATCGCGTCCGCCGCTTCCTTGACCTTCGCGTCGGCCTCTTCGTCGCCCGCGCGCGCGGCGTCCACCACGCAGCTGGACATGTGCTCGGTGAGCAGCTCGAGCGCGAACGACTGCAGCGCGCGGGTGGCGGCGGAGACCTGGGTCAGCACGTCGATGCAGTAGGTGTCCTCGGCGACCATGCGCTGCAGCCCGCGCACCTGGCCCTCGACCCGGCGCAGGCGGCGCAGGTGCGCTTCCTTCTGGTGGGCGTAGCCCGGCATCCCTGGGCTCTCCCCATCGTGCGTCACCCCACGAGCATACCTCTCGGGGGTACCTCGTGCGGAGACAGGCTTTCGGGTAGCCGTTATGTCACTGAGGGTGTATGAGGTCACCCGGGCAGGGGGGTGCACGGGGCCTGCGCGATAGGTAACGTGCACGTCGCGGTGACGGGGGTGACCGATTTGTGATCGGTGGCGTTCGCGCCGAATGCCGACGGGGAGGCGCAATGAGTGGTTCGGGCAGCGTGCCCGCGCAGACCGCAAAGTCTGCTGACCAGCGATTTGGCAGGGACGTACCGGCGGCGGCCATTCCGACACAACGGAACGCCGCCGACGCCTATCGGGTGACGGAAGATCAGGTTCACCGGGCGCGCATCGTGGTCGCGCGCAACGCGGAGGACTCCGAGGATTGCCGGCGGCTGCTGGACATGCTCGGGCTGATCGCTTCGTCGCCGGATCAACTTCCGCCCGTGCGGCGCTGATCGAGGCCGGTCAGAGCCCTGTCGGGCGGTTGTCGGGGGGTCGATTTGAGTGCTGCCCGGGGTCTGACATATGCTTTCATCGCTCCCAGCGGTCAGCCGTTGGAGGTCACGGTCCAAACGGGCCTGGGTCCCCATCGTCTAGCGGCCTAGGACTCCGCCCTTTCAAGGCGGCAGCGCGGGTTCGAATCCCGTTGGGGGCACGTAAGTGAGCAAGGCCCAGTGGCGCAGTTGGTTAGCGCGTCGCCCTGTCACGGCGAAGGTCGCGGGTTCGAGTCCCGTCTGGGTCGCTCGGTTCGATGTCTGGCTTCTGGCCAGGCGCGCCGGGGCCAGGTAGCTCAGTTGGTACGAGCGACCGCCTGAAAAGCGGTAGGTCGGCGGTTCGACCCCGCCCCTGGCCACCACATGTAGCCTCACCAGGGAAGATGCCACAGAGAGTGGATCGTCCCTGGTGAAGGATCTTGACTTAACCTACCGCCTTTGGCCTCACTCATGTGGAATCCAGGGCGAACCATGGCGAGCGTCGACGTACCGTGGAAGCTCCTCGCGGACGCGCCAGTCCGCCCAACAGCCTCCGCACCGTTTAGACGGCCTGGGTTCTGCTGCCCGGCTGCCTGCTGGAAGCCCACACACCGTCCGGCCGTTTGCCTGGTCGACCATGAGTTGGGCATGAGTGAGGATGCTTCCCCGGACATTGACGTACCGGACCGCGAGTTCGGCGTCTTGCTTGATGCGGCCAAGCGGGTACCGGCCTGTTGGCTGGGAAGGCCGCTCTGGCCCGCCGAGTGTGCTCATGTCGCCACGAAACCGCTGGTCGCTGCCCTGAGATAAGGGCACAGCGAGTACCCGATCTGGGTAAACGCGCCGGTAACTTAAGTCAAGAGCGCACCGGCTGAGGAAGGATCGAACCCGTGGCAAGGCAACGGCCGGCGGACTTTCTGCCAGCATGTGTGCTGGCTCGGCCGGACTTCGTCGAGGCGTGTGCTGCGCGAGATCTCGGTGCTGTGTTGAGGCTGGCGAAGCAGTGGGGTGGGCTCGGGTTCTCGGCCTCGCACCTCGCGCGGCGGTGTGAGATGACCGTGTCCAGGGTTCAGGACTACGCCAACGGGCGAATCCAAGCGAAGCGGGTTGAGATCTTCGAGCGCGTTGCGGATGGTCTGCGCATCCCGGGCGCGATGTTCGATCTAGCTGCACGCCCCTGGGAGCGGGACAGCCAAGATTCTCACGTCGTGGAAGCCACACGGAGTGAACCCTCGACGGAGGACGGAGAACTATCCGTGCTGCGCGCGAATTCATGAAACTCAGTGCCGAGCTTGCCGCTACAAGCGTGGTGGCGGGACTGCCCTCCGGAGTTAGCGGTGACAAGATCGGCGCGACGTCGGTGGACGAGCTTCGAGCCAGCTTCGCTCGACTGCGCCTGCTCGATGACCAGCTCGGCGGCGGCGACACGTTCCGGGTGTATCTATCGGAAGTGGAGAACCTGGCGGCCCTCCTTAAGCGCGGTGGGTTCGCTACGCCGGTGCAGCGGGAGCTGCAAATTCTGTTCGCGGAACAGACTCAGCAAGCCGGGTGGGCCGCGTTTGACGCAGGGTGGCAGCAAAAGGCGACGAGCTTGTTCGAGCGGAGTTTTGAGGCGGCCAAGGAGGCGAACTCTGCCGAGCTGGCAGGCAACGCCCTGGCGCTCCGCTCGTATCAGCTTCTGTCGAACGGGACTCTCGCTCCCGAACTCACCGACAAATCGCTCATGATCGCCGCGGACACGGTCCACCCGGCGGTGAAGTCGCTGCTCTACCAGCGTGGTGCTTGGACCTATGCCGTCGCCGGCCGAGTCGGGCAAACTGCCGAGGCCCTCGGCCGCGCCAGCGAGGCACTTGCCGACTCAGCGGCGGCCGGGCCGGCGCCCGATTGGGCTGCGTGGGCGCACAATCCGCTGGAACTGCAAATCATGACCGGCCGGTGCTGGTCGGTTCTGCACAGGCCGATCCGAGCGATCACGGCGCTAGAAGCGGCCATGGGACAGTACGACGACAGCCACGCCCGCGATAAGGCGCTGTACCTTTCCTGGCTCGCCGATGCCTACCTGGACGCGGGCGAGGTCGAGCACGCGGCGGTGGTAGCGGGCCGCGCGCTCGACCTTGCGACGAACGTCGCGTCGACCCGTCCACGTGAGCGGTTTGCGGCGCTGCTCGGCCGGCTTGAGCCGCACAAAACCGTGGCGGAGGTTGGCGAGCTATTCGTGCGTAGTCCGCTCGACCCAGTCCAGGTAGGGAGCTAGACCAGCGGCGAGCGGAATCGCCGTGATCTCCGGGTTCGTCCACTCGTGCTGCTCTACGAGGTGCTTCTCAAGCTCGGCGTATCGGTCCTCGGTGGTCTTGAGGATGACCTGCCACTCCTCACCGGTGCCGAACTCGCCCAGATGCCAGAACGTGCTCGTGACGGGACCAACCACCTGGCCGCCGGCGGCCAGCCGCGCCTCGACCGCGCCGCGTGCCAATTCGGTCGCGACCTCCTTGCTCGGCGCTGCTACTTGGACCTGCCAAACCTGTGCCATGCCATCCGAGGTTAGTGCCCAGGACAGTGGCGGTTGCTCGTTCGGTCTACCGGGGTCAGCCGGCGGGTTGGGGCGGCGGGAGCAGCTCGGCCACGGTGCGGCCGGAGCTGTGCAGTTTGTCGCCGAGGCCGTTCAGTGCGTCGCCGACGGCGCCCAGGATGTCGGAGATCTCGCGTAGCGAGGCGGAGAGCAGGTCGAGGTTGCCGGCGACGCCGGTGACCGTGGCCGCGCCGTCGTTCAGCGTCCGCGCCGGGCCTTCCAGCGGCTTGGTGCTGCCGACGTCCAGGCCGGAGATCACGTCGAACCCGGCGACCATGGTGAACTTCGGCTCGAAGCTCGGGATGTCGATCTCGTTGAGCTGGGTGGCCACGCCGGTGAGCATGGCGGCGGCCGCGCCCAACTGGTCCTTGGTGGAGGCCATCACGTCGGCGCCGCCGGTGAGCGCGCCCCGGGCACCGCCGCCGCCGTCCGGCCCGATCAGCGCGCGGGCGGCGTTGGCGGCCTGCTCGCCGGCCTCGGCCAGCCCGGTGCCGACCGTGTTCAGCAGCTCCGGCAGCTGGTGCAGCAGGCCGGCCGCGCCGTCCGGCAGGTCGCGCAGCAGCTGGAGCAGGCGACCGAAGTCGTCCTGGTTCTCGAGGAAGAAGTTGACCGCCCGCTTGACCTCGTCGATGTTGAGGTCGGTGAACAGTTTGCCAAGATCCACGGCCGGAAGTTTATGAGTCACGACGGCCGTCCGCGTCGCCCCCACCGGGTGAATCCCGGGGCCGGTTTCAGGGTTGGTAGAGCTCGGACACCCGGTCGATGTGATCGGTGCCGTCGACGTGCAGCCGGGCCAGCACCGAGGTGCCCCGGGACAGCACGGCGACCAGCTGCTCGCGGGTGCACGGGCGGTTGCCGTCGCCCCGGTCGTCCACGGTGATCTCGGTCGAGCACAGGGTGAGCGCGCTGAGCACGGTCGGCCGGGCGGCCAGCGGGAGCCGGTGCGTGGCGGAGTCCGAGGGGTCGGGTTCGTAGTGCCCGTTGTCGGCGCCGCCGGCGACCCGGTGCACCACCTGGAAGCGGACCATCCCGGCGGCCGCGTCGAAGCCGACCAGTTGGGCGGTGACGTCGGTGTTCGGGAATCGCAACTGGGACGCGGACGGCGGGGCGGCGGACGGCGGGGCGGCCGGAACCTGGGGGCCGCCGCACGCGGCCAGGGAGAACGCGGCGACGCCGGCCAGCAGGAGGCCCTCGGCGGCGCGGATCGCACGGTTGGTCACGATCGGAGAAGCTACCGACCCGGCGCTCCAATGCAAAGATCTTTGCGTTGTCCGATAGGCGACACAAGTCTGCTTCAGTACGTGGAGGCGCCGGCGTCCACCGGCATGGTGGTCCCGGTGACGTACCGGCCGGCGTCCGAGGCCAGGTAGACGATCGCGTTGGAGATGTCCACCGGTTCGATCAGCGGCACGGGCAGCGTGTTGCGCAGCGACTCCACGGCCGAGGGGTACTCCTCGGTCAGCGCCTGGAACTCCGGGTTGGCCACCATCGGGGTGTTCACGCCGGTGGGGTGGATGGTGTTGCACCGGATGCCGAACGGGCCGAGGGCGTTGGCGTAGCAGCGCATGAGCCCCACGACGCCGTGTTTGGCGGCGTGATAGCCGAGCGTCCCGTGGCTCTTCAGGTCCATGCCCCGCAGCAGGCTCTTGAGCCCGGCCATCGAGCTGGTGATCACGATCGATCCGCCCTGGCCCTGGTCGATCAGGGTGGGGATCGCGGCTTCGCAGGTGTGCAGCACGCCGGTCAGCATGATGTCGATCGACTCGTGCCAGGCCTGGATCGGCTTGGCCTTCTCGCCGATGATGGCCAGGATGCCGGCGTTGGCGAGAACGATGTCGACGTGGCCGAGCTCGGCCAGGCCTTCGTCGAACACCGCCTGGACGGCCCGCTGGTCGCGGACGTCGGCCCGCTTCGCCACGATCCGCCGGTCGAGGGCCTCGACCTGCTTCACCGTGTCGGCGAGGTCGTCCTCCGTCGCTCCCGCGAGGGCACCGAGTCGATCTGCTCGCAGATGTCGAAGGTGATGATGTCGGCGCCCTCCTGGGCCAGCCGGACCGCGTGCGAACGCCCCTGTCCGCGGGCGCCGCCGCTGATGAACGCGACCTTGCCGTCAAGCACGCCCATGACGATCTTCTCCCGTTTCGGTCCTGGCGATAGCACGCTCGTGGGATGGCGCCTCGCGCCGGAGTGAGTGATGATAGTGCTTACTTCTATCCGCCACAGCGTTGTGAGGGACCATGTCCGAGCGCAGTCAGATCGCCATTGTGTGGTGGGCGCTTGCTTTCACCACGATCTTCGGGGTTGTCCTTGGGGTGCTGCTGGACATGATCCCGCCGCCCGACGCGACCATGAACGCCGCGCAAATCGCGCAGTGGTACACGGAGCGGGCCGGGCAGATCAAGCTGGGTGCCACCCTGGGCGCCTGGACCGGCGCGTTCATGCTGCCGCTCTGGGCGGTGATCGGCGTGCAGATCTACCGCCAGGAGAAGGGCCTGCCGATCTGGTCGGTGATGGCCGTCGCCGGCGGGGCGATGATGTCCATCTTCCTGGTTCTGCCGCCGCTGTTCTTCGGCGTCGCCGCGTTCACCCCGACCCGGGCGCCCGAGATCACCGCGACGATGCACGAGCTGGGCCTGTTGACGCTGGTCACCACCGACCAGTACTACATCTTCAACTGGGTCGCGGTGGTGGCGATCTGCTTCCTGCCCCAGCGGGCGCCCCATTCGCCGTTCCCGCGCTGGTTCGGCTACTTCAGCGCATGGATCGGGTTCATGTTCGAGGCCGGCGCCATCGCGTTCAACGCCCGCACCGGCCCGTTCTCCTGGAAGGGCCTGCTGGTCTTCTGGTTCCCGCTGACCCTCTTCGGGCTGTGGATCCTGGTCATGTCGTACCTGCTGCTGACCAACCTGGCGAAGCAGAAGCGCGACGCATTGGCCGCCGAGCAGGCGAAGCAACCGGAGGTCGCCGCGGTCTGATATCTCACTTAGCGTGAGGTGATGCCGAGCCCAATGCTGCGCCGCGCCGCCGACTACCAGGAACTGTGGCACCAGATCGACTTCGCCACGCTGGACATCCCGGAGCGGTTCAACATGGGGGTGGCCTGCACCGACGTCAACGATCCCTCGGCCCGGGCGCTCACCGTGGTCAACCGCGACCGGACCAGCCGGGACTACACCTTCGGTGAGGTCACCGAGCAGGCGAACCGGCTGGCCAACGCGCTGATCGCGCTGGGCATCGGGCGCGGCGACGTGGTCGGCGTGGTGAACCCGGCCTCGTTCGAGACCGGCAGCGCCTACATGGGGCTGCTCCGGATGGGCGCGGTCGCGCTGCCGCTGTCCTCGCTGTTCGGCCCGGACGCGCTGCGCTACCGGCTGGACAACGCGGGCGCTCGCGCGGTGATCACCTCGGCGGCGAACGCGCCCAAGGTGCGCGAGGCGCTGGCCGGCGCGCCGGACGTGCCGCTGCTGGTGATCGACGGCGCGGGGGAGGGGGAGCACGACTACCGGCGGGCCCTGGCGGCGGCGTCGCCCGCGTTCACGCCGGTGGAGACGGCGGCGGAGGACCCGGCGTTCCTGATCTACACCTCGGGCACCACCGGCGACCCCAAGGGGGCGCTGCACGCCCACCGGATCGTGTTCGGGCACATCCCGGCGTTCGAGACGATCTTCGAGTTCTACCCCCAGGCGAACGATGTGCTGTGGTCGCCGGCGGACTGGGCGTGGATCGCCGGGATCATGGACATCCTGGTGCCCGCCTGGTTCTACGGCCTGCCCGTGGTGGTGGACCTGGACGGCGCGTTCAACGCGGAGCGCGCGGTGTGGCTGATGCGCGAGTTCCGGGTGACGTTGACGCTGCTGCCGGCCACCGCGCTCCGGGTGATCCGGGCCTCCGGGTTGCCCGGCGGCGACTTCGCCTACCGCTCGGTGTGCTCCGGCGGGGAGGCGTTGGGCGCGGAGCTGCTGCGGTGGAGCGAGGAGTTCTTCGGCTGCACGGTGAACGAGGGCTACGGGCAGACCGAGCTGAACGCGTGCATCGGCAACTGCGCGACGGTGTACCCGGTGAAGCCGGGCTCGCTGGGCCGGTCGCTGCCCGGAGCGGTCGCCGTGGTGCTGGACGCGGACGGCAACCCGGTGCTGGACCAGCTGGGCGAGATCGCCGTCGACCGGCGGCACCCGAGCACCATGCTGGAGTACTGGCGCAACCCGTCGGCGACCGCCGAGAAGTTTCACGGAAACTGGCTACTCACCGGTGACTTGGGCAAACAGGACACCGACGGTTACATCTGGTTCGAGGCGCGCAAGGACGACGTGATCAACTCGGCCGGCTACCGGATCGGCCCCGGCGAGATCGAGAGCAGCCTCGGCGCGCATCCGGCGGTGGCCATGGCGGCGGTGATCGGCGTGCCGGACGAACGGCGCGGCCAGGTCCCGAAGGCCTTCGTGGTGCCCCGCGACGGCTACGCCGGGGACGACGCGCTGGCCGACCAGCTGCGTACCCACGTGCGCGAGCGGCTGGCGCCGCACGAGGTGCCCCGGCAGATCGTGTTCCTGGACGACCTGCCGAAGACCACCACCGGCAAGATCATGCGCCGGGCATTGCGGGACCTCTAACGGCGCAGCCTGTTGCGGACGAAGGTGAACAGCGCCGACGGGCGGGTGACGATCCCCTTGACCAGCGGCAACGGGTCGAAGTAGGCGATCCGCTGGCGGACCTTGCCGTGCTCCAGCCGGATCCGGTCCAGGCTGATCCAGCTGAACGGTCGGCCGCCGAGCGTGCCGGACAGGCGCAGCTCGATGTACACCACGCCGTCCCGGTGGCCCCAGCTGACGATCTCCCCGGTCAGGTCGGGCATCAGCGAGAACAACCGGCGCCAGAACGCGGCGGCCTCGGCGTGGCCGTGCACGGGCGCCTCCACCGGCTGGATGAACTCGACGTCCGGGTGCACCAGCTCGTTCAGCCGTTCCGGGGTGGGCTCGGCCCAGAACTCGCCGAACCGCCGGACGAAGTCGACCGCCTCGGCCTCGCCGTGCGGGTCCTCGATGCGGGCTTTCTCCTCAATCGTGCTCATGCAAAAACCCTAAGCGCGGCGGCCCCGCTCTGTCTAGATACAGACTGTTTGTATTTTTCTTTTGGCAATTCCCCTGTGGTGTTGCGCTGCGGGGCGTCGCTGCGTGGATTCGTTCCGTGACGGCGGTGGCGGTTTGGTGAGGTTTCGGTCTGGCGCGGTGCCGGTCCAGGGCGGCTTGGGCGGCGCGGCGGGGCGGTCTCCCGCGGCTCGGGTACGGCCCGTTGCGCCGCTGTTGGGTGCGCACCTGGCGGCTCGTTCGCTACGCACCGTGACGGCCGGGCCGGCCCTCGCGCGGGTTCGGGCCGCCATCACTCGCCGAGCGCTGGTTCAGTCCGGTTGGATCATGGAATCCGCCGGACTGAGCTTGCGCTCGGTGAAGCCGCCCGCCTGGCTGCCCACCGCCGCGCCCTCCGTTCGCGCTCCGTCCGACCACGGTCCGTGACCGAGGCGCGGGCCGGCGGCCGCCCGAAACCGGTCGGCCCGACACCATGGCACGGGAGATCGCCCCGCCGCGCCGTCCAGGCCGATCTCCGAGCCGGCACCCGGCTCAACTGAAGATCGACATCAACCTCACGCACCTTTCGAAGCCCAAAAAGGGCCGTGAGGTTGATGTGGATCTTGATCCCGGGCGGGAACTGGCGGCGTCGGGAGGGCTCAGTTGGGCAGGGCGCCGATGGCGGGTTTGGCGGCGCCGAAGCGGCGGTTCATCTCGCGTTCGGCGAACCGGCCGTTGACCCGTTCCAGCAGGCGGCGGCCGGCCCGGATGCGGGCGACCAGGCCGGACTCCAGCAGGTTCCGGGCGACAACCCCCGGGATGGCCCAGACCGGCGTGATCGGCAGCTCCAGGTCGCGCATGCCCTCCTTGCGCAGGAAGTAGCGCAGCATGCTGAGCAGGCGCAACCGCGTGTAGGTGGAGCGCGCCTTGTTGAACCGGCCGTACCGCAGCGTGCGCATGCCCTCGACCAGTGACCCGCTGAGCGCCGCGCCGGCCGGCGTGACGTCGCCCTGCGCCAGGATCACGTGGTACATGAACGCGGTCTGCTCGCGTTCGGTGTCGAACAGCCAGTCCTCGTCGACGCCCATCAGCCAGCCCACGTAGCGGCCCAGGTGCATGATCGCGTGCGCTTCCTTGGGCGGCACGATCCAGCCGAGCAGCCGGGCACCGATGAGCAGGATGCAGAAGAACAGCGCGAGGGTGGCGGCCTGGTCGCTCTGGTTGATCGGCAGGCCCCACCGCCCGGTATCCCAGCGGCCGTTGCGCTCGAACCGGTCGTTCATCAGCGCGTGCATCGCGCGCACGTGCACGGTGAGCTTGAAGCCCTCGCCGTCGCGGCGCATCGCGCCCGGCTGATGGGTCGCCAGCGCCCACTTCTGGGTCTCGCCGAGCCGGCGCATCGCGGTGGAGCCGGTCAGGCCGCCGGTCTCCACCAGCAGGTCGGCCGGCCCGCCGAAGCGGTAGCCGCCGATCAGGGACAGCTGGAGCAGCACGTCGCTGGCCACCCGGTTCATCCGGCGCAGTGCGCGGGCGCCGTGCTCGAGCAGCTCGAAGTCCACCCACTCGGGCACCTCGTCGACCACGGCGAAGAACCGGCGCAGCGCGGCCGGCGCGTCCGGCACGCCGTCGATGCCGTGTTCCAGCGCGCGGTGGAACTGGGCCATGGTGACCCGCTCCGGGTCGCCCTTGCGCCGGCCCATCGCCCGGGCCAGCTCGGCCCCCAGCTCGTCGCGGGCGAACATGCGCCGGCCCAGCCGGTCCATCAGCGCGGGATCCGGCTCGCGCACCCGGCCGAGCACCTTCAGCGGGAAGGCCAGTCGCGCGTTGCGCTTCGGCGCCGCCCGGAACCGGCCGGGGTAGGCCGCGCTCCCGGTGTTCTCGTGTGCCACTTCCGCCACCATGCAACTATGCTGACACGAATATTTGCTCGCTTTCAATTCGTGTTTAGAAGGAGTCCGGATGGCCGTGCGGCGCCGGCAGAGCCGGCGGGAGCCCAAGCAGGCCCGTTCCCGGGAGATGGTGGAGCGGATCGTCGCGGCCGGCCAGGCGGTTCTGCTGGACAAGGGCTACGACGGGGTCACCACCAACCACATCGCGGCGGCCGCCGGGATCAGTCCGGGATCGCTGTACCAGTACTTCCCGGACAAGGAGGCCATCCTCACCGAGGTGCTCGAGCGGTACACGGAGGGCCTTCGTGCTCGCATTTCACGCGCGTTTCTCGGCACGCTCACCCGGCCGTCGGTGGCCGACTCGGTGCGGGACAACCTGAACGCGTTGCTGGACGCGTTCTCCGAGCGCGCGGACCTGCTGCGGGTCCTGGTCCGGCAGATGCCGCTCAGCGCGGACAACCGGCACCTGGCGTTCCGGCACCAGGTCGACGACCTGGTGGTGGCCGCGCTCAGCTCGCTGCCCGGCGTGCCGGACGACCGGCCGCTGGACGCGATCGCCTGGGTGCTGGTGCGAACCGTGGAGCACGCCACCACCAGCTACGTGCTCGAGCGGCCGCCGATCGCCCGGGACGCGGTGGTGGACGAGCTGACCGCGCTGATCACCGGTTACCTGTGGAGCCGCCTGAGAGTCGCCGACGCTCGCCCCTGACGCTCTTGACGCCGGAGGACCGCCCACGCACACTGACCTCGCGGAAATCGTATTCCGTAATACGGAATTAACATAACCGGGAGGTCGGCTTGACGGCAACCGAGGAGACCGAGCCGGAATGCGTCGACCCCAAGCCGCGAAAGCCCTGGTACCGGTCGCTGTTCCTGCAGGTACTGGTGGCGGTGGTGGCCGGCATCGCGGTCGGGCACTTCTTCCCCACCCTCGGCGCGGACCTGAAGCCGCTGGGCGACGGCTTCATCAAGCTGATCAAGATGATCATCGCGCCGTTGATCTTCTGCGTGGTGGTGACCGGCATCGCCAAGGTCGGCGACCTGTCCTCGGTCGGCCGGATCGGGCTCAAGGCGATCGTCTACTTCGAGGTGGTCACCACGTTTGCCCTGGTCCTCGGCTTGCTGGTGGCCAACCTGACCCGGCCGGGCGCGGGGTTCACCGTCAACCCGGCCACCCTCGACCCGGCGGCCATCGACGCCAAGACCGGCGGCGGCCACCTGCCCAGCACCAAGGAGTTCCTGCTCGGCATCATCCCGGAGAGCGTGGTCGGCGCGTTCGCGCAGAACACGCTGCTGGCGGTGCTGCTGTTCGCCTGCCTGTTCGGCGTGGCGCTGGCCCAGTTCGGCGGCGGGCGGGCCACCCGGCTGCTCGAGCTGATCGAGGAGCTGAACGAGGTGATCTTCCGGATCGTCGGCTACATCATGAAGGTGGCGCCGATCGGTGCGTTCGGCGCGATGGCGTTCATCATCGGCCAGTACGGCATCGCGTCGCTGGCCACCTTCGGCAAGCTGATTCTGGCCTGTTACGGCGCCGGGGTGCTGTTCGTGCTCATCCTCGCGGTGATCGCGCGGGTGTTCGCCGGGGTGAACCTGTGGAAGTTCATCCGGTACACCCGGGAGGAGTTCGCGCTGGCGCTGGGCACCGCGTCCACCGAGTCGGTGCTGCCCCGGATCATGCAGAAGCTGCGCGACGCGGGGAACTCGCCGGCGGCCACCGGGCTGGTCATCCCGACCGGCTACTCGTTCAACCTGGACGGGGCCACGGTGTACCTGGCCATCGCGTCGACCTTCCTGGCCCAGGTGTTCGGGGTGGATCTCACCCTGGGCCAGCAGCTGGCCATGGTCGGCGTGCTGATGCTGACCTCGAAGGGCATGGCCGGCGTGCCCGGCTCGTCCTTCCTGGCGCTGTCCGCGACCGCCGCCGCACTGGGCGCCTACCCGGTCGCCGGCGTCGCCCTGCTGCTCGGCGCGGACCGGATCATGGATTCCATGCGGGTGGTGGTCAACCTGCTCGGGAACTGCGTGGCCACGTTCGTGGTCGCCAACTGGGAGGGGCAGCTGGATGCGGAGCGGATGCGCGCCACGCTGAACGGCCGGCCCGCCCCCTCCGGTGCCGAAGCCAGCGCCTCGCGGGCCTACGATCATTAGATGATTCCCTCCCAGGAGGCGGCCCGATGAAGCCCGAGCGGCGCGAGTTTCCGGTCGAAGGGCTGACCCTGGTCGGCGACTACTGGCGGGCCGAGGACCCGGTGGGCACCGTGCTGCTGCTGCACGGCGGCGGGCAGACCAGGCACTCCTGGTACCGCACTGCCGAGCGGCTGGCCGCCAACCGGTGGAACGCGCTGAACATGGACGCGCGCGGGCACGGCGAGTCCAGCTGGGCGAACGACGGCGACTACTCGATCGACGCGCTGCAGTCCGACCTGGCCACGGTGGTGGCCACGCTCGGTGAGCCGCCGGTGTTCGTCGGCGCCTCGATGGGTGGCTCCACGGCATTGGTCGCGCAGGGCGAGCGGGCGCTCGGCCGGGGCCTGGTGCTGGTGGACATCGTGCCCAAGCTGGAGATGGCCGGCGTGGACAAGATCCAGGCGTTCCTCACCGCCAACCTGGACGGGTTCGCCACCGTCGAGGATGCGGCCAAGGTGGTCTCCGCGTACAACCCGCACCGCAAGCGCCCGCCCACCCCGGACGGCCTGAAGAAGAACCTGCGCCTGCGGGCCGACGGCCGCTGGTACTGGCACTGGGACCCCGAGTTCATGCTGAACATCGACGACGAGCCGCGCCGCCAGGTCCGCGAGGAGCGCATGCGCGCCGCCGCGGCCGCCGTCCGGGTGCCGACCATGCTGGTCCGGGGCAAGCAGTCCGACCTGCTCAGCGACGAGGGTGTGCGGGACCTGCTGGAACTCATCCCGCACACCCGCTACACCGACGTCACCGGAGCCGGCCACATGGTCGCCGGCGACGACAACGACGTGTTCACCGAGCACCTGCTCGGCTTCCTGGACGAAGTCGCCGCCCGGGGATGAACCGGGTGGAGGTGCCGCCGCTGCCGGGCGAAGATCACTCGTGCTCCGAGTGCGGGTTCTCCTACCTGGCGCTGGACGTGGGCGAGGCCCGTGCGGTGATCACGGCGGTGCCGGACCGGACCCGAGCGGCCGCGCTGGCGGTGCCCGACCCGCGCCGGCGGCTCGCGCCGTCGCGTTGGTCCGCGCTGGAGTACGTCTGCCACCTGCGGGACGTGTACATCAGCTCGACGATCCGCCTGTACCGGGTGCGCACCGAGGACCGCCCGTCCCTGGAACCGATGCTGAACGACCTGCGCACCGCCCGGTTCCGGCACAACGAAATGTCCCTGCCCGCCGTGCTGGACGAACTCGGCCTGACCGTGCTCGGCTTCCTGGACGAGGTGGACCGGGTACGCCCGGACGGTTGGACCCGCACCGCGACCCGCCTGCCCGGCGAGGAGCGGACCGCGCTGTGGTTCGTCCGGCACGCCGCCCACGAGGGCGTCCACCACATCCGCGACATCGAAGCCAGCTGACCGTGGTCGGGCGTTGAGGCCGGCTCGACGACGCCGGAGCCCGGAGCCCGGAGCGGCGAAACTCGCGGCGCGGCACGCCTTGGCTCTGCGTGGAAAAATGCGGCCACCCGGCAGGTGATCGTGCGCAAGCGCCGGTTGTGATCGCTGCTCGTCGTCGAAGGCAAGCTCAGCCCGGTCATTCCTTGATCAAAACCGGATCCATCCCGCGCTCGGCGGAGCGGTCGCCCAGCACAGTCAGCTCGCCGTCCCAGTTGCCTCATCCCGCCACGCGGTGGTCGCCCAGGGTGAGTGCCGGGTGCTGTGTGGCGGTGGTCCAGGGCGTCGTGTCCGCCGAGCGGCAGTTCAGGACTCCCGGGGGGAACTGTGGACCGCCGACCTGGTCCGGACCTTCGGGTCGCGGTCTTAGAGCAGGCGATGGGCCAGCTCGGCCAGCCCGCTGGTGATGCGTTCGACCGACAGCCCGACCCGGTCCCGCTGGTATTGGTAGACCTCCGCCGCCAGCGGCGCCAACAGGGCATCGACCAGAGCCTCCGGGTCGGAGGTCCGTCCCGAGGCCACCACCAGCGCTTTCACGTGCGCGCGCCAGAACCCGTAGGCGCCGTGCGACATCCGGGCCGCCCCGGCATCCGCGCCGAGCAGTACGGGCAGCTGCGCCTCCAGCAGGGCGACCATCGCCGCGTAGAACGCGGCCAGCCGGTCGGCCGGCGGGGCGCCCGGGCCGAGCGGCGGCTGGCCGCGCAGGAGCTGTTCCTGCAGGTCACGCTCGTGCGCGTCGAGGATTGCCTCGGCCACCGAGCTGACGTCCGGGTAGCGGCGGTACAGCGTCGCCCGTCCGACGCCGGCGGTCCGGGCGATCTCGTCCATGGTCACCGCGCGTGGGTCGCGGGTGCGGAAGAGCTCCGTGGCGGCGGCCAGCACCCGCGCGCGGTTGCGCGCGGCGTCGGCGCGCTCGGTTGGGGGCACGGGCGCGATGGTAGGGCGCGTCCCCCGGCGGGTGGCGGAACCCGGGGCCGGGGGACGCGACTCAGGCGTGCTCCGTGGTCGCATGGGCGAGCAGCACGCCGGCGGTGATCAGTGCCAGTGCGGTCATCCTCGACAGGGTGAGCCGGTCGTGGTGCACCAGCAGGCCGAGCAGGACCGCCCCGGCGGCCCCCATGCCGACGAACACCAGGTAAGCGGTGCTGATCGGCATGGCCCGCGCGGCCAGCGCGAGCAGGTAGATCACCCCCAGGCAGAGCACCAGGCAGAGCAGGGTCGGCCACGGCCGGCTGAGGCCCTGGGTGGGCGGGATGCTCTGCACCCAGGCGATCTCCACCACGCCGGCCAGTAACAGGTAGGTCCAGCCGGCGCTCATTTCGCCACCTCGGTGTACTCGCGGCCCACCGCGGTGAGGGCCTCCCGGTGGGAGGCCGCGTGGGCCTGGGCCAGGTGGGTGAGGGTGTGGTCGACCTGGGTGTTGGTCAGTTCGGTGGTGATGAACACCGGGTCGGTTACGCCGTAGTGGCCGCTCAGGAACGCGCGGAGGTAGGTCTCCTGGTGTTCCACCGAGGCCCGGGGGGTGCCGGGTCGGTAGGAGCCGCCCCGGGCGGAGGCGATCACGAAACGCTTCCCGGTCAGGGACATTCGCGGGAAGGTGACCTGGTCGATCCACAGCTTCAGCGCCGCCGGGATGGTGAAGTTGTACATCGGCGTGGTGATCAGCACGGTGTCGGCCGCCAGCAGTTCGTCCAGCAGCGGGCGGCAGACCTCCCAGGCCGTCTTCTGTGCGTCCGTGCGCACCGCCTCGGCGTAGCGGGCCGGGTCGGTGATGCCCGCGCGCAGCAGCTCGTCGCACAGCTCGGTCCATCCCTCGGTGATCACCGGGACCGGATCGGCGGCCAGGTCACGGTAGGTGTAGACGCCGGAGGGGTGGGCGGCGCGCCAGCGCGAGGCGTACTCGGCGCCCAGCTCGCGAGAGAACGAACGGCGGCGGGCGCTGGTGTCCAGGTGCAGCAGGTGGGTCACGACAACTCCTAAGTGGTCACTCTGTCCGTTACGTCTCGCCTCAACCGGACAGGGTGACCGGTTATTCCGGAACCGCAACCGAGGCCGCTCGAGCGGGGTTCGATGGGGTATGACCACGCGACTGGACTGGGCCGAGATAGGCGAGAGGCTGGACGCCGGCGGGGTCGCGGTCACCCCGCCGGTGCTCACCCCGGACGAGTGCACGGAGCTGCGCGAGCTGTTCGACGCCGACGAGCTGTTCCGGAGCACGATCGTGATGGCCCGGCACGCCTTCGGCGAGGGCAGCTACCGGTACTTCGCCGACCCGCTGCCGCCCCTGGTGGCCAAACTGCGGGCAGAGCTGTACCCGCCGCTGGCCGCGATCGCCAACCGCTGGGCCGCCCAGCTGGGCGAGCCGACGTGGCCGGACGAGCTCACCGAGCTGCACCGGCGGTGCGCCGCCGCCGGCCAGGACCGGCCGACGCCGCTGATCCTGCGCTACGGCCCGGGCGGCTACAACTGCCTGCACCAGGATCTCTACGGGGAGCTGACCTTCCCGCTGCAGGTGCTGTTCATGCTGAACACGCCGGACCGGGACTTCACCGGCGGGGAGAGCGTGTTCGTGGAGCAGCGGCCCCGCCAGCAGTCGCGCCCGGTGGTGGTGCGGCCGGGGCTGGGGCAGGCGGTGGTGTTCGCGGTGCACCACCGGCCGGTGCGCGGCTCGCGCGGCTTCCGGCGGGTGAACCTGCGGCACGGGGTCAGCGAGGTGCACGAGGGCCGGCGCCACGTGTTGGGGGTCATCTTCCACAACGCGCGCTGACGCGCGCCCGTGAGTGATTTGTATGGCTATAGCCATACAAATCACTCACGGGCCGCGCAGCGGCAGAATGGCGGGGTGAGCAACCTGGAGACGCGGCCGAGCCTGGTGGAGTGCGGCGGACGGGCGGGCACCCCCGGCGGCCCGGTGCACGAGCTGCTGGCCGGACGGGCGGTACTGCTCGGCGAGCACACCGAGGTGCGCCGCCTGCTGCCCACGCTGGGCCGGCGGCTGGTCGGGGCCTGGTGCTTCCTGGACCACTACGGGCCGGACGACATCGCCGAGGAACCGGGCATGCGGGTGCCGCCGCATCCGCACATCGGGCTGCAGACGGTGAGCTGGCTGCTGGACGGCGAGGTGCACCACCGGGACAGCCTGGGCAGCGACGTGGTCATCCGGCCCGGTCATCTGGCCCTGATGACCGCCGGCCGGGGCATCTCGCACTCGGAGAACTCGCCGCCGGTGCATCCCGCGCTGCTGCACGGCACGCAGCTGTGGGTGGCGCTGCCGGACTCCGCGCGGGCGATCCCGCCGGCGTTCGAGTACCACCAGGCGCTGCCGACGTTCACCGGGAACGGGGTGCGCGCCACCGTGCTCCTGGGTGAGATGGCCGGGGCGCGGTCACCCGGCACCGTGCACACCCCGCTGGTCGGCGTGGACCTCGCCCTGGACAGGAGCGCGGACGCCCTGCTCCCGCTGGAGCCGGATTTCGAGCACGCGGTGCTCACCCCGACCGGCGGCGCCACGGTGGACGGGGTGGACCTGCAACCCGGATCGCTGCTGTACCTGGGCACCGGGCGGCGGGAGGTCCGGGTGCGGGCCGGGGCGGACGCCCGGCTGCTGCTGCTCGGCGGCGAGCCGTTCTCCGAACGCATCGTGATGTGGTGGAACTTCGTGGCCCGGGACGGTGCCGAGGTGGCCGAGGCGCGCACCGACTGGGCCGCCGGACGGCGGTTCGGCCAGGTGGCCGGAGGCCAACCACTGGACGCCCCCGAGCTGCCGCCCACCCCGCTCATCCCGCGTGGCCGCGTTCGCTGATCTACGCTGGCCGGCATCTCGGGGGCTGGAGGCACGGATGAACCAAGCGAAACAGAGTGGTGAGGTGCTGGTGCGGGACGCCACCGAGCGGTCCCGGTTCGAGATCGCCGTGGACGGCGCGCTGGCCGGCTTCTCCGAGTACCACACCCGGCCCGGCCGCGTCGTGATCACGCACACCGAGATCGGGGACGAGTTCCAGGGCCAGGGCCTGGCCGGCAAGCTGGTGCGGGCCGCGCTGGAGCAGGTCAAGCGGCGGGGCGAGCAGATCACCCCGCTGTGCCCGTACGTGGCCGGCTACATCCGCAAGCACCCGGAGTACGTCTCGCTGGTGGACGAGCGCCACCGCACCCAGTTCGAGTAGCCCGAACCAACCCCATATCGCGGGTTTCGCCAGCCTGTGTCGCGGTTTCCCCCACGCCCGGTCGCTGACGGAATCCGCGATATGGGCCGGTGACACCCGCGATATGGGCGGGTTAGGCGGCCGCCCGGTCCGCCTGGGTGCAGGTGTCCAGGATGGTGCGGGCGACCAGTTCGGGGTCGTCCACCATGGGCACGTGGCCGCAGCCGGGCAGCGTGACGTGCCGGGCGTTGGGCAGCAGCCGGGCGGCCCGCTGCGCCTGGCGCAGCGGCAGGATCCGGTCGTGTTCGGCCCAGGCGATGGTCAGCGGCACCCGGGGCGGGCGGCTGTGCCAGGCGAAACCCCGCCCGGCGCGCAGCGTGCGGGCGAACGCGGCGGACTCGCGCAGCGCGGCCGCGTCGCCCTGCGCGGTGACCAGGTCGATCCGTTCCGGGTGCTCGTGCAGGATGCGCAGCGAGGCCGCGCGCAGGCCGGGGTTGTTCAGCAGGGCGTTGCTGGCGAACCCGGGGGCCAGCGCGCCGGCCCGGATCATCCGCAGCGTGGCGAAGGCCCGCACCCGGTCGCGGGCGGTCCAGAAGCCGGCCGGGGACAGCGCGGTCCCCGAGGCCACCAGGTCGCGGGAGGCCGCCTCCACCGTCATCAGCCCGCCGAGCGAGTTGCCGGCCAGGTGCGGGCGGTGCACGCCCAGCGCGCGGAACGTCTCGGCCAGCGTGTCCATGCTGGAGCCCAGGTCGTGCGGGTGGTCGGCGGGCAGCGGCGGGGACAGCCCGAACCCGGGCAGGTCCACCGCGATCACGTCGTGGTGTTCGGCGAGCAGGTCCAGCACCGGCTCCCAGGCCTGCCAGCGGTGGCCGATGCCGTGCAGCAGCACCAGCGGCGAGCCGTTGCCGCGCCGTTCAAAGTTGACCTTCATGACATCACCTGCTCAGGCTCGGGGGCTGCGCGCCGGGTCGTCGTCGGGGGCGGGCTTCGGCTCCGCCGGG
Organism: Actinospineispora eucalypti; assembly: GCF_039543365.1. Lineage (NCBI taxonomy): Bacteria > Bacillati > Actinomycetota > Actinomycetes > Pseudonocardiales > Pseudonocardiaceae > Actinospineispora > Actinospineispora eucalypti. The sequence goes on from NZ_BAABJP010000010.1 coordinate 83,700, forward strand.
GCCGGTCGCAGCCGGCGGGTGAGCCGGTCCAGCCGGGGCAGTTGGGAGTCCAGGTCCAGCGTGGCCAGCCGGCGCATCAGCGGCATCGCGTAGTGGAAGGTGCCGTAGGCCAGCCAGGAGCCGACGGTGACCGGCAGCACCGGGATGTCGAACCGCACGGCGAACCGGATCCGCTGGGCGACCAGTTCCGGACCGGGGGCGAGCCGCCCGAACACGTCCTGGATCAGCCCGCCTTTCTCCGCCGAATCGCCCGGCCCGGCGAACTTGGTGGCCGCGTAGATGTTGGTGGCGATGAAGCCGGGGCAGATGGCGCTCACGCCCACGTTGTGGTCGCGCAGCTCGGCGCGCAGCGCCTCGGAGAGCATCAGCACGGCGGCCTTGGTCATCACGTACGCCGGCAGCGCCCGGCTGGGCGTGTACGCGGCGGCGCTGGCGATGTTCACGATGTGCCCGCGCCTCTTTGGTTCTGTTTTGTGCCGCTCGGCCAGCTGGCGGCCGAACAGCCGGCAGCCGTAGGCGACGCCGAGCAGGTTGACGTCCACGATCCGGCGCAGGTCCTCCACCGAGTGCTCGAGGAACGGCCCGCCCATGCCGATGCCGGCGTTGTTCACCACCACGTCCGGCACGCCGTGCGCCTCGGCGACCGACCCGGCGAACCGTTCGAAGGCCTCCGGGTCGGCCACGTCCAGCTGGTACGCCTCGGCGGAGCCGCCGTGCTGGCTGATGCGCAGCACGGTCTCGGTGGCGGCGGCCAGGTCGATGTCCGCGCAGATGGCGGTGGCCCCGTCCTTGGCGAACGCCTCCGCCGTGGCCCGCCCGATGCCCGATCCGGCGCCGGTGACGACCACCAGCTCCGGACGGGTCAGCCTTCCGACCATCCGCCCTCACCCCATCGTGAAAGTTAACACCGCTCGTAAAAACGTAACATCTGTAAAGGGTGTTAGCTAGTCGAACAGGTCGGGCTCCGAGCGGGTGATCTGGTCCCACAGCGGCTGGAACATCAGCCAGCCGAGCGACTCGGTGCCGATCTGGTCGTGGGTGAGCTTGGCGTTCTCGTGGTCGATCGGCCGGGTGTCGCCGGTGGCCTTGCCGATCAGCTGGGCCTGCGCCGAGCGCTCCATGGTGATGAACCACCAGGCGGCCGAGTCGACGCTGGTGCCGGCGGTGAGCAGGCCGTGGTTGGCCAGGATGATCGCCTTGTTCGCGCCCAGGGTGGCCGCGATCCGCTTGCCGTAGTCGGTGTCGTAGACCACCCCGGAGAACTCCTCGAACCGGGTGTGGTCCTGGTAGAAGGCGCAGGAGTCCTGGGTGAGCGGCTCCAGGAACTGGCCGGTCGCGGCCAGCGTCTTGCCGTACAGCGAGTGGCTGTGCGCCGCCGCGACCACGTCCGGCCGGGCGTGGTGGATCGCCGAGTGGATGGCGAAAGCGGCCTCGTTGACCGGGTGCCGCCCCCGCACCACCTGGCCGTCCGTGTTGACCAGCAGCAGGTCGCTGACCCGGATGTGCTTGAACGATACGGCGAACGGGTTGACCCAGAAGTGGTCGGTGAACTCCGGGTCGCGGGCGGTGATGTGCCCGGCCACGCCCTCCTCGAAGCCGAACCGGCCGAACAGGCGGAGCGCGGCGGTGAGCCGTTCCTTGCGGTGCCGGCGCTCCGCCGCGACGTCGTCGAACACCGGTGGCCGGCGCGTGATCAGTTCCTCGGCGGGGATCGGTGACAGGTCCTCGCGGGTGAGCGGTTCGCGGCTGGAGGGCGGCACGGCGGCTCCTAAGTTAGTTTCAGCACCAACTTTCCGATGTTCTCTCCGCGGAACAGCTTGAGCAAGGTTTCCGGGAAATCGGCGACCGAACCGCCCACCACGTCCTCCCTGGACTGCAGCTTGCCCTCGCGCAGCCAGCCGGCCATCGCGGCGGCGCCCTCCGGGTAGCGGTCGTAGAAGTCGGTGACGATGAAGCCCTCCATGCGCGCGCGGTTGATCAGTAGGCTCAGGTAGTTCTTCGGCCCGGCGATCTGCTCGCGGGCGTTGTACTGGCTGATCGCCCCGCACAGCACCACCCGCGCGCCCACGGTGAGCCGGGCCAGCGCCAGGTCCAGGATCTCCCCGCCGACGTTGTCGAAGTACACCTGCACGCCGTCCGGGGTGGCCTCGCGGATGCGCCCGGCCAGGTTCGGCTCGCGGTAGTCCAGCGCGGCGTCGAAGCCCAGCTCACGCACCCATTCACACTTCTCCGCGCCGCCCGCGATGCCCACCGCCCGGCAGCCGTGGATCTTGGCCAGCTGGCCGACCAGGCTGCCCACCGCGCCGGCCGCGCCGCTGACCAGCACCGTGTCGCCGGGCTTCGGCACGCCGACGTCGAAGAAGCCGAAGTAGGCGGTCATGCCGGTCATGCCCAGCGCGGCCAGGTAGGTGGGCATGGGCACGGCGCCCGGGTCGACGGCGATCAGCGCGGTGCCGTCCGACACCACGTACTCCTGCACGCCGAACATCCCGGTGACGTGCTGGCCGACCGGAAACTTCGGGTGGTTCGAGGCCACGACCTCGCCGGCGCCGAGCGCCCGCATCACGTCGTTCAGGCCCACCGGCGGCAGGTAGGAGGGCCGGTCGTCCATCCACCCGCGCATCGCGGGGTCCACCGAGATGTGCGACACCTTGATCACCAGTTGGCCGTCGGCCGGGGTGGGCACCGGCTCCTCCACGAGCGCCCAGTCACTCGGCTTCGGCTCGCCCACCGGCCGCGCGGCCAGTCGGACCTGGTGGTTGACGGATGTGCTCACCTTGGGCTCCCGTGATCGCCGGCATGCTGCTGGGTCTGCTGGGTGCGAGCCTGCCACTCAGCCGGGGTGCCCGCGAGTCGGGCGGCCTAGGGTCACCCGGTGCCGCGCCTCATCCTGTTGAACGGTCCGCCGGGCATCGGCAAGTCCACGCTGGCCCGGCGCTACGTGGACGACCACCCGGGCGTGCTCGACCTGGACATCGACCGGCTGCGCTCGATGATCGGCGGCTGGCGGGATCGCTACGCGGAGAGTGGTGCGCTGGCCCGGACCGCGGCGCTCACCATGGCTGTCACCCACCTGCGCGCGGGTCATGACGTGCTGGTGCCGCAGTACATCGGCCGGGCGAGCGAGCTGGCGCGTCTCGAGCGGACGGCCGAGGAGGCCGGCGCGGAGTTCCGGGGACTTGCCCTAATGGACGAGAGGGCCGGTGCGCTGGAACGGTTCGAGCGGCGCGAGGCGGTGACGCCCGAGCAGCGCGCCGCCCGGCGGGACGTGGCCCTCGGCGGGGGAGCGGTCATGCTCGGCCGGATGTACGACCGGCTGGCCGAGCTGCTGCGCGACCGTCCGGGGGTGGTCGTACTGCGCAGTGTGCCCGGCGACGTGGACGGGACCTATCGCGCCCTGCTGACGGCGTTGGGTGAACACCCATAACCGGTGCTCAAGTGGCACACGCGAGTTTTGTGGGTGGCTTCGCTGCGCCGTTCGAGCGGTGAACTTTCCAAGCACTTCGATCACTCGATGATCTCGTTATAACCTCCGCCTCCCGCGGTCGGGAGTCGACCGCCTGACCGGGGCGGAGGCACGTTGAGCCAGCAAGAATTCCGAACGCGACCGGACGGGACGAAGTATCCGCTCACGCCGACGAAGCCCAAGAACGGCTGGGTCGGGGTGGCGCTCGTGGCCGGACTGGTGCTCGGCGGCGGAGCCGTGGGCACGAGTACTTCGGCTGCCGCCCCAGGGGCGAGAGCCGGGCAGTCGGCCCAGGCGGCCCGCTCGGCGCAGTCCGCGTGGTCGGGAAGGTCCGGGCGGTCGGGGAGGTCGGCGCGTTCGGCGGCGGCCGAGGTGAGGGCCGTGGTGCGTGCCGCGCGGGTGGTGGACCGACTGCGGCGCCAGGGCCACCAGGCCCGGCTGGAGGCCCACCGGGACGACCCGGACTGCGCCGCGCACGCCGAAGGCGAGCTGCGGGCCTGCCTGGCGAACCACCAGGCCCACCGGTGCCGGGGCCTGCGGCGCGCGCTGATCGTGGTGCCGGTGGAGGGGACCGAGGTGCTGGTCGCGGTGTCCTGGGTGCGCATGCGGGACCGGCGGTCCGCCGCCGAGTTGCGGCGACTGCTGGTATGGCCGGGCGCGGGCAGCGTCGTCGAGCTGTCCCGGGAGATCGGGCGCTACCGGGGCGTGCGGTTCGACGCGGCCGCCTCGGTTTCCGCCGTGGACGGCGACACGGTGATCAGCGTGCGGGCGCGGCCGGTGTCCGGAGCGGCGGGCGCCCGTCTGGCCGGCGTGATCGCCCGCGCCGCCCTCGGCTGAGCCGCCGGCGCGAAACCGCGGTCCGGCTGCCCGGCGCGCGCTGGCTCGATCGACCTCGACAGCAGTCTTGTTCGATCACGACCTGCGCCAGACTGACGCCGATCTCGATGCCGGCACCGCCGGCCCTGTCCGGGACGCCCGAGGAGGGTGATCGCCGTCCCTGGCGGTTAGGCGTCGATTTTCGACGCCTAACCGCCACGGTTGGAGATCATGCCCCGCCGCAGCCACCCAACGCGGGCACCCGGCCAGCGCCGTCCCGGCTGAGAGTGACTGAACCACGCTGCTGAAGTGACTGAACCACGCTGCTGGAGTGACTGAATCAGGAGGGGAGGGTGGGCATCCAGGTGGCGGTTTCGGGGAGGCCGGCCGAGAGGGGGCGGGGGGTTAGGCCCAGGGCGTGGGTGGCGGTGTCCTTGACCTGGACCGGGGCTAGCTTGCCGTACACCTCTGATCGCCGGGCGAACGTTCCGGCGTCCGGGCCGAGTGAGCTGCCCGGTGGCAGCGCGCGCACCCGGTGCGGGCTGTTGACCAGCGACGCGTACCGGTGCAACACCTCTCCGAACCCGGCCACCTCCCCGCACAGCACATAACGCCGCCCGGGCGAGCCGTGCCGGTGGGCGAGCAGCATCCCCCGGGCCACGTCCTCAGCAAGCACCCAACCCACCCGGGCGTCCACCACCTCGGTGACCCGGCCGGCGGCGGCCGCCGCGAACAGCGCGTTGTAGCTGCCCGCCCCGGCCGGGCTGGGGCCGTAGATGGCGACCGGGCTGACCACCACGGCGGGCAGCCCGGAGCCCAGCACCAGGGCCTCGGCCTCCGCCTTGGTCACCGAGTACGGGTCGGTGAACGCGGTCACCCCGGGCGGCGCATCCTCGGACACCAGGCCGGTCCGGTCGATGATCGCCGCGCCGGTGCTGGTGTGGACGAACCGGCCCACCCCGGCCCGGGCGGCGGCGTCCAGCACGTTGCGGGTGCCGGCGACGTTCAGCTCCCTGGTCTCGGCCAGTGAGCTGCCGATCGAGGCGGCCAGATGGAACACTGCCGTGCAGCCGGTCGCGGCGGCGTACAAGGCGTCCGGATCGCCCAGCTCGGCCACCGCGTACGGCACTCCGGCCGGCAACGCGGCTGCCCTGGCCTCGGTGCGGACCACCGCGCGCACCGGTTCGCCGGCTGCCAGCAGCGCCTTGACCAGCGCGGAACCCAGATAACCGGTCGCACCGGTGACGAGCAGCATGCCCCCATCCTGCCCGTGGGGCACTTGGGCGCGACCGGCGGTCGGTAGGCGGTCGCTAATCGAATGGAGTAGCCGCCGATCTTGAAACAGCAGCCGGTTATCCAGGTGTTCCCAATGGGGCACGGATGGGCTATTGGCGCCGCGGGCCACTCGTCTCGGGGTCACGCCCAGTGAGCGCTGCCGGTGCCGTAGAGCACATCCTGAGAGCGACATCTGTGTTGTTATTCACAGGCACGTTTAGCCCGAGAAACAGATGGAGGCCGGGAGATGTCGTCGTGGTGGAACAGTTCGCGGGCCATTTACGGCGCGGAACTGCGAGCCGGCGCGCTCTGCCTGGTCGACCACGGTTGGCCGGTCGTACCGGGTTCCTGCCTGGATTCGGTCCCGGCGTTTGAAGAGGGGGTGGCGGCGGCCAGTTGTGACCCGGCGCGGGTGGGCCAGTGGTGGTCCGAGGCGCCGTACTCGGTGTTGTTGGCCACCGGTGACGCGTTGGACGTCATCGAGGTGCCGGCCTGGATGGGCCGCCGGATGGCCAGCACGCTGCGAGAGGTCGGACTGGTCGCCCCACTTGTCGCCACGCCCACCGGGCGTTGGTGTTTCCCCGTGAGCCCCGGCGGCGGCCAGCTGACCGAACAGGTGGCCGCCGCCGATGCCAAGTGGCACGGGAAGGGCTCCTGGGTCATCGCACCGCCGTCCGAGTGTGCGGACGGGCTGGTGCACTGGCGAGTGCACCCTTCGGTGTGCGGCTGGCGCCTGCCGGACGCCGAACTCGTGCACAGCGCGGCCGCCGAGGCCGCGCGTTGGCGCGCCGCTACGACTCCCGCGGCGGCGGCAGCGCCCGAAGGGGCGGACGACCGGCTGGTAGCCCAGCGGCCAGCCGGCGTCGCCTCTGGCATGCGGTCCTAGCCCAAGGACCGCGAGCCACGCAAGGGGCTGATTGCTCCGCTGCGGCGAACCGTCGGGGCGCGCCGGAGCAGCCCGAAAGACCGGGCCGGGGTAGGTGGTCCGCCCGCCACCACCCCGGCCCGGTTCGCGAGTGGTTCCAAGGAGACCGGGCACACTGTGAATGTGACAACCGCGTTCACACCGATCGGTCTGGACCCGCGCAACGCCGAGATCAAGCGCCGGGGCCTGCGCCGGATGAAGCTCGTGGCGGCCGGTTTCCTGGCCGGCGCCACGGTGCTGTTCATCGCGGCCCACCTGTGGCTGTCCGCCGGCGGGCCGGGTTGGCTGGGCTACGTCAAGGCCGCCGCCGAGGCCGGCATGGTCGGTGCGCTGGCCGACTGGTTCGCCGTCACCGCGCTGTTCCGGCGCCCGCTGGGCCTGCCCATCCCGCACACCGCGATCATCCCGACCAAGAAGGACCTGCTCGGCGACAGCCTCGGTGACTTCGTCGGGGCCAACTTCCTGGCCGAGGACGTGGTGCGGGACAAGCTGAGCCGCGCCGAGCTGCCCCGGCGGCTGGGCACCTGGGTGGCCGAGCCGGAGAACGCCGAGCGGGTCACCGCCGAGCTGGCCACCGCCGTGCGGGGCGCGGTCACCGTGCTGCGCGACGAGTACGTGCAGGACGTGCTCGAACAGGTGCTGGTGAAGCAGCTGATGGACCGCGAGTGGGGGCCGCCGCTGGGCAAGGTGCTGTCCGGGGTGCTGGCCGACGGCGCCCACCACCGGATGGTCGACCTGGTCTGCGACCGGGCCTACGAGTGGGTGCGGGGCAACTACGACCTGGTCATGCGGGTGGTCTCGGACCAGGCGCCGAACTGGTCGCCCCGGTTCGTGGACGAGCTGGTGGCCGACAAGGTGTTCCGCGAGGTGCTGGAGTTCTCCTGGGCGGTGAAGACCGACCCCGACCACCCGCTGCGCAAGGCGGTGGACAAGTTCCTGGTCGAGTTCGCCGACGACATGCAGCACGACCGGCCGACCATCGAGCGCACCGAGGCGATCAAGCACCAGTTGGTCGAGCACCCGGATGTGCAGCGGTTCATCGGCAAGGCCTGGGGCACCGCCAAGACCATGTTGCTGGACGCGGCCGCCGACCCGTCCAGTGCGCTGCGCCGGCGGGTCGCCCAGGGGTTGGCCTCGCTGGGCGAGCGGTTGGCCACCGACGCGGAGTTCCGCGCCAAGTTCGACGGCTGGCTGCTGGACGCGGCCGGCTATGTGGTGCGCCACTACCGGGCGGAGATCACCACACTGATCACCGACACGGTGGACCGCTGGGACGGCCCGGAGACCGCTCGCAAGGTGGAGCTCCAGGTGGGCCGCGACCTCCAGTACATCCGGATCAACGGCACCGTGGTCGGCGCCCTGGCCGGCCTGGCCATCTACACCCTCTCCCAACTCCTCGGCTGACCCGCACCACCACCCCGCGAGGCGGTACCCACGGCACTCGCGGGGCGTGGGGAAACGTGGCGAGGGCCACGTAACCTGCGCAAGCAGAGTGCTTGCTACAGCTAGCGCAATGGTCTACCGTCGGTAGCACCAGATCGAAACCCACTGGGGGCGTAAATGAGCAAGTCCGATTCCAACCCCGTCGAGCACGTCGGCCACGCCGTCGGGCAAGCGGTCGAGGACATCGGTGAGTACATCCGCCAGCAGCGGGTAGGTGCTCAGGTCTCGTTGCGACAGCTGGCCAAGCTGGCCGGCGTGAGCAACCCGTACCTGAGTCAGATCGAGCGGGGGCTTCGCAAGCCCTCGGCGGAGATTTTGCAGCAGATCGCCCGGGGGCTGCGCATCTCGGCCGAGGCGCTCTACGTCCGCGCGGGGATTCTCGAGCAACGGCCGGCCAGTGCGGTGACCGACGCGGTGCTCGCGGATCTCGAACTGTCCGAACGGCAGAAGCAGGTACTGCTCGACATCTACCAGTCCTTCCGGCTGGAGAACGAGCACTCCGCCGGCAAGGCGCCGAGCACGACCGCCGGCCAGACCTTCGGCAGCGTCGCCGACCAGCAAGCCGACCGCGTGACCGACAACTCAAACCAGAACAACTCCACGATCTCACCAGAGAGGTGATCACGATGGCTCCGACCCTTCCGACCTCCGCCGACGTTCGCAAGGCCCGTACCCAGGCCAACAAGGCCGTCTCCGAGCGCTTCGACCTGGTCCGCACCCCGCTGCTGGCCGTGCTGGGCGCCGGCGACCTGGGTGTCAACAAGGTCAACGACGCGCTGTCCAAGGCCCGCAAGAACGCCGAGGAGCGCCGCGGCGTGGTGACCGAGCGGGTGGAGAAGCTGCAGTCGCAGCTTTCCGACCTGCCCACCGAGCTGCGCGAGCGGTTCGAGGCCGAGCGCGCCCGTTACAACGCCGACGAGCTGCGCAAGCGCTACGACGAGCTGGCCGAGCGCGGCGAGGGCGCCCTGGACCGCATCCGCAAGCAGCCCCGCGTTGCCAAGACGCTGGACAGCATCAGCGACGTCAACGAGCGGTTCGAGAAGCAGGTGGACAAGGTCGTCGACGACGTGCACGACCGGTTCACCACCGCCGACGCCAAGGTGACCGCGGTTCGCGCCGACGCCGCCGACAAGGTGGAGGAGGCCGGCTCGACCGCCGCCGCGAAGGTTGAGGAGGCCGGCGCGACCGCCGCCGAGACCACCAAGACCACCGCGACCAAGGCCGCCACCAAGGCCGCGCCGCGGCGTGGCAACGGCGCCGCCGCCAAGCGGACCACCAACGGCGGTACCGCCAAGTAATCCGCGTCACCCAACGTAACCGCGCCCCGGGACCTCCCGCCCCGGGGCGCGGTTCGTCTGTGTGTCCGGCAACCCGTACTCTGGTGCGGTGGCGCTGCTGAGTGTGCTGGACACCTACATCCTGACCGCCATCTGGGTGCTGGCCATCCCGGTCGGGGGCTGGGCGTTCGTGCACGCCTTGACCTGCCGCCCGGATGCCTTCACCGCCGCCGAGAAGCTCACCAAGCCGGCCTGGCTGGCCATTACCGGCATCGGGCTGGCCCTGCTGGTCATCTGCCGAGGGCCTTACGCCGAGGGCGCGTTCTTCTGGATCGCCGCGCTGTGCGCCGAGCTGGTCTACCTGGTGGACGTGCGGCCCAGCCTGATCGAGGTCCAGGGCGGCCGGAGGTAAGGATTCAGCGCCGTAGCTCGTTCAGCGCGGCTTCGGTGATCAACTGTTCGCGAGCCGAGGGGTCGTCGTGGCAGCGCCGCATGAGCCGGAGCAGCCGCGCCGGGTCCACGGCCAGCCGGCTCCCGTCGATCAGCAGCAGGTGCTCGTCGGACACCCGGGGGAAGAACACCACGGGCATCCGGTGGAACCACGCCTCTCCCCGGGCGTCGGGGTCGGTGCCCAGGACGATCAGCGGGGAGCGCTCGGGCTGGACGGCGCTCACCACGTGGACCGCCGACCAGGCGCACGCCGCCTCGAAGCCGGCGCCGGACAGGTACACGACCTCCGGCGAGAGCCGGACGAACCCCGGACGCCACCGGCCGAGCACCAGCGCCACCAGGCCGCGGACCCACCAGACGACGGCCCAGCTGAGGGCGAGCAGCATCAGCAGCGCCCCGATACCGGTCAGGATGGTCGGTTCTTCGGACAGGTGGGCAACGGCCGCGTAAACGAGCGTGCCGACGAACAGGCCGAGGGTAGCGAAGCAGCTCACCTCCGCGAGGAACGCCAGCCGGGAGTTCGGGATGACCAGTTGCCCGTCGCCGTCCTCGTCGGTCTCCAGCCGGGCGAACCGCCCCCGGCGCGTCCGCACCCGCACCTGGGTCGCGTAGCTCAGCAGGGCCAGGGAGAGGAACAGGCCGGCCCCGCACGCCGGATACACGAGGCCCGCTCCTCCCGTGTAGTAGCCGTCGACCGCGAAGTAGCCGCTGACCAGCCCCAGCGCCAGGCAGGCGAGCGTGACGCCGATCTTGTTGGCCCGGTTCTCCGCGCGCCAGGACGCCGGCCACAGGGCCGGCTGCGGGTCCGCCGGGAATGCGTCGCTCACCGGCAGGAGTTTGTCAGGTTGAGGGCGGATTCCGCCCTGAGCGAACCTGGCTCAACTTAACTGCGCCCCGTCGGAATGACTGCAACGGTGTAAGCGTTGCAAGCGGCATGACTGAGACGCTGAAGCTGCCGGTACTGCCACTGACCGACTCGGTCGTGCTGCCCGGCATGGTGGTGCCGATCCGGCTCGACCAGCCCGAGCCGCGGGCCGCGGTCGATGCGGCGCAGGCGGAGTCCAACACCGAACGCCGGGTGCTGTTGGTGCCGCGCCCGGACGGAAACTACGCGGCGGTGGGCACCGTCGCGGTGCTCGAACAGGTCGGCCGGATGCCCACCGGCGAACCGGCCGCCGTGGTTCGCGGCGAGCGGCGGGCCAGGATCGGCTCCGGGGTGCCCGGGCCGGGCGCGGCGCTGTGGGTGGAGGCCACCCCGCTGGACGACGTGGTCGCCCCGCCCGGCCGCGCCGACGAGCTGGCCCGCGAGTACAAGTCCCTGATCGTGTCGCTGCTGCAGCGGCGCAACGCCTGGCAGGTGATCGACTCGGTGGAGTCCATCACCGACCCCGGCCAGCTCGCCGACACCGCCGGTTGGTCCAGCTGGCTGTCCACCGAGCGCAAGCTCGAGCTGCTCGCCGAGGTGAACGTGATCACCCGGCTGGAGCGGCTGATCGCCTGGACCCGTGAGCACACCGCCGAGCAGGACGTGTCGGAGAAGATCGCGGACGACGTCCGGGAGGGCGTGGAGAAGACCCAGCGGGAGTTCCTGCTCCGCCAGCAGCTGGCGGCGATCCGCAAGGAGCTCGGCGAGTCGGAGCCGGACGGTTCCGACGACTACCGGGCTCGGGTGGAGGCCGCCGACCTGCCGGAACACGTGCGCAAGGCGGCGCTGACCGAGGTCGGCAAGCTGGAGCGGGCCTCCGACCAGTCGCCCGAGTCGGGCTGGATCCGCACCTGGCTGGACACCGTGCTGGACATGCCGTGGTCGGTCCGCACTTCCGACAGCGACGACCTGACCGGCGCGCGGGCCGTGCTGGACGCCGACCACGCCGGCCTGGACGACGTGAAGGAACGCCTGGTGGAGTTCCTCGCGGTGCGGGCCCGGCGGGAGCGGCGCGGAATGGAACGGCTGGGCGGGCGCGGTTCCGGCGCGGTGCTGTCGCTGGTCGGTCCGCCCGGTGTGGGCAAGACCTCACTGGGTGAGTCGGTCGCGCGGGCGCTGGGCCGCAAGTTCGTCCGGGTCGCCCTGGGCGGCGTGCGGGACGAGGCGGAGATCCGAGGTCACCGGCGCACCTACGTGGGCGCACTGCCCGGGCGCATCGTCCGGGCCATCCGGGAGGCCGGCGCCATGAACCCGGTCGTGCTGCTGGACGAGATCGACAAGGTCGGCAGCGACTTCCGGGGCGACCCCACGGCGGCGCTGCTCGAGGTGCTGGACCCGGCCCAGAACCACACCTTCCGGGACCACTACCTGGAGGTCGACCTGGACCTGTCCGATGTGCTCTTCCTGGCCACCGCGAACGTGCTCGAGGCCATCCCCGGCCCGCTGGCCGACCGGATGGAGATCGTCACGCTGGACGGCTACACCGAGGCGGAGAAGGTCGCCATCGCGCGCGACCACCTGCTGCCCCGGCAGGTCGAGCGGGCCGGGCTGGAGCCGGCCGACGTGGAGTTCTCCGAGGTCGCACTGGGCATGATCGCCGCCGAGTACACCCGCGAGGCCGGTGTCCGCCAGCTGGAACGGGCACTGGCGAAGGTCCTGCGCAAGGTCGCCGTGGAGCTCGATTCCAGCGCCCCCACCCCGGCGATTCAGTCACTTCAGCAGGGTGGTTCGGTCACTTCGGCAGCTACCCGGCCGGTTCGGGTGGACGCCGACGCGTTGGTCGGCTACCTGGGCCGGCCCCGGTTCACCCCCGAGTCGGCCGAGCGCACCTCGGTGCCGGGCGTGGCCACCGGGCTGGCGGTCACCGGCACCGGCGGGGACGTGCTGTTCATCGAGGCCACCTCGATGGACGGTGACGCGGGGCTGACCGTGACCGGGCAGCTGGGCGACGTGATGAAGGAGTCCGTCTCCATCGCGCTGTCCTACCTGCGCTCCCGCGGCCTGGCCGGGTCACTGGCCGAGCGCAAGGTGCACGTGCACGTGCCGGCCGGGGCGGTGCCCAAGGACGGTCCGTCGGCGGGCATCACCATGACCACGGCGCTGGCCTCGCTGGCGTCCGGCCGCCCGGTGCGGTCGAACGTGGGCATGACCGGCGAGGTCACCCTGCAGGGACGGGTGCTGCCGATCGGCGGGGTCAAGCAGAAGCTGCTGGCCGCCCACCGCGCCGGCCTGACCGACGTGATCATCCCGAAGCGAAACGAGCCCGACCTGGACGACCTGCCCAAGTCCGTGCTCGCGCAGCTGAAGGTTCACCCGGTCGCCGACGTCGCCGAGGTCCTCGACCTGGCCCTCGAGCCCGTCCGGGAGATGGCGGCCTAACCACCGCCCAGCCATATCGCGGGTTCCACCAGCGCATATCGCGGGTTCCACCAGCGTGTGTCGCGGACTTTGCCGGCTCATGTCGCGGATTCGCTCGCCGTTCGGCGCGGTGGAATCCGCGACATGACCGGGTGGAACCCGCGATATGTGCTGGTGGAACCCGCGATATGGCGGGGTTAGGTGAAGGTGATTGTTTTGTTGCCCTGGACCAGGACTCGGTCCTCCAGGTGCCAGCGGAGGCCTCGGGCGAGGACCAGTTTCTCGGCGTCGCGGCCCAGGCGGACCATGTCGGCGACGGTGTCGCCGTGGTCGATGCGGATGACGTCCTGCTCGAGGATCGGGCCGGCGTCCAGGTCGGCCGTGACGTAGTGGCAGGTGGCGCCGATCAGCTTGACGCCCCGGGCGTGCGCCTGGTGGTAGGGCCGCGCGCCGACGAAGGACGGCAGGAAGCTGTGGTGGATGTTGATCGCCCGGCCGGCCCACGCCTCGCACAGCTTGGCCGGCAGGATCTGCATGAACCGGGCGAGCACCACGGCGTGCGGGTCGTGCGCCTCGACCTGGGCGGCGACCTCGTCGAACGCAGCGGAGCGGGCGTCCCCGTTGACCCCGGGCGGCGGGAACGGGACGTAGGAGAACGGCAGCCCGTGCGCCTCCACCATGCCGCGCAGGGCCTCGTTGTTGCCGATCACCGCCGACACCTCGCAGGGCAGCTCCCCGCTGGCCACCCGGCCGAGCAGGTCGTGCAGGCAGTGGCCCTCCTTGGTCACCAGCAGCACGATGCGCTTGGTGTCGCCGGTGTCGGTGACCCGCCAGGTGGCCTGGTCGGACAGCTCCCTGGCCACGTCGGCGAACCGCTCGCGCAGCTCCGCCGCGTCGAACGGCAGCGACGATGCCCGCACCACCTGACGCGTGAAGAACCACTCGGTGTCGCTGTCCGTGTGGTAGGCGGCCTCGGTGATCCAGCCTCCCGCGTCGGCCAGGAACCCGGAGATGCGGGCCACGATCCCGGTGCGGTCCGGGCAGCTGAACGTGATGACGTAGCGGCGGTCAGGTGTGCTCACGGGCACTTATCGTGCCAGTTGCCCTAACGGAGACTGAGCCACTCCTGCGCAAACCGGGATTCCCGGTCGATGAGCTTGTTCAGGTGCTCGGCGATGAGCTCCTCCACCTTGCCTCCGACCAGCGGGACGTTAACCTTCGCGGTGCCGTCCAGGACGTAGTCGCAGGACCCTCCGGCCCCGGTGAGCGCCAGCGTGCCGCTGACCTGGCCGGGGGCGTCCTTCACCCGCCCGCCGATCTCGCCGGCGTACCGCCCGGGCGCGACCAGCCGCCAGGTCTCGGTGCGCTCGATGCGCAGGTCGCCGGGCAGCAGCTTGCGCACCGGGCCGGGCAGGTGGTCGCGGCTGACGCCCTGGAGGAAGACGATGCGCGCGGCGTCCGGCGTGGCGCTGTGGTCGACCAGCCCGGCACCCGGGCCGCCGATCCGGGCCAGCCTGGCCTCCAGGAACTCGCGGTCGGTGAGCACGCCGAACACCGCCTCGGGTGCCGACGAGTAACGGAACGAACACCGGATCGGGCGCGACATGGCGCGCAGCGTAACTCAGCGCGGAACGCGCTGGGCCGAGCATGCGCCCAGTTAGGCGCATGCGGGAGACGCTACCGCTACCGTTGGGACACGTGACTGAGTACAGCACGGCGACGGCCCGGGTGTCGCTCGCCGAGCACACCACCCTGCGGCTCGGCGGGCCGGCCGAGCGGCTGGTGCACGCCGGCACCGCCGAGGAACTGGTCGCCGAGGTGCGCGCGGCCGACGCCACCGGTGCTCCGGTGCTCGTGCTGGGCGGCGGGTCGAACCTGGTGGTGGCCGATGCCGGCGTGCCGGGCACCACGGTCCGGGTGGCCACCGGGGGCACCGCGCGGGAGCGCCTCGGGGACGGCCGGGTGCTGCTCACCGCCGAGGCCGGCGAGGACTGGGACTCGGTGGTGCGCGGCGCGCTGTCGGCCGGTCTGGCCGGCCTGGAGTGCCTGTCCGGCATCCCCGGGTCGGCGGGCGCCGTGCCGGTGCAGAACGTCGGCGCCTACGGCGTGGAGATCGCCGAACTGCTGGTCGACGTGGACCTCTACGACCGGCGGCGGGGCGTGGTCCGCGAGCATGTGCCGGCCGCCGGGCTGGGCCTGCGCTACCGGGGCAGCCACCTGAAGGGCCGGGACGACGCGGTGGTGCTGCGCATCCGGCTGGCCCTGCGCTCCGATGCGGAGGCTTCGGGGCCGATCCGCTACCCGGAGTTGGCCGACGCGCTGGGCGTTCCACTGAACGCGACCGCGCCGCCGGAACGGGTGCGCGCGGCGGTGCTCGCGCTGCGCCGGTCCAAGGGCATGGTGCTGGACCCGGCCGAGCACGACACGTGGAGCGCCGGCTCGTTCTTCACCAACCCGATCGTGCCCGCTCCGGTCGCGGAGCGGATCGTGGACGGCCCCCGCTACCCGGCCCCGGACGGGCTGGTGAAGCTGTCCGCCGCCTGGCTGATCACCAACGCCGGCTTCCGCCGGGGACACCCCGGCCCGGGCGGAAGGGTCGCCCTGTCCGGCCGGCACAGCCTGGCGCTGACCAACCGGGGCGGCGGGCGCACCGAGGACCTGCTGACGCTGGCCCGTGAGGTGCGGGACGGGGTGCGCGGGGCGTTCGGCGTCGAGCTGCACCCGGAGCCGGTGCTGGTCGGGTGTGCGCTGTGAGGGACGTGCGCCGGCTGCTGCTGAGCGTGGCCGTGACGGTGGTCGGCGGGGCCGGCCTGGTCACCGCGCTCGGGGACGGCGACGAGGAGGGCGTGGGGTCGCTGCTGGCGCCGTCGCCGCCCAAGGTCAGCGTCAGTTACCAGCCCGGCGCGGGCGGCCCGCCGGTGAACCCGAGGGCCACGATCGCGGTCACCGCCACCGGTGGCCAGCTGCGCGAGGTGGCGCTCACCCAGGGCGGGGGCAAGCCGGTGAAGGGCGCGCTGTCCGACGACCGGCGCACCTGGACGGCGGGCGAGCCGCTGGCCTACGGCAAGTCGTACACCTGGACCGGCACCGCCGTGGACCCGGACGGCAAGACGGTCCCGCTGGGCGGCTCGGTCACCACGGTGACCCCGGCGAAGATCGTGCGCGGCACGCTGAACATCGGCGACGGGCGGGTGGTGGGCGTTGCCGCGCCGATCCGCATCCAGTTCAACGGGCACGTGACCGACCGGGCGGCGGCGGAGAAGACGCTCACCGTGCACACCTCGGTGCCCACCGAGGGGTCCTGGGGCTGGCTGCCGGACGAGGGCGGCGGTTCCCGGGTGGACTGGCGGCCCCGGGAGTACTGGCAGTCCGGCACCAAGGTCACGGTGACCGCCAACCTGTTCGGCGCGGACTACGGCGCCGGCGCGTTCGGCGCCTCGGACGTCAGCACCACGTTCACCATCGGCCGGGCCCAGCTCACCCGGGCGGACGTGCGCAGCCATGAGCTGGTGGTGCTGCGGGACGGCCGGGAGGTGGCGCGCTACCCGGCCAGCTACGGGCTGGACTCCGACCCCAACCGGAACACCCGCTCCGGCATCCACGTGGTCACCGAGAAGTTCACTGACAAGCGGATGGTGAGCCAGCAGTACGGCTACGACGTGATGGAGAAATGGGCGGTCCGGATGAGCAACAACGGCGAGTTCATCCACGCCAACCCGCAGACCGTCGGCGTGCAGGGTTCCTCGAACGTCAGCCACGGCTGCGTGAACCTCTCCCTGGACGATGCCCGGCAGTACTACGACGGCGCGGTCTACGGCGACCCGGTGGAGGTCACCGGTTCCGGGGTGCAGCTGTCGGCGAAGGACGGCGACATCTGGGACTGGACGCTTTCCTGGGCGGACTGGCAGCGATTGTCCGCGTTGAAGGGGTAAGCCAATTTCTCGGAATTGGCGCTGCCGTTTCCGGCGGAATTGAACCACCCTGGGGAAATGCTCGATCAGTATTTGCCGCCGCTGCGTTTCCCGACCAGTGCCATGTCCGGCCTGGTGGACCGGCCGGTGCGCTACGACCTCGCGGAGAGCACCTGCCCGCCGCTGCGCCTGGGCGAGCTGGGCGACCTCACCGAGCTGGCCGGATTGCCGCTGGGCTACGGCACCTCCCGGGGGGACTCCGAGCTGCGGGAGCTGATCGCCGCCGAGGCGGGCGCCGACCCGGGCCAGGTGCTGGTCACGGTGGGCGCCATCGAGGCGATGTTCCTGCTCGCGCAGGACCGCCGGCACGGGCGGATGCTGGTGGTCGGCCCGAGCTTCCCGCCGGCCCGCGAGGTGCCCGAGGGCCTCGGCGCCCGGGTGGACACGGTGCCGCTGCGGTTCGACGACGGCTACCGGCTGCCGCTGGACGCCATCGAGGCGGCGCTGGGTCCGGACGTCACGCTGGTGTCCTGCGCCTCCCCGCAGAACCCGTCCGGCGTGCGGTTCACCGACGACGAGCTGCGGTCGCTGCTGGCCCGGGTGGAGCGGCGCGCGCCGGAGGCCGTGGTGCTGGTCGACGAGACCTACCGGGCGTCGACCTACGGGTCGGCGCCGGTGCCCGGCTCGGCCATCGGGCTCTCGCCCCGGGTGGTCACCTGCTCGTCGCTGTCCAAGGCGCACGGCGCCCCCGGGCTGCGGATCGGCTGGCTGGTCACCGCGGACGCGGCGCTCTACGAGCGCCTGCGCAACGCCAAGTTCCTCAGCACGGTCACCTGCTCGGTGGTGGACGAGCTGCTCGGCACCCGGGTGCTGCGCTCCCGCCGCCCGATCCTGGCCGCGCGGGCGGAGCGGTTGGCCCGGGCGCTGGACGAGCTGGTCGCCTGGTGCTCCGGCCGGCCCGTGGACCTGGTCCGCCCGGACGGCGGGGCGCTGTGCTGCCTGCGGCTGCGCGCCGACCGTTTCCCGGACGACGCCGTGCCCGCGTTCTACGCCCGGCTGGCCGAGCTGGACACCCGGGTCGCGCCGGGCCACTGGTTCGGCGAGCCGGACCGGGTGTTCCGCCTCGGCTTCGGCCACCTGGAGGAGGCCGACTTCACCGAGGCCCTCTCCCGCCTGGCCGAAGCCCTGACCCGCTCCTCCGGCTGAGCGCTCCCGCCCCCGACGGAGATCATCAGGCACTCACGGTTGGTTCGCGGCCCGAAAACTCCGGTGATTGCCTGATGATCACGGATGGCATGGTCATCAGGGCACAGTGGCTGCGCCGGCGTGCCTGAAGTGACCACCATGCCCTGATGATCACCGATTACATGGCCACCATGACATGACGACCACCCGAACCCGCCCCGAAGTGACCACCATGTCATGTTGATCATGGAAAGGTGGCCCGAGCCGGCGCACCCAGACCCCGCCGATCCCACCCCCGGCAAGTGCTACCACTCTCGGGGACGTATGGGGTAATTGGTGCTTCTGGGGTACCGGGGGTTGCGATATTTGGGGCAAACCCTAAGGCGCGAAACCGTTTTCCTCGGTTAAATGGTGTGAGTGGGGCTGCTGCGCGGGAGCGGGATCGCGCTGGTCGGGCTGCTGCTGGCCGGGTGCGGCGGCGTGGCGGAGGAGCCGGCGCCGCCGCCCCCCGTGGTGTCCTCCCGGCTGGAGCTGCCGGTGCGCCCGGCCACCCTCTCGGTGCAAGGCGTGGACCCGTGCTCGCTGGTGTCCGGGAAGCTGCGCGAGCAGTTCAGCGCGGTCGACGCGGGGCTGCGGGACGAGGCGCCGGACGGGCTGGGGTGCGCGTGGACCGGGCGGCCGGGCACCCGGGGGTTCAGCATGGGCCTTCGGCTGGTGCGCCGGCCGGTCCGGGAGTTCCTCGAGCTGCCCGGCGCCCGGGTGGCCAACGTGGCCGGGTTCGGCGCGGTGGACGTCCCCGGGGCACCCCACGAGCCCGGCTGCGTGACCCGGGTCGAGGTAGCCGACGACACCACGCTGTGGGCCAGCTACCAGGTGATACCCGATCCGGCCGCGCCGGAGGTGAGCCCGGACACCGCGTGCGAGCGCTCGCACCGGATCGCCATCGGCGCCCTGGCCCAGCTGCTGCTGCGGCCACCCCGGTAACCGGACCCGTGAGTGATTTGTGTGGCTATAGCCACACAAATCACTCACGGGTCTCAGTCCCGGTGCGCGCGGGTGGCCGAGGCCTGCGCCCTCGGCTTGAGCTCGATCAGGTCCAGGTTCACGTGCGGGGGCCGGCTGACCGCGAAACCGATCACCTCGGCCACGTCCTCGGCGACCAGCGGGGTGAGCCCGGCGTAGACCTGGTCGGCCCGCGAGGCGTCGCCGTCGAACCGGACCAGGGAGAACTCGGTCCGCACCATCCCCGGCACGATCTCGGTGACCCGCACCGGCCGGCCGAGCAGCTCGCCGCGCAGCGTCCGGTGCAGCGCCGACTGGGCGTGCTTGGCCGAGGTGTAGCCGGCGCCGTTGTCGTACAGCTCGTAGGCGGCCACCGAGGTCACCGTGACCACGTGCCCGTCCCCGGAGGCGATCAGCGCGGGCAGCAGCGCCTTGGTCACCCGCAGGGTGCCGAGCACGTTGGTCTCCCACATGGACCGCCAATGGTCCTCGTCGGCGTTCTCCACCGTCTCCAGGCCGAACGCGCCGCCGGCGTTGTTCACCAGCACCCGGGCGGCCGGGACGGCGGCGGCGAACTCGGCGACGGATGCGGCGTCGGTCACATCCAGGGCCAGGGCGGTGCCGTCCAGCTCGGCGGCGAGCTTCTCGAGCGGGTCCAGCCGGCGCGCGCCGACGATCACGTGGAAGCCCTGACCGGCCAGTTGGCGGGCGGTGGCGGCGCCGATTCCGGAGCTGGCTCCGGTGACCACGGCGACGGGACGTTCGCTGTTCGTACTCACGAGGCCCCAGCCTATCGATGGGTGCGGACCCCGCTCGCGTGCTAGGAAGGCGTGGTGCGTGCTATCGGGTCGCCCAGGCGGGTGTGTGTGTTGTCCGTGCACACCTCGCCGCTGGAGCAGCCGGGCACCGGCGACGCGGGCGGGATGAACGTCTACATCGAGCAGACCGCCGTGCGGATGGCCCGGCGCGGGGTGGCCGTGGAGATCTTCACCCGGGCCACCTCGTCGGACCAGCCGCCGACGGTCGAGCTGGCCCCCGGCGTGCAGGTGCGCCACGTGGCCGCCGGCCCGTACGAGGATCTGGGCAAGACCGAGCTGCCCAGCCAGATGTGCGCGTTCACCGCCGGGGTGCTGCGCACCGAGGCCCGCCACGAACCGGACCACTACGACGTCATCCACTCGCACTACTGGCTGTCCGGGCAGGCCGGCTGGCTGGCCCGGGACCGCTGGCGGGTTCCGCTGGTGCACAGCGCGCACACCCTGGCCAAGGTGAAGAACGCGGCGCTCGCCGACGGGGACCAGCCGGAACCCCGCTCGCGGGTGATCGGCGAGGAGCAGGTGGTCGCCGAGGCCGACCGGCTGGTCAGCAACACCGACACCGAGGCCGAGCAGCTGATCACGTTGTACGACGCCGACCAGGCGCGCACGGTGACCATCCCGCCCGGCGTGGACCTGCACCTGTACACCCCGGGCGACCGCGCGGCGGCCCGCCGGTCACTGGACCTGCCGGAAGACGCCGTGGTGCTGGCGTTCATCGGCCGCATCCAGCCGCTCAAGGCGCCGGACGTGCTGCTGCACGCGGCGGCCGAGCTGCTCGCCGCCACGGCGGCCGGGGAAGGCGCGGCGGCCGCCCGCGCGCTGCGCGAGCGGCTGGTGGTGCTGGTGGTGGGCGGCCCCTCCGGGTCCGGGCTGGCCGAGCCGACGGCGCTGCGCGAGCTGGCCGTGTCGCTGGGGCTGACCGGCGTCGCCCGGTTCCTGCCGCCGATGCGGCGCGAGGGGCTGGTCGACGTCTACCGGGCCGCCGACCTGGTCGCGGTGCCCAGCCACAACGAGTCGTTCGGCCTGGTCGCGCTGGAGGCGCAGGCCTGCGGCACGCCGGTGGTGGCGGCCTCGGTCGGCGGGTTGCCGGTGGCGGTGGCGGACGGCCGGTCCGGGTTGCTGGTGCACGGGCACGCGGCGGCCGACTGGGCCGGCGCGCTGGCCTCGGTGGCGCTGCGGCCGGAGTACCGGGAGAAGCTGTCCGCCGGCGCGGTCGAGCACGCCCAGCGGTTCTCCTGGGAGCGCACCACGGACGCCCTGCTGGCCACCTACGCCGACGCCGGCCTGGAGTTCCGGGGCCGCGGCGCCCGGGCGGGCTAGCGCGGAACGCGCTTGCCGAGCGCGCGCCCAGTTAGGCGCGCGCGGGAGACGCTAGCGCGGATCGCGCTTGCCGAGCGCGCGCCCAGTTAGGCGCGCGCGGGAGACGCTAGCGCGGATCGCGCTTGCCGAGCGCGCGCCCAGGCGCGCGCGGGAGACGCTAGAAGCGTTCCTTGTCCAGCAGCGCGGCCAGGCTGGTCCGGTTGGAGACACCGAGCTTGCGGTAGATGTTCTCCAGGTGCTTCTGCACGGTGCGCGGGCTGACCGCCAGGACGCGGGCCGTCTCGCGGTCGGTGAGGCCGCCGGCCACGTGTTCCACCACCGCGCGTTCGGTCCGGGTGAGGCCGGGCAGCGCGTCCAGCGCCAGGTCCAGCCGGTCGGCCTGCCGGCTCAGGTGGTGGACGGCGGTGGTCAGCTCGGCCATCCGGACGGCCCGGGCGGAGGCCTGGACCAGGTGCGGGGTGAGCAGGTCCAGCACCGCCCGGTCCCGCTCGGAGAAGCCCCGGGATGACCGGTTCAGGGCCAGCGTGGTGCCGTGCCGCTGGTCCAGGGTGGCCATGCAGAGCAGCTGGTCGAGGGTGCCCCGGGACTGGTAGAAGTCCACGTAGAGGGGCAGCCGGCGGAGCTGGCGGAGCTCGGCCAGGTCGGTCATGGCCACCGACTCGCCCAGCTTCAGCTGGCCGGACCGGTAGCCGGCGAGCCCGGGGTGCTGGGCAAACACCGCCTGGAACTCGTCCGAGCCGGAGATGTTCTGCTCGGCGGGCTCCACCGCCGCGCCGACCAGCTTGTTCGTCCGGTGGTCCACCTTGGTGTACGAGGTGACGTCCGCGCCGATCAGCCGGCCGATCCCGGCCAGCACCGAGGCGGACGGCTGTCCGTTGGGGCCGCACCCTCCCTCGGCGTTCAGCTGGTGGACGAGGTCGAGCACGGCGAGCAAGTCAGCGTTTGACAAAGGCCGCACATCGACATAATGGCGGACCGATCTACTCACCGGTACGTACTTGTGCGTATTCCGGGTCGTTACTTGTGCTGATTCGGTGAGGCGGTGACCTTGCCGACGATCAGCCCGACGACCACGCCGAGGCTGAGCCGCCGCGCCGTGCTGCGCGTCGCCGGGGTGGCCCTGGCCGCCGCCGGGGTGGCTGCCTGTGCCGGGTCCAGGGGGCGGCGGGCGGTGGTGCTCGGGGCCGGGCTCGCCGGCCTGGCGGCCGCGGTTCGCCTGGCGAACGCCGGTTACCAGGTCACCGTGCTGGAGGCGCGGGACCGGCCCGGCGGGCGGGTGCTGACAGTGCGGGAGCCGTTCACCGGTGGCGGCTACGCCGAGGCGGGCGCGGTGCGCATCCCGGACGTGCACGTGCACACCCGCGGCCTCATCGCCGAGTTCGGCCTGGCGGACCAGCTGTTCGACCACGGCCAGGACACCGGCTCGCGGCTCTGGCACGTGGGCGGGCGGCGGTTCGTCACGCCGCAACCCGGCCAGGCGTGGCCCGGAGGGCACGCTCCAGGCCTACCTGTTCGGCGCCAACGCGGACGCGCTGGCCCGGGTGCCGGCGGCCGAGCGGGCGGGGGTGATCCAGGCCGAGGTGGCCAAGTTCTTGCCCGAACTGCCCGGGCGGGTGCTGGCCAGTTACGTCAAGGTGTGGTCGGAGGACGAGTTCGCCGGCGGAGCCTGGGCGTCCGCCCGGCCGGGGCAGCTGCGTTGGGTCCTGCCGGCGGCGCGGGCGCCGGAGGGCCGGCCGCACTTCGCCGGGGAGCACACTTCGGTTTCCGTCGCGTGGATGGACGGGGCGCTGGAGTCCGGCGAGCGGGCCGCGCGGGAGATCATTGGAGGACCGACGTGACGGATGCCAAGGCGGTGTGCGCGCGCTCGATGGAGATCATGGCGAACGGCACGCCGGCCGACTTCGCCGAGGTGATCCACCCGGACGCGTACAACCGGGAGTCGGTGGACGAGCCGCCGGCGTCGCGCGGGCGCGGGCCGGACGCGTTCTACGCCACAGCGTTGTGGCTGCGCGCGACCTTCTCGGACATGCGCTGGGAGGTGCACGAGGCGGCCCAGGACGGCGACCTGGTGGCGCTGCACACCACCATGTACGGGCGGCAGACCGGCCCGTTCGTGCCGTACGACGAGAACGGCCGGCCGGCGAGGGCGTTCGCGCCGACCGGCCGGCGGTTCGCGGTGCGGCACACGCACTGGTTCCGCGTCGCCGACGGGAAGGTCATCGAGCACTGGGCGAACCGGGACGACATGGGCATGGCGCTGGCGCTGGGCTGGCTGCCGCCCTCGCCGCCGCACCTGCTGCGCTCCCTGCTCGCGCTGCGCCGGGCCAGGAGAATGTCATGATCACGGACGGGATCGTGACGGGAGTGGTGGCATGCGTCGGTTGATCATGTTCGTGGTGCTCGCGGCGGCGCTCGCGGGCTGTGCGGAGGTGCAGCCCGCCGCGGCGGCGCCGCCGCCGGGGTGCTCCGGGTACGTGCGCACCGAGCTGTTCTTCGGCACCACCCGCCAGGGTGGCCCGGAGATCAGCGACGCGGAGTTCCGCGCCTTTCTGGACGCCGAGATCACGCCGAGGTTCCCGGACGGGCTGACCATGCTGACCGGGTTCGGCCAGTTCCGGGGCGCGGACGGCAAGCTGGCCCGGGAGCGCAGCCAGGTCCTGGTGCTGCTCTACCCGGTCAACACGGCGCCGGACAGCGGCACCAAGATCGACCAGATCCGCGAGCTCTACAAGCGGAAGTTCAACCAGGAGTCGGTGCTGCGCGCCGACGACCCCGAGCCGTCCTGCGTGTCCTTCTAGCCTTGATCGCCATCTGTGGCGGCTCTGCGGTGGCCGAGTGGGTGATCGCCATTCGTGGCGGTTCAGCCTCGATTTTCGACGCTGAACCGCCAGAAACGACGATCCCCGCCGCCTCAACGGTCACTCTGGTTGCACGAAAGGAACGCCGTGGGGTTTGACCTTGCCGCAACCCCCACCACGTACCTCCCATGAGACAGTCGGGCGAGCCCCGGCAGACCAACCCACCCGCGCCGTCCAAGCCGCTCCGAATCCTGCGCGCCCGAAAACCGCCGGATCTGCTCCCCCTCCGCTGTGAGAGGGATCCGGCAACAGCCTCATTTTCGCTGCTCATCCACCACAGACAGCGATCAAGGACATCCCGTTGCGGCCTTGCCGCCGCGCCGTTGGGCAACAGTCTCGGTTGGTGGAGCGCCGGTGGTCAAATTCATGGTCATCAGGACATGGTGGTCGTTGCCGGGGAGTTCGGGCGACCGTGACGTCCTGATGACCATGAAGCGCGTCGGCCACCACCCGGCCGGCTATCCTGCGTGATCATGGCTGATGACGCGGAGATCGAGCGGCTGGACGCGCTGATCGCGGCGGCGCTGGACGACGCCGAGGTGTCCTACCAGCGGCACGGCGTGGGCCGGTTCCTGGCCACGCTGCCCGGCACCGCGCGGCTGCAGACGCCGACCTGGCTGATCGTGGCCGACCACGCGCTGCTGGTCGGCGCGTTCGTCTGCCGGCGGCCGGACGAGGGCCACGAGGACGTCTACCGGTTCCTGCTGCGGCGCAACGCCAAGCTGTACGGCGTGCACTACTCGCTGGACAAGGTCGGGGACATCCACCTGGTCGGCCGGATCGGGCGGCACGCGGTGACCGCCGAGGAGATCGACCGGCTGCTCGGCCAGGTGCTGGAGGCCGCCGACCGGGACTTCAACCAGCTGCTGCGGCTGGGCTTCGCCACCTCCATCCGCCGGGAGTGGGCCTGGCGGGTGGACCGGGGCGAGTCGCTGGCCAACCTGCGCGCCTTCGAAGATCTGGTCGACACCGACTGAGACGCCCGACTGAGCGTTATGCATTCGTGATGTAGACGGGACAACCCGACTGGTTCGTCGCGCCGTCTCACCCGTAACCGGGGAGATGGGGGCGGTCATGAACAGGTGGCAACGGGCGACTCGTCGGCTGCCCGTCCGGCTGCTGGCCGCCGGGGTCGCGCTGGTCGTGGTGACCTGGCTCGCGGCCGCCGCACTGACCGCGCCCGGCTCCGGTGCACCGGCCGGCCGCGATGCCGTATCGAGTGGAGGCTCGTCGGGGGCCGCTCGACCCGGCATCGCGGCCGGTCCGGCCGAGGCGGACGCGCCGGCGGCCAAGCTGGACCAGCGGGCCGCGCCGATGCCCGCCCCGGCCCCGGGGGCGCCGGCACCGGTCAACCCCGACCTGATCGGCCAGGAGCGCGCGGTGGTGCGCACCGCGCGGCTGACCCTCGACGTCGCCGACCCGCCGGCCGCCTCGGCCCGGGTGCGGGCCGCCGCCTGCGGCTTCGTGGCCAACGAACAGACCCGGGACCGCGCCGCCAACCTGACCCTGCGCGTGCCGGCGACCCGGTTGGACGAGCTGATCGGCCAGCTGACCGGCCCGGGCGGGGTGGGCAGGGTGACCGACCGGGCCGAGCAGGCCGAGGACGTCACGGACCAGATGGCCGACCTGGAGGGCCGGCTGAACAACCAGCGGGCCAGCGTGGCGCGGATCAGGGCGCTGCTGGAGCGGGCGGTCACCGTCGGGGACGTGGTGGCCATCGAGTCCGAGCTGACCCAGCGCCAGGGGGAGCTGGAGTCGCTGGAGAAGCGGATGGCCGCGGTTTCCGGCCGGGTGGCGTTGGCCACCCTCACGGTCACCCTGAACCCCGAAGCTCCGCCGCCTCTGGCCGAGGCCCCCGGCGGATTCCTGGCCGGCCTGGCGGCCGGCTGGCGGGCATTCCTGGCCACCGGTACGGCGGTGTTGACCGTGCTCGGTGTGCTGGCGCCGTTCCTGGCGGCGCTGGCGGTGATTGTCGGGCTCCTTCTCGGCGCGCGGGGGACGCTGCGCCGGGGCCGCCGGGCGGCTTCTGGGGAGTCGGCCGCTACCGGTAGCGGCGGTTAGGGAGCCCGATTACGGACGGAGTGGCCCAAGTCGATGAGGGGGAGTCATGTCCTTGGGCCACTCCGCTTACACCGCCCCGGCATCTCGCAAAAAGGGGGACAGGAGATGCCGGGACGCCTGCTCACGGCCCACGGGGGACGGGCCGTGATGCCCGGTGATGCGTCAGGACTGAAGTCGCATCCCCGAGAGAAAAGTAACCCTGGCAGCGACGCTGTCACGATGCAAGGGGGCGCGGTTGACCAATTCAGGTGGTCCTAACTACCGCTCACCGTTAACAATCGGTGTCGCGTGCCTACTTCCAGCCGCACCGCGCCTAGGTGCAACAACCGTCCAAAGTGGGTTCTACGAGGGCAAAAACAACCTGGCTACAGTAGGGGTAGCAGCGGTATTAACTATATAACCGTGTCGATAGTTGATAGCGAGGCATAAATAACCGCCGCAAAAAGAGTAGCCTAGAATCACTCATTCGGGCGAGATCTGTTTGGAGTTTCGAACGATCGGATTGCCGACCGTCTCAGTTGGTGCACCGAAACTCCTGGATGCCCCCGGTTCGCCTTCTCTGACCGGTCTCAGCGGGCTTTTCCGCGGATGGCCGGTTGCTGTCGGTGAGCGGTCGTGTGAAGAGAGTGCGCGGGCGCGGTGTCCCGGTCGCGCGCCGAACGGTCGGGCATGGCACCGTTGCGGAGTCAATCGCGAATTCTCCAGCCCGAGGAACGGTGGCGACCAAGGTGACGAGCACGCACACCGAGCGGATCACGGCCCACGACGGCGGCACGTTCGACGCGTTCTGCGCGGTTCCGGACGGCGGTCGGGCACCCGGTGTGCTGTTGTTCCAGGAGATCTTCGGCGTCAACGAGAACATGCGCGGGCTGGCCGAGCGGATGGCCGACGCCGGCTACCTCACGCTGGTGCCGGACATGTTCTGGCGGATCGAGCCGGGCTTCGAGCGGCGTGACGAGTCGGGGATCGCGGACGGCGTCGAGATGGTCCAGCGGCTGGACCGCGAGCTGGCCGCGGCCGACATGACCTCCACCTTCGCCCACCTGCTCGGCATGCCCGGCTGCACCGGCAAGGTGGGCGCGGTCGGTTTCTGTCTCGGCGGGGTGCTCACTTACACCTGCGCGGCGCTGGCCCGGGTGGACGGGCGTGGGTTGGACGCCGCCGTGCCGTACTACGGCTCGGGCATCCACGAGATGCTCGACTGGGCGGACCGGATCACCTGCCCGATCATGTTCCACTACGGCGTCGCCGACCCG
This sequence comes from Actinospineispora eucalypti, assembly GCF_039543365.1. Lineage (NCBI taxonomy): Bacteria > Bacillati > Actinomycetota > Actinomycetes > Pseudonocardiales > Pseudonocardiaceae > Actinospineispora > Actinospineispora eucalypti. Next base: position 111,046 of record NZ_BAABJP010000010.1, read on the forward strand.
TACATCCCGGTGGAGGCGGTGGCCCAGGTGGCGGCCGCGTTCGCCGACCGCCCGGACGCGATCGTGCACCGCTACGACGCCGGCCACGCGTTCTCCAACTGGGACGCGCCGTCCCTGTGGGACAAGGCCGCCGCCGACCTGGCCTGGGAACACACCCTCGCCTTCCTCGCCGAACATCTGCATTAGCCTGGGGAACCGTGAGCGACGCGTATCAGCTGATCCTGTTGCGGCACGGCGAGAGCGAGTGGAACGCCAAGGGGCTGTTCACCGGCTGGGTGGACGTGCCGCTGTCGGCCAAGGGCGAGGGCGAGGCGCGCCGGGGCGGCGAGCTGCTCGCCGAGTCGGGAACCCTGCCCGACGTGCTGCACACCTCGCTGCTGCGCCGCGCAATCTCCACCGCCAACCTGGCCCTGGACGCCTGCGACCGGCACTGGATCGAGGTGCGCCGGGACTGGCGGCTGAACGAGCGGCACTACGGCGCGCTGCAGGGCAAGAACAAGAAGCAGACCCGCGAGGAGTTCGGGGACGAGCAGTTCATGCTCTGGCGGCGCTCCTACGACACCCCGCCGCCGCCGATCGAGCCGGGCAGCGAGTTCGCCCAGACCGACGACCCGCGCTACGCCGGCCTGAACGCCCCGCGCACGGAATGCCTCAAGGACGTGGTGGCCCGGATGCTGCCGTACTGGGAGTCGGCCATCGTGCCGGACCTGCGCGCCGGGCGGACCGTGCTGGTCGCCGCGCACGGCAACTCGCTGCGCGCGCTGGTCAAGCACCTGGACGGGATCTCCGACGCCGAGATCGCCGGCCTGGACATCCCCACCGGCATCCCCCTGCGCTACCAACTCGACGCCGACCTGCGCCCGCTGACCCACGGCGGCGAGTACCTGGACCCGGAAGCCGCCAAGATCGCCGCCGCCGCCGTAGCCAACCAAGGCCGCTAACCCCCCATATCGCTGGTTTCCCCAGCCCATATCGCGGGTCTGCCCACCTCATGTCGCGGGTTTCAGCGTGGCATGTCGCGGGTTTCAGCATGGCGAAACCCGCGACATGTGCCGGCGAAATCCGCGACATGACGGGCGTGGGGTAGCGATATGGGGTTAGGCGAGGACGCGTAGGTCGGGGGCGGTGTGTAGGGCGTCGGTGAGCTCTCGCCACTGGTGGGCCAGGCGCTGGGGGTCGGTGGGGGCGACCGTGACCGTGCCGGCCTTGCGCAGGAGCATGAAGTGGCCGCTGCCGGTGCGGTGGAAGCCGATCACCCACGGCGCCCGGCGTTCCGGGCCGCCGTAGCGGGCGGTGGCGCCGAGTTGCCCGCCGCCGAGGATGCCCGAGCACATCCGGGCCAGTGAGTTCGCCGCCTGCCGGTCCACGCCCAGGGCCCGCAGCTCGTCGGTGAGCGCCGCGAAGCCGTCCCCCTTGGCCAACCGGGACGCGGCGGTGTCCAGCGTGTCGGCGGGGATGTTCACCGGGGTGCCCTCGCCGGGGGTGATCGGCCCGAGCAGGTCGAGCAGCGCGCCGGCCACCCTGGAGCCGTCCAGCGGGCGCAGCCGGATCGGCCCGGCCCCGTCGTGACTGAGCACGATCGCGCCCTGGGCGCCGGCCACCGCGCCGACGCCGAGCACCGGCCGGCCGGCGCCGGAGGGGTTCGCGTACCGGATGTCCAGGTGGTAGTCGGCCTGCGCGATCACCCGCAGCAGACCGACCAGCACCGGCGCCGGGCGCGAGCCGTCGGAAAGGCCCCGTCGGGACAGCCCGGCCATCGCCTCCCGCAGCAACCCGTCGGCCCCGGCCCGCTCGGCCGGGGTCCAGCCGGGGCGGCGCAGCCGGAACAGCACGGGGGTCTCGCCCAACCGGAGCGCCTCCCAGCAGGCCAGCAGCTCGGTCGGGGTGAGTTGGATGGCCGCCGGGTGGCGGTTCACCACGGTTCCTGGTCCGGCCCGAGCACCGGCGGCACCGCGTCGTCCCCGATACCGGCGCTGAACGGCTCGTCGCTGGGCAGGAAGACGTTGTTGCGGTGCTGTCGATCCCCGGACAGCATTCCGCCGGCCAGCGGCATACCACCCGGTCCGATGCCCGGTCCGATGCCGGGGACCCCCGGACCGATGCCCGGGCGGCCGCCCGGGCCGGTGCCGCCGGGTGCCGGTTCACCGGCCAGCCCGGGCCCGTACGGCCGTTCCGGCGGACCGAGCCCGCGCGGCACGCCCGACTGGCCCGGCTGGTTCGGCCCGCCGGCCTGGCCGGCCTGGTTGGGTCCGCCGGTCTGGCCGGGCTGGTTGGGTCCGCCGGTTTGACCCGGCTGGTTGGTCCCGCCGGGGAGGCCGGTCTGGTTCGGTTGGTTGGTCCCGCCGGGAAGGCCGGTCTGGTTGGGCGCACCGGGCGGGCCGGACTGGTTGGGTAGGCCCGACCGGCCCGGCGGGAGCGGCGGCTGGCCCGGACGGCCCGGTTCGCCGAAGGGCGGTGTCCCCGGCGCCCGGCCCGGTGCGGGCGGACGGGCGGAGTGGCCGGACGGCGGCCGCAGGCCCGGGAAGCCCGGGACCGGCAGGCCGGAGGGGCCGGGTTGCCCCGGCGCGGGCGAGTGGCCGGGCCAGGCGCCCGGAGGGGCGGCCGGCGGCGCCGACGGCGACAGGTCCGCCAGGTCGGTCGGCGCGGGACCGGGATGAGCACCGGGCGGGCCGAGATGCCGGGGGCCGGGCACGTTCCCGGATCGGCCATCCCCCGGGCGGGTCGGCGGGAGAACCGGGTCCAGGGTGGGGAACGCGTCGACCGCGGCGCGGGTGTTCGCGTCGTGCGCCGAGTAGGCGGCGAACGCGGCCTTGGTGGCCGCCGCGTTGTCCGCCACGGCGGCCGCGTGGTCGGTCACGCCGAAGTACCTGGTCGGGAACATGTCGTCCCAGATGGTCGGCGGCGGCACCGGCTTCGGCGGGACGATCTTGGGCTTCATCTCGGCGAACGAGCTCGCGTAGTCCTGCACCCGCTCCCCGCCGTTGCCGGCGGCCGGCGCGCCCCGCTCCGCCCACCGGATGACCCGGTGCATCGCCGACGCGCTGGCGTCCGCCGCCGCGCCCTGCCAGTCGGCGCCCGCCGCGCGCAGCGCCCGGCTCACCCGTTCCGCCGACCCGGACGCCCACCTGTGCAGCGAGCGCAGCCCCGCGACCGAGGGATCCACCACGCGGACGCCCGGCCCGCCGTGCACCTGCTCGTAGAGCCGGCGGAGGTCGGAGCCGTCGTCGTAACACAGGTCCTCGGTCATGGCGCCTACCGGTTGCCGGCCCGGGCTTGCAGACTGGTGATCATCATCTCGGCCGCCCTGGTGGCCAGCTGGCAGGCCTTCCCGTGGTTCATCCCCGGGTAGTCGCTGCTCAGCGTGTTGTACTGGACCACAAGGCTCTGCCCGGGCGCGACGTCCAGGTAGAGCAGGCAGTTCCCTTCAGGGCTCCCGGCCGCGGCCGGGCCGGTGGCCGCGGCGAACCCGGCGACCTGGGTGAGCCGGGCGCCCCGGCCCAGGTAGTAGCCCACGCCGTGCTCGAGCGTCTTGCCCGCCGACCAGCCGTCGTCGAACCGGGCGTCGGGCGGGTTCGACCAGACACAGCCGTAGCCGCCGTTGGGGTCGTCGCCGAGCGGCCGGCGCCGGCCGGGGCCGTCCGCGCCGAGGGCGGTGACCTGCCCGGGGGTGAGCAGCTCGCAGGGTTCGACGTCGTTCAGCGGAAGGGTCGCCGGTCGGGGCGGAAGCGCCGGGTCGGCCGGCGCCGGGGACGCCTCGGCGGGAGAGGTCGGGGCGGCTGTGGGTGCCCGGTCGGCGGCGCAGCCGGCCAGGGCGAACAGCAGCGCCAGCAACGGCACGATCATCGGCCGGCTCATCGGGGTGCCCCGGGCGTGATCGGCGGCGGGTTGTCCCGTTGGAACTGCCGGAACGAAGCGGCGAGCTGGTCCTCGGTGTGCCCGTACCGCCTGGCCATCTGGCCCAACTCCTCCGCGCCGGCCTTCAGCGCGTCGACGTAGGCCGCCCACTGCTCCAGCAGCGCCCCGATCTTGGCGTTGAACTCGGGCTCGGCCCGTTCCGACACGCGGTCCAGGCCGGGTTTGCCGACGCCGGTGCCCATCTTCATCATCGCGACCTGGTCCCGCATCAGCTGTGACTCGGCCAGCAGGGCGTTGCGGACCTGCATCACGTTGGCCGGGGTGATCCGCAGGCCGGCCAGGTTGGCGCGCACCTCGGCGGCCGGCGTGCCCGGGACTGGGTCCATGCACACGGACGATAGCCAGCCGGGAACCGCCGCGTGGCCGGTTCTGGAAAATCCGCCAAATCACTCAACTGAGTGAACGCGTGGTAAACGGTCGCGGAACTCTGGCTCCATCGGGGTCGGACTCGTCACGATGCGGGGGCTCCGGCTGGTCATGAGCCCCCATGCGGGACATACGATGCAGCCGTGACCGCCCTGGCGTGTGTCGGCCTGGCCGGCGGGGCCCTCTTGTTGGGTCTGTCCGTCGGGTGGTTCCTCTTTCGCCGAAGGGTCCCGCGAACGCCGCGTTCGGTGGGCCCCACGTTCGCCGACCTGCTGCACCGGGTGACCCAGTCGTCCAACAACGGCCTCGCGGTGATCAACCGCTACGGCGACGTGGTGCTGCACAACCCGAGGGCGGCCGAGCTGGGCGTGGTGCGCTCCTCGCGCGCCGACGCCCGTGCGCTGAAGGCGGCCGAGCGGGCCATCGCCGGGGGCGAGATCCTGGACGTGGACCTCTCGCCGACCGACCCGAGGGGCGGCCGGCACCCGGAGGCGGTGCTCGGCCACGTGCGCCCGCTGGGCGACGGGTTCGCGGTGGTGGACGCCGAGGACACCTCGGAGGCGGTCCGGCTGGAGGCCACCCGGCGGGACTTCGTGGCCAACGTGAGCCACGAGCTGAAGACCCCGGTGGGCGCGATCGGGTTGCTCGCCGAGGCGGTGCTGGACGCGGCGGACGACCCGGAGGAGGTGCACCGGTTCGTCACCAAGATCCTCAACGAGGCGAACCGGCTGGGCTCCATGGTCACCGAGCTGATCGCGCTGTCCCGGCTCACCGGCGCCGAGCGGCTGCCCGAACTGGCCGTGGTCGACCTGGACGAGGTGCTCACCGAGGCGTTGGCCCGCTGCCGGCTGGTGATGGAGTCGACCGGCATCGGCATCCACACCGACGAGGCCAGCGGCCTGCGCGTGGACGGGGACCGCACCCTGCTGGTCACCGCGCTGTCCAACCTGCTGGACAACGCGATCGCCTACTCGCCGCCCCGGGCCACCGTCTCGGTGAGCCGCCGCCGGGTGGGCGACATGGTGGAGGTCGCGGTGACCGACCGGGGCATCGGCATCGCCCCCGAGCACCAGCAACGGGTGTTCGAGCGGTTCTTCCGGGTGGACCCGGCCCGGTCGCGGGCCACCGGCGGCACCGGCCTCGGGCTGGCCATCGTCAAGCACGTGGCCGCCAACCACGGCGGCGAGGTGCGGCTGTGGAGCCACCCGGGCACCGGTTCCACGTTCACCCTCCGGCTGCCCGCGCACGGCGTCGTCCCTGCCTCTCGTGCCAACCCGCCCGCCCAAACGGCTCAAACCGCCCAGACTGGCCAACCCGCCCCGCCCGAGCACACGACCAATGGGGTCAAGCCAAACCCGGCCGACCGCACGCGCGAACCAGGAGGAGTGCTGTGACCAGGGTTTTGATCGTCGAGGACGAGGAGTCGTTCGCCGACCCGTTAGCGTTCCTGCTGCGCAAGGAGGGCTTCACCGCCGCCGTGGCCGGCACCGGCCAGGACGCGCTCGACGAGTTCGACCGGAACGGCGCCGACATCGTGCTGCTCGACCTGATGCTGCCGGGAATGAGCGGCACCGAGGTGTGCAAGGCGCTGCGCCAGCGGGCCGGCGTGCCGATCATCATGGTCACCGCGCGGGACAGCGAGATCGACAAGGTGGTCGGCCTCGAGCTGGGCGCCGACGACTACGTCACCAAGCCCTACTCGGCGCGCGAGCTGATCGCCCGGGTGCGCGCGGTGCTGCGCCGGGGCGGCGAGGGCGGAACCGACACCGACTCCCCGCCCTCGGTGCTCGAGGCCGGTCCGGTGCGGATGGACGTGGAACGGCACGTGGTCACGGTGGCGGGCGGCGAGGTGCCGCTGCCGCTGAAGGAGTTCGACCTGCTGGAGTACCTGCTGCGCAACGTCGGCCGGGTGCTCACCCGGGGCCAGCTCATCGACCGGGTCTGGGGTGCCGACTACGTGGGCGACACCAAGACGCTGGACGTGCACGTGAAGCGGCTGCGCTCGAAGATCGAGGCGGACCCGTCCGCGCCGAAACACCTGGTCACCGTGCGCGGCCTGGGGTACAAGTTCGAGACCTGAGCCACGTCACAGCCAGCCCAACCGAAGATCGGGATACGGTGGTTGCCCGTGCGCCTCGGAGTGCTTGACGTCGGTTCCAACACGGTCCATCTGTTGATCGTGGACGCCTATCGCGGCGGCCACCCCACCCCGATGACCTCGGAGAAGACCGCGCTGCGCCTGGCCGAGTCGCTGGACGAGCACGGCCGGCTGAGCCGGCCGGGGGCGGACGCGCTGATCCGGGCGGTGAGCGACGCGCGCGACTCGGCGGCCGCCGCCGACTGCGCCGACCTGCTCGCGTTCGCCACCTCGGCGCTGCGCGACGCGCCCAACTCGGCCGAGGTGCTGGCCCGGGTGCGCGCGGAGACCGGGGTGGCGCTGCAGGTGCTGCCGGGTGAGGACGAGGCGCGCTACACGTTCCTCGCGGTGCGCCGCTGGTTCGGTTGGTCGGCCGGGCGGCTGTTGGTGCTGGACATCGGGGGCGGCTCGCTGGAGCTGGCCAGCGGGATGGACGAGCTGCCGTCGGTCGCCGAGTCCCTGCCGCTCGGCGCCGGCCGGCTGACCCGGGAGTGGTTCTCCACCGACCCGCCCACCCGCAAGGAGATCGACGCGCTGCGCGAACACGCCGAGGTCATGCTGGCCCCGGTGGCCCGCAAGCTGCGCCGCGACGGCCGGCCGGAGCGGATCGTCGGCACCTCCAAGACGTTCCGCTCGCTGGCCCGCTTGACGGGCGCCGCGCCGTCCGCCGAAGGACCGCGCGCCCGCCGGGTGCTCACCGAGACCGGGCTGCGCCAGGTGAGCGCCTTCATCAGCCGGATGTCCGCCGCCGACCTGGCCGAACTCGAAGGGGTGAGCCCCAGTCGGGCGCACCAGCTGGTGGCCGGATCGCTGGTGGCGGGGGCCGCGATGCGTGCATTAGGGGTAACCAGTTTGGAGATATGTCCCTGGGCGTTGCGCGAAGGCGTTATCCTGCGGCGTTTAGACTGGCTTGATGGTGCCGGGCGAGACACGGGCCGGATGGCCCCAGCGCCGGGCCTGTCTGGACTGGGGCCGCCGGAGGAGGCGCGGTATATCGGATGACAGCGGAGCGTAGTTCCGACCCGGGGCGCCAACGCACCGTCGCCGAACTGTTGCAGCAGTACGGGGGCGACGGCCGTTCCGGCGGTGGCGGTCGCCGCCGTCGGCGCAGCGCCGACGAGGACGATGCGGCCGTCGAGTCGACCGGCTCCGGACTGCCGGCCGACCCGCCGTCGCCGGCTAGTCCACACGCGTCCGAGACGCTGTCCCAGTACCCGTCCTTCGGGCAGCCGGGTCTGTCCGGGGCCGGTGACGGCGGGCTGGACTGGCTGAGCGGCGGGCGCTCCGAGTGGGACCGCCCTTCGGGGGTGGAGGACTCCTACTCGGCGCTGGACCGCACCGGGCGGGTGAGCGACTCGTACCTGACGCCGGAGCGTCCCGGTTCGGCCGGCGAGGACTCGTTCGAGTGGGACCGGTTGTCCGAGCGCGACGCCCCGCCCGACCCGTTGGGCGGCCGGGAGGCCCCGCCGTCCGGCGGCACCGGCGGCACCGGTGGCTTTCCCACCCAGAACTACCGGGGCATCTACCAGGGCGACTCGCGGCAGAGCGGTGCCTTCCGGGCCGAGCCGTACCAGCCCGAGCCGTACCAACCCGAGGCCTACCAACCCGAGGTCAAGCCGGCCGAAACCACGCAGGCCTACCGTGCCGACCCGCTCGCGCCGCCGCTCCGCCCGGAGCGGCCGACCGACCGGCTGCCCCGGTACCGCTCCGCCGAGGAGGAGGGGCCGAGCACCGAGGTGGCCTCCCGGGCCGCGCTGCTCGACGAGGACGAGCTCGAGGACACCCAGGGCGACGGCCGGCTGGACGACGATGACGACGAGGTGGAGTCGTTCCGGGTCCAGCTGGGGCCGGAGGACACCGGCCAGGGTCTGCGCCGGGTCCGCGAGGACCGGGACGACGACCTGGACGACTCGGACGCCGATGACCCGGAGGCCGACGACGAGCCCGACGAAGCGCCGCCGAGCCGCCGGTCGCGGCGTGCCAGGGCCGTCGAGGCCGAGGCGCCGGCCGGGCTGACCGACGAGGACGACCTGGACGACCCGGACGACGGCCGGAGCCCACTGGTCGCCTGGCTCATCCTGGTCGGCCAGGGCATCGCGGGCGCGGTGCTCGGCGGCGCGCTGTGGGTCGGGTTCCGCTACCTGTGGCTGAACTTCCCGGTGATCGCGCTGGCCGGCGCCGTGCTGGCCACCGCCGGACTGGTGCTGGTGGTGCGCACCATCCGGGGCAGTGACGACATCCGCACCACCATGTTGGCCGTGCTGGTTGGCCTGATCGTCACCATCTCGCCGGCCGTGCTGCTGCTCACCGCCAACGGGTGAGGCGGGTGCGGCAGCCAGCGATCCCGGTCGCGCTCTCCACCGGGTCCGTCTACCCGGAGTCGGTGGAGGTGGGCTTCCGGCTGGCCGCCGAGCTGGGCTACGACGGCGTCGAGCTGATGGTGTGGAACGACCCGGTCTCCCAGGACATCCCGGCGGTGGAACGGCTGTGCCGGCGCTACCGGGTGCCGGTGCTGGCGGTGCACGCGCCGTGCCTGGCGCTGACCCAGCGGGTGTGGGGCACGGACCCCATCGAGCGGCTGCGGCGCAGCGGCGAGGCGGCCGCCGTGCTCGGCGCGGGCAGCGTGGTGGTGCACCCGCCGTTCCGCTGGCAGCGCGACTACGTGCGGGCGTTCGCCGACACCGTGGAGCAGGTGGCCTCCGACTACCGGGTGGCGCTGGCGGTGGAGAACATGTTCCCCATCCGCCGGGCCGGCCTGCAGGCGGTGCCCTACGCGCCCAGTGACGACCCCACCGACGTCGGCCACCGCTACTACACCCTGGACCTCTCGCACACCGCCGCCGCCGGCGTGGACGCGCTGGCGCTCATGGAGAAGATGGGCGACGGGCTGGCGCACATCCACCTGACCGACGGCAGCGGCGCGTCCAAGGACGAGCACCTGGTGCCGGGCCGGGGCAGCCAGCCGTGCGCCGAGGTGTGCGAACGGCTGGTCACCGACGGTTTCCGGGGTGTAGTGGTGATCGAGATCAGCACCCGCCGCGCCCGCACCAGGCACGACCGGACCGCGCTGCTCGCCGAGTCCCTGCTGTTCGCCCGGCTGAACCTGCAGCCGGCGCCGGCACAGCTTTCCGGCCCGGTCCTGGCGCCGCCGGAGCCGGTGGTGATACCCGGCACAGATCGGGGCCGTTGACCGCGCCGGCCGGGCTACTCGGTGGTAGAGCTACTACATGCAGCCAGTATCGGTCACGTCCGCCCCGTTCTCGGGGAGTCTCGGACTCACGCCGCTCGGTGTCGGTGCCCACGCTCGTTCCGCTGACGCTGCGCTCGGTGAGTATCAGGCGGACCTGGACGGGCAGTGGGACGTCGGCTCGGGCAAGCTGCACGGCGGTTACCTGCTGGCACTGGTGGCCAAGGCCGCCGTCACCGGTCTGGCCGCGGACACCGACGAGTCGCTCGACCCGGTCGCGGTGAGCGCGGAGTTCCTGGCGGCGCCGGACCCCGGTCCGGCGCGGGTGCGCACCCAGGTGCTCAAGCGGGGCCGCACGGTGTCGGTGACGCGCGCCGAGCTCTACCAGGGCGACCGGCTGATGCTGCACAGCACGGTCACCGCCGGCAAGCTGCTGACCGGCGCCGAGGCGCCCGCTCCGGTGTGGGCGGAGCTGCCCGAGCAGCCCGCCGAACCGCCCGCCGACGCGATCGCCACCACCGACCTGGACCGCACGGTCCCGCTGGCCGGCGCGTGCGAGGTGCGGCTGGACCGGCCCACGGTGGGCTACCTGCGCCGGGAGACCGGCCCGCCGGTGATCAGGGGCTGGGCGCGCCCGCACGGCGAGCAGCCGGACGTGCTGTTCGCGGTGATGGCCAGCGACATCCTGCCCCCGGTGCTGTTCAACGTCTCCCGCCCCGGCTGGTCCCCGACCGTCCAGCTCACCGCCCTGATGCGCGCCCGCCCCGCCCCCGGCTGGCTGCGCGTGATCACCAGCAGCCGCCAGGTGGCCGCCGGCTGGTTCGACGAGGACTGCGTCATCCTGGACGCCACCGGCACCCTCATCTGCCAGTCCCGCCAACTAGCCCTAGCCCCCCTAAACAAGTAACCCCCCGCCCCGCCGCCCCCACCCGCCCCGCGAGTCGGGGATCCGGGTACGGCGAGTCGGGGATCTGGGTACGGCGAGTTGGCGTTCCCAGCACACCGAGTTGGCGATTTCGGCACCGTCGAGGGTGCGAGCTACCGTGACCGGTCATGACGAGCATTGCGTTGCTGGGCGGCGGCAAGATGGGCGAGGCACTGCTGGCCGGCCTGGTCAAGTCCGGCCATCCGATCGACCAACTGTGCTTCACCGAGCGGCACCCGGAACGCGCCCGCGAGGTGACCGAACGGCACGGCGTCGCGGCGCGTGACCTGGCCGTCGCCGTGCCGGGCGCGGACACCCTGGTGGTCGCGGTCAAGCCGCAGGACATCGAGCCGCTGCTCGCCGAGCTGGACAAGCTGCTCCGCCCCGGCACCCTGGTGGTGTCGCTGTGCGCCGGCCTGACCACCGCGCTGTTCGAGCGGTCGCTGCCCGAGAACACTCCGGTGATCCGGGTGATGCCGAACACGCCGATGCTGGTCGGCGAGGCGATGAGCGCGATCTCTCCCGGCCGGCACGCCACCGAGGAGCACCTGGTCGAGGTGGAGGGCATGCTCGCCTCGGTCGGCCGCGTGGTGCGGGTGCCGGAGCGCCAGCAGGACGCGGTGACCGCGCTGTCCGGTTCCGGACCGGCCTACTTCTTCTACCTGGTCGAGTCGATGATCGAGGCCGGAGTGCTGCTCGGCATGGCCCGCCCGCTGGCCACCGAGCTGGTGGTGCAGTCCGCGCTCGGCGCGGCGCGGATGCTCCGGGAGACCGGCGAGCACCCGGCGGTGCTGCGGGAGGCGGTCACCTCGCCCGCCGGCACCACCTCGGCGGCGCTGCGCGAGCTGGACCGGCACGGCACCCGGACCGCGCTGACCGCGGCCATCGAGGCCGCCTGCCGCCGTTCCTCGGAGCTCGGCGCGTCGTAACCCGGTCGAGTTCGGCGACCGAAGTAGCATGCTGTTAGCACGCATCGCCTGATACGGGTATTCGGGTTCCTGAACGGCCCACCGTCTGGTGCCAATGTCGCCACATTCGACACTCGTATGACGTTGCGTAGTAGAAGAGGGTAACGAATTACTCCACTCGGGTGGTATTAACTCAAAGGGATTGCTATAACATTCGCTCCAGTAACCGCTGCCACGTTAGCCTCAGTAGGACGCGGGGGGACCAGTGAGCGGCGGTGCACGCTCAGTAACGCAACACATGCGAGGTGGCCCAAGTGGCGAAGGAGCAAGTGGAACGGCCAGACATCGGTCAGCTGCAATTTCTGACCGTCGCCGAAGTGGCGGCCATGATGAGGGTGTCCAAGATGACGGTGTACCGGCTGGTCCATTCGGGCGAGCTGCCGGCGGCCCGGGTCGGACGTTCCTTCCGGGTGCTCCGGGAGGCGGTCGAGGAGTACCTGCGCGGCGCGTACCACGACGCCGGGTGACGTAGGCCGTCCCGGACGCCGTCGACGCGGCCGATACGCGGCCCGCGTTCCGGTATCCGAAACCCGAACCGGCGATCGGTCCCGGTGCGGAAGACGGGGGTGCACGAGGGCCCCCGGCCCGATGCCGGGGCCGGTACCGGCGCGGACCCGGCGACCTCGCCGGTTAGACTGTTCGTTCAGGTCGTGTTCGGTTCAATGAAGGGTGTCCCCGGGTGGGCTCGGTCATCAAGAAGCGTCGCAAGCGTATGTCGAAGAAGAAGCACCGCAAGCTGCTTCGCAAGACCCGGGTGCAGCGGCGCAAGCTCGGTAAGTGACCCCTTCCCTGGCGTGACCCGCGCCGGTCGCCACCGAGTCTCTCGCAGGTGTCGGCCCGGTAGCGGGGCGTAAGAGATGCGTGAACTCCGTCGCCGTTCCTGTTGTGTAGCGGAAACCACGACTAGCATCGGCCGTCGCGGTCGCGAGCAGTCAATGGTCAGGGAGTTTCGGTGGGGTCTTCTGTCGTCCTCGTCACCGGCGTGGGCCGGTTCATCGGTGCACGGTTGGCGGCACGGCTCGCCGAGGATCCTCGGATCGACCGGGTGCTCGGCGTGGACACCGTGCCGCCGCCGGCGTCGTTGCTGCGCGGCATGGGCCGGGCCGAGTTCATCCGGGCGGACATCCGCAACCCGCTGATCGCCAAGGTGATCGCGTCCGCCGAGGTGGACACCGTTGTGCACACCTCGCTGTCGTCCAACCCGGACTCTTCCGGTGGGCGGGCGACCATGAAAGAGATGAACGTCATCGGCACCATGCAGTTGCTCGCCGCGTGCCAGCGCTGGCCCGGCCTGCGACGCCTGGTGGTCAAGTCGACGACCGCGGTCTATGGGTCCAGCCCACGCGACCCGGCCATTTTCACCGAGGCAATGGGGCCGAAGGACCTGCCGTACGGCGGTTACGCCAAGGATGCCTCCGAGATCGAGGGCTATGTGCGCGGTTTCGCTCGCCGCCGGCCCGACGTCTCGGTCACCGTCCTGCGCTTTGCCAATTTCATTGGGCCGCGCATTGACACGTCGCTGACCAGGTATTTTTCGATGCCGGTCGTGCCGACGGTGCTGGGCTACGACGCCCGCATGCAGCTGTTGCACTCGGATGACGCGCTGGCCGTGCTGGAGAAGGCGACGCGGCAGGACCACCCCGGTGTGTTCAACGTCGGCGCGCCGGGCGTGCTGTTGCTGTCCCAGGCGATCCGGCGCGCCGGGCGGGTGCAGATGTCGATGCCCAGCTCGGTTGTCGGTCCGATCAGCCGGTTCTTTCGGGGAGCCCGGCTGGTGGACTTCACACCCGAGCAGATGAGGTTCCTGAACTTCGGCCGGGTGGTGGACACCTCGCTGTTGCGGGAGACCTTCGGGTTCACGCCGAAGTGGACCACCGTTGAAGCTTTTGACGACTTCGTGCAGGGCCGCCAGCTGCGCCCCGTGATCTCGGCCGACCGGCTGGACGCGGTGCAGGAGCGCCTGGTGGCCACGGCGCGATCGCTAATTTAAAGGGGAACCAAGGGGTGGCCGAAGCACGAGTGATCCCACTACACACAGACACCGACGACCGCGCCGACTTCCGGCCGGAGGAGCTCGCCCCGGTGCGGGTGGTGCGCCGACCGGTCCCGGTGCGCGACGAACCGCCCGCGGCCGTGCCGCTGCCGGCTCCGGCCGATCGCGCGACCGAGCCGACCGACGACCGGTTCGGCGAGCTGTTCGACTTCCTGCGCCGCCGCGCGGCCGGGGACTACCGGGTCGACGAGTTCGGGTTCGACTCCGAGTTCACCGACCACCTGGTGATGCCGGTGCTGCGCCCGCTGTACGAGCGCTGGTTCCGGGTGGAGACCATCGGCGCGACCAACGTGCCGGACGCCGGCGGCGCGCTGGTGGTGGCCAACCACTCGGGCACGCTGCCGTTCGACGCGCTGATGACCACCGTGTCGCTGCGCGACCACCACCCGGCCGGCCGGCACCTGCGGATGCTCGGCGCCGACCTGCTGTTCCGCACGCCGATGCTGGGCTCGCTGGCCCGCAAGGCCGGCCACACCCTGGCGTGCAACCCGGACGCGGAGCGGCTGCTCAACGCCGGCGAGCTGGTCGGTGTGTGGCCGGAGGGCTACAAGGGCGTCGGCAAGCCGTTCAAGGACCGGTACAAGCTGCAGCGGTTCGGGCGGGGCGGGTTCGTGTCCACCGCCATGCGCTGCGGCGTGCCGATCATCCCGTGCTCCATCGTCGGCGCGGAGGAGATCTATCCGCTGATCGGTGACCTGCGGCCGCTGGCCCGGTTGTTCGGCCTGCCGTACTTCCCGATCACTCCACTGTTCCCGCTGCTGGGGCCGCTGGGGGCGATCCCGCTGCCGTCCAAGTGGTACATCGAGTTCGGCGAGCCGATCAGGACCGACAAGTACTCGCCGTCCGACGCCGACGACCCGATGCTGGTGTTCAACGTCACCGACCAGGTCCGGGAAAACATCCAGCAGACCCTCTACCGCCTGCTCTCCCAACGCCGCAACGCCTTCACCGGCTAGAAGACACCCATATCGCGGGTTTGACCCGTTCATGTCGCGGATTCCGCCAGGGCCGAATCCGCGACATGGGCAGGCGGAACCCGCGATATGGACTGGGGGAACCCGCGACATGGGCAGGTGGGACCCGCGATATGGACTGGTGGGACCCGCGATATGGCGGGTTAGGTGGTGCGGCGGCGGTAGGAGAGGGCGGCGGCTACCGCGCCGGCTACGGCGCCGGCGCCGATTACGCTGGGGACGCCGATTTTGGCGGCTTTGCGGCCGGTGCGGAAGTCGCGGATCTCCCAGCCCCGGCGACGGGCCACGTCGCGCAGGTCGGAGTCCGGGTTGACCGCCACCGCCGTGCCGACCACGGACAGCATCGGCACGTCGTTCACCGAGTCCGAGTACGCGGTGCAGCGGCGCAGGTTGAGGCCTTCCCGGGCGGCCAGCGCGCGGACCGCGTGCGCCTTGGCCGGTCCGTGCAGCACCTCGCCGACCAGGCGGCCGGTGTAGAGGCCGTTCTCGCTCTCGGCCACGGTGCCCAGCGCACCGGTCAGGCCCAGCCGGCGGGCGATGATGTTCGCCAGCTCCACCGGGGTGGCGGTGACCAGCCAGACCCGCTGGCCGGCGTCCAGGTGCATGTTGGCCAGCGCGCGGGTGCCCGGCCAGATGCGGTCGGCCATCATCTCGTCGTAGATCTCCTCGCCGAGCTCCACGATCTCCGCCACCGAACGGCCGGCGACGAAGGAGAGCGCGCTGTCCCGGCTGTCGTGCATGCCCTGCCGGCTCTCCTTGCCCAGAGCCCGGAACTTGAGCTGCTGCCAGGCGAACCCGGCCAGGTCGGAGGTCTCGAAGAACTTGCGCGAGGCGAGGCCACGGGCGAAGTGGAAGATCGACGCGCCCATCATCAACGTGTTGTCCACGTCGAAGAACGCGGCGGCGGTGAGGTCCAGCGGAATGGCCTCACCGGACGCGTCCCGCGCCTGCTGTTCGGGTAACGGGTTGGCCAGCGCCGCAGCGGCGGAGGCCTCGCCGGCGATCTCGGCCGGCGTGGTGGTGCGGCGGGTATCCGTCGAAGCAGACACGGTCTGCCCGGCGGCCTCCGAGGGCCCGACCGGTTCGGCCGAACCTGGGGAGACCGCCGCGCCAGGATCAGGTGGGACAGCCACCCAACGCCTCCGATCAGCGGGGTGTGTGCGTACCTGTCCAGGGTACTGCGATGAGCGCCTGGCGCAGGTCGTGCCGCGCCTTAGTTGCTCGGCGGCTGCAGACCGGGCAGCAGCGGCTCGAGCAGGTTCGGCGGCTTGGGCTGCTCGGCCGGGCTCTTCTCCGGTAGCAGGTCGTTGTTGCCGCGCACCTGCTGCCGGTCGTGCAGCCCGCCGAGGCCGTCCCGGTTGTTGCCGAACAGCCCGGACTCCTCGCTCTTCTTGTCCGACTTGTCGCTCTTGTTCGCGCTGGAGGACCCGTCGGAGTCCGAGTCACTGCTCGACGGCGAGGACGGCTTGACCGACTTCACCGATTCGCTGGGCACCAGCGACTTGGTCGGCGCCGGCGCGTCCTTCACGCTGCACGCGCCCTTGGCCGGCAACGGGCCGAGCTGGTCCGACTCGGAGGACAGCACCCGGTCACAACCCTGCCGGTTGCTCACCGACTGGGCGCGGGTGCGCACGTCCTCCAGCTGGCGCAGCGAGTGGTCCGCGTCCGCCTGGGACTCGGCCGGCAGCGAGGTGCGCATCGAGGACAGCTTGTCGTGCTGGCCCTCCGCCCAGTTGGCCAGCGAGCCCATCTGCGCCTTGTTGTTCGCGCCGGAGGAGAGCGCCATCCGGGAGCCGGCGGCGGTCTGCTCGTCGAAGCCCTTCAGCGCCTGGCTGATGTCCTGGCCCTTGGTGGCCGCCGGCGCGGACTGCTGCTGGTTCAGCTCGCGCACCTCGTCGATGCGGGTGGCCGCGACGTCCAGCTGCCGCTGGGCCTTGTTGCCCTGGCCCGGCGTGACCCCGACGATGGCCGACTCGGTGGCCTGCTTGACGCCGTAGAGACTGTCGCCGGGCAGCGCGCCCTGGCTGAACATCGCCCCGCCACCGGTCACCGCGATCACCATCAGGCCGGCGGCGGCGCTGGCGCTGATCAGGCTGCGCTTGGCCGGGCTCGGGGCCTGGGTGGGAGTGCGGTGCCGGCCTCGGCGGAACAGCGAGACCACGTTGTTCGGGCGGACGGATTCGACGTCCTCGTCGTTGGCCTTGGCGATCAGCTCGGTGGCCGGGAGCGGGACATCGGTCAGGGTCTCGGGGTTCACCGACTCGTCAACCTGCGGAATGACACTGGTGTCATTCGAGTCAACACTCGATGGAGTGGCGGGCGCCGACATGATTTCGGCCGCCTCGGCCATCACCCGGGCGCGCATCCTGGCGGACGCATCCGCGCTGGGTGCCAGTGTCTCGCCGCTGCGCTGCAGCAACGCGACCAGCTCCAGCTCACGACGGAGTTCCTCGTCGCCGATGCTCGCGGTGTCGAGCCCTTGCTCCACCGCGGCGGCGAACCGTTCGCGCCTCTGGCCTTCGCCCGCTGACATGTCTCTGGTCCTCACTGCGTCACCACGCTCCCCCGACCCTGACCTTCACAACGAGTCAGGACCCCAGTGGTTACGGGGGTGAGGCTGTTCATCATATCGGGTGACTGAATTACAAAGCCTGTGCGCCACGTGATCGCGCTGTGTAACCCCGCGCGCGGGTTCCCGCCACTCACCGGAGTCCTTCGGGCAGTAGTTGGGCCAGACGTCGTACCGCTCGGTGTTGCAGGGCCTTCACCGCGCCCTCGTTCCGCCCCATCAGGCGAGCGGTCTCCGCGACCGAGAGCCCCTGGAGGAAGCGCAGCGCGATGCACTCCTTCTGGTCGGAGTTGAGCTTGGCCACGCAGCGGAGCAACTCCTCATAGGTGGCGCCGTTCAGTACCTGCTGCTCGGGGCCGCTGGTGCTGGGGGAGAGGTCGGCGATCTCGGAGGTGGTCTGCTCCAGCCGGTAGCGGCTGGACTTCACGTGGTCGAGCACCAAGTTGCGGGCGATCGTGACGAACCAGGCGCCGATGTCCCGGCCCTGGTAGCTGACCGAGTTGATCCGGCGCAGGGCGCGCAGGAAGGTCTCGGCGGTCAGGTCCTCGGCCAGCTGCCGGTCACTCACCCGGAACAGCACGTAGCGGAACACCATCTCGTGGTAGCGGTCGTACAGCTGGCCGAAGGCCTGCTGGTCGCCGGCCTGGGTGGCCCGGACCAGGTCCCAGCCGGCCAGCCCGTTCGAGTCGGCACCGGACCCGCCGGCCGCCTCACCGGCTTCCAGCATGTCCGACTCGTAATCGTCGTCCTCGCGGTCCTTGGCGGCCGGGTCCTCCGGCGACAGCGGCGGGACCACCGGGGTGGCCTGCGACTGCACCGGTGCGCTGCGTGGCTCGGCGACCCGGGGGTGGTCGCCGGTTGCCGGGGGCCGCGCCGGTGGGTTGGCCGGCGCGTTCCCGATGGGGGGCGGAGGGACCTCGTCGGGGCGAGGTCGGGGGAGCACCGGCACCTGGTAACCCGGCCGGCCGCCGTTGGGGCCGGGGGCGCGGGTGCCGCGCTGGTCCATGCGCTGTGTGGCGGGGTCCATGTTCCTCGTCGGGGAAATGTGACCAGCGACTTCCGAATCCGGGCGTTGCCCGGAGCGCAGAAGCCTCGTTGGTCGATATGGCCGGGTCACGATTCCCGGAGGGGACGCCGTGCTGGAACCGAATCAGTTCCTCGAGAACGAAAGTGGCTCGAGCCAGTCTTCATATGGCGCTCCCTCGGGATCGACGGTGCCAGGCGGCCGTCCCCGCCTGCCCATGCCGGCCGTGCAGGGGAGCATAGGGCCGACCGGGTTGACCCTTTCACCACCACCCCACGTTCTCGGCAGGCAGCCGGTGAACGGCCTGTGACGCGCGGTCGGCGCAGTCTTTGGGTCGTTCGGCGGTCGACGGGCGTGTCGCTCGCGGGACGAACGGGTGCTCCGGCTCGACGAATGGGTGACGGTGCGTGTGTGGCGCCGTCAGATGGGCGCTGACACGTTCCACACCGCTCGGCCGCGCGTGCCAGACTTTCGCGGTGACCAGCCGACCGGAGCCAGTGCCGAACCCGGAGCCGACCGCCGACGTGAGCCCAGTGACCCCGCAAGGCAATGTGGCCGACCTGGTGGCCGCCGCGAGCCGCCGAGGCGCGGACCATCCCGCGCTGGTCGAGCCGGGGTTGGGCCGCACTCTCAGCTGGGCGGAGGTGGACGCGGGGGCGAACGCCGAGGCGGCCCGGTTACGCGCCGCCGGCGTGCAACCGGGGGATCGGGTGCTGATCCGGCTGGGCCACGGCGCTCCTTACTGTCTTGCGCTGTTCGGCGCACTGCGGGTTGGTGCGATCGCCGTGCCGGTCGGGCCGGAGGCCAGCGCCCGCGAGCTGGACGTGATCGCCGGCGACTGCACGCCCGGCGTGATGGTGGCCGAGCCCGGCGACGAGATCGTGGACGTGCTCGCCTCGGCCAACTCGGCCCGGCGGCTGGACCCGCCGGAGACCGAGGTGGGCGCGGTCGCCGGCGCGACTCCGGTCGGGGGCGGCGAGGACATCGCGGTGCTCGGCTACACCTCCGGCGTGACCGGGGTGCCCCGGGGCGTGCGCATCTCGCACCGCGCGCTGCTGGCCAACCGCGCACAGGTGGCGGCATTGCGCCCGGTGCCGGTGAGCCCGGCGGACCGGGTGCTGCTGCAGTGGCCGATGTCGCACGCCTACGGGCTGGGCGCCGGGCTGCTACAGGTCTGCTGGGCCGGGGCGACCACGGTGCTGACCGACCGGTTCGACGTGCGCGAGGTGGTGGAGGGCATCCGCCGGGAACGGGTCACCGTGCTGGCCGGGGTGCCCGCGCTGTACCGGGCCATGGTGGAGCTGCCGCAGGCCGGGCTGCGCGAGTCGCTGGTCACCCTGCGGCTGGCCATGGCCGGCGGGGCGCCGCTGGCCTCCGAGCTGGCCGCCGAGTTCTCCCAGGCCTGCGGGTTGCAGCTGTTCGAGGGCTACGGGCTGACCGAGACCGGGCCGGTGCTGACCAGCACGCTGGTCGGCGGGCTGGCGAAGGCCGGCTCGGTCGGCCGCCCGCTGCCCGGTGCTCTGGTGGGCGACATCGAGGTCGCCGGGGTGGAACTGCGCCTGGTGGACAGCCACGGTGCGGACATCCACGCCGCCGCCGACGACGAGGACGAGGACGACGAGCCGGACACCGGGCTGGTCGCGGTGCGCGGCCCGAACCTGTTCTCCGGGTACTGGCCGGACGGTGCCGGCGGGCCGGACGAGGACGGCTGGTTCCGCACCAACGACGTCGGCTACGTCGACGCGGACGGCGACCTGCACCTGGTGAACCGGGCCAGCGACCTGGTGATCGTGAACGGGTTCAACGTGTACCCGCGCGAGGTGGAGCTGGTGCTGGACGAGCTGGCCGGGGTGACCGAGGCGGCCGTGGTCGGGGTGCCCGACCCGAACTCCGGCCAGGCGGTGAAGGCGCTGCTCGTGTTGGCCCCCGGCGCGGAGCTGGACCCGGATGCCGTGCGCGAGCACTGCCTGGCCCGGCTGGCCCGGTTCAAGGTGCCGGCCGTGGTCGAGTTCGTGGACTCGCTGCCCCGCTCGGCCACCGGCAAGATCAACCGGGCGGTGTTGCGGGTGGCGGCCTCGTGAGCGGTTTCCCGGAGTTCGCCGGGAACCCGGTGACCGTGCTCACCCGGCGGGAGTGCTCGCTGTGTGAGAAGGCGGTCGGTGAGGTTTCCCGGATATGTGAGCCGCTCGGCGTGCGCTGGGTACCGGTGGACGTGGACACCGACCCGGAACTGCGCGCGGAGTTCGGCGACCGGGTGCCGGTGATCCTGATCGACGGTGCGGAGCATGGGTTCTGGCGGGTCGAGGAGAAACGGTTCCGGGCGGCTCTCGCGCGGCGGTAGTGGTCCGGTTTAAAGATCGGCTTGGACGGTCTCGCGTGGCGGTAGGGGTTCGGTGCCGGTTTTAAAGATCGGCTTGGACGGCCACGGTGGGTGGGCTGCCGCGGCTTGGCAGCGGCCTGTTGCGTTGGCGGCGGCCCATTGCGTTGGCGGCCGAGCCTGTTTCGGCTCGGCTCGGCTGAGCCTTGGGCGGCTCGGCTCGGCGGGCCTTGGGCAGCTCAGCTTGCCGGGCTTTGGGCGGCTCGGCTCGGCTGGGCCCTGGCGGCTCAGCTCGGCCGGGTCGGCCCCGCCTCGGCGCATGATCAGCATGACATGGTGGTCGCCTTCGTTCGCTTGAGGCGGCCGCCATGTCATGGTGACCTTGAAACGGTGATCATCAGGGCATGGCGGCCCTTTTCGGGCGTGTGAAGCGGCCCTGGTGCCCTGATGACCATGGAACGGTGACCATCGGCGCCTGATGATCATGAAACGTGAGAGGCCGCGCCCGAGCCGCGGTAGACCACCCACGCGCGGCCGTCCAAGCCGATCTTTAAAACCGCCGCCCGCAACCATTACCGAAGCCTGACGGTTTCCCCTCCCGGGGCCGCTGAGCTGGTAGGACCGGGGGCATGGTGGATGCCCGGTTGGGCCGGGGCACCTCGGTGGGTGTCTCGGTGCTCTCGTTCGGCCTCGCGCTCGGCGTCGGGCAGCTGGTGGCCGGACTGCTCGCGCCGCTGTCCGCGCCGTACCAGGCGGTGGCGGCGGCGGTGGTGCGGTTGGCGCCGGCCTGGTTGGTGGAGTTCGGCAAGTCGCTGGCCTACCCCGGGCTGCCGGCCGGCGTGGCGGACAAGGCGACGCTGCTGGTCGGCGTCGGGGTGGTGGTGCTGCTGGTGGCGGTGCTGGCCGGGCTGGCCGCCCGGCGGCGGGTGCAACCGGCGCGGCGGGTGCTGCTGGCGGTCGGCGTGGTCGGGCTGGCGGCCGTGGCCACCTCGCCCACCTTCGCCCTGCTGGACGTGTTCGCGCCGCTGGCCGCGCTGACCGCCGGCTGGCACTGCCTGGGCTGGTTGCACTCCTGGGCACTGGCCGCGGAGACGGAGCGGGCGGTCGAGGCCGAGCGGCCGGCGGCGGGGTGCACCGAGGGGCGTGCGGCCGGGCGCACCGAGGCGCCGGCGGCAGGGCGGACCGAGGGGCTGGCGGCCGAGCGGACCCAGGCACCGGCGGCCGAGTGGACCGAGGGACCTGCGGTCGGGCACACCGAGGCGTCGGCGGCGTGCCGGACCGAGGCGCCGGCGGCCGAGCGGACCCAGGCGTCGGCGGCGGGGCGGACCGGGGGGCCAGGGGGATCCGGGGCCCGGACCGGGCCGTCCGGTGACCGGGCGGGGTGGGGGCGGCGGGCGGTTCTCACCGCCGGGGCGGCGGTGGGGGCGGGCCTGCTCGGCACGCTGGCCGGTGGTGGGCGGGGTTCGGTCGGGGTGGCGCCGGGTGGTGTCGCGTTCCCAGCCGCGCCGCCGGTGCCGCCGGGCGCGGACTTCGTGGCCCAGGGCACGCCCACCTTCGTCACCCGCAACGAGGACTTCTACCGGATCGACACCGCCCTGCGGGTGCCGGCGATCTCGCCGGCGGACTGGTCGCTGCGCATCCACGGCCTGGTCGACCGGGAGCTGACCCTGAGCTACGCCGACCTGGTCGCGCGGCCGATGGTGACGCGGCCGGTCACGCTCGCCTGCGTGTCCAACGAGGTCGGCGGCGACCTGATCTCCACCTCCCAGTTCACCGGGGTGGACCTGCGGGAGGTGCTGCTGGCCGCCGGCCCGAAGGCCGGTGCCGACCAGGTGCTCTCCACCAGCGAGGACGGCTGGACCTGTGGCACCCCGCTGGACGTGCTCCTGGAACCCGACCGGGGCGCGCTGCTCGCGGTGGGCATGAACGGCCAGCCGCTGCCGCTGGAGCACGGGTATCCGGTGCGCATGGTGGTGCCGGGGCTCTACGGCTACGTCTCGGCCACCAAGTGGGTGGTGGACCTGGAGCTGACCACCTTCGCGGAGAAACAGGCGTACTGGTTGGAACGCGGCTGGGCGGAGCGCGCGCCGATCAAGACGCAGGCCCGGATCGACCGGCCGCGCGCCGGCGAGCCGATGCCGGCGGGCCGGGTGGTCGCCGCCGGCATCGCCTGGGCCCAGCACCGGGGCGTGGAACGGGTGGAGGTGCGGGTGGACCGGGGACCCTGGCAGCCGGCCGAGCTGGCCACCGACGTGAGCCGGGACACCTGGCGGATGTGGCGGGCCACGCTGGACGTGCCGCCCGGCCCCCACCTGCTGCAGGCGCGCGCGGCCGACGCCACCGGGGTGTGGCAGACCGAGATCCGCGCGTCGCCGGTGCCGGACGGGGCCAGCGGTTATCCGGAGGTCTCCTTCCTCGCGCGATGAGGTAGCTCGTTGGGGGGAGGTTGCTCTCCCGCCGGGAGCGGCGGCTCGTTAGGGGATTAGGGTCCGCGCACGATTCCGGTGCGTGTTTGAGTCGTGACCCGTCGTGTTCGTTCCCGGCAAGGAGGACCTGGCCCGTGAAGAGGACCATGAAGACCCAGCGGCTGTTGATGGCCGGCATGGCCGCCCTGCTCGCGGTCGGTATCAGCGCCTGCGGCGGGGATGTGATCGGCGAGCAGGGTCCGACCTCGCCCGCGCCGGCCCCCGCCGCGCCGGGGAACCCGGACGGTGTGACCAACGTCGCGCAGATGTTCGGTCCGGCCTGCGCCCAGCTGCCCCAGGGCGGCACGCCGGGTTCCGCGGTCCGCGCCGCCGGGCTGGGCACGGCCGACGCGATCACCGCCTCACCGCTGCTGCGCACCATGACCAATGCGCTGAACCAGTCCGGACTGGCCGGCCAGGTGAACAGCGAGCCGGGCGTCACCGTGTTCGCGCCGTACGACCGCGGCTTCACCAACCTCCAGCAGAACCTGGGCCAGCCGCGCTACGACGCCCTGTTCGCGGACAAGGCCAAGCTCACCGACGCGGTGAAGTACCTGGTGGTGGTGAAGCGCTACGACCGGGCCGGGCTGGCCGGGGCGAAGAACGTGACCACCCTGCAGGGCGGCAGCCTGAAGATCACCGATGCGGGTGACACGATGAACATCACCGACAACGCCGGGACCACCGCGCACGTGCTGTGCGGAAACATCCCGACCCGCAACGGCACGCTGTTCCTGATCGACAACGTGCTGCAGCCCCGGCAGCCGTAACCTCAGGCGTTAGAGCTGGTCACAGCTTCGGAAGTCGCACTAGCAGACGCGGACCAAGATCGCTACTTTGTGCCTGCGTTCACAAGCGGCTACCGTAGTTCGCGGCGCCGTAACACCGGCTGAAATTCGCTATACACACCGGCCCCCGCGAAGACCTCGCTGATGAGCGGTGTGGTGTCGGCGCCGACCCATACGACCAGCTCAGTGACCGAGGAGACGCCAGCGTGACGTTGCAGCCGCGGGCCGCCCTCCCCGGAAACGGTACGGGGAGCGGTACGGCCCAGAGCAACGGCGCGAAGCTGGACCGGGCAATTCCGGAAGCCACCGTCGCCCGGCTCGCGGTGTACCTGCGGGTACTCGGCGACCTGGCGGCGACCGGCTCGGAGACCGTGTCCAGCGAGGACCTCGCGGCGGCCGCCGGGGTCAACTCGGCCAAGCTGCGCAAGGACCTCTCCTACATCGGGTCCAACGGCACCCGGGGGGTCGGCTACGAGGTCGCCCGGCTGGTGCGCCAGATCGAGCACATCCTCGGGCTGACCCAGCGGCACGGGGTCGCGCTGGTCGGCGTCGGGAACCTGGGTCACGCGCTGGCCGGGTACAGCGGCTTCGCCAGCCGGGGCTTCCCGCTGCGCGCGCTGTTCGACGTGGACTCCGACCTGCTGGGCATCCACATCAACGGCATCCTGGTGGAGCACGCGGACCGGATCCCGGAGGTGTGCGCGGAGCGAGGCGTGACCATCGGGGTGATCGCCACCCCGGGGCCGGCCGCGCAGGCGGTGTGCGACCGGCTGGTCGCGGCCGGCGTGCGGTCGATCCTGAACTTTGCGCCGCAGGTGCTCCAGGTGCCCGAGGAGGTCGAGGTGCGCAAGGTGGACCTGGCCGTGGAGATGCAGATCCTCTCCTTCCACGTGGCCCGCCGGCACGGCGAGGGTGGGCAGGGCGGGAGCGGCGGCGTGAACGGCGAGGCCGGCGCGGAACGGCCGGTGGTGGTTCCGCAATGAGCCTGCTGGTGGTCGGACTCTCCCACCGCAGCGCTCCGGTCGACGTGCTGGAGCGGGTGGCGGTCTCCGGTGAGGACGTGCCGAAGCTGCTGGACGAGCTGACCCGGGGTGGCCGGGTCGGTGAGGTCATGGTGCTCTCCACCTGCAACCGGGTCGAGGTCTACGCCGTGGTGGAGGCCTTCCACGGCGGGCTGGCCGACGTGTCCGGCGTGCTCGCCCGGCACGCCGGGGTGGCGGTCGGCGAGCTGTCCGCGCACCTTTACGTGCACTACGCCGCGTCGGCGGTCGAGCACCTCTTCGCGGTGGCCGCCGGGCTGGACTCGATGGTCATCGGCGAGGCGCAGATCCTCGGCCAGCTGCGCACCGCCTACCAGGCGGCGACCGAGGCGGACACCGTCGGCCGGGTGCTGCACGAACTGGCCCAGCAGGCGCTGCGGGTCGGCAAGCGGTCGCACGCGGAGACCGGGATCGACAAGGCCGGCGCCTCGGTGGTCTCCGAGGGGTTGGCGCTGGCCGGCGAGGCGCTGGGCGATCTCAACGGCGTACAAGCACTGCTGGTCGGCGCCGGTTCGATGGGTGGGCTGGCCGCCGCCGCGCTGCGCCGCGCCGAGGTGGCCGGGCTGGTCATCGCCAACCGCACCGAGGAACGGGCGCGCCGGCTGGCCGCCACGGCCGCCGAGAACGGACTGGCCGCCCGGGCCACCACGCTGGACAAGCTGCCCGCCGAGCTGGCCGAGGCCGACCTGCTGGTCACCTGCACCGGTGCGGTGGGCACCGTGCTCACCTCGGCCACCGTGGCCACGGCGGCCGCCGGCCGGGCCGCCCGGCCACTGGTGATCTGCGACCTCGGGCTCCCCCGGGACGTGGACCCGGCGGTGGCCGACCTGACCGGGGTCACCGTGATCGACCTGGCCACGCTGAACGAGCGGCTCGGCAACCGCGCCGAGGGCGCCACGGTCCGCGCGGTGCGCGAGATCGTCTCCGCCGAGGTGGCCACCTACCTGTCCGCGCAGCGCTCCGCCGAGGTCACCCCCACGGTCACCGCGCTGCGCCGGCGCGCCGCCGAGGTGGTGGACGCCGAGCTGCTGCGCATGTCCGGCCGGCTGCCCGACCTGGACCCCCAGGTCCGCGACGAGCTGGCCCGGACCGTCCGCCGCGTGGTGGACAAACTGCTGCACACCCCGACCGTGCGGGTGAAACAACTGGCCGAGGCGCCGGGCGGCGACACCTACGCGGAGGCGCTGCGCGAGCTGTTCGGGCTCGACCCGCAGGCGCCGGCCGCCGTGGCCGCCATGCGCGCGAACGGGCCGGGCGAAGGCGGATCCGTCCAGGTGGACGGCATGATCGCCGGCGTCCCGACCGTAGCGTCGGCAGAGAGAGCCTCGGCGCCGACCGTGGCTTCAGCGGAGAGAGCCTCGGCGCCGCACGACCAGATCCCCAGAGACGGAGCGTCATGAGCTCACCAAGCCAACGGGTTTTGCGGATCGGCACCCGGGGCAGCGCGCTGGCGGTCGCCCAGGCCAACTGGGTGGCCGGGGCGATCCGGGCCGCCGGTTGCCCGGTCGAGCTGAAGGTGGTGCGCACCACCGGCGACGAGTCGGCCGCGCCGATCCCCGAGCTCTCCGCGAAGAGTGGCACCGGCATCTTCACCAACGCGCTGCGCGAGGCCCTGGCCCGCGGCGAGGTGGATTTCGCGGTGCACTCCATGAAGGACCTGCCCACCGAACCGGACCCCCGGCTCACCCTGGCCGCCGTGCCGGTGCGGGAGGACCCCCGGGATGCCCTGGTGGCGCGGGACGGCCTGGTGCTGGGCGAGCTGCCGGCCGGCTCGTTGATCGGTACCGGCTCGCCCCGGCGGACCGTTCAGCTGAACGCGCTCGGGCTGGGCCTGGACGTGCGGCCCATCCGGGGCAACGTGGACTCCCGCATCCGGCAGGTGCGGGACGGCAAGCTGGATGCCGTGGTCGTCGCCCGCGCCGGGCTCGCCCGGCTGGGGCGGCAGGCCGAGATCACCGAGACGCTCGACCCCTTGCAGATGCTCCCCGCGCCCGCACAGGGTGCGCTCGCCCTGGAATGCCGGGTCGAGGACCTGGAGACCGAGCACCGGTTGGCCGCACTGGAGGACCCGGCCACCCGGGCCTCGGTGATCGCGGAGCGCGCCACCCTGCGCGCCCTGGAGGCGGGCTGTAGCGCGCCGTTCGGGGCATTGGCCGAGGTTGTCGAGGATCTCGACGACGAAGGCCGGGTTGTGGAAATTCTGTCGCTGCGCGCCGTCGCGGCGACGCCCGAGGGCGCCCTGCTGCGTGCCTCGACCATTGGACCGATATCCGAAGCCGCGTCGCTGGGGATTGCCCTGGCGGCCGAATTGCTCGACTTGGGCGCCGAATCGCTACCCGCGGCCGGTGGCCCCGCGCACCGTTAGATCGGGGAGATCCGAGAAATGAACCGTACGCACAGCACAAGCCGGATCGCCTTCGTGGGCAGCGGCCCGGGGGACCCCGGCCTGCTCACGGTGCGCGCCCGGGAAACCCTCGGCGCCGCGCCGCTGATTGTCACCGACCCGGACGTACCCGAGGCGATCCTGGCGCTGGCCGCCGACGGCGCCGAGGTCCGGCCGGCGGTCGGCGACCCGGCCGAGGTGGCCAAGGACCTGATCGCGGAGGCCGTCGGCGGCCGCCCGGTGGTCCGCCTGGTCGCCGGTGACCCGCTGACCGCCGACTCGGTGGTCGCCGAGGCCGCCGAGGTGGCCCGGGGCGAGGTGCCGTTCGACGTGATCCCCGGCGTACCCGCCGCCACCGCCGTTCCGGCCTACGCCGGCGTGGCGCTGGGCTCCAACTACTCGGTGGCCGACGCGCGCGGCCGGGTGGACTGGGCGAGGCTGGCCGCCGGTCCGGAGCCGGTGGTGCTGCACGCCACCGGCGCGCACCTGCCGGAGATCATCACCGGGCTGGCTTCCCAGGGCGTGCCGGAGCACACCCCGGTGACCGTGACCGCCGAGGGCACCTGCTCGGTGCAGAAGACCGTGGTCAGCTCGCTGGCCACGCTGGTCACCGACTCGGCCGCGCTGGGCGGCCCGCTGGTGCTCACCGTGGGCGAGGCGGTGCGCCGCCGGGAGACGCTGTCCTGGTGGGAGTCCCGCGCGCTGTACGGCTGGCGGGTTCTGGTGCCCCGCACCAAGGACCAGGCCGGCGTGATGAGCGAGCGGCTGCGGGTGCACGGCGCCATCCCGGAGGAGGTGCCCACCATCGCGGTGGAGCCGCCCCGGTCCCCGGCGCAGATGGAGCGCGCGGTCAAGGGCCTGGTGGACGGGCGCTACCAGTGGGTGGTGTTCACCTCCACCAACGCGGTGCGGGCGATCTGGGAGAAGTTCGCCGAGTTCGGCCTGGACGCCCGGGCGTTCTCCGGCGTGAAGATCGCCTGTGTCGGCCCGGCCACGGCCGAGAAGGTCCGCTCGTTCGGCATCAACCCCGAGCTGGTGCCCGAGGCCAGCGAGCTCACCGAGATCTCCTCGGAGGGCCTGCTGCAGATCTTCCCGCCGCACGACGACATCCTGGACCCGGTGGACCGGGTGCTGCTGCCGCGCGCCGACATCGCCACCGAGACGCTGGCCGCCGGCCTGCGTGACCGGGGCTGGGAGATCGATGACGTCACCGCGTACCGCACGGTGCGCGCCGCGCCGCCGCCCGCCCCGATCCGTGAGGCGATCAAGACCGGTGGGTTCGACGCGGTGTGCTTCACCTCGTCCTCCACGGTGCGCAACCTGGTCGGCATCGCCGGCAAGCCGCACGCGCGCACCCTGGTCGCCTGCATCGGCCCGAAGACGGCGGAGACCGCGAGGGAGTTCGGCCTCCGGGTGGACGTCCAGCCCGACATCTCCCAGGTCCCCAGCCTGGTGGACGCCCTGGCCGCCCACGCCGCCCGCCTCCGCGCCGAAGGCGCCCTCCCTCCCCCGCGAAAGGCGAAGGCCCGCCGCCGCTAACCCCACCCCGCCATATCGCGGGTCTCAACACCTCGTGTCGCGGGTCTCCACATCCCGTGTCGCGGATCTCAACATCCCGTGTCGCGGATTTCGACGCATTGTGTCGCGGTTTCATGCGCTCTGTTCCGGGCCGGTCACGCCCCGGCTCGCCGGCTCGGTGGCGCCGTGCCCGAATCCGCGACATGCCGTGTCGAAATCCGCGACATGGGGTGTGAGGGAGCGCGACATGGGCTGCGGGGGACCGCGATATGGGGTGGGGGGAACCGCGATATGGCGGGGGTGGGAGTCGTAGGGTTGGGGTATGTATCCGGTGCAACGGCCTCGGCGGCTGCGGGTGACTCCGGCGATGCGGCGGTTGGTCGCGGAGACGGAGTTGCGGCCTCGGCACATGGTTCTGCCCATGTTCGTGCGGGAGGGTGCCACGGAGCCGGTGCCGATCGCGTCCATGCCGGGCGTGGTGCAGCACTCCAGGGACTCGCTGCGCAAGGCGGCGGCGGAGGCGGTGCGGGCCGGGGTCGGCGGGTTGATGCTGTTCGGCGTGCCGGCCGAACATGACGCGACCGGGTCCGGCGCGGTCGACCCGGACGGCATCCTGAACGCCGCGCTGCGCGACGTCCGGGCCGAGGTGGGCGACGACACGGTGATCATGTCGGACTGCTGCCTGGACGAGTTCACCGACCACGGGCACTGCGGCGTGCTGGACGAGCAGGGCCGGGTGGACAACGACGCCACGCTGGCCGTGTACGCCGAGATGGCCGTCGCGCAGGCCGATGCCGGGGCGCACCTGATCGGCCCCAGCGGCATGATGGACGGCCAGGTCGGCGTGATCCGGGAGGCGCTGGACGCGGCCGGGTACGCCGACACCGGCATCCTGGCCTACACCGCGAAGTACTCCTCGGCGTTCTACGGGCCGTTCCGGGAGGCGGTGAACTCCCAGCTCAAGGGCGACCGCAAGACCTACCAGCAGGATCCGGCCAACGCCCGCGAGGCGTTGCGCGAGCTGGCACTGGACCTGCAGGAGGGCGCCGACCTGGTCATGGTCAAGCCGGCCATGGCCTACCTGGACATCCTGCGCCTGGTGGCGGACAACTCGGACGTGCCGGTCGCCGCGTACCAGATCTCCGGCGAGTACGCGATGATCGAGGCGGCCGCCGCGAACGGCTGGCTGGATCGGGAGCGCACCGTCCTGGAGACCCTCACCGGTATCCGCCGGGCCGGCGCGGACCTGGTGCTGACCTACTGGGCGGTGGAGGCCGCCGGCTGGCTGGACTGAGCTAGGGTTGATCAGCTCACACCCACCGGGGTGAACCTGGACAGGACAAACGTGTTGCACTGCTGCGGCAATACAAGTTGATGATTTGATATAACGCGTGAACATTGCATATGCGCCACCGGCCGACCAGACCGGGGCCATTCCGCCGGCCCAGGTGCGGGCCTCCTACGCGCTGTTATTCGGCGTCGTGGTGTTTTCCACGCTGAACGCCGTCATCCAGGTCGCCTACCAGATCAGCGGCGTGGCCGTGCCGGTCGGCGCGGTGATCGAGGCGGTGCTGCTGCTGTTGCTGGGCAAGCACATGCGGGACGGCAAGCTGTGGGCGCGGATGGCGCTGCTGAGCGTGGCGTGGGTGTTCGTGGCGGTCAGCCTGCTCGCCCTGTTCGCGCTCTACCAGCTGGAGGACCTGCGCCGGCTGCCCGGCGTCGCCGCGTTCACCGTGGTGTACGTGGTCGGCAAGCTGCTCCTGATCATCGCGGCCACCGTGCTGATGTACCGCCCCGCCGTACGGTCGTACTTCCGCTGACCGCCGCCGCGGCGCCGCCCGTCCGATACGGTGTATCAATTCTGGATCAAGCGGACTAGGGTGCGTGCGTGACCACGCCGTCAGACCCCGCTCAGCAAGGCCAGGGCGACGCGGCCGGCGAGGCTGAGTCCCCATCCCAGGACAGCCCCGCCGCCGAGACCTCAGCCGCCACCGAGGCCGAACAGACAACCGCTTCCCCGGAGGAGAAGGCGCCGTCCAACCGGCTGCCCGCCCGCCGCCCGCCCGAGGTGTGGGCCGGTGCGGTGTTCCTCACCCTCGCGGCGGTGCCGGCGCTGTTCCTCGGCGTGCTGCTCGCCGTGCAACCCGGCCGCACCGGCTCCAACCTGCAGGACACGCTCACCGGCGCCCGTGCCTCCATGGACCTCGGCACGCTGCTCGCCCTGTTCCGGGTGGCCGGCCTGTTGCTGCTGGTGCTCGGCGCGATCTACATCGTGCTGGCCTGGATCGCCACCAAGCCCAACCGGGGCGCGCGCACCATCGTCACCATCATGGCGGCCGTTGAGGTTGCGCTGCTGGTGTTCGCCATGGTGGTGTCCGGGACCGACCCGGTGAGCCTCGGGTTGCTGTTGCTCGCCGTGGCCGGCGCGCTGCTGCTGTACCTGCCGCGCTCGGAGGAGTTCTTCGGGCAGTCCGCCCCGGCCAAGGCCCGCGAGCCGGAGCCGGAGCCGGAGAACGCCACCAGCTGATCCGCCGAGGACTCCCGGCCGGCGCCAGCGGCCGGGAGGCGACTCTGCGAGACTGGCGGCCGTGACTGACGCACCGACATCCGTGTCCTGTCGCCGATCTTCCGAGCTGTTCGACCGGGCCGAGCGGGCCATTCCGGGTGGGGTGAACTCCCCGGTGCGCGCGTTCGGCGCGGTCGGCGGCACCCCCCGTTTCATGACCGCCGGGCAGGGTTGCCGGCTGACCGACGCGGACGGCAACCGGTATGTCGACCTGGTCTGTTCCTGGGGGCCGATGATCCTCGGCCACGCCCATCCCGCGGTGCTGGACGCGGTGCGTTCGGCCGCCGGTGGCGGGCTGTCCTTCGGCGCGCCGACCGAGGGCGAGATCGAGCTCGCCGAGGAGATCATCGCCCGGGTCGAGCCGGTCGACCAGGTGCGACTGGTCAACTCCGGCACCGAGGCCACGATGAGCGCGATCCGGCTGGCCCGGGGGATCACCGGCCGGCCGGCGATCGTCAAGTTCGCCGGTTGCTACCACGGGCACGTGGACGCGCTGCTCGCCGAGGCGGGCTCCGGGGTGGCCACCTTCGGCCTGCCCACCAGCCCCGGGGTCACCGGGGCACAGGCCGCCGACACCATCGTGCTGCCCTACAACGACCTGGACGCGGTGGCGGCGGTGTTCGCCGAGCGCGGGCCGGAGATCGCCTGCGTGATCACCGAGGCGGCCGCCGGGAACATGGGCGTGGTGCCGCCGGCCGAAGGGTTCAACGCCGGCCTGCGCGCGCTCACCCACGCGCACGGCGCGCTGCTGGTGATGGACGAGGTGATGACCGGTTTCCGGGCCGCCCGCGCCGGCTGGTACGGCTGCGAGGGCGTGGCCGGTGACCTGTACACCTTCGGCAAGGTGATGGCCGGCGGGCTGCCGGCCGCCGCGTTCGGCGGCCCGGCCGAGCTGATGAAGCACCTGGCCCCGGCCGGCCCGGTGTACCAGGCCGGCACGCTGTCGGGTAACCCCCTCGCCGTGGCCGCCGGGCTGGCCACGCTGCGCGCCGCCACCGACGAGGTGTACGCCACGCTGGACGCCAACGCGGAGCGCCTGGGCGGGCTGATCACCGCCGCGCTGGCCGCCGAGGGGGTGCCGCACCGGGTGCAGTACGCCGGCAACCTGCTGTCGGTGTTCTTCGCCGAGGAGCCGGTGACCGACTTCGCCTCGGCGCGCGCGGCGCAGACCTGGCGGTTCGCCCCGTTCTTCCAGTCGCTGCTGGAACAGGGGGTGTACGGCCCGCCGAGCGCGTTCGAGACCTGGTTCGTCTCCTCCGCGCTGGACGACGACGCGTTCGAGACGGTGCAACGCGCACTCCCGGCGGCCGCCCGCGCGGCGGCCGGGGCGCGGGTGCCGGCGTGACCCGCACGGTGGTCCACATGCTCCGCCACGGCGAGGTGCACAACCCGGAGGGCGTGCTCTACGGCCGGCTGCCCGGGTACCGGCTGTCCGAGCGCGGCCAGTGGCAGGCCAAGACGGTGGCCGAGGCGCTGGCCGACGAGCCGATCGCCGCCGTGCTGGCGTCCCCGTTGGAACGGGCCCAGCAGACGGCCGCGCCGCTGGTGGCCGGGCGGGACCTCGAAGTGATCACCGAGCCGGGCCTGATCGAGGCGGCCAACGACTTCGAGGGCCGCAAGTTCGGCGTCGGGGACGGCGTGCTGCGCCACCCCGAGTCGTGGGTGAAGCTGCGCAACCCGTTCCGGCCGTCCTGGGGCGAGCCGTACGCGGTGATCGCCGCCCGGATGCGCGCGGCCGCCCACCGCGCCCGCGACCTGGCACCCGGAGGGGTGGCCGTGTGCGTCTCCCACCAGCTGCCCATCTGGACGCTGCGCCGCAACCTGGAGGGCAAGCGGATGTGGCACGACCCGAGGCAGCGCCAGTGTGGCCTGGCCTCGCTGACCAGCCTGGTCTTCGAGGGCGAGAAGCTGGTGGAGATCCGCTACCGGGAACCGGCCGGGGCCAGCGACCCGAAGGTCACCGGCGCGTGAAGGTTCTGCTCTGCGTGCTCCTGGCGGCGTTCGCGCTGACCGGCTGCGCCACCGGGAAGGACGCGGTGGCCCGCGGCGGCGACTTCCAGTTCGTCGCGCCGGGCGGCAAGGACGTGATCACTTATGACCCGCCTTCGGCGCGCGGGGTGCTGCGCACCTTCGGCGGGGAGAGCCTCACCGAGCCCGGCCGGCAGATCGGCATCCAGGACTACCCGGGCAAGGTCGTCGTGATCAACATCTGGGGTTCCTGGTGCGGGCCGTGCCGCGCGGAGATGGCCGACCTGCAACTGGTGTCCCAGCAGCAGGCGGCGGACGGCGTTGTGGTGCTCGGGCTGAACCAGCGGGACTCCCGGGAGGCGGCCGCCGACTTCGCCCGCAACACCGGGGCCACCTACCCGTCGATCTACGACCCGCCCGGCCGCGCGCTGTTCGTGCTGTCCGGGTACCCGCGCAACGTGGTGCCGTCCACCATCCTGCTGGACCGCGAGCACCGGGTCGCCGAGGTGATCCTGCGCCGGGTCCGCCCCGGCGAGCTCACCGAGGCCGTCCGCCGCCTGGCCGCCGAGCCCGCCCCGGGCTAGCGTTCTCCACCCGGCGAACGGGGGCGTGACCGGGCTGTTTACCCTCGGGGGGACATGGACCCGTCCACCAGCCTCGCCATCTCCGGGCCGCCGCTGCTCGCGGTGCTGGTCGCGATCGCGGCCGGCGCGGTCAGCTTCGCCTCGCCGTGCGTGGTGCCGCTGGTGCCCGGTTACCTGGCCTACCTGGCCGGGCTGGTCGGCGCGGACGCGCCGCCGGTCACCCCGGACGAGGCCCGCCGGGGTCGCGGCGGGCGCTGGCGGGTGGCCGGGGCGGCGGTGTTGTTCGTCGCCGGGTTCACCGTGGTGTTCGGCGCGATCATGGTCGGCGTCGTGCGGCTGGCCGACGCGCTGACCCGCAACGAGGAGCTGCTGCAGCGGGTCGGCGGGGTGTTCACCATCCTGATGGGCCTGGCCTTCGTCGGCCTGGTGCCCGCGCTGTCGCGGGAGCGGCGGCTGCACGTGGTGCCGCGCGCCGGGTTGCTCGGCGCGCCGCTGCTGGGCGCGGTGTTCGGGCTGGGCTGGGTGCCGTGCATCGGGCCGACCCTGGCCGGCGTGGTCGCGGTGGCCGCCGGCACCGGCGGCGGTTCGGTGCGCGGGGTGGCGCTGGTGCTGGCCTACTGCGCCGGGTTGGGCCTGCCGTTCGTGCTGATCGCGGTGGGTGCGGCGCGGGCGGTGCGCGCGCTGGCCTGGTTGCGCCGGCACACCAGGGCGGTGCAGATCGCCGGCGGCGCGCTGCTGGTGCTGGTGGGGGTGCTGTTGGTGAGCGGCCTGTGGGGGACGTTGGTGGCCGGCCTGCAGGTGACCATCGCCGGCTTCACCCCGCCGATCTGATGACCCGTTCCGAGACCGACACGGCGCCACCCGATGTGCCGGAAACGCCGACTCAGGGTGCCCAGGACGCCGACTCGCGGGCGTATTTCGCGTTTGTGCGGAACACGTGGCGGGGGCTCACCTCGATGCGGACGGCGTTGGTGTTGCTGTCGTTGCTCGGGGTGGCGGCGTTGCCGGGGGCGTTGCTGCCGCAGCGATCGCTGAACGCCTCGCGCACCGACGAATACCTGGCCCAGCACCCGACCATCGGGCCGTGGCTGGACCGGATGGGGTTCTTCGAGGTCTTCGCCAGCCCGTGGTTCGCGGCGATCTACCTGCTGCTGTTCGTCTCGCTGATCGGCTGCCTGACCCCGCGCGGGCTGGAGTACGCGCGGGCCTGCCGGGCCCGCCCGGTGTCGGTGCCGCGCAACCTGAACCGGCTGCCGCACCACGCGCGCGGCGAGGTGGCGGGTTCGCCCGACGAGGTGCTGGCGGCCGTGCGCGCCCGGTTGAAGGGCTGGCGGCTGGAAATCCGGGGGCACACCGTGTCGGCGGAGAAGGGCTACCTGCGTGAGGCCGGCAACCTGGTGTTCCACCTGGCCCTGGTCGGGCTGCTGATCGGGTTCGCCGCCGGCAAGCTGTTCGGGTACGAGGGCCAGGTCATCGTGCTCACCCAGGGCGGGCAGTTCTGCAACTCCGGCATCCTGAACTACGACTCGTTCCGCGCCGGCACCCTGGTGGACGGCACCTCGCTGAGCCCGTTCTGCGTGCGCGCGGACGACTTCCGCGCCACCTACCAGCCGGACGGCCAGGCCACGTCGTTCCACGCGGACATCGCCTACCAGGCCGGCGACGACCTGACCGCCGGCCCGACCGGCCCCTGGCGGCCCTACGGCCTGGAGGTCAACCACCCGCTGCGGGTGGCCGGGGACCGGGTCTACCTGCTGGGCAACGGCTACGCGCCCCGGTTCACCGTCACCTATCCGGACGGCACCCGGCGCACCCAGGTCATCCAGTGGCGCACCGTGGACCCGACCACGCTGCTCGCCGAGGGCGCCACCAAGTTCGACCCGCCGAACGCCGCCGACCCCCAGCAGTGGCGGAACAACCAGATCGCGGTGACCGGGCTGTTCGCCCCCACCTCGTCCGGCGGCAAGGTGGTCACCTCGGTGTTCCCCGCGCTGCTCCGCCCCGAGGTGGCCGTGGACGTGATGCGCGGCGACCTCGGGCGGGACGACGGCCGGGGTCAGTCGATCTTCGAGATCGACCAGCGACAGGTGGACGCCGGCGTCCTCAAGCGCGTGGCCCGGTCGAACCTGACCCCGGGCGCGGAGATCACCCTCGACGACGGCACCCGGGTACGGTTCGACGACGTGGCGCAGTGGGTGTCCCTGCAGGTGTCCCACGACCCGGCGCAGGAGGCGGTGCTGCTGTTCGCGGTGCTGATGCTCGGCGGACTGGCCACCTCCCTGACCATCAAACGCCGCCGGTTCTGGGCGCGGATCACCCCGGGCGCCTCCGGGCGGACGGAGCTGGAGCTGGGTGGGTTGGCGCGCACCGACCAGGCCGGCTACGGCGAGGAGTTCCACCGCCTCCGCGACGAACTGCTGCCGGAGCGCCCGGCACTTTCGTGATCAGCATGGCATGGTGGCCGGTTTCCGGGGCTGGAGCGGCCCTCATGTCATGCTGACCATGGGGAATCCTCGGTTCGGTCGCGGTGCCGGCTTAAAGGACGGGCTTGGACGGCAGCGGCCGGGCTGGTCTGCCGCGGCTTTGGTTCGGCGGGTTGCGTTGGGGTTGGGCACGGGTCTTGGCTACGCGGCGTGACGGGTCGGCGCGCTCCGGCGAGTGGCAGGCCGGTTCAGCGCGACGACATCCACCTCAGCGGGGTGAACCTCGAGATCAAACCCCTCTCGCGTGGATGTCGTGAACGAACGACCACAGACTCGCCAAAGAAACGGCTACAGCACGTAACAGTCGCACCAAAGCCCCGGCAGCCCGGCAACGGGCACTGCCCGAGCAGCGGCCAGGCGATCATCTGAACCTCCATTCAGTGATCAACAGGGCAGGATGGCCGTCTCGAGGGCGCCGAAGCGGCCATGGTGCCCTGATGACCACGGAAGTGGGGGACAGGCAGCACAAGGGTCACTCGCTGAGTGACAACGGGCAGGACGTAGCGTGTCGGATGATGCGTTGTGGTCCGTGGAGAGGCACTGTGTGATGCAGACCAACGTGGTGCTCGCCCTGTACAGCGACTACGCCTTCCGCACCGCCGTCGTGCTCTACCTGGCGGTCATGGTGCTGCACCTGGCGGAGTACGCGGGCACCCGGAAGCTGAGCCGGGTCCGGGAACCACAGGAGGCCGTCGCGGTCGGCGCCGGCGAGGGCGGTGCCACGGTCACCGACCGGCCGGACGCGGCCACCCCCCGCGAGTGGCCGGCGCGCCTGGGCCGGATGGCCGTCGCGCTGACCATCCTGGGCGCGGCGGTGCACGCCGCGTCGCTGGTGTTGCGCGGGCTGGCGGTGGTGCGCTGGCCCTGGGGCAACATGTACGAGTTCATCTCGGCGATCTGCCTGGCGGCGGTGGTGACCTGGCTGGTCATGCTGCGGCGCTCGCCGGGGCTGCGGGTGATCGGCGCGTTCGTGCTGCTGCCGGTGGAGATCCTGCTGTTCCTCGCGGGTAGCTCGCTGTACGTGAAGGCGGCGCCGGTGATGCCCGCGCTGCAGTCGTACTGGCTGGCCATCCACGTCTCCACGGTCGCCATCTCGTCCGGCCTGCTGATGGTCACCGGTGTCGCCAGCATCCTGTTCCTGCTGCGCAAGCGGGTCTCGGCCCCCGGCGGTGTCCCCGTCGGGCGCCAAACTGGGCGCCCGACCGAAGCCGGCTTCGCCGGGGTGCTGGCGTTGCTGCCCACGTCGGACGCGCTGGACCGGCTGGCCTACCGGATCACCGTCTTCGCCTTCCCGCTCTACACCTTCGCCATCATCGCCGGAGCGATCTGGGCCGAGTCGGCGTGGGGGCGGTTCTGGGGCTGGGACCCCAAGGAGACCGTCGCCCTGGTGGTCTGGGTGGCCTACGCCTGTTACCTGCACGCCCGCTCCACCGCCGGTTGGCGCACCGGGGGAGCGGCCTGGATCAACGTCGTCGGCTTCGCCGCGATCCTGTTCAACCTCTTCTTCGTGAACCTGGTCACCGCCGGCCTGCACTCCTACGCGGGCTTGTAGTGCCGCGGAAACAAGGTCGTCTCACCCGCCTTCGGCGCCCAGCCGGCGCCTCGCGGCGTTGTCGTCGTCGCACGTAGCTCCGCTACGCGCTCCTCCTCCGCCTTGCGAGGCATCCGCCTGGATCACCGAATCCGGGCAAGGGACCTCATTTCCACGGCACTAGATCAAGGAAAACGCACGTCGCGCCGGTCGCGGTGAAAACGTTGCGCACACAATCGAGTACGGCGCGTGACTCGCGCGGCACGGCCGGCCCGACTACTGTCCTGCACTCGGGGACATGCGGTGTGAGGAGAGCCGTGGAGCAGGGGCAGCGTGACTACCCGCCGGGGACAGTGGGTTATCTCGCTCAGGGACGCTGGGGGCGCAACGCCAGGCCCGACACCGAGGACGCCGACGGGTCGGACCAGGCACCCGAGCCGACCAACGGGCGGAACGACGGCGGCGACCATACGGACCAGGACGAGGTCGTCGAGGCCGAGTCCACCTCGGAAACCACCGAGCCCGAGTCGGACCAGGAGCCGGACGACGCGGAAGCGGCCGACGAGGACGCGGAAGCACCCGACGACCCGTTGAAGACCGTTCCGGTACCGACGGCCAGCCTGACCGCGCCGCCGACCGGCCCGCTGACCAAGGCCCCGTCGCGCTGGGTGGAACCGGGCGCGCTGGCCGCCGAGCGGGCGCAACGGGCCCGGCTGGGCGGCATCGGCACCGAGATCGCCAAGTTCGCCAAGGGCCGGCGCCCGCCGAGGTCCGGTTGGCGGCGGGTGCTCTACCAGCTCACCAACGGCTGGCTGAACCTCGGCGAAAGCCCCGCCGACGTGCGGGAACGGCAGCTCACCGTGCGGGTCAACCAGCCGCTGCACGGCTGCTACAAGATCGCCATGCTGAGCCTCAAGGGCGGCGTCGGCAAGACCACCGTGACCGCCACGCTGGGCGCCACCTTCGCCTCCCTGCGCGGCGACCGGGTGATCGCGGTGGACGCGAACCCGGACCGGGGCACGCTCAGCCAGAAGATCCCGCTGGAGACCAGTGCGACCGTGCGGCACCTGTTGCGGGACGGTCAGCGTATCCGCCGGTACTCGGACGTGCGGGCGTACACCTCGCAGGGGCCGTCCCGGCTGGAGGTGCTGGCCAGCGAGCAGGACCCGGCGGTGTCGGAGGCGTTCAGCGAGGCCGACTACCGGCGCACCGTGACGCTGCTCGAGCACTTCTACAACATCGTGCTGACCGACTGCGGCACCGGCCTGATGCACTCGGCCATGTACGGCGTGCTGGGGCTGGCGGACGCGCTGGTGATCGTGTCGTCCGGGTCCATCGACGGGGCGCGCAGCGCGTCCGCCACCATGGACTGGCTGGACGCGCACGGGCACGGCGAGCTGGTGGCGAACTCGGTCGCTGTGATCAACTCGGTCCGGCGTTCGTCCGGGCAGGTGGACCTGGACCAGGTGGCGGAGCACTTCGCCAAGCGTTGCCGGGCCGTGCTGCGCATTCCCTACGACAGCCACCTGGAGGAGGGGGCGGAGCTGGACCTGAACCGGCTCTCCCGGCCGACCCGCGCCGCGCTGCTGGAACTGGCCGCGACCGTCGCCGAGGCGTTCCCCAGCCCGGACGAGACCTGATCCCGGGCCGCGCACCCACTCGGTGACCGATCTTCGGAGCCGACATCCGCCGGCTCCCCCCTTCCGAGCCGGCGAACGTCGGCCGTCGTACGCCCGGAAGAGCTGGTCGGGCGACACGAGCGGGTGGTGCGGTCCGCTGAGAGTAAGCCCGGATGGCCGGTGGCTTCGGTGGTTTAAGGAAGGCTTGAGCTGGCGTTGAGGAAGATATGAGGCTGCCGCCGAGCCTCACCGGGGAGGCATCGACGGCAGCCACGCAGAGCTACGGATCACCGCTAACGGGGCGGGTCGTCCCCCTGGTGACGCAGGCGCTGATCCAGCTGGCGCAGAAACTCCGGGTCATCGTCGGGCGCGACGGCCCGGCGTGGCGCGGGAGCCTGGGCGGTCGGCGCACCGGACTGCCTAAGCATGGTGTACCAGACGATCATTCCGGCCATCGATACCGCGACCAAGGCAATGACCAACAACACGGTGACCACCTCCTGTTACGAGGCTAACCCAGAGACGGCCGGCGCGACGGCGCCTTCGGGTGAACATCACCCACGTGATCTCAGCGAAGTGACCGATCGTGTCAGTGTCGGCACGGCCGGCACGAGTCAGTACCCTCGCTGTCGTGAGTCCGGAAGCCACCCCGCGCCCGCTGGGTGCGGCAGTCGCCCGCTACGGCCTGGCCAGGGTAGCCCTGGTAGCGCTGGTCACCGCGCCGCTGACCTGGTTGGGCGTGCCATTCCTGGTGGCCCTGCTGGTCGGGCTGGTCGCCTCGGTGCCGTTGTCCATGCTGCTGCTCGGCGGCCCGCGCGCGGATCTGGACGCCGCGTTGGCCTGGTCCGGGCGGCGGCGCGGCGAGCAGCGGGCCCGGTTGCGCGCGCAGCTGCGCGGTGAGGCCGTGGACGCGCTCCCACCGACCGAGCCGTCGGCCGGGCCTTCAGCTCAGGGCGAGGCCGACGCCGGTGCCGATGGCCCAGGCCAGCATGACTATTCCGGACGCGCCGAGCACCGGGATTAGCTTCGGCCCGGTCGCACCGCCCAGCACCGTACGCACCGGAACCACCGCGAGCGGCGCGGCCAGCAGGCCCAGCAGCAGCCACGGGCTGAACAACACCCCGGCGAGCAGCGAGAACAGGAACGGGATCGCCACCAGCGTGGCGTAGAGCAGGCGGGTGCGGCGGTCGCCGAGCGCCACCGCCAGGGTGCGCTTGCCGGACTGGGTGTCGGTGGGGATGTCCCGCAGGTTGTTGGCCACCAGCACCGAGCAGGACAGCATGCCGACGCCGACCGCGGCCAGAACCGCCGGCGCGCCGGGCGGACCGCTCTGTACGTACACGGTGCCCAGCACCGCGACCGGCCCGAAGAACACGAACACCGCGACCTCGCCGAGACCCCGGTAGCCGTACGGCCGGGAGCCGCCGGTGTAGAACCAGGCGCCCAGCACGCAGGCCGCGCCGAGCGCGATCAGCCACCAGTGCCCGGTCAGCGCCACCAGCACCAGGCCGGCCAGGCAGGCGATGCCGAACGAGACGAACGCCGCCGTGCGCACGGTCGCCGGCTCGGCAGTGCCGGAACCGACCAACCGGAGCGGTCCGACCCGGTTGTCGTCGGTGCCCCTGACCCCGTCGGAGTAGTCGTTCGAGTAGTTGACGCCGATGATCATCCCGAGCGCGACCACCAGCGCCAGCACCGCTCCCACCGGCTGGAACCCACCCGCGCCGATCGCCGCGCCGGTGCCGGCCAGCACCGGGGCGACCGCGTTCGGCAGCGTGCGGGGCCGTGCCCCCTGAACCCATTCCCCCACCGTGACCACGCAATCAACCTACTTGATCGCCGCGCCCCGCCGGCCGAGGCGTGTGGCCCGGCCGGCGGGACGTCCCCCGACCGGTCAGTTGGCGATCGGTGCGTTCGGCGAAAGGCCCCAGAACAGCTGGGTGCCGAGCACGCCGATGATGTGGATCAGGACCATGTTCAGCATCATCGACTTCGCGGTGTTCCGCCCCACCCCGACGGACCCGCCGCGTGCGGTGAAGCCGTAGTAGCAGCTCACGAAGGTGATGACCGTGCCCATGGTCATGATTTTGATCATGGAGTAGAGGAAGTCGGCCGGGTTCTGGAACAGCCAGAAGATGTACAGGTAACCACCCGACGAGACCCCACCGAGGTTGACCACGGTGATCAGGTACTCGGAGACGTACATGACTCCCAGGCCCACGGTGTACAGGAACGGCATGGCGATCCACACCGCCAGCACGCGGCTGGCCAACAGGTAGCTGCGGGACTTGACCCCCATCGCCTCCATGGCGTCGATCTCGTCGGCGATCCGCATCGAGCCCAGCTCGGCCACCAGGCCGCAGCCGACCTTCGCGGCGAAGATGTAACCCCACATGTAGGGGGCCATCTCCCGGATTCCGCACCAGGCGTTGAACACCCCCGAGTAGATCGGGGCGCCGATCTGCTTGAGGGTGTACGCCGCCTCGAGTCCGCACTGGTACCCGATGACCGCCTGCATCACCCAGATGATCAGGCCGCTGGACAGGATCAGGATCCCGGCCTGGTGCAGCACCTCACTGCCGTACTTGCGCACATCGGGTATCGACCGGAGCACCGTCCCGGCGAACCGGGCGATCTCGCCGACCGAGCCCAGCACGTTCTTCACTCCGCTTTCGCGGGTGTCGGTGATGGTCATTTCGGCTCCTCCTCCCGGTTACCGGTAGACCTGCATGTCGGGGTTGAGCCCCAACATCAACGTGGTGAACGCGAAGTTGAACATCCAGATCCCGGCGAACGCGATCACCACCGCCTGGTTCACCGCCCGGCCCACACCG
The DNA here is from genome assembly GCF_039543365.1 of Actinospineispora eucalypti. Taxonomy (NCBI): domain Bacteria; kingdom Bacillati; phylum Actinomycetota; class Actinomycetes; order Pseudonocardiales; family Pseudonocardiaceae; genus Actinospineispora; species Actinospineispora eucalypti. Next base: position 153,260 of record NZ_BAABJP010000010.1, read on the forward strand.
ATCGGACCACCCTCGGCCCGGTAGCCCTTGTAGCAGCACACAATCCCGATGATCAGACCGAACAGGGAGGTTTTGACCACGCTGCACCACATGTCGGTGGTGGTCGCGTTGTTCCAGAAGTTGGCGAAGTACGCGCTCGGGTTGGCATTCAGCTCCCAGGCGGCGATCAGGCCGCCGAACACGCCGAAGCACAGCGCCACCACATCCATCAGCCCGGTCATGATGGTCAGGGCGATGACGCGGGGCAGGATGATGGTGCGGACCGGGTCGACGCCGAGGACCTCCATGGCGTCGAACTCCTCGCGGATGCGCCGGGCGCCGAGGTCGGCGGTGATGGCGGTGCCCATGACGCCGGCGACGACCATGGCGTTGATCCACGGGGCGAACTCGCGCACGCTGGCCATCAGGAAGAACGAGCCCAGCCGCTCGGGAATGCCGAACAGCAGGAAGATGTTGCCTGCCCTGCAGGCCGGGTGCGCCCATGCCGAACGCGGTACACGAGACGATCATGGGCAGCCAGCAGAGCTTGAGCGTCTCGAACATCTGCTCACGCACGTCACCCCAGTACCCGACCGGTTTGGTGATGGCGCTCTTCGCGACCTCGAGGAAGAGGTCGAACATCTCGCCGGCCTGCTGCAACGGCCGTGCGGCAACACCGGGTGCTCGGCGCAGCCCCCGGCCGAACTTCGGCAGGGAAGCTGCCTTCGTCCGCCCCGGCCCACGGGGCGCGGACGTTTGCATCGCGCTCATAGACGGTCTCCAGGTCGTCGGATGCCTGCCCGACCGGCAGGTGAGCGAAGGCTAAAACCGTCGAACGGCGCCGAACGGCCCTCTCGCCTGTTCGGACGCACAGCTTCGTGCCGCCGCACAACGCAACCCCGCCCCGGTTGTTACCCCTCCGCCTTCTGGCTCGTCCCGACTCGCCGGGGGCTTCCCGGGAAGGCGGCGCCGGGAGGCCGGTTCAAGACGGCTTGGACGGCGCGGCCGGGCGGTCTCCCGTCGCTCAGCGCGGCCCCTTGCGTTGTCCTGGGCACCCGGCGCACTGCTTCACTACGTACCGTGATTGCCGGAACCGCTTCCCGAGCAGCGTCGCTCACCGAGTGCTGGCTCAATCCGCTCGATCATGGGCGTTTACCGGACTGAGCCAGCGCTCGGCCAAGCCACCCGTCCTGGCCGCCCACCGTCTGACCACGGTCCGTAGCCGAGGCCCGGAAGCGGGGCGCAACGCAACGGGCGGCACCCGGGCCGCCGCCGACCACCCAGGTCGCGCCGTCCAAGCCGTCTGGACCATGCACCACGCCCACGCACCTCTTGGGTCGAGAGAGAGCAACCGAGGAGATGTAGATCTTGACCGGGGTCAGCAGGGCCGGAGGTCGGCCTCGGTGCTGATGCGAACCGCGTTCGCGGGCAGGTACTGGTCGGGGCCGATGCGTACCCAGTTGTTCGGCGTGGCGCACTCCACGAGCACTCCGGCGCGATCGGCGGCGGCGCCCACCGGTTCGGCGTCCGGGGCGGGGGCGCGGCGCACCACGGCGTGGCGGGCGGTCGGCTCGGCCTTGCGGTCGCCCTCGCCGTCGCGGTCCTCGCCCTCGCCCTCGCCCTCGCCGTCGCGGTTCCGGTGCTTGCTGTCGTCTCGGTCCTCGCCGGAGTCCCCGTCGTCGTCGTTGGCGAGCGGGTCGTCCAGCGCGCCGCCGAACATGTCGTCGTCGTCTCCCGACCGATGGTGGGGCTTGCCCGGCCGCGCCGACGCACCGGGCCGCGCCGACGCACTGGGGCGCGCCGATGCACTGGGGCGCGCGGAGGTGCTGGGCTGTGCGGAGGTGCTGGGGCGCGCGGAGGCACTGGGCTGTGCGGAGGTGCTGGGGCGCGCGGAGGCACTGGGCTGAGTGGAGGTACTGGGCCGATCGGATGCGTCGAGTGGGCTGGATGCGTTGGGTGGGCTGGTTGCGTTGGGTGGGCTGGTTGCGTTGGGTGGGCTGGTTGCGCCGGGTGGGCTGGTTGCGCCGGGTGGGCTGGTTGCGCCGGGTGGGCTGGTTGCGCCGGGTGGGCTGGTTGCGCCGGGTGGGCTGGTTGCGCCG